>CAZTDD010000080.1:0-31947 GCA_964612675.1 uncultured bacterium
TTGGCTAACCATCCCTACGTGGTGTTAAGTCAAAAAACTAACATGGGAATCCAGGAGGACCAATTATCGCGTGAGAGATAGGCGGACGTACCTCAGTCTCAAGCCTCATCTGTATTTGAACACGTTTCCCCAATCCCAAACAAATCAAGCCTATTCAGCACGAAGAACTCTTTTTGTTCGTCAACGACGAAAGCCTCTTGATACCAATCTCTTCCCTTTTTCGCAAAGACGGGATCAAGATAATTTTCTGCAAAATTTTGGTGGAGTGTTGGACAAGTTACTTCCATCAAAAAAGATTCCTCACAGTTATACGCAGCCCATGGCTATGCGTCCCATCCACACGAGTCGGGGCAGGGTGATGCCTCCCATACCACCGCACAATCCGTTCCGGCGAAATCCCCAATCGATACGCAATCACACAAACCTGATTCAGAAGCGTCGTCCGCCAAACCCCCACCTCGTACCACCGCCGTGCAGACGTAACCACGGGCAGCGGAATAATCCCGACTCCACCCCTTTTTCGTAAACGCAACACAAACTCATAATCCTCCATCAACGGCATCTCCGAAAAACCGCCAATCTCCTCAAAACATTCCCGCCTAACAACAATTCCCTGATCGCCGTACGGAAAATCGAAAACTCTCGACCGCCAACACACCATCCGTTCAATCAATCGCAGGCTCCACGAAGGTTCATCAACAGAGAATTCAAACGCTCCGCCCAGGATTTCCGAGTCACACAAAGCTGCACGGATATGCCAATCATAGTATTCAGGCAAGAAGGTATCTGCGTGAAGAAAAACATATACATCCCCACTGGCGTGCTCCGCACCGACATTCATTTGACACCCTCTCCCGGGAAGACTCTCGACCACGGTTACGCCTAAAGAAAGCGCGATGTCGACTGTCCCGTCGCAACTTTCTCCATCCACCACGATGATTTCAATGTTTTCACCCGAACGGATGCTGGAAATGCAGCGTTCGATGTTCCCTGCTTCGTTTAACGCGGGAACAATTACCGAGATCTTGGGTTCCACCGGTTTCTCTGAACAGATTCGATTCCAGACACCGAGATCTTCCGGTCGGTCCACGTCATCCAAAAGACCAAGAAGATGTACGGAAAGTCCCATATGAAATGCTCTGTAGACTGTGTCGTTCAACACCCCGGATGTCCCCCATGGAATGTTCTGGAACAATTCCGGAATTACACGACCGCAACCGATCAGGTAATACCCCCCGTCTCGTGCCGGACCGAGCACAACAGTATTCTGCGTAATCTCTCGAAACGCTCGCTTCAAATGATCCTTCGTAATTCCCGGACAATCGGTCCCGATAATCACCACTCTCTCGGCGCCTCTTTGAAACGACGCTCGAAATGCCTCCAGCATTCGCTGGCCAAGGTTTTCTCCGGCTTGCTGAACGTAAACCAGATCCCGGCCCAGCCAACCGCTAAAGGAATTTTTGTCGCCGCCATGGGTAAAAACAGTAATTGCATTTAACTTTCCATCCGACCACTTCCGTGCTTGCTGTAGGGTGTGGAACGTCATCCGACGCTGAAGATCCGCCGCCCCCTCCTCCCCGAGTGTGGGAATCAGCCGCGTCTTCGTTTTCCCCGCCTGCGGATATCGAGTAAAAATTGCAAGGGTCTGGCCCCCTCTGATCTTTCTTCGTTTCGAAAGAATCGAATCCACTCCAAAAAGAAATATCACTCCAAGTATTTTCGTGCCTGCTCCGATAACGCCTTTTAAAGTCCCGGATATTTTCGATTTGCCAATTCGTTTCCGATATCTGACGGGGACTTCGAGTATTTTCAGTTTTTGGAGAACCGCGCGGATCTGCATTTCCACAGTCCACCCATAATCCCGGTCGCACATATCGAGACCTTCAAGCGCTGAATACCGAATCGCTCGAAAGGGACCGAGATCGGTATAAGAAACGCCCCACAGAAACCGAATCAAAGAACAGGCCAGCCAATTCCCGAATCGCGCCTGCGGAGTCAGCGCCCCCGGCTCACGCTCGCCCAACACCCGCGAGCCAATCACCATATCCGCCTCGTCACTGAGAATCGGCTCAACGAGTTTATCCATTTCTTCGGGAAAGTCGCTCAAATCCGCATCCAAAAACACAACGACATCCGGATCGTTGAGAGCATGAATCCCTGCCTGACACGCCGAGCCGTACCCACGGCGGGATTCAAAAACAACACGAGCGCCCGCACCACGGGCTACATCGGCGGTGCTATCCGTGGAGGCATTGTCGACAACAACCACATCGTCCACCCACTTGGGAATCGCCGAAACGACCTTTTCAATGGATCGCTCCTCGTTCACAGCAGGAATAACAACTGCAACGTTCAAATCATTCCGCATCGGTAGAGACTGTCCTTCCGCGCCGCCGTCCTATCCATTCCCAGATCAACAAAGCCCAGACCGGTATATACTCAAGCCATACGATCCCGTTGTCAAAAACACTCACACGGCCGAGCGTCTCGAAATAGAATCGCAAATAATACAAGGAAAGCAGTGGGGTTAAGAGAAGCAGCGACCAACGAGGTTGTATCGCGAGCAAAGGAACAAGCCACGTGTAATACCAGGGAAATTGTGTCGGACTCAGAAGAAACATCGCAGCGACGATATACAGCGAGCATTCGTAAAATCGTCGCGGACTAATCACAGGTTTCTTCAGAAGCCACGCAATCCAAAGGACCAAAATTGCGGTCACCTCGAATCGAGCAATCAGCTGCGCATGGCCGATATCTCCACCAAGCCAATCGAGAACCGCCTTGGTGCCCCACAGAAAAACCATAAACAAAGCATCGTTCATCTCCCAACGTTTCCCATAGGCCGTGAAACCGGAGTCGCTCTCCAAACCTCCTGCAATTACCGGCAGGAAAAGCACGAGCACCAAAGCAAAGTAATAGGCTACGCATAGCAACAATTCTTTCGGTTTATCGATTAGTGAACGAAGAACAACAGGCAACAAAAGGATCGGCCAGATTTTTATGCCCGTCGCCACCGCCAATAGCAACAAGGACCAGTAGCGCCGATGCCGCACAGCGAACCAGAGAGAAAATATCACGAACGGGAATATCAGCAGGTCCATGTGACCCGAGTTGTAAATCTCTTTCACCAACAGTGGATTCCACCAATAGACAATAAAGAAGAGAACAGGGAGACCAAGCGACTGAAGCGTACGAATAACGAGAATCAATGCAAGAATGTCGAATCCAAGTAACACAACCCGCCAGGCTGGAAGGCTCCACGGCTGAATCCAATAGGCAATTGCAAAAGCGGCCTGAGCCACAGGAGGATAGATGGTTCGCAGATTCGGGTGGTTGATTCTCTCAACGGTGGTGCCGGATTCTTCTGCGAGCTGTTGGAGAGAAGGCGGAATTCCTGACTCCAGCCATTCGAATCGCACATCGTTCGGCGAATACAAGTATGGACTATGGAAATGAGCAGTAACGGCACCGTCCCACAGGTATCGATAATGATCGTCCTCCAACATCGGAGACGTTGGAAACATAAAAAACCGCATGACAAATCCGACCGCGATGGCAAACGTGAATAGTCTTCTTGTCGGCGTACATAGCGAAATCCATCGAAGGGCGGCCAGGTAGACGACGCCGGCCGCTGCTGCGAGACTCACAAGCCGGATGATCGGTTTATCCGAGTCCGGAACACCATATGCGAATTCACACGAAATCCAGTACAGTGAGAATTGGATAAGAACGAGAAGCAAACCGGTCAACAGGACAGGAAGCGCAGTAGTGGTTCTTTCTCTCACGATTCTCTCGTTCTTCCCTGTCGCTCAGCCGGTTTCATATCCTGTGTCCTGGGGAAGGTTCTTTCGTTTCGCCGCCTGAACGGATAGCGTATCGCAGCGCTCGTTCTCCGGAACACCGGAATGTCCACGAACCCAAACAAATTCTACGTCATGGTATTCACAAAATTCCAACAATTCTCCCCACAAATCGGCGTCCGGCTTCGATCTCCGGTCAGGTTTCACCGTTGCTGAGAATTCGAATCTTAGCATCATTCGAGCAATCTGCAGAACAGAACCGATGAAACGTGAGAAGGCCGGCGGGCTTTGCACCCGCCGGCCTTCTCTTGGCTATTCGAAACCAGTTGCGTCTGCGTAGGAGGTAGGCTCATTCATTACTTGGCTGAAGCCTGTTTCGCCGTATCGGTTACAGCGTGTCCCGCCATGCGCCAACCCTCCATCCCCGCGGGGTACTCCAGTACGTGTTCATAGCCGTATTCACGAAGCTGTGACGCGAGTTTCTTGCTGAGTGGACATGTTTCTCCGCCACAGTACGTCACGACAAGATGACGTTTCGATCCGATAGCCTCCGCAGCTTCATCTGCGGTAGCATCCGGCGGAAGCCGCTTTGCATGTGCAATCCTTTTGCCTTCGTCGTACTTCGCCGTGCGTGCATCGAGAAGAACCATGGGTACCCTCGCTTCGACGAGAATCGCAAGAGCATCGGTCGTCAAATGAGCGTCATCGTAGGACATTTTTGCCGCCTTTGTGTGACGTTTATGCTCTGACTTGTGGTGCTCTGACTTGTCGGATGCGGCGGTCTTTGTCATCGGACATGCCTTCGCGGTATCGCATTTTGTTGCGGCAGTTTTCGCCTTCGTGGCGCAACATTCGCCTTTTTCCGGAGCATCCGCCGCGGCAGTGCTATGGGCTGAACACGATCCACAGCCCGCATATGCGCTTCCCATCAACATCATCGCTCCTGCAATTGCGAAGAATCCCAAATAACCCAGTGTTTTCGTCTTGTGGTTCATCGTACTCTCCTTTCGACTCACTTCTTCAAACTGTTAGACAACCTCAGAAAAATCAATGTATTCTACGTTGCCTTTTCTTGGAATCTTCTTCCTTTGTGTCTTTCAACTTACACTCAGTATACCTGACTAAACCAATCATGACAAGATTGGTCATATAAAAAGTCGCGTTTTTCTCACGAGACATGAAAATCCGGTGCCATACCGAGTGTATGTCTTTTGAAACGAGATACTTATCGGCGAAACGAGAGCAGACTGGAGAACAGTTTTTTGAGGAATGGTGTAAGACGTGTACGGTTATAGGCGTCCCCGGCTTGACGGATCGCCTCCGCCTGAGTCGGATACGGATGTATAACGTTTGCTAGAGTTCCGAGACCGATTTTCCCTTTCATAGCAACGGTAATCTCGCTAATCATCTCGCCCGCGTGGCGGCTCACAATTGTCGCGCCGACGATTTTATCACTGCCCTGTTTCACGTGGATTTTCACAAATCCCGTCTCTTCACCATCCGTAAGTGCCCTATCCACAGCATTTAAGTCTCTCTTGAACGTGTTGATGGGGATTCCCCGCTCTCTCGCATCCTTCTCCGAAAGACCGACATGAGCGATTTCAGGATCGGTATAGGTACACCATGGGATCGTCAGAGCGCTGAGTTTTTTCCTGCCCCAAAAAAGAGCATTTTGCAAGACAATACGCGCGGCGGCGTCCGCCGCATGCGTAAATTTATGTTTCATACAGATATCGCCCGCAGCAAATATATTCAGATTATCCGTCTGAAGACGGTCATTCACAAGAACGCCGGTTTTCGAATCGTATCCCACACCCGCTTTCTCCAATCCCAATCCGTCAACATTCGGTACTCTGCCCGCACCGACCAATATTTCCTCGACTTCGAGTGTGTGCTTGGTTTGTCCCTGTGTAACCGATACACTCTTGCCCTTTTCGGAGGCGGCAACACTCTCGACTGTCGCTCCAAGCAAAACGTTGATCCCCTCGGCCTTAAACTGCTCATACAAAATCGCCGCGGCGTCCGGGTCCTCGCGGGCCAGAAACTGGGGACTCATCTCAACAATCGTCACTTCGGAGCCAAAGCGCCGAAAAGCCTGCGCCAGTTCGCACCCGATAGGACCGCCCCCGATCACCAGCAATTCGCGGGGGAGTTTTGTCAAATTGAACACCGTCTCATTCGTGAGATAACCAGCCTCACTGAGTCCGCTGATCGGCGGGTCGAGTGCTCGCGCACCGGTGGCAATGACCGCTTTCTTAAAACGAAGTGTCTCCCCTGCAACCTCCAGCCGATCATGACCGCTGAAAGAACCTTCTCCAAGGAAAACATCCACACCGAGATTTCGGAACCGATCGGCGGAGTCGTGTGTGCTGATTCGGGCGCGAATTCGCCGCATTCTCTCCATAACCGCAGCGAAATCAATGACTATTCCATCCGGAACACGTACTCCGTATTCAGCCGCGTTATGAACTTCGGCGACGGCCCGCGCGGAGCGAATCAGGCTCTTCGACGGCACACAGCCGACATTGAGACAGTCTCCTCCCAGCAGATCTTTTTCAACCAGCGCCACCTTGGCACCCAATCCGGCCGCACCGGCGGCCGTCACAAGTCCCGCCGCACCCGCACCGACGACGACCAGATTGTATCGTCCCAGAGGTTTCGGGTTCTTCCAATCGGCGGGATGAACATTGGATACCAGGGTCTCGTTGTACTGGTCCATCGGCTCGACGTGCGGTGCTTTATTCATACTCTCTTAGACCTCTTCTGCGGCAGCGTCTCTCACAGCATCCTGCAATGCTCGTCTTGCGAGCCGCGTCACAAATACAGCGACCGCAACGGTTACAGCCAATCCCACCCAGAAGAACAAGCGCTGCGCCGGACCTCTCTCCACCTCTCCCGCGGCGACCTCCGCAAGCGAGCGCAATCCCGAGCCAATGTAGACATACATAATCGTTCCCGGGATCATTCCAATCCAGGAAGCCACGGCGTACCGCCAAAAAGACACTCTGGTCAAACCGAACGCATAATTGATCAAGTTGAACGGAAAAATCGGGCTAAGTCGAATAAGTAGAACGATTTTGAATCCCTCACGTCCGACGGCGTCGTCTATCGCCCTGAATTTCGCATTCCCTGCGACCTTCTCGGCAATCCAGTCCCTGGCGACCGTGCGGCCGACAAGAAACGCGGCACACGCGCCTAGCGTGCTCCCAATCGACACGGTGATGGTGCCCAGTATCAGTTCGAATAGAAAGCCTGCGCCGAGTGTGACAATGAATCCTGGAAGAAACGCCAGGCAAGAGACAATATAGAATAGGATAACGACAACAGGTCCCCACATTCCAATGTCCTGGACCCACTGCAGAAGGGAATGAATATAGTCCCGTATCGGCAACGTCAACGAGAGACCAATGAACAACAAAACGGCCAAAACGAGACCGACAAGACGCCACTTGCCGCCTTGACGATGCTGAGGTGTTTGTGTCTCAGCAGAAACGTTGTGCTCTGTTTCATCCATAAAAGAACTCAGTGTCGCCTATTTCTGTTCATTGAGTGTCCAGTCGTAATCGAGATACTCGATGGAGTAATCGCCGGTGAGGATGGAGTCGCGGTCGGGCTCGTCAAGGTATTGAGCGACAAATCGCAGGACAGCCGATTCCTTTTTGCTGTGTCCGGCGATACGCGATTGTCCGCTATACGTCGGGATAAAATCATCACCGAACCATTTGAATATTGAAGAAAGATAAATTTCCTCTCTATCTCGATCAATCCGAAACTTGTCTGGATCACGAAGAAAGCGTCTCGTCTGATCGTCGAGTTGGGCATCCAGTCGGGAAGGAAAATATGGTTCATTACGAAGGACCGGACATCCTTTGGCCGCGCAGACCAGTGCCATGTGTATGCGGGGCTCGTTGAACTCCTCGCGGAGTGTTTCGTGCTCGATCTCGTCCAGAGTCCTCTTTTTTCCCAATACGGAGAATTCCAGTTCGTCCCAAACGCCGTCAATTTGGCGGATGCTGTTATCGGGGTAGAAGAGAGACGTAGTCCAGCGGGCTTTAATTGGGTAATGATCGATAATCGCCTTGAGAGTACATGCATTATAAGCGTTTATCCAGAATGCGATTTTCCCGTCATCGGTCCAGGTCGTGTATGTCTCCCGTTCGATTGTTGCCATAGCCCGAAGAAAGGCACGAAGGTTCTCCGGCTCGGCTTTTAGTTTCTGATAATCGACCATGCCTTGTTCACTCACAAATTCATCCAATACAGCGGCGTACTCTCCGTAAAAGGACGGGTCGTCTTGTTGCTGCGCAGAGAGGGAAGACAGGGCTTGGAAAACCATGAAACAGAATAACAGCCCCAGCACGCCGGGACGTCCATGGCAATCCAACCGGCTTTGTCGCTTCTGAAACGGTCGCACAGGATTCACCTCTTGGAGACCTTCTCTCTTACCAGGTCGACTCGTAACCATCGGCGGCCAGGTCCCATTTTTCACCGTAAACGTGGACTCTGTTCGTTTGGGTCGAATCCGTCACCAGGGGCCTTCCGGTGTGGGTCCACGCGAGAATGCCACCTTTCATATTGAACGCATCAAACCCTTTTTTCTGCAGCTCTTTTGTGTACTCGGCGCTTCGATATCCGATCGTGCAATAGACTACGATGGGGCGATCTTTCAATTGGTCCATGTGCTTTTCAAATTCGGTGACGGGGGAGGCATCGGGGATCATGGAGACCGCGCGCTCTTGAGGTTCTCGCGCATCGACAAGGACAAGTTCTTCCTCCTTCTTCCGCTCGAGCATTTTCTGGACTGTAATATCGGGAACATCCGGGAAGGATTTCTTGTACTCCTTGTACATCTCGTCAATTCTTTCCTGTTTCGTCGACGAGGGTTGTTCATTTTGGCAGCCGAGGAAGATAAGGCATATCAGGCCGGCGGTCGCCAGCACCATCCCTCTCGACGAATCGGAAAGAGTATCCTTCATGCCAGCGCTCCTCCACAGGAGGAACCGGCGCCGGCGGTGCAGCCAAAACAATGCTCGCCGGTCACAATCCTACGTGTGGACTGCATCTCCGGATCAAAATCGCGGACGTGATTCGGGATGTCGTGGTCGACAGGCAACCCGAGAGCCAGATTGAAGTCACAATCGTAAAGCGTACCATCCCAGGCGATGCTTATTTGATGTCGACACATCAGTCCGTCGACGGTGTTTTCGTTAAAAGCATCCCGCAGAAGCTGCATGTATTCTTGTTCCTTCTTTTCTCTCTTCAGGCGGGCGCGGAAACGGCCGATGGGCATATTCGTAATCGTCAGAAGGTGACTGAATTGAATGCCGAAGTTGTCGGACAAATGTTTGCGGTAGTCGGCTTCCAGGCCCGATTGAGCCGGTGACAGAAAAGGACCCGCTGGATTATAAACCAGGTTGAGAGGCAACTTGGGGTCAATCCCGTATCCCAAGGTATTCAACCGCTTGAGAACTTCGATGCTTTGTGCATAGACACGTGGGCCACGTTGATTTCGTACGTTTTCCTCCAAATAGCAGGGCATCGAGGCAACGAGATGAACATTATGTTCCCGGAGAAACTCGGGTATCCGTTCGAGACCGGGTTCCAGAAGCGCCGTGAGATTCGTTCGGACCTGAACCTGTTGCCCGGCCTCACAGAGGGTTTTGACAAAACGCCGGAGATCCGGATTCAGTTCCGGGGCTCCGCCGGTGAGATCGACCAAACGACATCCTACCTGACTGGTCAATTCCAGGATGGTCTCCATAATCGGCCATGCCATCAATTCGGATCGCTGGGGAGAACAACTCAAATGACAATGCTCGCAACCTTGATTACAACGCAAACCGATATTGGCCTGAATAACCTCAATATTCTCGGCTCGCAGTCCCTCACGCCAGCGGTCGACTAACCGTTTGTCGAATTCGTTCATGATCGTTCACTCAACTAGGAATTTCCCGCCATCTTGGACGGGCATTTGTTCTCTCGTTGGGCGCTTCCCGTCAGGATATTGCCAATGATCTCTTTGTTTTTGGAAAGGCAGTTTCAAGAGGTGAAGCAAGCGATTGTCTTCAGCTTCCTGATAAGCGGGTACGCCGATATTAACACCCGACTGGAGAACGCGGACCCGCAAACTCCGATGAATCTCGTCCCACCAGCGGAAGACGACAGAGTAGTTCGAATTGGTTTCCTCTTTAACAGTAGAGTGGTGAATACCGTGCATTCGCGGAGTAACAACCACGCGATTAAGCCATCGTTCGAAACGAATCGGCAATCGTAGATTGCTGTGATGAAACATGGTCGCAAGGGAGAAAACACCTTCGTACAGTACATACGTGATGGGAAGGACTCCAATCAGACCGACTTGGACTACGCGAAAAACCGTGGAATAGGCAATTTCAACAAAGTGAAAACGAAACGAGGTGGTGACATCCAAATCAGGATCGACATGGTGAACGTTGTGAAAACGCCAGAGCAAAGGAATAACGTGATTGACTCGATGCCAATAATAAAATGTCAGGTCCATCAGCAAAAATCCAAAGAGAAAATGAGCCGTGACCGGCATCGGGATAATGTTCAATGCGCCGAATGAATGATCGGAAGTCCATCGGCTTAGTCCGAGACCTGCTGTGCGGACCAGGAAGGTCCCACATACGAAAACCAGAAGCGTCAAGCACAGGTTGACGAAGAGGCGGTGTCCCCTGGAACGCTTTCGTTTACGAAGAGGGCGAACAAACTCGACGAGAAACAGAAAGACAAAAGATGCAGCAAGAACTGCAGGTAGAATTGTGCTCTGGTACTCTGAAGGATTGTCCATCTCCCAACCATCCCGCATTTCACGATTGACACGGAGAAATCACCGGACTCTGTGTTCGTCTCCGTAACATCAGGTCCCGCTGTCGACTTGCGCGTCGAAGCAAGTCCGCCCGTTGCCACTTTCTGAATTCACCCATAAGTATACGAATTCCTTTGTGTGTTTGCACGGAGGTCCATCGACCCGCCTGTATCCAGACGTCCGGGCCAATCGGCTGTACGTTACTTCGGCAGCTGCTCAATGAAAGTCATATACTCCTCATACAAGTCCACGGCATGCTGTTCCGCGAGATTCCGCTCGAATACGAAACGTGTCCGAGCTGTTTGTGTCATACCGGCCGCAATGTCGATTCCGAACAGAGACATATACAGCGAATAATGCGCGGCAACGTTGTCAGGAGGTTCCATGTTGTACGGCGTCTCGATGGCGAAACAATCGTCGGTTGGGGACATCATAACAAACGCCACCCCATCCTCCAGATTGCGCTTTATACAGAGAGGAACCTCATAGTATTGGGTTATGGAGAACTGTACGGGATGCTGGCCGAGCTCCCAGCGACCGTCATAGACGATCTGCGCTGCTTCCAAGTCGCGCGGGAAGGCAACATACGTGCCATAGATCAAGGGATTCACATCGACTGGGAGAAAGGATGCTCCGAGCTCCGCGTAGCGTGCAGGGTGTGTATATACAAAACTCCGGAAGTTCTCATTGAAGTAAGATGACAGGAAGATCTCGAAATCTTCCATGTCAATTTGCGGTGTAACTCGAGTTTCCAGATCGAGGATATTTGGTGCGCTCCACCGGTAAACCGCAGTCATCTCAAAAGGATTCTCTTCCCCCGCCGGCCAGTCGATTCGCACGCTGCCGTCGTCCAGCAGTTTGGCCGCTTTCGGCAAAGTCCTGGCAGTATCCGCATACCGGGTACCTGCAGAGAACATGCGATAGTAGCTGAAAATGCCGGGATTGCTTCCCCCATACGCAAGTTCAACCCCGCTGGCAAGGTCAACCATCGTAGGAATTCCCTGCGTGTGCTCGTCCGCTCGAAGTTGACCTTTCAGTACACCGGTGTCGAAAGAGAATACCCCATGGTCGACAATCTGAAACGACAGGCTGGCAGACTGGACAGCACCAGGAAGCAGCAACATAGTGACACCAATGAAGAGAATCCGACGCAACATGACAAACCTCCTACTTACTTCTATTTCGTGCCTTTCCCGGTCTTGCTGAAATCCCGTACTTCTGGCAGTTTCTTACAAATACTCTTGATCCCCCCAGAAGTCGAGACTCACGAGACGGTCGAGAGCATTGTCACTGAAATCGAGAAGGGAGTCAATCATGTACCATCGAGTAGCCTACATCCTGGTTCTTTTCGGCATGTGCAGCATTTCCGTGGAAGCGGATGAACTGACTTATAAAGAACGCTTGGTTCCTGTCTTGGTAGAACAAATACCGGGAATACTGGGGGTTTTCGATCCTGAAACAGGCCAATTCGGAAAGGGAATCTGGATCTCAACCGATCAGAATCGAATGTATCCCCTGGCTGTCGCGTATGCCCATCGAAGCGACGAGAACCCCTATTACAAAGATAAGGAACTACTCGATGTCATCATGAAGGCAGGCGATGCCTTGATCGAGGATGCAGACGAAAAGGGTCAATGGATGTTCCGCAAGAAGGATGGTAGTACGTGGGGAAAAATCTGGATGCCGTGGGCGTATTCGCGCTGGGTGCGGGCGTTTTCACTGATCAAAGACGATATGCCTTCGGAGCGCCGGGCGAAGTGGGAAGCGGCGCTGACTCTCGGCTATACCGGCATCAGCCAAAACGAGTTGGGACATGTTCACAATATCCCGGCTCACCATGCGATGGGGCTCTATATTGCCGGCGAGGCGTTAGACCGCGAGGAGTGGCGCCGTCAAGCCGCGGAATTCATGATCCAGGTGGCAGGCAAGCAAGCGGAAGGAGGATACTGGTCGGAGAACGTTGGCCCGGTTGTGGGATATAACTTCGTGTATGCGGACGCCTTGGGCACGTATTACGCTCTCTCAGGAGATCGGCGTGTCCTGCCCGCGCTGGAGAAGGCCGCTCGGTTTCACCTTCATTTCACGTACCCAAACGGCCATCGAGTCGAAACGATTGACGAGCGCAATCCGTATCACGAGAGGGTGGATACCGGAAATGTGGGGTTCACTTTCACGCCCGAGGGAAGAACGTACTTGAAGAGTCAGTGGGCAATTTACGGAATGGATAAACTGCCGGCCGACCTGATCGCATCTCTTCTTCTATACGGAGAGGAAGGCAAGACGACGGAGCAAGTCTCCGCTCAAGAAGAAGATTGTTTTGTCCTAACCGAGAATGGCAAACGATATGCGGCGACGATTCGAAAGGGACCGTGGTTCGTGTGTCTGTCCGCCTATACCGCCCCGATTCCGAAGTCGCGCTGGATTCAAGACCGCCAGAATTTTGTGAGCATCTATCATGAGAAAACCGGTGTGATTCTCGGGGGAGGCAACACGAAGCTCCAACCGGCGTGGAGCAATTTTACCGTAGGGAACACCGAGCTGCTTCAGCACACTCCCGGCGATACCGATCCGGATTTCCTTCCCAAAGGGGAGCTATACCACGTACCGTCGAAAGCGGAGCTGATCGGACACCCGGTCTCCGGAATCCGATTTGTCTACGGCCCCGAACAGTGTGAGATCGGTATAGACATCAAAGATGACGATACGCTGGAATACAGTGTCCAATCGACAAACGAGTCCGATTTGCCGGTTGCCGCTCATCTGACATTGATACCGCATCTCGGAGAAACGCTGGAAACCGGCGATGACCGGGAGACAACACTCGACGAGGCATCTCTGAATTGGACCGCCGACGAACTCGCTAAGGCGTTGCTCCACGACGGCTACCGGCTCGGCCTTCCGAATGCCGCTTCCCTACACTGGCCGGCGTTGCGGCACAATCCGTATCGGAAGGATGGACGTTCCACCGCCGAGGAGGCACGAATCGAAATCCGAATCCCAATGACAGACGCCACAACTGACCACACGATAACTGTGCAGGTCGTGGACTGAGACTCCTGGAAAGTGCTTTGAGGGAAGACCGGTCGTCGTTCCGCGAAAAGACGCTCAAAGGCTTGTGAGCAGCCGCCCCCGTGCGTAAGCTCCAGTCCAAGAGAGCACGCGGAGGTCAAATCATGCGGTCTACCAAGAGGTTCCTGTTCGTACTGTCAATACCGATCATCGTTCTTGGCTGTAAAGAAGAGAGAAAGGTCGTAAGCTCGCCGGTTGAAGGCGACCTCGCACCGAATTTTACACTGCCTGCTACAAGCGGTGAGGAAATAACTCTTCACGCCTTCCAAGGACAGAAACAGGTCGTGCTCTATTTTTATCCCAAAGACGATACTCCCGGGTGCACAAAGGAAGCCTGTTCGTTCCGCGACAACATAGAAAGTATTGAAGGGAAAGATGCCGTTATTCTTGGAGTCAGCCGGGATAGTCTTGAATCCCACCGTGCATTCATCGACAAATTCGGCTTGCCGTTTGTGCTGCTCAGCGACACGGATGGCGATGTTTGCCGCACATACGAAGTTCTCATTGAGAAGGAAAATGGAACCTCTTCCTTCAATCGGAGCACCTTCGTTATCGGAAAGGACGGCAAAATCAAGAAAATCTTTCGGAATGTGAATGTTGAGAACCACACAGAGGAAGTCCTGTCCGCGCTCGAATAGGCTTCGGCGTGGTTCTCCTGCAATAGAGACCTCACTCCCAATCCGGGTTTTGTCGGCTTCATGGATAGCCCATTGACACCTTGAACCTCATCCCACAAGATACCCACAATCATCCTAAAACGATCAACCTGTGTACGGTTTATCCGACAATACCCTTTTCGGGAGAAATGAAATGAAACGACTATCTGTATTCACCTGTGCATTCCTCAGTCTGCTCATCATGCCTCTTCGTGCGGCACAGATTCAATCCCCCGAAGAATTTCTCGGGTTTCAAGTCGGCGCCGATTTCCATCTTGCACGCTGGGAACAGATTCTTGAATACTTCGATCTCGTCGGTGAGCAATCCGACCGAGTGCATGTGAAAGAAATTGGAAGGACCACCGAAGATAGTCCTTATATCCTCGCAACAATCTCTTCACCTGAAACAATAGCCGGCATAGACCGGTATAAAAAGATCCAACGGAAACTGTCGCATCCAAACGAGATGAAACAAAACGAGCGCGATGAAGTTCTCAACGATGCAAAAACCGTTGTCTTGATCGCCTGCGCACTCCACTCGAATGAGATCGGTTCTTCCCAGATGGCGATGGAGCTGCTCTATGAATTGGCTGTATCGAATGACAAACGAACCCGCGAGATCCTGGAGAACGATATTGTATTGCTTGTCCCTTCGGCCAATCCGGATGGGATCGACAAAGTTGTCGATTGGTATGAAAAGAGTCTTGGGAAACCGTGGGAAGGCCAAGGCATGCCATGGCTCTATCACAAATACGTGGGACATGACGACAACCGCGATTGGTTTATGTTGACTCAGAAGGAGACGCAGATCCTCACCGAGGTCATGTATGAGGAATGGTATCCCTGTATTATCTACGATATCCATCAAATGGGAAGCGGTGGATGTCGGTTTTTCGTTCCGCCGTTTTTCGATCCGATCAATCCCAATGTCGATCCGCTCATTCACGAATCGCTCAAGCTGATCGGCGGGCACATGGCCACGGAGCTGGCTGAGAATGGTAAAAAAGGCGTTTTGACCAACGCGGTTTATGATAACTGGTGGCATGGCGGCAACCGCACAACCCCGTACCGGCACAATATTATCGGAATTCTCTCGGAGGCGGCGTCCCCGCGCATCGCGTCTCCCATTTTTCAAAGAAAATCGGAATTACACGGTCATTCGCGCGGTCTACCGAAATACCGGCCCCAGGTCAATTTCACCGATCCGTGGGACGGCGGCTGGTGGACCCTGCGAGACGTAGTGGAATACGAGAAAATCGCCTGCTACGCTCTCTTCACTGCGGCAGCACGTTATCGGGACCGGTTCAACGAGAATTATCTCAGCCTCGGTGAAAAAGCAATTCGATTGGGAAATGAGATCCCCCCGTTTGCATACATCATTCCACGAGAACAGCGCGATCTTCCGACAGCGCTCCGTCTGTTACGGATATTGAAGATGGGTGGGGCTGAAATTTCTCTCGCAGACGAAGCGTTTGAAGCAGGCAATGTGTCGTATCCGAAGGGCACATTTATCATTTTCGCGTCGCAACCCTACCGGAATCACGTCAAAGATCTGCTTGAACCGCAGGATTATCCGGATCGCTATGTCTATCCCGGCGGCCCGGCGGAACCGCCGTACGACGTTGCGGGATGGACCCTGTCCTATCAAATGGGAGTTAATGTCATTACCGCATCCCGACCGTTCGATGTCGAATCGCATGTTGTTGACACCATCTCCGTCGACAAGAGAACCCCTCAAGGTGAGGGGGATGTATTCCTTTCAAAAAACCAGACCACCAACGATTTTATATTCATGAATCGCTGTTTTCGTGAGGGAATCCCTGTATTTGTACTTCAATATCCATCCTCAATTGAAGGAGAGGAATACCCAAGAGGTTCACTGTTTTTCCAGGCGGGCAATGCTCGCGAAAGCAGAACAATTCGCACTTGGGTGGAAGACCTTTCCCTGGATATTGTCAGGAAACCGGCCATCCCGAATGGAATCAGCCTCAAGGATATGCGGAGCCCCAGGTTGGCTCTATATCAACCGTGGGCGCCAAGTATGGATGAAGGCTGGACACGCTTTGTGCTCGAACAATTCGAATTCGATTATGCGACACTCCACAACGCCGAGATTCGCTCCGGGAATCTCCATGATCGCTATGACGCCATCATTCTCCCGGACGTAGGTACGAACACTTTGCTGAATGGAATGGCGGAGTCAACCACCGCTCCCGAATATGTCGGTGGAATTGGTGAGGAAGGTGTAGCAAACCTCCAGGAATTTGTCGAACAGGGCGGGCGTTTGTTGTGCCTTGACAGTTCGACTTCCTTCGCCATTCGGTATTTCAATCTTCCCGTCGAGAACGCGCTTTCCGGTTTGAAACGAGAAGATTTTTTCTGCGCCGGGTCGATTTTACGAATCCAGTTGGATGCGAAACACCCGATTGCATACGGAATGCCGTCCCGGGCCGCTGCGTATTTCGCACGGTCTTATGCTTTCGACATTGTAAGCGAGTCCACCGACGAGACAGACATCGGTCCCGCCGTTTCCAAACCGAGGATCATCGCCCGGTATGACGATACAATGACACTTTTAAGCGGTTGGATTCAGGGAGAGAAACACCTTCGTGGAAAGGCGGCCCTCCTCTCCGTTGGGTATGGTGACGGCAAGGTTGTGCTATACGGATTTCGCGTGCAGCACCGCGCCCAACCCCACGGCACGTTCCGACTGCTATTCAACGGTTTGGTGATGGATTGATTTATGGAGGTTAACAATGAACAACCGTCGCGCCTTACTTGCTTATTTACGTTGTGGGTTTGTGCTGTCACTTTTCGTTCTTCCTCATGCAGGCAATGCCGGAGAACTGTCCATGAAAACATATGATGTTCCTCCAAGGATGGAAAAGAACGATTTTTACTTTTTCAACCGAGAACCGCTGCTCCCCAATCCTCTCACCAAACTGCCTGTCGGAAGCGTTCGTGCGAAAGGATGGCTTCAACATCAGTTGATTCTAATGAGTATGGGCATGACCGGCCATCTCCCGGAATTGAGCCGCTGGTGCAAAAAGGACGGCAGTGCGTGGATGAGCCCCGACGGTGAAGGACAGTACGGTTGGGAAGAACTTCCCTATTGGCTTAAGGGATACGGCGATCTTGGATATCTTCTGGAAGATAAACGAATTATTGAGGAAACACGCCAGTGGATCGAAGCCGTGCTCGCCAGCCAGCAAACGGACGGATACTTCGGTCCTATATCCAATAAGAAAAACCACGATATCTGGCCGAATATGATTATGCTGAACGTATTGCAGTCATATTATGAATATTCCGAGGATAAACGGGTTCTACCTTTTATGACGCGATATTTCCGATGGCAGTTCGAGATGCCGTGGGTCGAGCTTCTTCCCGGAAGCTGGCAGAAGATACGCGGTGCGGATAATCTTCAGAGTATTTACTGGCTTTACAATCGAACGGGTGAGAAATGGCTGCTCGATCTGGCCACGGCCGTTCACGAGCGGACCGCCGACTGGTCTGAGGGAGTTGCCAGTTGGCACGGCGTCAATATTTGCCAGAGTTTTCGCGGCCCGGCACAGTATTATGTTCAGTCCCACGATCCTCGTCATGTACAGGCCACGGAAAGAAACTATGCCACCGTGATGGATGAATTCGGTCAGGTTCCCGGTGGAATGTTCGGGGCCGACGAAAACTGCCGGAAAGGATATACCGGACCGCGTCAGGGGGCCGAGACCTGCTCGATGGTCGAGTTTATGTTATCGGATGAAATTCTGCTGCGAATTACCGGCGATCTGAAATATGCAGATCGTTGCGAGGAGATAGCCTTCAATTCTCTTCCCGCCGCCATGACTCCCGACCTGAAAGGACTCCATTATCTTACCGCGCCGAACATGGTTCCGCTGGACAAAGAGAACAAAAGCCCGGCTCTTCAGAACGGTGGATGTATGCTCGCGTATTCGGCGTGGGAACGATACCGATGCTGCCAACACAACGTTTCACATGGTTGGCCCTATTTTACGGAACACCTTTGGATGGCCACTCCCAATAACGGTCTCGCTGCGGTCCTTTATGCGCCGAGTGAAGTCGAAGCCATGGTCGGTAATGGTACCCTTGTCCGGATCGAAGAAAGGACACAGTACCCATTCAATGAAACAATTGATTTTAGCATCCATACATCTTCTTCAACAGAATTTCCCTTACTACTCCGTATACCGGGCTGGTGCCATGATGCGCAAATCTATGTCAATGGTCACGAACTCAAGCAGCCGTTTTCTGCGCGCAGTTTTGTTGAAATCCTCCGAACCTGGCAGGACGGCGATACCGTCCGTCTTGAATTGCCGATGCGTATTCACCTTCGTACCTGGGAAGCGAACAAGGATTCCGTTACGGTTGACCGCGGTCCTTTGACCTATTCTCTGAAAATTGACGAGCGGTGGGAACGATTCGGCGATTCGCTTGAATGGCCGGAATGGGAAGTATTTCCCGAGTCGCCATGGAATTACGGTCTCGTTCTCGACAATGACAATCCTCTCAATACGTTCACGGTTAAGAAAACAGACGAGCGGCTTGCGTATCAACCTTTCCAAGTCGACGAAGCCCCGATCGAACTAACGGCCCGCGCGAAACGCATCTCCGACTGGCAAATGGACGCCGGTTTCGTTGGGCCGCTCCCCAAGAGCCCCGTATCCTGCAGTGAACCTACCGAGGAGATTACGTTGATCCCAATGGGCTGCGCGAGACTCCGTATTACGGCCTTCCCTCTCTGTGAGAAGGAAGAGTAGAACAATTCTTTTCGAAAAAGGATTTTAGTCGGAAATGCAATGACCGCCTCTATGCGAACATTTCTCTCCCACGTACCCATTCTGTTTGTCTTCGCCGCCGCTCTCTTCACAGGGATACGCGGGATCGATTACGGTTACCATTGGGATGAGGATCGGATCACCGGCTCTCTCTCGAACTCGCTTGAAAGCGGTATTTTCCTTCCTCGATGGTACAACTATCCGTCGGTCCCGTATGATCTTGCCCTTCTTAGCCTCGCTCCTGAGCTCATTCGTTACCATAATCCCTATCGTTTCTCGCCTCAGCAATTCAAACAACCGCAGTCCGAGAATTCCGCCGATATTCCGTCTACTCAATTTTCCTCGCAGGTACGTCGATACGCAGACCAGGAAATGCGCCTTCGGCAGACTGTTGTTCAAAAGCCTTTTCTTCTGCGTCTGCGAATTATATTCCTGACTCTCTCTTTGCTCTCTGTGTTTTGGGTTTACCTAACAGTCTATTTCCAACGACACAACTGGAAAGAAGCGTTTCTCGCTGGGGCTCTCTTGGGTTTCTCATGGGAAATTGCCTATCATTCCCGCTGGATAGCGCCGGACGCTTTGCTCATGCAATTCGGTGCCTTGTCTCTATTGTTTGCCACGATTGCTGTTCGTCACAATGTTCCGCGCATGGCGTCGGTCTGGCTTGGTGCGTCCGCCGCCGCAGCGGGACTCGCGTGCGCGTCAAAATATCAGGGCGGCCTTCTTCTGGTGTTGGTTTTTGTACCGGCGTACCTGCGCTTTGAAAAATCCTCACCCTTGCGGACACCGCGCTTCTACAAACGGTGTTTACTTCTATTTCTAGTGTTCTCTGCACTCTATCTTCTTACAACTCCGGGAACAATCGTTGAATTTTACGAATTCATTCACGACGTTCATTTTGAGATTAATCACTATCACACCGGTCACTGGGGTCATACGGCGGGTTCCGGATTCCATCATTTTCTGCTTATTGCTGAATATTTTGCATTTTCACTATTTTCGTCATACGCGGCAATTGCTCTTTGTTTCACTATCTTCATTCTACCAGGTATCTTTTCTCTCTTCTCTGAAGACAAACGATACGCCCTATTCTTCCTGATATTTCCAGTGCTCTACATATTGTATATGAGTAGTCAGAATGTAATGTTAGTGCGGAATCTTCTGATTGTCGCACCGTTTCTGTGTATTCTATCCGCTAGAGGAGCAGCGTTCCTCGTCGACAAGTATTGTCCTTCCCGTATTCGTTCGGCCTTGGCACAATGTGCGATTCTTGCTCTTCTTACAATACACGTCTATTGGTTGTTTTACGCATCAGAGACAATTCATAATCGAGGTCAGATCGATTTTTCGACAGCGGTTCTGAATTATCGTGAAGATAATCCTACAAAGGAACTTGTATTCTCACGGGGAGTGGAAGAGCAACTGGATCAAATGAATTACGCTATTTCTGCTGAAGGCAAAGACAGTGCATCGAAAGCCGCTCTGGCCCTGTTCTATGCGTCCGAGGCCGAAACGCCGCAGCAGAGCTGGCCTGCGAATCGATTCAATACCTACTCCCTTCTTCCCGTCGGTCCGTACGAAGTGAACTATAATTACTATCCCGACTGGCTGGGCGACGACAGGATTATCATTCTTCCTCTAGAAAAAGCACGGCGTCTCGGCGTGCCTTTTCCATGATTCGTATGCTACCAGTCAATAACCGGCCGCGAGCCCGCTGCCGCGTCCATCGTCGTACCCGGCAAGGACGCCGTTCTGTAACAATTGGATTCCGGCCGCGTGGCCCATGGTGCCCTCGGATTCATCGAGTTCGTATCCCATAATCCTGAGTTTTCGCTCGGTATCGGGCGAAAATGCGAAAGGTTCGTGACGAATCACGTCGGGGAGCCATTGATGGTGGAATCGACGTTGGTCGATTGCTTCACGAATATTCATCCCGAATTCGCTAATATTTAAAAAGACTTGCAGATTCGTTGTGATAATTGTCGGTCCCCCTGGAGTTCCAATGGTGAAATCGAAACGCCCGTCCCTTGTTACAATTGTCGGCGTCATACTCGAGAGCATTCGTTTACCGGGTTCGATTGCGTTCGCCTCCGCCCCAACCAGGCCATACATATTGGGTTCACCCGGTTTGGCTGAGAAATCGTCCATCTCGTTGTTCAAAAGAAATCCCGCCTCTTCGACAACGGCTCCCATCCCGTAGCTTCCGTTCAGGGTATACGTTACAGCCACCACATTTCCGTGTTTGTCAACGACACAGTAGTGAGTTGTCTCAAGGTGTTCGAGAGCACCCTCGGAAACACGTGCGCTTTTTCCTGCTTTATTGGGCGGAATTTGTTTTCTTCGCTCCCGGATATATTCATCCGAAATGAGTGTATCGTCGGGAACGTCAACAAAGTCGGGATCGCCTAAATAGTAATTCCGATCCGCAAATGCCAGACGTTCGGCCTCGACGAGAGCGTGCACGTATTTCGCAGAACCGTATCCCATTTTCTGTAGATGCATCGGTTCAATCAGTTTGAGAATTTGCGCGAGTGTTACGCCACCGGAACTGGGCACCGGATGCGTGATTAATTCATATTGCTTGTACGTAAAGCAAAAAGGCTCTCGATATTTCGACGAATAATTGTGTAAATCTTCATGGGTGATGATCCCTCCATGGCGGTGCATGAAATCGACAAGCAGATCGGCGGTTTGCCCCTCATAAAAGCCCGCTTTTCCTTTGTCACGGATCATGCGAAGCGTTTGCGCCAACTCGGGCTGTTTCCATGTCTCACCGAGCCGGAGCGGTTCGCCGTTCGGATAGAGAACCGCTGCAGTCGAAGGAAAACGGGTTAGGCGCTTCCGAGTATCTTTGTTTTTTAGGGAGCGGGCAAGCGAGTAATTAACGGGGAAACCGTCTTCTGCGAGCCGTATGGCCGGAGCGAGGACCCTGCCGCGATCTGTGTTTCCGTAATCCTCCAGCACGCTCAGCAGACCGTGCACCGTTCCTGGAACGCCGACGGCAAGCAGCGTATTCGTGCTCAAATCGGACACAAATTCTCCGTTTTCGTCCAGGTACATGTTTCGTGTGGCCTTCAGCGGTGCCTTTTCACGGAAATCGAGCGCGATCCTCTCGCCCTCCGCCGTCAAACCGACCAAAAATCCGCCGCCGCCGATGTTCCCTGCCGCGGGATAGGTCACAGCCAGAGCGAAACCAACGGCCACAGCCGCATCAAATGCGTTTCCTCCCTGTTTCAGAATTTCGACACCCGCCTGGGTTGCATGTCGCTCGGTACTGACCACCATGCCGTTCTGTGCATACACAGGTTCGAATCCGGCGTATACCTGGGCTGCGATTACAAAAAGGGAAACTGTGAAAAAAGCGCGTTTCATAGGACACCTCTCTCAGCCTTACATTGTCCTCTACTGTCATGAGATTGCCACGTCGCTTCGCTCCTCGCAATGACGGGTGAACTGCGACAGACAGAGGCTGCGACAGATGAAAGCTGGGACAGACGAAGGCTGCGACAGGCGAAGACTGGGACAGACGAAGACTGGGACAGACGAAGACTGGGACAGACGAAGGCTGCGACAGGCGACAGCTGCGACGCACGAAAGGTGCGACGGACAAAGACACCGACGGCGGAAGAGAACATACCCCCTGTCTGTTTGAGCAGAGGGCAGCTCTCATGATGTCTCTTTATTTGCTCGTTGATCTGGGGTATGAACGGGATTAGACTAGAGTCCGGTTTTCGGGTCTATCACCTCGTGATCGATATCGCCAATGTCAGGAGGAAACAATGAGCGCGTCAACTGTCTTGTGTTTATCGTGGAGAGTCATCTTGAGGCCCGCCATCTGGTGTGTCGTTTCGATTTCGCTCTTCCTGTGCGGAGCCGCCATCGCATCCGAAGACGATGCTCTTTCCGAGAGCATCGTTGAGAAAGCCGGGATATCGAAAGGCCTCTGCTCGGTCCTCGGTTGTGAAGATGCCGGGATCGGCCTCGAACTGGCACGATCCGGTTTCTTTGCGCATGTCATTGAGCCAAACGACTCACCCCTCCGGTCTGTTCAGCGAGAACTACTGGATGACAAGGTGTACGGAAAACAGCTGATCCTTGATAAAGGATCTTTCCAATCGCTTCCGTACGCGGAAAACTCCGTAGATCTCATCATCGCTACATGTCTCACCAAGGAAAACCTGGAAGACCTCTCTGTTCCCGAAATCTTGCGGGCGCTGCGCCCGGAAGGGAAGGCGATCCTCGGCAGCCGAAAATCGCTCGGTGAGAATCTAACTCCTCTGGAATTCAAACGCCGTTTTCGATCGGAGAATCTACAAAATGCCGAGTATGGTATCGACCAGCTCGGTACATGGGTTCAAATCACGAAACCCGCTCAGGAGAATGTCGACGATTGGACACACTGGGAACACGGTCCGGACAACAATCCGGTCTCGACGGATGCCGTCATCCAGGCCCCCTACCGAACGCAATGGTTGGGAGAACCGTTCTACATCGCAATGCCTGCAATAACCACGGCGGCGGGTGGACGAATCTTCATCGCCATGGGACACATCGCCCATCATATTCGCGAGGAAGAATGGCTGAACACACTGTTGGCTAGAAACGGCTACAACGGCACGATCCTCTGGAAACGGAAGCTGCCGGATGGTTATCTCTCCCACCGCTCCGCATTTGTCGCGACCGATGACACGTTTTACATGATCGACAGCGATGGAACCGGCTGCTTGTTGCTCGATCCCGAAACCGGCTATGAAAAAGACCAAATCAAAATTCCCGGTCAGCGTGGACAGTGGAAATGGATGGTCTTATTGGACGATAAGCTCCTGATCTTGACGGGCAAAGAAAAAGATCCTTCTGAAACCACAATCGTACGCAGTCCTTTCACTCATTGGAGCTGGGGGGAATTGAGCCAGGGGTATTATCAGGAACGTGTCCCGTGGGGATTTGGCGACACGATCCTCATGTACGACCTGAACGACCGTGAGCTGCTATGGAGTCATAAAGAGGAATACCCGATTGATTCCCGGGCAATGGTCGTGGGAGAAGGACGCGCTTATTTCTACTGCCCGGATGCATACACAGGATGTCTGGAACTGGATAGCGGCGAGGTTGTCTGGAAAAACGACTCCGAACGTACTCGTGAGCTGATCGAAGAACCGGGCCGAGGCTTGATTTCCACGCCGGGATTCCGGTCGACCTGCTATTGCCTGTATACACCGAAAGCCTTGTTCTACGAGGCGCAAACCCGAATGAACATCGTTGCGATCAGCAAGGATGACGGCAGCCTGATCTGGCATAGAAAGAAAACGTCCAATAACCCGAATATGCTCTACCTGGAGGATCGCCTGATTGTCGGAATCGGTCAGGAAGGCAGCACACTTGTTGTGAATCCATTGACCGGTGAGACGCTAAAAGACCTTCATTTTGCCAAACGCTCTTGCGCCCGGTTGACCGCCACGCCCGATTCGTTGTTTTGTCGGGGCTGGCCGGAAGGTCTGACACGGTACGATAGAAACTCGGGGAAGGTGCTTTTCAACGGGGCTGTTAGACCCTCCTGCAATGATGGGGTAGTTCCTGCGAACGGCCTGCTCTATCTCGGTCCGTGGGCCTGCGATTGCAACTTGTCGTTGATGGGTCGACTGGCCCTTTGCTCGTCCGGCGACTTCGATTTCGAACAAGTTGCTGTCGAATCGGAACGCCTGGAAAAAGTCAGTGGAAGAGACGCCCTCAGGAATCCTCTTCCGGTGGACGACGGGGACTGGGCAACGTATCGAGGCAATAATGCTCGATCGTCAAATTCTCCATCGACTATCGGGTCCGAACTGAACAGAGTCTGGGAGTATTCACCCAACAACTCCTTTGGCCCTACAGCGCCAACCGCTGCGGGAAATCTTATCTTCCTGGGCGGCGATGACGGCAAAGTCCGCGCTATTGACGCTGCTACCGGACAATTGAAGTGGGTATACCCGACGGCCGGGCCGATCCTGTATCCCCCGTCAATTTGGGAAGGCCGCGCCTATGTGGGGTCCAGCGATGGCTACATCTACGCACTGGAAGCATCGACCGGCCGTCTTCTCTGGCGATTCCGGGCCGCCCCAGTCGAAAGGCGGGTCATGGTATATGGCTCGCTGTCCTCGACGTGGCCGGTCAACAGCGGAGTTTTGGTTGAGGATGGAGTTGCTTACGCAGCCGCAGGAATCATCGATTACGACGGAACGTACGTTTACGCGCTTGACGCAGTCACCGGTGAGATTATCTGGCAGAACAATTCATCGGGCCATCTCGATAAAGAACTCCGTAAAGGTGTATCCGCCCAGGGAAATCTGACAATCGCCGACGGCAAGCTGTGGATGCCCGGTGGCAACGTCGTATCGCCGGCGGTCTACGATCTAAAGACGGGAGAGTATCTCGGCCCACCGCCGGGAGATGGTTCTCCCCGAGCGAATCGCGGCGAGGAGATCGGGGTATTTAATGGACGCCGCATCGTTCTGGGCGGTAGACTGCGCTACTCAGCAAGAGAAAACGTAGTCAACCCGGGAATGTTCCTCGCCTATCCAACAGACTATTCCGTTCAGGATGCCGGCACGCTTCCCCTCAACCAGGGCAAGATTGCTCCGGCCTGGGACGGAGAGCGATTCGTATCGGTAAATGGTCTTAAGACGACTCCTGCGTGTGTGAAGGCCGCTGACCTTAATCAATACCTCCAAAGCGGCAAATCGCGCCAGCTGCCAAAGAGCATTTGGAAAGCGGACGCTCTCTCGGGTTGCGATACCGTATCGATTGCTGTTACACCGAATGCTGTCTTGATTGTTACTGAGACCCCTCTACCCCGACAGATTAAATCGAGTTGGATTCTGTGGTCACTGAATCCCGACACCGGTGCGGTCCTGTCCCGACAGGAATTGTCTTCCGCCGCCAAACCCGGCGGCCTGATGGTGGACCGCAACGGTCGTGTGATTGTCTCCCTCCAGAACGGCAATGTGGCGTGCTACGGAGGCGTAGAGAGTATCAGCGCCTACGTGGATGAAGTCCTCAAACGAGGCGACCAGTCTAAAGAGATTGCGATCGCCGCCCTGAATAAAGCCATGCAGGATGTTCACGATCCCACAGCCCGGCAGAAACTTATCGAGGGATACCGAAGACTCGGCGTCAAACCAGACCATACCGCCGCGAAAGCCGGGTGCGTAACACGTTGGCATTTGATCGGTCCGATGCCGTGGAACGACGAGTACGGAACCGACAGCGCCCTCGTCGGCGAACCGAATGTGGATGTCAGCACCCCCTGCAAGAGCGCCGCGAAGGAACTGGAATGGCGGGCCTATGTGACACAGCATCCCGACGGAAAGGTGGATCTGGCGCCGCTGTATGGAACGGCGGAATGGCTCGCCGCCTATGCTTACGCTCGAGTCGAGTTGCCGGAAAGCCGGGATCTTCTCCTCAAAATTGGCAGCAATGACGGCTTCAAGTGTTGGTTCAACGGAGAGGTCGTTGGGCGCTACGACGGTGGACGCAGCTATGGACCCGATCAAGACAGCCTGAGAGTGAGAGCGCAAGAAGGGATCAACGAGATCCTCATAAAAATCACTCAAATGGGCAGCGCCTGGGCGTTTAGTGCACGTCTCACGGATCTGAAAGATGAACCGATTGACCTTACAGAATCTGCGGGATGAGGTCTCGTGGATTCCATACTTTTTCTGTTGGACGGTGGCGATATCGCTATGGAGCAGCCCCTGCGTGTTCCGCGCGGATGCGTGCGTCAATTCGAATGTACGTGATGGAGCGTTCCGGGAATCGCGGGACCTACACAGGGTCAGCGTGATATCAAATGAAGACGCTCCCGAAGGACGAGAGATCTACGAGAGATTACAGACCTGGTTTCAGGATTCAGCCGAGCATTTGAACATCGAACTTGCAAGCGTTGCGGCGGGCGATCCCCTCGTCAATTGGCAGGATTATGGAATCCCTTCCACACCGCCTTCTCTCCCCGTTTGCGTTCTTGCCGGAAGGCATACATACGCCGACAGGGTTTTCTTCGTCGACTATTGGGAACCGGAGCCATCCCCCGAGAACCTCGAAAGCCTTCTCGACTCGCCTGTGAGGAAGAAAATCCGCGAGGAGGTCGCTCAGCGACTGGCAGTTCTGCTGTATATCCCAAGCACAGATACCTCAGGAAAGGAAACCAAACGCATCCTTGATCAAGTGGCTGCAGAATGGTGCCGAAAGGAAGCACTCGGGGTTTCTGTAGTAGCGCTGGATCGAGACAATCCTGCGGAAAGATTGCTGTTATCCTTCACAGGTCAACAAAGAGAAACCTCGGATTGGGTGGCGGTTGTCTTCGGCCGTGGAAAACTCATGCAACCTCTGCGCGCTGAAAATATTACCGCAGCAAATCTAAACGAACAGCTCCAGTGGCTTCTAAAGGAATGTACATGTATGCGTCCGCCAAACAGCTACGGCGTTGATATTCCAATGGTGTGGACGCCAGAAGATGAAGCCGCAGTCAAACCGCTGAGAGGCGACACGGATAGTCTCGCCCTGGCCTGGACGGCACCAATCCCCAACCAAGCGGAACGATCTTTCTTCCACTCCGGTACATTCCGAAACATGCTTTACGCGTTCGGTGTTCTGATCGTCCTGGTCGTTGCGACAACAATCTTGCTTCTCCGCCGAAATCAGTGGAATGTAGGCGGACAAGCTTCCACGGAGACCGATTAGTCCCAATTCGGGAATTTGGTTTCGCCGCCGGTGCGGATAATATCGCCGCTGCTGATCGTTCCATTGCTCGGGCGGTAGACAACCAAAGCATCGGGCGGAACGAGTCCTCGCGCCCACATTTCCGCGCGCAGACCGTAATCGCGGGCACGATCCGGCCCAAGACAATTCAAAATCCAGGACTTCGACACTCCCGCAGGCAGAGCGGCTGTACCGAAGAACTCATGGTTCCGGTAATTGTAATAGTAACGTGGCAAACCATCGTCATACTCTTCTTCATTCAATCCGAATTTGTCGATGAAGGGATCCTTGAAACCAACGTCTGGCATGTACGCCACAGGGGTTGTCAGTGGAATGAGCCGGTAAATAATACTGTTGTATTCCATCGGCAAGCCGTAGGCGTCGAAGAACGGATAATGGTTATGGTCGATTTTGTAGGCGGTCAGAGCAGTCTCCAGGCTACGCATGTCCGCTCTCACGCGGCTTACCTTGGCCCGCACCTGAGCGTTCAGAAAATTCGGTACCGCAATAGCCGCCAGTATGCCGATAATGGCTACGACAATAAGCAATTCGATCAGAGTAAACCCACGGTCTTTTCGCACTATCGTTACCCCCTGTGTAAGAAGAACTCGTGTTTAGGATGTCTCCTGGGCACTATACCCATGGAAACTAACACATTGAGGTCGGTTGATCCATTGGTCTTGTTGTAGCGATAGCATGGCGAATTGTCGTTCGTTTCGCAACGGCTCCCGATGAAACGACCGGTAGTATTCGCTCAGAGCATACCGTATGCCAACCGACGACTAACATCCCGCTCAACAAAATCTAAACCGCGTCTCGGGACCGCAGAGCTGTTGTCCCAGCGAACCACCGGTTATACTAACGGGAATGGCAAATTCGTTAGAGCGAGTCGCCTGAGACTCTGCTATTCCATCGCCTCTTCAGAGAGAACGTATGCTGGGCCCCTCACATAGAACCATCGCCATCCTATCGGCCTTTCTTCTTGCCGGCTGGGCTTTCACCACAGCCGCTTTCGCGTGCAGATACAACGTTCGCGATGTCGGATTTGTGGATCTGAGCAGGGGAACCGCCTATCAGCTGGATATCTATATCGATGACAGCATCCCCGAGGAAACAGTAACGGCATTTGAGCAAATCGCTTACGCGGCGCTATTGGATACCAACATTGAAGCACAAGTGGTCTCCCTGGAAGAGATGAGCGAAGGAACCGCTTCGGAACTGCACGATAAGCATGGCCTGACGGATGTTCCGGCGGTTGTTCTGTCTTCGCCTGCAGGGACCTCGCTGGAGTTTACCGTCTCGTCCAACGAAGATTCGCCCAAAAACGCTCTCTGGGATGTTCTTGACTCCATCGCTGCTTCTCCAATACGAGAGACTATTTTGCAGAAAATCGTCGACAGCTACGGAGTCGTTTTGCTTGTAGAGGGAACAAACGCCGAAGAGAACGCTAAAGCGGCGGAAGCTGCGGAGGAATCCATCGGGCGTATCGCAGCCGTTCTGGACCAGCTGCCGAAAGTGATCGACGAACCGCCCCAGCTGATGAGGCTCCCCCACGCTTCAACAGAACGGGAACGAGTCCTACTATGGAGTCTTGGGGTGCCGTCAATACCGCCCAGCGAACCGTATGTGGCGGTTTTGTACGGAAGGGGAAGGCGTATGGGTCCTGTCTTGAGCGGCAGGAAGCTCAACCAAAGTACGATCTACAGTGTACTCTCGGTAATCGGCTTGTCCTGCGAATGCGGTCTTGACCGCAGTTGGATACAGGGAACGATGCTGCCGTTCCGATGGGATACAGAAAAAGAGAAAGAGGCTGCCGACCATCTCGGTTTCGATCCGGAGAGTCCCGTCGTTAAAATGGAAATCAGCCAGATCCTGTCGATGGGTTCCGGAAACGGCTCGGCATCGCAGGCGCCCGGTCTCGGCTATCGTGAGAGCATTGTTCAGCTGGAAGCGAATACAACGAAGACTCTTACCCAGCCGCAGTCCGCTCCGACGATCCTGGAAGAAGAACCGAATGACAGAGGCACGCCGCTCGACGGAGTAATCTTGCTGATGATCGTATTGACTGTGGCCGCGGTAGGCGGCGGTACCTTGATTCTACTACGGGCGAAATTGAAATCATGACCAACATCTTACATCTGATTCTCAAAGAAATTCTTTTCCGAAAATTCAATTTTCTTCTCAGTTGTCTGGCCATCATCACAGCTGTCACGCTCTTTGTCTCTTTTTTCACGACGGCGGAAGCCTCGAAACGAGAAACAACCCGCCTCATGCGAAACATCGGTTTCAATTTGCGTATTCTCCCCAAAGAGACCGATATGGACAAATTCTGGGCGACCGGCGTTTCCAAACAGACCATGCCGGAAGAATACGTGTATCGTTTCGCCGAGAAGAAAGGCCTTTCGTATGCCCACCTCACGGCAACGTTGCAGAAGAGGGACCAATGGCGCGGGCAAGAAATCATTCTGACCGGTATATCGCCCGAAGTATCGCCTCCGGACAAAAAACACTCGCCAATGATCTTCACCATCCAACCCGGAACCTTATACATCGGCTATGAGATCGCTAAGGCGCTCGATATAAAGAAAGGCGACACGGTTGACCTATTGGGTAAGGAATTCACCGTGGCTCGCTGTCTGGCAGAAAGCGGGACGAGTGACGATATCCGAGTCTACGGACACCTGCCCGAGATACAAGAATTACTCGGTATGGAGGGACAAATCAACGAAATCATGGCGCTCGAATGTCTCTGCCGCGATCCGAACGTCGATACACTGGTCGAACTGCGTCGGCAACTCTCCGACATTCTGCCTGAGGCAAAGGTCATCCAAATGCGCGATAAAGCGAAGGCGCGCGAGCAGCAACGAATAATGGTTGAGGAATATCTGGCACTGATTCTGCCCTTTGTAGTAATTGTCTGCGCAATTTGGATCGGCGCACTGGCGATGTTGAACACACGGGAGCGGCAAACCGAGATCGGAGTCCTACGTGCGTTGGGATACACATCGGGCAAGATCGCAGGCCTTTTTCTCGGGAGAGCGGTGGTCATCGGCGTTATCGGGGCGGTCATCGGGTTTGCTGTCGGCACTGCGATTGCGCTGGTGTATGGACCGAAGATCTTCAAAGTAATGGCCCATACAATCGAGCCGATTTACATTCTACTGCTTTGGTCGATCATCGTTGCACCGGCATTTGCAGCCATTTCGAGTTTCATACCCGCAATGATCGCGGTAACACAAGATCCCGCCGTGACGCTGCGAGAGGAGTAATCGTGATTAGCTTTCAGAATGTGACCAAGACCTATCGAACACGTCGCGGTGAACTCCGGGCGCTGGACAATATCAATCTAAAGATCCGCGAGAATGAATTCCTCGTCGTCCGAGGTCCGAGCGGAAGCGGGAAGACCACGTTCCTTTTATGCGCGGGCGGTATGTTGCGACCAACGGAAGGTGAAATCACGTTCGACGAAAAGAACATTGTCGCGATGAATGAAAAGGACCGTGCGACATGGAGAGCTGAGAATATCGGATTTGTTTTTCAGATGTTTCATCTGGTCCCGTACCTGAGTGTTTTGGAGAACGTGATGCTCCCTCAAGGTGTCGGGAGTTGTCCCGCGACAAAGAAGCGAGCTTCGGAAATTATCGAACGGTTGCGCCTTTCGCACCGGGAGTTCCACAAACCGTCCGAATTGAGCGCGGGAGAACGACAGCGGGTAGCCATCGGACGTGCCATGCTGAACAATCCAAAGATAATCCTGGCCGATGAGCCTACAGGAAACCTCGATCCCGAGAATGAAAGCGAAGTCATTGGATACCTTGCCGATTTTCATAGGTCGGGCGGAACAGTCGTTGTGGTGACACACGGCACGGCCGCCGATGAATACGCGCAACGAATCGTTCATATTCGCGACGCGCAGATAGCCCCACCATCGCCCGACGAATAGTAGCCTTTAATCTTGACGGGGCGGGAAAGAGCTCTCCCCAAGATTGGGGGAGAATACGCAGACAAACTCGTTTCCTTTTCCTCCCCCGAAGATCGGGGGAGGTTAGGAGGGGGTTGAAATC
>CAZTDD010000081.1:0-31397 GCA_964612675.1 uncultured bacterium
GGGGTGCCAAAGGCACAAGAGGGAATGCACTCTCCGGCACGCCTGTTGGATGATAGGACCACCCCCAAGCGGAGTTGGGGGTGGCACCCTTTGAGGATGCCAGTACACCCAAATGCTGGGTATGTCAGTACAACCAAATGCTGGATGCCAGTATACCCAAATGCTGGCTGCTCGTCCGGGAGTTGGAGTCCCGGACGCCGCAATTCAATTAATCACCGATCCGTTCAAACACTACCGCATCCGCTACAACCAACCCTTTCGATCCTTCTGCCAGAATCTCGACAAATCCGTCTTTTCCTTCATCGAACTCGAACGTTCCGATGAGGCGCCCCTTCTGCGGTTCTATCCAGACCCTATCGATGCCATTTTTATGACGAACTCTGACATGGAATCCAATTTCACCACTGATCGTGTCAGCGGGTCGAAAGGGTGTCGTCTCGGCAAACGCTATTCGGTATTTACCTCTCGCAAGATCGGGCTGAAAGCGAACGTATTCTCCCGACGTTGCTTTCCCTCCGTTCATTCGGTAACTCCCGCCATAGCCGCGACACCATTCGCCATGAAATCGCGGCGACAGCCAAAAATACGGCGTAACATAACAATCGTCGCTCCGATCATCGACTACAACATGCGTTTTCGGTTTATATCGCGGAGTCTCCATCTCAACACGAAAAGCCTGCGGCGAATTGAACGCACCTGCACACGCTACATAAACCGTCGCATGGTAAAGCCCATGTTTCGGTTTCATGCCTTTGGCATTGACCGATACGGTTAGTGTTTGATTGTTTCCTTCGCCCTCTGCCGTGACCGTCAACCAATCGGACGATTCGTGATAATCGATTTTAATTTTTGCTTCGCGTAAAATTCCTCTTCCGGCATTTTCAATTTCGATCGTTTTCGCATCTGGAATGGGGCGCGATTTCGGCCTGGCAGTGAATTGTAATGTGTGCGGTATAAATGACGGCGGACAATTGTACACGTTCATACTATGCGCAGGCCGCTTGCGAAAAGAGACTTCTTCCGGAGCTTCCAAGACCAACACCGGCGATTGAATTGGATCGCCCGACACAGAGATATGTTGTATGAACGAGTCAAGCTGAGTTCCGTCATCGACCGTGAGTGTGACAGGATACATACCGGCTTCAGAAAAAACGTGCGTGGGATTGGCCTCGTTCGACCAGCCCCCGTCACCGAAGGTCCAATAATTGGAGAGCGGATTACCGGTCGCTCCCGCACGCGATCCACGGCTTGAAAACGACACAGCTTCGCCTGTCCGAGCGGGTCGGCAGGGTTCGATTTTTGCATGAACGGCACGGCTCTTTTCTCTATTATTTTCAAAAATCTGCCAAAATAAAATCCACGGATCGAGCAGAATTTCCTCTCCGTCTTCGCCTATTTTGAATACGAAGTGCGAATGCGCGTGCGAGCCGGTCAGTTCACCGGCGGCCGCTGCATAGTGATCCCCCTGCTTCAATGGCTCGTGTTCATCGACGAGCAATTCAAGCAAGTGATGAACCTGCAATACCCACCGGTCCCCGTTCGGCCAGCGGCGGATCGCACGCCAGCGGTTGTTGTTATGCCCCATGGCGATGGAGTTGAAATAAAACTGATCGTCAAAATCGATCGGCGCCCACAGCGGCGTTCCGATCGGCATATTGATATCGAGTCCACCGTGCAGATCCGCGCCGAAATACGTTCCCATCCACACATCGTCGCCGTTATACGCTTCATGCACGTCGAGCTGATTGCATTGATTCGGATACCAGGGCGTCAGCGGTTGAGGACAAACGGGCAGGGTGGCATCCTGCAACGCAAATCGAACATCTTTCTTTGGAACACAGGCACCGTGGTTCTCATTGAACAGGTCACCGATCTTCCGAATCCCGTCGAACCAAATACGCAATCCGTTAATCACGTACGGTTCATAATAGGATTCCTGAACCGGGATATAGCGCAGTAACCTGATCGGCTGACCGTCAATACGCACACGGCAAATGAACTGATACACAGTTCCGCCGCCGGGCCGGCCTTTTTTCAAATCGCTCAGATTGGTCAGCAAGGTTTTTATTCCCGTATCCACGATTTCCAGTACCCGAGTTTGTCCGTTCTTCAATTCGAAGCGGAGCACATCGCCGTGATTCATCTCGACCGCCGTTAATGTCTCTTTTGCCTTCAGTGAGAGCGTATCGGCATGCGAGGAACAGACCGTGACGATCAAGACGAGTATGAATGAGATGATCCTTGGTGTCATTTTTTGAATCCTTTCAAAGTAGTCCCCTCAGTAATGAACGCTGAGGCGAATCCAGCACCACTTCATAGTCCAATTCTCTTTTTGCCTCAAGCCGGGTTCCACAGGGACAAACCGCTGGGTTATGATCGTCTGTCTTCAACAAACCTCACGGAGTACAACTATGATCCTTTCTATCGACCAAGGGACCACCGGCACAACGGCGATGCTGATCGACGAGGCAGGGAAGACCGTCGACCGGGCTTACTGCGAAATCAGACAATACTACCCGAAACCGGGATGGGTGGAACACGATCCCGAGGATATCTGGCAATCGGTCTGCGCGACGTGCGGTGAAATCCTCTCGCGCCACACAGATACACCGAAAGCCATCGGAATCACCAACCAGCGCGAAACCGTCGTTCTCTGGGAATCGTCGACTGGAAAACCCGTCGGTCGCGCGATTGTTTGGCAGGACCGGAGAACCGCTGAGATCTGTCGCCGTCTGCGTGAGCACAAAAACGAAATCCGTAATAAAACCGGCCTGCTAATCGACCCCTATTTCTCGGGCACAAAACTCACATGGTTGCTCGAAAACAGCGCCGACCTGCGCCGCCGCGCGGAACGCGATGAACTGCGCGCGGGAACAGTCGACTCCTGGCTGATCTGGAAATTGACCGGCGGGGCCGTCCACGCCACCGACCGCACCAACGCTTCACGAACGCTGCTCCTCAACCTCGAAACCATCGAGTGGGACGACACTCTGCTGGATCGTTTCCGCGTACCTCGTTGTCTGTTGCCGCAAATCGTTCCTTCCGGCGGTGTCATTGCCGAGACAATCGAGACCGGCCCGTTCCCGGCAGGCATCGCAATCGCGGGTATCGCAGGGGATCAGCAGGCGGCCCTGTACGGTCAGGGCTGTTTCGGACCGGGACCCGGCAAGAACACTTACGGTACCGGGTGTTTCTTCCTTCGGCATATCGGCACGTCGCCGTTTATCTCGGAACACCCCATCCTGACCACGATCGCAGCGAGCTATGGCGAGCAGGTGTTGTACGCGTACGAAGGTTCGATCTTCATCGGCGGTGCGGTGATTCAGTGGCTGCGCGATTGTCTTGAGTTCATTCCGCAGAGCCCGGACTGTGAGCGGGTCGCGCTGGAAGTGTCTTCTTCAGACGGTGTTTATCTCGTGCCGGCGTTTGTGGGGCTGGGTGCGCCGCATTGGGAACCGGATGCGCGCGGTGCCATTGTCGGTCTGACACGCGGCACCACGTGGAAACACATTGTCCGCGCAGGGGTCGAGAGTATTGCGTTCCAGGTCTGCGATCTTTTGGGGATCGAGGAACTCGGCGAAGGACTCGAAGAACTCCGTGTCGATGGCGGCGCTTCTCAGAACGATTTCCTCATGCAGTTGCAGGCCGATCTCTTACAGATACCGGTAAACCGCCCCGAGCATATCGAAACCACCGCGCTCGGGTCAGCCTATCTCGCAGGTCTCGCGGTCGGTGTGTGGTCGTCCGAGAGTGAACTCGAATCGATCCGCCGCGTCGAACGGATCTTTGACCCCCAAATGCCCGACAGCCAACGCCGCGAACTACTGGACGGTTGGCAGGAGGCCGTCAATCGCGTTCTCAGCTAATTATGGCAGCGCCCGGGGCCTGTCCCGGGCGCTACCCAACTTTCCTGTCATTTCTTCCCGTACAGCAGATCCGCCCCGTTCCCTTGTTGAATCGCAGGGACGTACGTTTCCAATTCCTTCTGCACGCCGGCATCCGTCAGATCGATGGTCTGCCCCTTTTCGGCGGCAAGATAGGCCGCCATCACCAGTTTGGTGATTTCCAATCCATGATCCCACGTGAGAAGCGGTTCGCGACCGGCCAAAAACGCCTCGGCGGTGTCTTCATTCTCGTCTGTGTATCCATAGAGATCCGCCTCGTTGTGGTGAACCGCAAGCAGCCCTCGGCTTGACGTCGCTTTTTCTAAAGCCGCCTCTCGATCCGCCACAGCCTCCGCCGCAACGTCGCCAATAAATATGTTCAGCGGTGACATCAACGTATTGATCTCGAACGCGTACCCGGGGCCGGTGCCGTCCATGAGCAGACGCAGCCCTTGTTTTTCAAACATCCACGAGTTGGTGAATTGGGCCTTGACCAGCTGCCCGGTCTCCGGATTGCGATAGGTGAACATACCGGTGGCGAAATCCTCCGCCGGTGTCTTCGTGTAGTCCACGCCTCGCTCGGACTTCAGTTTCTCGCGCCATGTCGGTTGCCCCCATTTCAGCAGACCGAGATCGGCCGTAACGCTGTACGGTTCGAGGAATGGAAACTCTTTTGCCAGTGGTGTTAGCGCATACCAACCGACAGCGATGCTGTGGCAACCCATGTCGCACAAAACGCCGCCGCCCTGGCGGGTCGGATCCCAGAACCACGGCTCGTGCGGGCCTCCATGTTCCTCGGCGGAACGAACGAGTGTGAGCGGCCCCATGGTGCCCATCTGCGGTTCGAGTTGCGCCCGTTGAACACGGATCGGTTTCATGAAAATCTGGTTTTCGAAATAGGCGGTTTTGAGATTGCATTCCTTCGCCAACTCCACCAGTTTTCGCGCTTCCGCCACATTTCGTCCCAGCGGTTTTTCGCAGATGATTCCTTTTAATTCGGCCCCAGCTTTTACCGCACTCACAATCTCTTCCATGATTTCAACGCGAGTATAATTCGGGCAGTAGATTGCGGGGACATCGACGTTCTTCACCAATTCCGTAACGTTGGGATAAACCGTGGCGGGGCCAAGGTGGTTCGCCCGGCATAGCTCGGCCAATTCCTCCGCGCCCTCCAGGGAGGTGATCCCGGCGACCTCCACTGTGCGAATTTGTTTCATCGCCGCCGCCTGGAAATGGCCGATAAAACCGGCTCCAATCATTCCGATCCGAAGTTTTTCCATCTCTATTCTCCTTCCTTGTTAGTGGTCTCGTTCATGTTAATCCAATCTGGTCCTGCTTAGTCAGTGTTGCTGGGTGAGAGGCTAAAACAGGACTTCAATTTTATCGCGGTCCTTGCGCGATGTCGTGTACTCTACCGCTCATGGTTGGATTCTCTCACAATCTTGGGTAGATTCACACGTTCACCGTTCCTTCCGGGGTGAAACACGACTACAGAAAGACAACAATGAAAATTCGTAACCTAATCAAATCAGAAGCAGAGCTGATCGAGCTGGGGGAAGCGATGATGGCTCGCCTCCCCAAAGACGAAGAAGCGGTCGCACGCTATCGCCAGGCGGTCTTCGAAAGCATGCACACCGATCACGGCCGACGGAACCTGAATCGTTGCGGCCTGTCGAGCACGTATAATGTCGAGAATCTGACGACCCACACCTACTCTTCCATTCGAGGTGAGGAACTCTTCACACATACCCTGGACGAATTCGAGCGATGGCGGCAACGAAACGAAACCCCATTCGTTTTCACTCATAAAGGCTTTCTGCTTCCAAAGGAACGATCCGTTCGCTGGATCGTACCACCTGAAAACGGGGACCATTGGGACGAGGAGTTGATCGACTTCACACGCTCCCACCGTGGAGACCGCCTGACTCGTGAGTTCGTGGTCGAACAGACCATTACGGTTAATACGAACGGCGGTTTCATTATCGAATCGCGGCCGTTTTGGGGGCTCTACTTCCGCCACGGGTACGAACCGCTGACTGTGAATCGAAATCTCGGCGCGTATGTGACTTCGGATGACGACATCGTCCGGTTCCCGGCGCTGCTGAAGTATATCCCCGATCCGACCCCCGACCGCCGCATTCAGTCTGCGGAGTCGTTCTGGAGCGCTTTCGACAGGCTGGTCCGTATCAGCGAGGTAAAACATGATGATTTGCGCTCCGCGGGGCTGCCCGACGTTTTGACACACGACGCAGTGATGTTGAACGGAGTCGCCGCCCACGAGATCTTCGGCCATCAGTTCGAAGAGCCGGTTTACCCGCTGCCGGTCGGGCACACCTCGCTGTTCCCGATCGGGAAAAATGTCCAGAACCGGCGCCTGCTTCTTTACGACAATCCGCATCAGGAAGTAGAGGGGTACTCGGTCTGTGGGTCGTATCGGTTCGACGCGTACGGACGTCCTTCCGCTTCCAAGACACACATTCGGGACTCGATCGCCTGCGAACACCTGGGAAGCGAGTATGTGGATCTCAGGAACCTCGAAGGATTCCTCGGTATACCGCAGAGCGAATCTCTCGGAAATGCACGGCAGGGAGAAGACGGCTCATTCCCTCAGGGACGTATGTCCTGCACGGTGCTGGAGGGTGAAGTCGAGGAGGCCGACTACTCCGGAAAAGTGATCATGATCCCCAACAACGGCTATGTTGTCGACGGCTCATTCTTCAAGGTCCTCTCATCCGAGTGTTATGTGCTGAATGGTTCGGGCGAACCTCAGCGGGTGGGACCGCTCGAGGGCAGCCGGGCGGTTTACGATGCGATGATCGGGATGCATTTGGTGGACGGAAAAACACACCATATCGGAACCTGCAGTAAGCCGAACGTTCTTGACAGCGGCAGCGATACCGAGGTCCCGGTGTCGTTTCTCGCCAACAATCAGCTCTGGGAATGCCTCACGATGAGATCAATATAAGATACTGAAATAGTGGCGGATAGGCGATCCTGGTTCACGAGAATTCCAAGACTGGAATAGTCCCCGAGCCCTTACAATGTGTGCATTGCCGGGAAAGCCGCTGGTGAAGAGTGCGCCCCGTTCGCTGGCGGGTCATTTGAACGAGTCCGATTTCAGTGAATTGAAGCGTGTCTGAGGGGGTTCGGTCCTGGCTCATTTCGCGCTCAAGGGTCCGAAACACCTGGTCGCGATGACGTTTGAGCCGCATATCGATGAAATCCACCACAATGATTCCGCCGATCTGCCGCAACCGAAGCTGACGGGGGATCTCGGAAGCCGCCTCCAGATTCGTGCGGTAGATGGAGTCTTCCAAATCCTTGCCCCCGCTGAATTTACCTGTGTTTACATCAATCGCCGTCAAGGTCTCCATCTCTTCAATGATCAGGCTTCCGCCGAGCTCAAGTTGAACGCGGTTGCTGAAGATCTCGTTGAGTCGATCGACAACCCCCAATTCCTGCCATACTTTTGACGGATCGACCTGGCGAATCATCTTATCCGTCTTCGTCCGAGGGGCGATAATCCGGAGGAACTGGCGGACTCTGTTCCGATACTCTTCCGAGCCGACGACAATCATTTCCATTTCGCGCTGGAAATGGTCGCGCAGAGCCCGTTCAACCACCCCGAGTTCTCGATGGAGCAACCGGATCCCTTCTGTTCGCTCGGATTCACGTTCGATCCGGTCCCACAGTCTGCGGACATAGTCGCTGTCATCCTTTAGCTCGCTTTTGGTACGTCCGCCGGCGGCGGTCCGTATGATCCAGCCGCCTTCCGCCGAGAACGTCTCTTTCGCGATGTCGTGAAGACGTTTTCGCTCTTTCTCGGAACCGATTTGCCTGGAGATGTTGATCTTGTTGCCGTACGGCATGAACACGACGTAGCGGCCGGGAAGGGAGATCTTCGTGGTGAGTGCCGGGCCTTTGTCCCCCAGTGCTTCCTTCTCTACCTGTACAATCAGCTGATCGCCCTGCCGCAGCCAAGTCTGGATGTTTCTCTTGTCGCCTTTGCGGGCCTTATGTTCAAGGCTTCGGTAGATCAGGTCGTCAATGGAAAGAAACCCGTGCTTTAGTACACCGATATCGATAAACGCTGCCTGCAGGTGGGGAACGACTGCCGATACAACGCCCTCATAGATGTTCCCGGCTACCCCACCGCCCGTGGGATGAACGGGATCGACAAACAGATCGGTCAGGTGTCTGCCTTCCGTCACCGCGACAATCTCGTATTCACCGACACGATTCATTCCGATGCGTTGACGGGGCGCTGACCGGGTTTTTCGCTTTGCCATGCTTAGAAGAGTGCATTACTCCGTTCCGGCTGATTTACTGATACGATTATGATGGAGAACAGCGCGGTTCACAAGACACGGCAGCGTAAAGTCTCCATCATGAACACAACGGTATCGCTTGAGGTTGAGAAATTCGGTCCTCCCAGAACCTGGAAGATTCGGTCCGCACGGAGCATCTTCCGCCATCGACACCCCTTCACAGAATCCCAGGGAAAGTCGAATAACGTATATGCATTGACGACTCAGTTGTGGTAGAATACCCGGGAACCATCGTACTCAATTGGATGCGATGGGATGAAAGAAACGGCGGACGCAACGGGAGGTACCTATGTGGAAACGATTCAATATATCGAATGACAGCCGCGAGGTGGATGGACAACCCGTACAGATCGTCCGAGTGGAAGGCTATCTCGATTCGAGCACATTTCCCCAGTTACAGGATCGTCTGTCGGAACTCATATCCGAGAAGAATTATCGTTTTGTAATCGACGTCGAGGAACTCAACTATATCTCCAGCGCGGGTCTGGGGGTGCTGATGGGAATGCTTCAAGAAGTTCGTGAGCATGAAGGCGATCTGAAAATGGCGAACATGTCTACGAAAATCCGCAATGTCTTCGATATGTTGGGATTCTCGCGCTTGTTGCGGATTTATGACAGTGTCGACCAGGCCGTGGAGGCGTTCAAAGAAGAGTTGGAGGCCCCCAAAGCCACGGAGGAAGCTCCCGAAGACAGCTACTGAAATCGGCGCTTGCAGAAGATTTTTTCGGACAGAAGCCCTGGAAAACTGAATTTTTTACGCTGGCAATTCGTTATACTATAGTATATAGATAAGTCAGCACGACTCCGTTCCTTTCTTGCGGGGCTCACCGGGTGAAACGAAATGAGTGAAGACGATGGCTGGCTACGCCGGATCTTCACAGCCACGACCGAACGATTTGAGCGACTTGTCTTTGGATAAATCGTCAGAGACGATCCGCGTCGCTCTTCCTGTCTCTACACACTATCTAGTCCTGGTACGTCAGTTCATCTCCAGCCTTGCCCAGCAGACCGGGTTCCCACCAAGCGACATCGCCAAGATCGAACTGGCGCTGGATGAGGCGTGCGCCAACTCGATTCGCGCAATTCGGGAGGTGGAGGGCGATAACCCGCAAACCACCCTGAAACTCGAGGTCCGGGCGGTGGAGGGATGCCTCTCGATCTCCGTCTACGACAACGGTCACGATTTTTCCCCGCAGTTCAACAGCGAGACACCCATGGATACTCTTGTCGGGAGTATGCGAACATCCGGCTACGGACTCCGGATCATCAAGACCTGCATGGACGAAGTGGACTACCAGCACGAAGCCGGAAAAGGCAACGTCCTCCATCTGGTAAAACGCGTCTCCACCCCGGGTACTGAGACGTAACCATTGTCTCTCCCGGTACGTTCGGGAATCCTATTCGTACATCAACCACGGCTCCGCGTGAGACGTCGCCAATTTCGTCAACACAAACGTTCCCTCGAAGGTCTGCGTCTGGTGTCCGGTCGCTTCAACCGTAAACGTCCAGGTTCCGGTAATTTTTGTGTCGTCCTCGTTTCCGTGTCCTTCGCCCGCCAATGCGATCGTCGTAGTCCCCACAAGTGGAACTTCGACATCGGTCGAATACTTGAAACTGAACTCCTTCGTCTCGCTGTAGCTGAAAAATCCCGCCAACGGAATCGGCGGTGCAGCGGCGGGTGCGTACTCGCCGAGCATTGAACCGTCCGGATTGAGTGTCACCTGGCCGGTCCAGGAGTATCGATCGCTGCTGAGCGTGATCTGCCAGGTTCCCGCAATCGCCTCGCCCGGCGTTCCCGGATCGTATCCCTCGCGTATAAAGAAAATCGGAAACGAGCGCTCGCTTGTAAGGCTGTCGGCGCCGATGGTAAATGTCTCTTTCGACCCCCAGACTCCTGCGAGCATGTTGTTGTCCGTCGACCCGACTCCGGCGATTGCTACTTCCATGCGGATGTTTGCCGACTGCCCGTCCGAAGTTCCAGTGCCGAGCCCCATTCCCGCATAGACAAACGACCGGTCTTCGTTGTAAATGAACTTGCCTGTGTGGTTGGCTGTCCCGGCAACGTCAGTGTCGTCGATTGTGAATGTGGCCGTTTCTCCGAATGTCGCCGTGCCGATACGTTGGATGGTCACCGGGGTGAACTCGGAGTCCACTCCCTGCGCCTCGATGTTCCATTGGCCTTCGATCTGCTGAACCTGTGCGAGTGCCGGTCCCGTCAAACAGACCGCCATCAGCACAACCATACCCACTCTCATTACACTCTCTCTTGTCACCTGTTCTACTCCTCTCTGAAAGAAGATAATGTTTCTCATCGGTTTTGTTCAAACATCCCCGTCGCCGACGTGGTCTTATTCCCGTCGGGGCTTTTCTCAATCACAAGCCTTCCCACCAGCTTTGGCCCGTTCTTCAACGCCTCTTCGGAGATAGCGACTTTCTCGCGCGGACGGTTCTTCTCGCCGCGATGCGGATGATCCCCGAGATACCCGCCGCTGTATACAACGTTGAATTTGAATAATTCGAGAATCAGTTTATCGGGGAACACGCTCCCGCGCAGGTAATTCACATCCTCCTGCGTGCCCCACAGCGCGCCGTGAACGATCTGCCAGATGCCGTCCCGGTGTATCGTCGTGATCCGGTGATGCTCGCCGCACAGATACACATCCACACCATACTCGACCATCGTCTTCCAAAACTCACTGTCGGTGCCGCCTTCGAGCATGTTCGCACTCGAGTTCTTGCTTCGAACAGGGCCGACAACCGGCACATGTCCTTGTACAATGATAAAATCCTTGTCCTGACAGGATTCCAGCGTTTTCTTCAGCCACGCCAGTTGTTTCCCCGAGACGGTCATCGACATCCGGTCGCCCGCGTCTTCGAATGTGTCGACCGAAATCACCGCGAGATTCTCTTCCGTTATCGAATAGGCGAGTTCTTTTTTATGCTCGGGACCATTCATCGGCATATCGAAAATCGCGGTGAACTGTCCGGCGAACACCGGAGCCAGATGCATTTTCGTTAATCCCTGATCGTCGCCATACTCATGGTCGCCCGGTGCGATGTAGAGCGTGATGTTTTTATCGTCGAAACGTTTTTTGAATCCGCCCCAATATTGATTGGTTTTCCGTCGCACTTCGTCTCGATCGGTCCACCAGCGGGCGTCCATGATATCCCCTGCATTGAGCGAGAACGCAGGACCTTCTTTCTTCATACCTCCCAGGAACCAATCCATCGCCTCCTCCCAACCGGGTTGAGGATAGTCGATGTTCCAATTAAACAGGTCGGGATAACTCGTGAAATAGAAACTCGCGTTTTTGTCCGACGTGGGAAACTCAAACATCTCTCCTTTCGTCTGCGACTGGCCGAAACACGGCATGCAAACAAAAGCAATCAACCCCGCGATAAGCGTCACCAATCCGAAACGAATTTTCTCTTCTCTGTTGGTACCGAAAAGACGGTGCATAGTTTGTATCTCCTTTTGTGTCTCGACAATTCTTCAATGATTCGCAGATTCCATCCGTTCATCGATAGCGAATGACTGATCTGACATCGGAGGTCTGCGTTGTACTTCAATCGTTGAACAAATCGTGGGATGAATCAAGGTGAATTTCCAGTCCGGCGGGCGACTCTAGGCAACCGGTTCCGGTCCGGTAGCTTCTTTCGTCTCGGTTTCCGCCGCTTTGATTTCTTTGCACCATTCGTCCATCACATCCGCCGGGCGTTCGTTGTTACGGACGACATCGAGCACCCACTCGCGTGCGGCGGCGAAAATCCGCAAGCTGCTCACGATCGCGGTTTCGATGTCGGTTTCCGTGTTCTCGCCACAGACTGTTTTTGTCTTGAAGAAATACATCCCCAGGTCGCGGTTGAAGGTGAACTTCCCTTGTTGTACTTCTTTGTTGGCTCTTTTGAACAGGCTGGAGAGTGCGCGATGTTTTGCCTGCGGGAGGCCGGTTTCATCGCCCACATAGGTAAGGACTAGTTCTCTCTTGTCGTCGTCCACCTCCACTCGGCAGGTATATCCGTCCCCGCCGATCCAAAAACGAACCGAGACATGCCCGTCCATTTTGTTGAATATCGGAGGCTGATCGCTAATCGTTTCGAAATATTTCCGCACCGCGTTATAGATTTTCGGCATGATCTCCGACCTCTCTCCACGTCTCACGATCGCTCTTGCGGAAAATCCATCAGTATCCGCCCAGTAGAGGCTCCTCACTTCAATTCTAATCGCCTCTCCCTCACTTGCCCAGGCTATCGAAGTCAGTTTCCAGGGGCGGGTGCCCCTGGCTGAAACGCATGCCCCCCTCGGGGTCAACGTTGGGGAGGCAGCCTCCGGCGTCACTTTCTTCTCACACGGGTCTTCTCTTTGTTTGTCACCCCAACGGGGTGAAGTGGTATAGCTGGTCTACAATGGGTGCCATGCCAGAAGCGAGAGGCTGAAAGACGATATCTTCTCTTGTTCGAATTCACCTTATCCAAAAACCACGACCCTTCCATTTCTCGTCGCCCCCTCGAGCGCGGGCATGGACGGGTCTCTCGGATTCCACCTGGGTGCCTCTCCACAATTCTGCGTCAGTTGTTGCTCTTGTGCCCACGTTTGATCGGACAGTCAGGCGTCCCATGCCCGTGCTCAAGGCGGTGTAGCGGCCTCCGAACTCGCACAAAACAGACAATCTGGAATTCCTCCCGTCCGGCGATGCGAAGACATCCTTTCGCGCCGGGCATGCCACCCTTTATCGAAAGTCCCCAAGGGAACACCCCTGGAGATAAATGAATGGGAATCGACACAAGTCCTGAAGGGACGAAGTAATTGTTCTTTGAAATCCATCCTCAGTATCCTTTTATCCTGGCTATCCAGATTCAGACAATGTATTTCTTTTTCACCCTTTCTCCATCACGCTCAACCTATCAATCACCCCCTCCCTCTCCTCCTCCGCCAAAAACGACGCGTTGATCGCATTTCGCTGCAACTGGATCAGCGTTTCGAACTCTACACCAAACGTTTTCGCGAAAATCGCCAACTCCTCGGAAAGCGTCGTACCAAAAAACGACGGATCATCCGTCCCCAGCGTAACCGGAATTCCGGCACGAAGATAATCATACGCCGGATGTTTCTCATAACTCGGAACCACACCGAGCCGCACGTTGCTTGTCAAACACATATTCAGCGGAATCTGCGTGTTCGCCAGATACTCGACAAGCGTTGGATCTTCATACGTCCGTGTCCCGTGGTCGATCCGCTCGGCGCCTAGCCGCTCGATCGCACCCCAAATCGACGGAGCCCCCGACCCTTCGCCCGCATGAACCGTCCGATGCAATCCCAACGCTCGGGCCGCCGCAAACGGTTTTACCGACAACTCCGGCGGATACCCCTCGCTGCCGCCGAGCCCGATCGCGACAACAAGCGGGGACGGCCGCTCATGGATCCAATCCACCAACTCGAGCCCCCGATCCGGTCCCAGGTCACGCACCATGTCCATCACAAACCGCACATCCAGCTTCTCTCGGTAAGGCGACCGCTCGACTGCAGTCTCCAGCGTCTCGACCAGGGCAGGGTAGGGGATTCCCATTCGAACAAACTTTCGCGGGGCCAGCGTAATCTCCGCGTAAATCACGTTGTCCCAAGCAAGCCGCTCCAGCACGTCGTCCACAACCAACGCGAGATCTTCCGTCGTCGAAACAAAGCGCGAGATATAGAGGAACTGCCGGAAGAACTCCGTGGGAGAAGCGAACTGAAACATTCGTCGCGCCTCCGCGATGCTGCCGATTTCACCCTCCCGCCCATTCCGCCGCGCCAATTCCAAAAGGCACTCCGGCGAAAACGCGCCCTCCAGATGAACATGAAGATCCACTTTCGGAAGTTCCTGAATGACATCGAGCACGTTTCAAACCACCTTTGTGTTGTCTCTCAGCCGCAATATAGCGGACCACACTCCCGTTTGCGGTCTTGTTGACTAAACCTAACCGGAAGATCTATAATCATAACTGCTTTCGGGTATTCGAGGGTAAATGATCATACAGGAGGCCGTACACGATGGCAAAAAGGGCCCTAATTGTCGATGACGCCGCATTCATGCGCATGATGCTTCGGGAGATACTGACCAAAAGTGGCTATGAAGTGGCCGGCGAGGCCGTCAATGGCAAAGAAGCGGTGGAGAAATACAAGTCGGACAAACCCGATTTTGTCACCCTCGACATCACGATGCCCGAAATGGATGGCATCGAGGCCCTGAAAGAAATTGTCAAAACCGACCCGAACGCAATTATCATCATGTGCAGCGCTATCGGCCAACAGGCCAACGTACTCGAAGCGATCAAATCCGGTGCAAAAGATTTCATCGTCAAACCCTTCCAGCCGGAAAGGGTATTGGAGTCAGTAAAAAAGACCGTAGGATAAACCACTCTGCACGTCCGATCTCCCCAATCGCGATAGCCTATGTGAAATCCATCGTCGTGTTTTGCAGCCGACTTTCGGCACGTATTTCATGACGACCCTATTCCCACTCCACTTCCGCAATCCGCTCTGTTCCGGTAAAGACAACCCTGTAGGGGTAGCGAGAATGCAGACTGTGGATGATCGACTATCCCGCGTCGAGCGTACCCCACGAAAGACTTGGTTCCCATGGCATAGGGGGAGATCGGCAGGATACAATGCAACTCCAAAAAGCCACCCAATCGGACCTTCCGCGCATCGAACAGCTCGTTCGAGCGCGACTCGCAGAAAAGCGTTCCGAAACCTGGGGCTACTATGCCCACCCGGGACTTGACGATTTCCACTGGTCGCGCCTGAAGACCCTATGCTCCAAACCGTCCTCGCCCATATGGCTCTGCTGCGAAGGGGACGACCCCGTTCTTCTTTTCGCTCTTCAGCAGAACGATTTTCACAGTCGGGTGTTCAGGAATGCAGTCGGCCGCGTCAGCCCCTTCTATCTGTTACAGCCTTCGCTGGACACCGCGATGCCGGCCCTCGACGAGCTCCGACGGAAAGCCGAATCGCTGAAGATCGATCTTCTTTCGCTGCGGATATCGACCGTCGATCATGTCGAAAATTTCGCGCTTTCTACGGCGAGGTGGTCGCATGTCGGGTGTTCTGTGAAATTGGGGTTAAATCGCGAGAAGTGGACGAAGTACTGTATTGACAAGGGTATTCCGACTAGCTATAGTAACGCATTGTCGGCTGCGAATGAGTCCTGCATTTTGCGTGAGGCCCAAAACTCGGATACGGCGGTCTTGGGCAATTTGATACGTCGAACCCACCGACATAGCCATTTCTTCAACGATCCTTATTTCGAGCATTACGCCCGTGACGGGCTTTTTCCGGCCTGGATAGAGAATTCCGTCCAGGGTGGCATGGATCTCGTTCTTGTCGCAGAAGAGCGGGGGACCCCCGTCGGCTTCGCTTCCTGTCTTTTGAGCCGGGGGCTTACTCCGTTCATCGATCACGACGTCGGGGTGCTGGATTTTGTGGCTGTCGACCCCTCCGTGCAGGGGCGCGGCATCGGCTCCCGCTTACTCCATGCCGCCTTTGCCTGGCTTTTCGAGCGGGTGCCCTTCCTTGAACTACGTACAATGATCGACAATGTAGGCGCGTTGAGCCTTTATACGAAACTTGGTCTCGCCGTCCTTTCCGGCGACCATCATTATCATTACTGGGTCAACGAAAGAACAGCGCCGACCTAGTGTAGTGTCGCACATACGTCGCGAGTGCGCTGGTCCAGGCATTCACCTCCTGGACCGCCAGTGAGATTTGAGGAATAATGGGCGTTCAGAGTGGTGGGTGGGTTAGCGAAATGACTTGCCCCCGGTTTACGCGGTAGCCGTCAAGGCGCGTAACCCACCAGAACCGCAAGCCCGACAACACGACGCGGCTCTTATTTACGCGCGGCTCACCAGCGCCCGATCGGTAGGATTCACGCTGGAGGAGGTCAAATCCGTGCTCCACAATCATCGCGTTCTCGTTCTCAACTCCACTTACGAGGCCATTAACATCTGCACGGCCCGCCGCGCCCTCAAATTGCTTATCTGCGGCGTTGCCGATGCCGTTGAGGAGTCCGCGCACCTTGTCGTTTCGCCCACAGTTCAGTTTCCGCTGCCCGAGGTCATCCGGCTGCGTCGCTTCGTGCGGCTTCCATATCGGCCCGTACCGTTCTGTCGGAAGAATATCCTTCTACGCGACAGCTATCGCTGCCAATACTGCGGCACCCAGCGCAGCCCCGAGCGCCTCACGCTCGACCACGTGCTCCCGATCTCACGCGGCGGCGCCGATACTTGGACCAACGTTGTCACGGCCTGTAAAACCTGCAACCATCGCAAAGGGAACCATCTTCCGGACGAGATCGGCATGAAGCTCCTCCACAAACCGAGGACCCCGAATCTGCCGTCGTTCCTTCATCTTGTTCGGATCATGGGTGAACGCCGCGCAACCTGGCGTAAATACCTCTTCTTTGATTACAATGTGGAACCGGAAGAGGTTGCTGTATGAAAACCACTCGCGCCTGTAGCTCAGGTGGATAGAGCGTCGGTCTCCGGAACCGAAGGCCCCTGGTTCGAATCCAGGCAGGCGCGTTTCCTCCCACAAAGCTTGTTCACATCTAAAGAATCCATTGGGCGACCATCCTGGGCTCAGATCTGTGCTTGGCTCTTATTCGCATAAGAAGAATTATGTAAACAAGGACCGCGAGCTACGGACGCACGCTTTAATCCACTCTCAAGGAAATAATCCATAACTCAAGACTATTCAAATAGAAAGGCGGATTTTAATTCCCTCCTATTTCCAATGTCATTAAGTTAACCCCTTTGCGACGGGACGCTGGGAGGGCGAGGCTCCCGCCAAGCCGAAATGAAGAAAAATGGGGCTCACCGGGAGCCTCGCCCTCCCGCAACGTGGCGCACTTGGCTTCCATCAGGACGGTAGACGTTTTACCGTAACCCCTTGAACCTAAATCCGGCGGTAGCGCTCGGGTCTATCCCGGGCGATTTGTTTCATCCGAGGTAAACTCGGACGCTACGATATCCGCGGGTCGAAGCGCCGTTTCTAGGTTGAACCAACCCTTCCCTTCTGCGGATGAAATCTGGGAGAGGAGTTCGGAACGCATGCGAGCGGTGATTCAACGAGTCTCAGAGGCGTCGGTGGTTGTCGATGAGAAGACCGTTGGCGAGATCGGCCAGGGTATCCTGGTTCTCCTGGGCGTCCAGAAAGGCGACACGGAGGAAAGCCTGAAATGGCTTGTCGATAAGATCTCGGGTCTTCGAATCTTCAAGGACAATGCCGGCAAGATGAACCTCTCCGTGAAGGATGTCGGCGGCGGCGTTCTCGTGGTGAGCCAGTTCACACTCTACGGGGATTGCCGGAAAGGCCGACGTCCGGGTTTCGATAACGCGGCACCTCCGGAAACCGCCGAGCCGCTCTACGAAAAGGCGATCAGACTCTTCCAGGAGCACGGCCTGGAGACCCAGGGCGGCGTTTTCGGCGCGTACATGCAGGTTTCTCTGGTCAACGACGGTCCTGTCACCTTCATCCTCGAACATCCATGATTCTCCACACTTGAAAAGAGTATGTGTGAGGCTAACCTCCTTTCAGAACGTAACTTAGAGCGGATGAGTTTTGTCTTCTTGCCAAAATTTACCCTATCTGCGTTCAGATCCGTTATGAGCCCGTCGGCCATATCCTGTTCGAATCGGTGTAAAGGAAGGAAAGCTAAGCCGACATTCTGAGAATCTCCTTATACAACAGTTACTATCTGAAGGCGCTTGTCGCATTCGAGAGAGTAAACCCAACGAAAGTGCGGCTTCAACCTGCGGAGATCGACCGAGGAGCAAACTCTTCCCGTTTTGTTATGAGAAGAATTTGTACGGACAAACTGCCATGAGCGAACGAGAGAGGAGTATATTATTATGTCATAACATTCGAACAGGATACTGAATCGTAACTCATTCTACGACAGTTGGTTATCGAATTTCACCTAGGCCGAAGAGAAGGACGTCGAGCACGCGTTGTGCGGACTCCTGGGCCGGAAATTCGATTCCTCCGCCCAGCCGTTCGCTTGGCTTCCCCAGCAGATGCGCCCTCCTGAATTCATCATAACAATTGCTGATGTTTCCATACCTAGACCATATCGCAGTAGACCGAACAGAACCTCTCAGCCCGAATTTTCAGCCACTTTCTGAATGAAAGAGCGATAAGTTCGTCCTGCTAAATCCTACTTACGATGCATGAGGGAGCGAACGGTTGCGAGATTTACGAGATCGTCCTCATCCGACTTTTTGGGTGTCTCCAGGATCCCCGGAACCGTTCGAATTACCGGATTATTCACAATGTATCTGAAGGCATCGGTCCCAAGTTCACCTTTTCCAATGTGCATATGTCGATCCACTCGACTTCCGAGGATCTTAATGCTGTCATTCAGATGGATTACCTTAATATCTTGCTTATCAAACAGATACAGAAGATTTTTGACGAAATTTCGGATTTCCCCCTTCGTGCGGATATCGTACCCCGCCGCAAAGGCGTGACATGTGTCGATACAAATCCCTATCTGTCTGATATGTTTAATAATAGCCTTATGGATTTTACTGAGTTCCTCAAGTGTGGAACCCAGTTCGCTTCCCTGGCCCGCAGTGTTTTCCAACAGCAGAAATACCCGCCGATCTTTTTCGCCCCACGCATGCTTAATCGCCTCAGCCATTCGACTTACAGCCTCTGGGTGATTCCCCTTTCCCATGTGCGTCACCAGATACTCAGCACCCACCGCCTCGCATCGATCCAGGTTCTCTCTAAGGCTCTCAATCGACTTCACATACAGATCCTCATCTAAAGTTGCCAGGTTCGGCAGATAAGGCATATGGACGACCACGGGATCAAGGCCGGATTCCTCGCGCGCAGCCCTAAACCCCTCGACCGCCTTCACATCGAGCGGCGGCATGCTCCAGGAGCGAGGATTACAGAGGAAGATCTGGAAGGTGTCGCAGCCGAGTTTCTCAGCCCGCTCAACCGCCTTCTGAAGCCCTCCGGCAATGGATACATGTACTCCAACCTTCACGATCGCACGACCTTTCCGTGGTCGAAGCTGTTAGAAACCTGGAATCCTTATCCTTATAAAAATCAAGGATATTTCGCACTTTCGGGACTTGATGAGTCCCGGTTCTTATGGTATGCTTGCATTGTAAGTCCTTACATTGCAAGGTGCCCTCATGCGCTTCCGACGTGAATTACTCAAAGGCTGTCTTCGAACGTTGATTCTAAAGGTTTTGGCGGACCAGCCATGTTACGCAAACGAGATCCGCAGGCATCTCGATGCGAAAAGCGCCGGCGCTTTCCAGATCCCCGAGGGAACCATCTATTCTGTTCTACACCGTCTTGAAGACAAAGGGTTAATCGTTTCCGAGTCAAGCGAAAGCGCTGTACGGATTTACAAGCTCACAGAGGAGGGCAAGAAGGAGCTGGAGTACAGCCTCCGGGAATGGCAGATGTTCAGCCGGGCGATGGATGTGGCCCTGGGGGATCGATGATCGCGGAGTACCCTTCCCTTTCGAACGACGAATCGAGGAGGTTCGGAAACAAACCGGTTGATCTCAGGCCAGGCCCATGGGTACGCCGGTGTCAGTAGCAAGCCCACGCTCGAACGGGTGTGTCTTCTTCGTAGGGCCCGGTTTCGACCTCGGCGTCCGGCAGCGCGCTGTAGGCGTAGAAGCCGCCCAGATCCCGCACATCCTGAAAACCGTTGGCTTCGAGGAACTGCGCGGCGAGGGCACTGCGAAAACCGGAAGCGCAGTGAACGATGATGGTTTTGTCTTTGGGGAGTTCCTCCCACTTCTCCTGGAGGACGCCGCTATTCCATGGCATCAGTTTTGCGCCGGGGATATGCCCCTTTTCATATTCCCTTTCTTCACGGACATCGAGGATAACAACATCCTCTGAGCCGATAAGCTCGACTACTTCCTCCGGGGCGATAGGCTCGACAGCGAGAAGACTAAGGGGGCAGAGGACGAAGCCCAGGAATAACAGAATCCAACGTTTTTTCATAATCCAGCCTCTGAGAGTTTTCTTTTTGGCGGTCGCGATGCGAGAGTCAAGGTGTGTTCGGATAGATTATCACACCGCCTGCCTGGAGCAACGGTGTACCGCCGAGATGGAATCGGCGAGTCCCGTGTAGAGGTTTAGAGTTAGTCAGAACGACCGTCGAGAATCCTGCGCACAGTCTGCAGCAGGTGCGCAGGACGATAAGGTTTTGAGAGATACGCCGCCGCGCCGAGCCGATCCAAAGCGTCCTTTTGCATTTCTTCGGCATAGCCGCTGCTGACTATAACTTTGGTGTCCGGTGCCACTGCGCGGATTTCTCGCAACACCTCTTGGCCGGATCGTCGAGGAAGAGAGAGATCGAGAAGGACCAAGTCTATCGCTTTGTGATTCTCTAAAAAGGACTGAACTCCCGAATCACCGTCGGTGGCTGTGAGAACCGTATACCCATTGCGCTGAAACAATGTGTTTGCCAAATCAAGGATCAGTTCCTCATCGTCAATAACAAGTACAGTCTCTTTGCCTGCCGGAATCTGTGGCGAATCTTCCTTGGGCTCTTCTTGGCGTTCTTGCTTTTCAAGAGCGGGCAGATAGATCTTAAATGTGCTCCCTTTACCGTACTCGCTGGTAAAGTCGATCCATCCCCGATGTTGACGAATTGCGCCATACGCACTGGCCAATCCGAGACCGGTCCCTTCTCCCGGCTGTTTTGTGGTGAAAAAGGGTTCGAATGCGCGCATTCGGATTTCATCGGGCATTCCCATTCCGTTGTCGGCAACGGTCAAGACGACAAAAGGACCGGGTCGCGCGTAGGGCCGGGTTTCGCAGAACTGTTCGTCCAGGTCGCAAGTCTCCGTCACGACGGTGACGGCAAATTGCTCTTGAAGCCGCTCCGGAAACTGGTCGCCGCGTAGTATGCGTTCGATAGCGTCTCTGGCGTTGACACAGAGGTTCATGAGAACCGAGCTGAGTTGTGCCCGGTCGGCGTTGACCGCGGGAAGATCCGGCTCCAATTCGGTTCGAATCTCGATACGGCGGTCCACCGTTTGCCTTGTGAGTCTGACAACCTCTTCGACGACTTCGTTCGGGTCGATTCGGCTGAGTTGGATAGTCGATTTTCTGCTGAATGCCAGCAACTGCTGGACCAATTGTGCGGATCGATCGGTTGCGTTTAAAGCATCCGCGACAAATCTTCTCGATTCCGGCGGTATATCTTGCTCGATCAGACCGAGATTTCCCATAATTCCGGTGAGCAGGTTATTGACATTGTGTGCGATGCCCCCGGCGAGTTGACCGACCGCTTCCATTTTATGGGATTGCCGCAGTTGTTCCTCGAGTTCTCTTCGTTCCGTGATATCGATTGCCACGGCAAGAACCGCCGTTTCCTGAGTTCCGGAAACCTCGAAGGGAATCCTGGACACCTGAAACACACGCGATTGACCGTTTGGCAACGTGATGGTCTCTTCAGCGATGAACAGAGGTTTCCGAGTATCGATGACCTGGCGGTCCTGCGCTTCCATCCGTTCCTGTTCTTGCGTTGATGAAAGCAGGATATCGTACGGTTTTCCGTCCAGATCGGAGACGGTCTTTCCAAAAGAGCGCGCCAGAGCTTTGTTTGAGAGAATGAATTTGCCGTCTCGATTTCTCGCGTAGATCCAATGGGGAACGAGATCGATAATCTGCCGCAAGCGGCTTTCACTTTCCTGCAGTGCCTGTGTCCGCTGATCGACCATCGATTCGAGATTGGTGGCATATTTCGCGAGTTTCCATCGGGTGATAAGCGCGTACACAAACAGGATGAGAAGAAGAAACAGAACGCTGATAACGGCCGATTTGAACCACCACGTTTCTCTCACGGACAACGGGTGAACCCGAAAAGAGCAAACGGCCGGTGAGGGATCGATATCTTGTCCTTCGTCTTGCGCTCTCACGTAAAGGAAATACCTTCCGGGGCGCAACCCGGCGACTGGAAGACCGGCGGACGGAACACGCTGAAACTCGTTCCAGTTTCCTTCGTTCAGTTGCCACGAATAGACATATTCTCGATTGCGGTCTCGTGGGACGAATTGTTCCACGGCATCGAAACTGACCCGTAGGGTTTCTCCTTCAAGGATCTCCTGTTCGGCCTTGATGATTTGAGTGTCGGGGGGGACGTTGTCGGGGCGATAGCAGATCACTCCGGCGTCGCTGTTCAACCAGAGTACGCCCTCACGTCCCGGTACCACATCCGATACATTGTCCAGGCCCGGGGGAAATGTCAGCCTCCGGTGGGTCAGAGTGTCTCCGTCTGGAATAATGTTGATACAGCCATCTCCACCGAAGTAGATCCTGTCATCCTCACCGAGGAAGCCAAAATCCTGTACGTCGACCCCCAGGATAGACCACCGATCCGTCGTCCTGTCATGGTGTCCGAGGTTGTCACGTTCCATTTCGTCACCAAGGAGGCCGAACCACTCCTCCGTTCCGCGACGAACGATGGTGAAAATGTGCCGATTCGAGAGACCGGTGAATGGATCCCACTTCCCTCTTCTCTCTTCATTGGTCACCACTGAGACCAGAGCGCCAAAGGGACCGAACAGCCACAAGTCGTGGTCAGGCTCGATATAGAAGTCAAAGGAGGTCGACTCGGGCACGGAAGGGTCGAAAGGGACATGGATAGAGTCGTCTTTCCGAATCCAATAAAACCGCCGACCTCGGTCGTTTACTCGGTCTGCAACACACCAGATCCCTTCCGCCGGGTCCGGTTTAGTCGCCAGAACTTTCGCCTGACGTAGATCGTCAGGAGTACAATCCGCCCAAGAGTCGCCGTCACGGCATAAAACTACTGTCTTGCCCTCCGGATCTGTTCCGTGTGCCCAAATCTGCATAGACCGGTCAGGTACCAGTCCTTCAATTGTCGCTAGCCCAGTCTTCTCTCCACTGGAGAAAATCTCAAAGTCCGAGGAATTCCGGAGTGAATGAACGATTCTATTGTCGGACCAACCCCATACGGTTCCATCGCTGTCCTGTATGGTGTTTTGAGGGAATCCTTCGACTTCATGCCAGTCATGGCCGTCTTTGACTATGGTTCGGTCTCCTGAGAACCAGACGCGGTGTTCCGAATCGGTCAAGCGGGGGATCGGAAGGTCGCGATACTCGGCCCAAGAATGCTGGATGCGGCACCACCGTGTCGCTGCGTTGAATCCCGTGCACCAGATAGATCCGTCGGGAGCCTCTTTCATGCACTCTATTCCGCCGGGTCGTCGTCGATAGGCCGCCGACATTCTTTGGAAGGCACCGTCCGACCATTCCATGAATGCTCTGTAGTCGCCATCCAGATCGTTCGCAGAGACAATGCTCCCGTCTTGCGTTGAACAAATCCGAGCAGACTGTAGGAGTCGATTCGGATAGCGAGTCCACTCCTCTTCGTCCCGGATATACACGGCGTCATTTGCGGTGACCATGAGACGTCCGTCTGGGAATTCAGCCATATCCCACAGAGGTCCCTCGTGTCCTGGAATGGAGATCTTCTGCCACCGATCTTCGTGCAAAACGGCTAATCCTTCCGCTGTGAGAACGAACCGGCGCCCCCTGGAATCTTGGAAGTAATTGAGCACACGGTCGCTGGGCAGACCGTCTTGAACGTGGTATGTCTTCCATCCCTGTGCACCAAAAGAAGAGAGTCCACCGGAGACATTCTCATCGGGCCATGGATCGCAGCAGAACCAAAGTGTGCCGTCTTCATCCTGGTGAATACGCCGGACACTGGGACCTGCGAGATGCACCTCAGATGCGTACGTTTTGTATTCCGATCCATCGAATTCTCCCGCTCCACGATCGCTGCCTACCCAAAGTTCGTTGTTTCGAGTCACAAAGACGCATCGGACTATTGAACTTGGGAGTCCGTCCATCTCGACGAAATGGCGCCAGCGGTATCCCTCGAAGCGATATAAACCTCGGGAGCTGGCAATCCAGGCGGTGCCGTTTGATTCGAAGTCGATATCGAAAAAATGTTGATAATGGACGTTTGCATCTTCGATATAATCCTGGACACGCCAAATTGAGTCGAGACTTTCTTGGGGAGCGGGAATACGGTTCCAGCGAATGTCCGGGGTTTCCGAAGCCCGAGCCAACCCCGCTGAAAACAGGACAAAGGAGGTGATGAGAATCGGTATCCTGTAGGAAATCATTCTAAGGAATTGCGCTCAGCTTTCTGTGCTGAATATCGGAGCTTGGGACACCAAGTGTACTTAAAGTGATACACAAACTATAGGCAAGCAAGGGGCGCCGGAACGGATGAAAACGGCGATTTGGCTATTGCGGTTCGGTCGTCAAGATGTCGTGAGCCGTGGTGCGCTTAATGTCTCCCGGGTTTCTTCATCAGATTACAGTCAGAAGTATTGAACAATTGTCTTCAAGCAGGAAATGCAAAAGGATGGAAAGCAAGTTGTTCTCTGCTCAGCCCGTGGAAGCCGGTTGGAATACCCTCCGTAGAAATCGCAATATGCGTGCCCGCAATACGAGGGGTCCGGTTTTCAGCAAATGCTCGACTGTCGGTACCTTCACCTTCCTACTCAGACGGTCCAAGGCCTCGCGCGCAGTATCGGCAACATCAGGATCCCGATGACTTAGAAAGGCGGCCAATGTATACGCCGCCTGCCTGACTTCACTATTGCCGAGGGCCTCCAGGATAGCCAACAAAATATCTCTCTGTTTGCATTCGGTGGCGTATTTTGTCAATGTGTGGACCGCAGAAAGACACTTCCGGCGTCCGATGGCCTCCACGGCGGCCATTCTCACGAACCGATTCTGCGAGCCTTCAAAACGCGCCATCAGCTCCTGTAAGCTGAGCTGACTCATCTTGTTCTGAAGATTCATGCTATAGCGGCGCCGCGGTCTTCGCGCCGTTCCGGCGGTGTTCTGAGGCCGGGGGGGCGCCGGTTTCGGCGGCGGCGGTGTGGTACGGAAGGATCGATAATTAGGGCTCGGACTTCGGTTTGCCGCTAGGAGGGTATCGATCTGTTCATACGCCGAGACGACTTGACGGAATTTGTCGGCCGCATCGGGGGCATCACATACATCCGGGTGATATTTTGATACCAAGCGCCGGTAGGAACGTTTGATTTCCTCGCGTGTCGCTTCGCGACGAACCTGCAGGATTAGATATGGATCAAATCTCTCGGCCACGGGACTTGCTCCTCCTGTGCATGATCCACCTCCCATCCCTATGAACGCAAGTGTTCGCCGACCTCTTCGAGTTCTTGAAGCATGAACTCCATATCGGCGATACAGGCTTTGAGTGCGGTTCGATCGTACCCCAGCATTGCCTGATTGAGTTGTTCGATGCTCTCCACAATAACACTTTGTTCGTCATCCAACAAACTATCTTTCAATGCTCTGGCCCGTCGAATCAATTCATGTCCCCTCCGGATCAACTGGTCCACTTCCCGCTCTCGTGCCCGCGATTCCATTTCGCGTCGGTTGGCGGAATGGGCCATTTGCTCGACTTCCGCTCCATAGGTTCCGTCTTGAGCGGTCACAGTGAGTTGTTTGCGCTGTCCGGTGTAGACGTCGGCAGCGCGAACATGAACGATTCCATCCGCGTCAATTGAGAAGGTCACACGAATTCGACTCTCTTTTCCACCGCGTGCCAGCCCTCTCAGCTGAAAACGGCCCAACGAGACGTTCTGGTCAGCCTTGGTGGACTCTCCCTGAAGGATGTGGATTTCGACCGCATCCTGGCCCCTCGTGGGGGTTGTGAACAGGCGTCCTCTCTCGATCGGAATCGGTTTATTCCGAGGAATAATCGAGGTAAAACCGCCGCCCTCGGTTTCGATTCCCAGATCGAACGGAGTCACGTCAACAAGGACGGCTCCTTTCAATTCGCCCTCGAGGATACTCCCCTGAATAGCGGCACCGAGCGCGACAATTTCGTCGGGGTTCACTGAGATTGAGGGACGAATTCCCAGAGTCCGGTAGAGCATGTCGTGGACCAGCGGGATTCGCGTGGACCCACCGACCAAGAGGATCTTCTGAATCTCGTCTACGGATTTCTTTGCTTCAAAAAGGACCCGCCGCAATTGGACTTTTGTGGATTCTATATAGTGATGGATCATCTGTTCGAACTGCGCACGAGTCAGCTCTTCCTCCAGATGAATCGGCCCGTCTTCCGTAGCGGATATAAACGGAACGCTCAGTGTGAGGCTACGCACCTGGGACAGACTGATCTTTGCGCCCTCAACTTCCTCCCGCAGTTTCATTCGTGCAAAGGGGTCGGCACTCAGATCCACACCCGTTTTGTCTTTAAATCGTTTACGGATATCTTCCATCAGGAGACGGTCGAAGTCATCGCCACCCAACCGGTTATTGCCGCACGTAGCGAGGACCTCGAAAACACCGCCGCCAATCTCCAGAAGAGAAACGTCGAACGTTCCTCCGCCCAGATCGTAGACCAGTATTGTTTGGGGTTCGCGGCTTTCGTGAAGGCCATAGGCCAAGGCTGCAGCGGTGGGTTCGTTGATGATCCTCAAGACTTCGAGACCCGCGATCGCTCCCGCGTCCTTTGTCGCCTGACGTTGAGCGTGGTTGAAATGGGCGGGAACAGTGACAACTGCTTTCGTGATCTCGCGTCTGAAGAACGCTTCGGCGTCTCTGCGCAGCTTTCGCAGAATCATTGCGCAGATTTCCTGAGGGAGATAGGACTGGTTGTCGATCCAGGTCCGCATGGAGGTTCCCATGCGACGTTTGATGGAGAAGATGGTTCTCTTGCTGTTGATGGAAGCCTGATTTCGGGCCGCCTCGCCGACCAGAACTTCCCCATCGCGGGTGAAAGAGACGACAGAAGGGGTGACTCTTTTCCCGAATGGATTCGGGACAACAACCGGACGACCATCCATCAAAAGGGCGGCCACCGAGTTTGTCGTCCCGAGGTCAATGCCCAGAATCGGTGACATCGGCAAAGAACCTCACTCAGTCGCCCCCCATGGCGATTCCCCTTTATAATATCAACTTCCGCTACAAAATGAAACACAAGAATTATGAAACATAAGAATTGAACCAAATTTTGACGGCGCTGCAAAAAGTCGAAAGTTGGCATCGGGAGTTCCCTCTCCCCCCCGGGAGAGGGTTAGGGTGAGGGTCGATCATTGCATTGGATTCGCGTATTATGATTATCTTATGTATTCGCCAGAGACAGCAAATGAATCAGCGGCGAAGGGTTTGGATGATAACAGGGGGCTGTCACACACAAAGGAACGTCAGCGGATAATGCAACGTCCCCTCACCCCGGCCCTCTCCCAGAGGGAGAGGGAGAAGATCTCTCCCGACTCTTTGCGACACCGTCAATTTTGTCAGAGACCGAGCCTTCGGTCGCCCATGCTGAATCACGATGGCATTACTTTACTATAGCGACAATGGGAATGTTTCACCCACGAGTGGAGACGAGGTCTCGCGGTATTCCTGGCTGCGTAAGACTTTTCACATCCATGAGGAATGGCACAGGGGAGGAATACTGAGCATATTCCTGCGTGAGTATCCGGATAACCGTGAACCGCTCGAGGTCATCGTCAACGGTAAATCATGGAGCATTTATCCCGGGCGCGCCCGTCACCAGTTTCGATGGATTACCATATCCGTAGGGTCGGATACCTTGCGACAAGGAACCAATCACGTAGTACTCAAAGCGGGAAACCATGCATACAGTTCCTGGATTGTCGGACTGGACGGGAGTGTGCCCAACGAAAGCAGCAGCCGCTCCGTGGACGAGGGCAAAACCTGGTACGACGGTCCATTGGGATACGATCATTCCACACAGGGAGAATATGTGATCCGGCTTCTAGTGAGGCGTCAGCAACGGAATCCACTCCCGCTGCCTCTGATCTGGGAGACTCTCGATCATCCGCGCCTCAACATACTCAGAAACATGCAGATAATAAAGGAGATAGGAGCGCACACTGAAAGTACTTTCGAGCGGGCTATGTCCCTTCGAGATATGGTGCATCGCCAATGGAAGAACCATCTCCACGGCGAGGTCTACTCTCCGTGGGATGCGTTTAGCATAATCGACTGGAATCGCAAGAATCGGGGACATCCGACGAATCGTCCAATCGGCTTTTGCGTCCATTACAGCATTTGTTTTATCCAATTCTGCCAAGCCATGGGGATTGTTGCCCGGCCGGTGGTATTCGAAAAGGACGACAAATTCTGTCCGTCCGGTCATTTTTGCGCAGAGGTCTACTGTCCGGAACGCGAACGGTGGTTCCTCGTGGACGTTTGGGCCGACGCCTGTTTTTCACACAAAGGAGCCCCGCTCTCTGCATTGGACCTCCATCGCCTCGACCAGGAGCAGCGGATACAGGAGCAACGGATACAGGAGGAGCGGATAAATGAAGTAGAGATCGTAAAGGGGCCGTTTTTTGAAACAGGGCCCGGAGCAGAGTCGGACTGGCTGGAACGATTTCTGAAACATCACGGGGCACGGCGCTGGGGGATTTGGCCTCGAACCGACTTCTTCTCTGCTCCGTGGGAAACGCCATCAGCACACGGCCGACTGATGTATACAGAACCGGGTTTTCTCTGGTGGCATTCCGAGGACGTTCCTCGTCGGCCCTATTTCCCCTTTGTGTCGGACGCCCCCGATCACTTCTATCCATCGAAAGAGGAAATGGATCGTCTGCTCTGAACCTAAAATCGGCAGTTGAAACCCGAGCGCGGTTCCCATCCAACTGCCGAATTTAGGATGAACGGTTTGCAGCCGCCATACTGTTTTTAACTGCCGAATTTAGGCTGAAGCGACAGAGAACATCTGTGTGCAATAGACAAACGAATCGAGTTCCCGATAACGGGGACTCGATTCGTTTGCATCGGCAACGGTTGTGCCGTAACTCAGGCTCTCAAGTCGAACGGATCTCCACCGGTTTCGTTTTGGGGTTGGTTGGGGTCTTCCTCCGGTGGAAGTATTTTCTCAGCTACAGTCTCTAGCGGAGGTTCTGATTTTACGCGCCTGAGTTCTTCATCTCCGAGAAGTTCCAGTTCCTCGTCACGGAACTCGTCGATTTCCTGCATAACGATATCGTACGTACGCTGAATGTTCTCACCGATTTCGCCAAGTTTTTCCATACCGCCGAGCATTTCGATGGCCTCATCGAAGCCTTCCTTGATCGCGCCTCTGATGAGGTTCGTGAAGCCGGAGACCTGCGTACGGCCATCCTCATTTGCATGGTTCATCCGGTAAGCCCCGAGAAAACCGGTTGTGAATCCGACGATACGTTTGGCCGTCTTTTCCGGGCTGAAATAGTCTTGCAGTTTTTCCGCGGAGTACTCGTCTACGTCTTCCGGTAAGCCGAATTTTTCTCGCAGTTCCGGATTGTCCGGGAAGACGCGCGTCATCTGTTGGGCGACCTTGTCCATGATGACGGCCATAGATCGCTTCATACTTTCAGGATCGAGTTTGAGTCCGGCTTCGATACTGATTGCGTCGTTACTCTTTCGGGTTGCTGCCAGGAGGGTGGAGACGGTATCGGGTTTTTCGACCTTACCGGGTTTTCTTTCTCGGTCCGTTTCCACCCCTGCGCCGACAGGTCGCGGCCCTATGGGTGGGATCATCTCGTTCATTGTTCTCTCCTCCTAAACTCCTCCTGTCCTTCGCCTGCTTGAATTGGCGATAGATGGTTCAAGCCTTGTCGTAATTATCGGATGCGAACCTGTTTTCCTTTAGCTTATCCACCAAGACTTTCTTCCATCGTCAAATCGAGGTGATCTATTTTACATGAAAAGCCGAGACAGTGCAAAAGATAATCCAAATCCTCATCATTTCGTTTATAAGTACTTTATTCTCAGAAAATAATGCGGCTTATTGGCGATCGGACTCCCCAGTTTCGTGTCAAATGCCGTTCGATTTGCTCGCTTTTCAACCCCAGCCAGCCTTTCGATCCTTCATCGGCGGTGGCACCCTACGAACATAACGGGAATTCTCCGTCAACCCAAGAAAATCAGGGAGATGAACCATGTCCAAAATCGGCCTGATGGTGTATTTCGCTGACGACCCCAAAAAGGTGCTGGACCATGTGAAAGGTCTGGGATTTGAAAATATCCAAGCGGGTGCTCCCTCGGAGCGGTATTTCGGGGATCCCGGCAAACGGGAACTGTATCAGATCATAGAAGACTCACAGGTTGAAGTAACCACAATGTTTGTCTCATTTCCTGAGGAGGACTATTCCTCCATTCAACGGATCCATGAAACCGGCGGTTTCATATCCAAAGAATTCCGCGAGAAAAGAACGCTGTACGCGAAGCAGGTAGCCGAGTTGGCTGCGGATCTTGATATTCCGCAGATTGCAGCGCATATCGGTTTCATCCCGGAAGACAGCGGAGATCCGGATTACCAGGATCTTGCACGACGAATTGGTGAAATCGCAGACGTCTGCAAAGAGAACGGTCTCACATTCGCTTTTGAGACCGGGCAGGAGAAAGCGTCGACACTTGTGGGCTTCATCAAGGATCTGGGCCGAGACAACATCCGCGTGAACTTCGATCCGGCGAACATGATCCTGTACGGCTCGGGCGATCCGCTGGAAGCGTTGGACCTGGTGGGACCGTATATCGGCGGAGTCCACGGGAAGGACGCCAAGTGGGCGGAGCCTGACAAGGTAGGCAAGGAATGGGGAACGGAAGTGCCTCTTGCGGAAGGCGACGCCCAGTGGGAGAAGATTATCGTCAAACTCAAAGAGATCGGCTACACGGGTCCGATTACAATTGAGCGCGAGATCTCGGGGGACCAGCAAATCGAGGACGTCAAGAAAGCAAAAGCGTTTCTCGAAGCCCGCTGGTGAGTTCCTACCGTTATCGGGTTACGCCTTTCGTGAGGCTGTCTCGAAACTCGGGAAACGTACTTTTCCCCGAAGATTGAAGTCCAAGAATCTTCCCTCACCCTAACCCTCTCCCGGTGGGAGAGGGGAGCCTTACGACGGGAGAGAGAAACTTCTCGAGGGGAGCCTTACGACGGGAGAGGGAAACTTCTCGGTGAGAGAGGGGAACCTCACGACGGGGGAGGGAAACTTCTCGGTGGGAGAGGGGAGCCTTACGACGGGAGAGAGAAACTTCTCGAGGGGAGCCTTACGACGGGAGAGGGAAACTTCTCGGTGAGAGAGGGGAACCTCACGACGGGGGAGGGAAACTTCTCGGTGGGAGAGGGGA
>CAZTDD010000082.1:0-31380 GCA_964612675.1 uncultured bacterium
TTCATTTGCTGTCTCTGGCGAATACACAAGATAATCATAATACGCGAATCCAATGATCGCCCCTCACCCTAACCCTCTCCCGGGGGGAGAGGGGACTTCCGATGCCAACTTTCGACTTTTTGCGACGGCGTCAAGACTGACGGTGCGGCAAAAAGTCAACAGCGCGTGGGAGCGTCGTAGGGTGGGCTCACGGGCGTCGTGTTGGAACACACCCTCCGACTCATTATCACCTAAGCCCGTAGCCCACCAATATCTGTTGAGAGGTCGCACCAACACCCCTGAGCTTGAGCGTAAATCCTCCAACGAAGTTCGAATCAACCAGTTGGTGGGCTACGGGCTCCAGTAAACATTAACCGGGCACCGCAGTGCGATACGACGCCCGTGAGCCCACCCTACAATTGTCCTAACCATACAGCAGACTTTTTGCCGGACCCCCGAGACAAGGGTTCGGGTGGGGTAGGCCAAGGTAACCCCTAATTATGAGCGAAGAATAGCACAGATCGATGATCGAGTGGAACGTAGAGAGCAGTACTTTGGGGATAAAAACTCGGAGCGCGTATACGTTCATTTGCTTGGCGGGACAAATAGAACGAGTACGCGCTCCGAAATGAATATCAAGCCTCTCCCCGTTGTTCCTCCCGACGGATTTGATCTTCCTCGGGCAGGAGGATCGCAAAAAGAACATAACAACCGGGTCCGACAAGAAACGCAGGATGGAACGGCAGGCTGACAAGAACGAAAATCGCCCGTACAATATTGCTGTCGATCTGGAAATAATCCGCCAAACCGCCGCAGACTCCGGCGAGTTTTCTATCCGCAATGGAGCGATACAATTTCGGAATACTGCGCTTCTTCGAAAATTTCTCACTCACACAGGATTTGCAGTGAATCCGGTCGTCAATTTCCACTTTGCATTCTTCGCACACCATATGTCCACAGGTCACACAGGCCCCAACGGCAGGGCGGTCAGGATGGGTTTTGCAGTTCATCGTTCTTCTCCGTTTTCGTTGTCGTGTTTTCTTCTTTTCGTTTGCTTCTACTGGTCCAAATCAGATACGCGCCGGCAATAATGAGCAGAAGCGGCCACAGTCCGACAGCTTGCTCAATCGTTTCTTCGAAGAAATCTCCAATTGGCGTTCCCTCGAGCAGAAAATACCCGCCGATCAAGGTGAAAACCAACCCAAGCAGCAATTGGCTGGGCTCGTCATAGCGCCTGTAATCATAGAGAAAACGAACGCCGAGAATCAGCGGGAAAAGCGGCCAAATATTCTCGAGTTCTAAAAATGGGATATTGGCTATTTCTCCCCAGATCAAAAGACCGACAATAATGAGAATCCACCCGAGTATCGCAACATTTCGCGACCTCCCCTGTTCGCGCATACTCCTGCGTGTCTCAGCCCTGGAAGGACGGGCCTTTACCGAAGCAGGTTGTTCCATTGCTGGTTGCGTTTGATCCATGACTGTACGTGCCTCTCTTCTAAGCTCCTTATCGGACGTTCTCGCCCTTACGGAACCATTCCGAATCGCTCTTCTTGGATGGAGTACGATCTCGCCGCGGTTGATCTTTGTGGCGGTCGTAGCTGCGTCGAAAATCGCATAACAATAAATCAGAATAATAAATAACGACAAATACAGGCTTTCATACGACCCGTGAAATCCGACGGTCATATGTGGCCGCAGATCGAAATAATGAGACCCCGAGAAAGTCCTCGACCAGAAACTCGGTCCCATCATGTTATCCCAGAGTTGAAAACCGCCCCCCACAAAGGTGACAAGTACAAAGAAAAAGACCAACATAATCAAAATGCCTTTGAGCAGCTGTTCGTTATACAACTGCCCCAGGCCCGGAATCACGGACAAGAGAACAGCCAGCAAAGGACTTTTCCGATATCGAACTTGCGAGGTTTCACGGAACGTTGAAGGACCGCGATCGTAACATCGGCTGCAAAACGTCTTGTCGCCTTCGACGGTCGAGCATTCCGAACACACCAACCGCCCACACTCGGTGCAGCTAGCTATCGGTTCTCGTTCTGGATGGTAATAGCAGGGCATAATCGTTCCTCTATCAACGGCCGTTCTGCGCGTATCACGTAATCGTGACGGGCTCGGCCAAAATGTCGCTCGTCTGGCTGGAGTCGCCGTTCTTCTCCGTCGGTTCAACAATCGTCGCCAATCGCTCGGCGATCTCGCGTTGAAGATTCGCACACCGCTGGTCCAGATTTTTGGGCAGTGAGGTCACCCAGCCGACGACACTGGAATCGGAGGATTTTTCGCTCCCCTCCACCTCCATAACCGGTGAAATCCAGAGTCCCCACACCACGGAAAGTGTTGCCAGCGCGATCGGCCAGGCTTCCCGGTGAAGCACCGTCGGCAACGCAAATCGACGGCGAGGCCGTACCTTCGGAGCCTGTTGCCGGGCCTCTTCCTGCCGGTAGATGAACGCCATCACCTGGGAATCCAAATGGCCCGGTGGTTCCGCACGCGGGATATCGCCCAGAACCCCGTCCAGCCGCTGCTGCCGGGCATACCAGCTCCGGCAAAACTCGCACCGGTCCAGGTGCTCCCGATCCCTCCGGCTCGGCTCCCGTCCTTCCAGGAGATCCGCTAACAGCCTCTTTTGTCTGCGCTTACATAAAATGCTCATCTCACGCCCTCCAATTCTGTGGAGAGTACTTCCGCCAGCCGCTGCCGTGCCCGATGGAGACGGGTCATCACCGTTCCGACCGGACACCCCAGCGTCTCGGCGATATCTTCGTAACTCATGTCTTCAAAGTGTCTTAGCACCATCACAACCCTATATTTCTCCCGCAATTGCGTTATTGCCCGCCGGATCTGTTCTTCCTGTTGCCGGTCCAGGAGCTGCTCATGAGCGGACGGGATATCATCGGCATATTCTCGGGGACCTGAATCCTCATCCACCGGCTCGTCGAGAGAAACCGTCCTGATTCGTTTCTTCTTCTTAACATCCAGCAGATAGTTGACCGCGATCCGGCGAAGCCATACACCAAAGGGATACTGCGGCTTATAGCCAGAGAGCCCCCGGAAAGCACGGTAGAAAATCTCCTGGACCGCATCGCTGGTCTCTTCGTTGTTGTGGAGCATCCCGTACGCCACGTTGTAGACCAGGCCCGAGTAGCGCTCGACAAGGCCGCGAAATGCCTCGGTTTGTCCGTCGAGGGTATCCCGGACCAGGTCGGCATCTTCCGCTGTGTGGTTCTCATCCCTGGTCACTGTCCCCTCGTGCGGGCTCTCTCGTCGGCCCTGTCTCTCTCTACACCAACACTATACGCCTCTCAGGGAATCTTATTTCACTATTTAACGGGAGTTAGGGGGGACGGCGGGCGGGAAGCCGACCGTACAGGCGTCATTCTGCGGGCGGGGTATTGGCTGTAAAGTTATGTGGGGTGTCGGAAAACAATACATGTAGAGGGTAGAATAAGGCGCGCCGGAAGGAGGTGAAAGAATGAGTCCCGTAATAGACGTAAGTGATGAAGTCTTACAGCGGATAACCGATTCCATCGTCAAGACATCCAATCCAGAGAGAATCATTCTGTTTGGTTCGAGAGCAACCACTGTGTACCAATCCGATTCCGACGTCGATTTATTGGTTGTCCTTGAATCTGAGTTCGATTGTCAAGGCAGTCGAATCGAAGAGATTGCCCGGATGGAAAAAGCCTTGCGCGGCACAAGAATCCCCACAGACCTGTTGGTTTACAGCCATGACGAGTTCGAGCGTTGGAAAGATACGCCGACCCACGTGATTCATCGAGCCGTCCAACAAGGAAAAGTGCTATATGAGAGATCGTCAACGTGAAATCCCACACCGTGAATCTCACATTTCACTCCAGCCGTCGTATCAACCTGAAGTCGGTTAGCGAGAATCGCTCGATTGAAGAGGGATCATCCGGTCTTCCAGCCTCACCCTCTTTCAAGATCCATACCCCGTCCACTACTTGAAACTCAAACCGCGATTCAAAACTTGGCTCATAGTATTCTTCTTGGTATAAGACCACCCTTGGCGCCAATCCGCCGTCAACTTCCAGGAATTCCGGACCTATAACCCATCTCGCTCCTTCATCATCCCATATATGGAGCGGCACCATACGCTCTGTGTCTACCTCGATCTCGAATGAATTCTGTCCCGAACCGAACGCATTCATCGCTGCGGCACGATACGTAAAAAGGTCTGGAAATGCGTCTCCATTAAAATCGGCTGTTCCCGCATTGGCGCCTCCTCGGTAGTTCATGGGAGCTGCGAACGTTCCATCTCCGTTTCCCAGTAGTGTCACACAGATACTACGATCTCCACCCAACAACAAATCCTGATCTCCATCCAAATCTATGTCGTCTGATAATACTCGCTTCCCTTTCACGTCTGCCGGAAGCATCCTTGGCTCGGCAAAACTTCTTCCTTCCTTCCCCAACCGAATAGCCACATTCTCTACGCCACCGACAAACGAACACTGTCCTGCTCGCAATAGAAGGAACAGGATATTCTGACCATGCCTTGCCCCACCTCTACCGGAAATCCGTAGATAACAATTCCCTCTCCCTGTTGCGCCAGGACATGCATCCCCCGGTTCTCTTCTTCGTGTTTACTGGACGGAATTGCCCCGACAGAATACGAAGCCAATCGGAACCCTTCTGGTGCCGCTGTAATGACTTCTGCCGCATGGACGCCCAGATCGAGAACCGTGCCCGTGTTCTCGATTTGCGCAGCTGAGGACGATAAACTCACAAGTATCGCAATTACGACAACTGGGCACGTCTCGAGCTTCATCGCTTGCCTCCATGACTGGAACCGAAAAACTGATAAACGTTGTATCTTCAGTAATGCCGATTGCTGTCAGTTGTGGAACGGTAGAAATGCATAAGTCCAACCCCGATTATGGAGAGTATATATCGCGTAGAAATCGTCGGTCAATCATTTTTTGCGAGACATTACTTTTTGCGAGACAACATTTCGCAGGATTTTCTCCTGCAACACAGCCCGGAGAGCCATCGCATGGATTCGTTTCTATCCTCTGCTTCCGTCGTGATTCTGGTGACCACCGGCGTTTGTGACCGAGGAAAGACTCGATCATTTGAACAGATAGCGGATTGTTGTGAAGAATTCGGAAAACATCCCTTGTTTGTCGCGTAGCAGATAACCGGAAACAAACGAATTGAGATCTTCCTGAGTCAGTGTCGGATCGAGGAAAGGCTCGATGGCCTCCCGCCGCATGGCGGTGAGTTTCGGTATGCCAAGTCCGAGCCATTTGATCGTCTCTGAGGCTGCGGGATCGCCGGATGAAGCCGGTTGGATTTCGCCGTTGGCAAGAAAGGCAAAGTGCGATTCACAGGCAGGATCGAGGGGAGAGACCAATAGCCTCGGATCATACCAATCGCCTTTGAGGTTACCGCAATGGAGAGGTTCTCCAGGGCAGAGATTGCTCTGGCAGGAACATAACATGTTTCCGAAATCGAGCGCGTCAACACCCGATAGCCTCTGAGGCTGAAAATGTTCGATATGGCTGTCGGTATCGGTCAACCGGCGCTCGCAATAGCAGCAGATGAATCCTTGTTCTTTCATCAAGGCGGCCTTCACCGCCGCCTTTTCCTTCCCTCTCAGAAGATCGTACGACGGTCGCCAATTTGTACCGGCCTTCGCCTTCCATCTGGTGAACGCCCAAGGCTCTTCCCCCTTCTGAATGTGTTTCATTTGCCGATAATCTCCTTGCGCCGTATGAGCACATCGGCTTTGGAAAGCTCGGGATCGTCACCGATCTTTTTCTTGAGATTTACTATTTTCCTCTTCGCCTTGTCGACTTTTTTTCCATCGATCAGTTTGAAAATCTCACTCAATCGATCCGCAACCTCCTTAGGTCGTGTAGTCGGCAGCCCCATGAGGTCTTCCAGAACTCTATCGACATTCTTACCGTAGGATTCTCCCGCCTTTTCTGAGACAATCCCTTCCTTCGTTTCCTTGAATAGGAACACCGATTCGGCTTTGACATGGCTAAGCACGTGCGGAGAGTGAGACGAGACAATGAACTGACAGTTGGGAAAGACTTTTCTGAATTGAGGAATAACCATGCGCTGCCATGTTGGATGTAAGTGAAGATCTATCTCATCGATCAGGACAACGCCGCTGCCCTCAAGCGGCTTCTCCAATCCCGGATTGGCAATAGCGAGGCGTCTCGCGAGGTCCCCAATGAGAGCGATATGGCATTTTTCCCCGTCGGACATTTGGCGGATATCATACGTCTGCCTGTTCTTGACCATTTCCATTCGTAACGGATTGCGACGAATGCGCAGTCCGGTGAACCCTGTAAAGGCTTCGATTGCCTCCCGTACCGCTTCCAGCTGACGATCTACATAGCCTTCCTTATCGCGGATCTTTTCATTCTCGTAATCCTCACGCTCTCGAAACCATTCGAAGAAAAGCCGAAAATCATTTCGTTTCTCCGTCAACGCAAGATCGTAAGCCGCTATCTGATCAAACGAATGTCTTTTTCGAATTCGTAGGGGGACTTCGATTACCGAGCGGTTGACCGAGTAGAACACAGCTACCGGCAGATTGGTATTCTTCTCGTCCTCCAGGGAGGCACGAGCTTGTTCAGCAACATCCTTCAGGGATTCGAGGTGTGTAATGCGTTGTTTTTTTGAGGTTCTGGTCGCCTTCGACACTTGCCAGTCGACGTCCTCTCCGCGAAAGGACACCTCGATCCTTGCAACAGTCTCTCGAGTACCGTTCCGAATATCCGATTCTGAAAAGAGTCGGCCCGTACCTTTTGTTGAACAAATCCGACCAATCAGCCTCGAAAGCATAATCGCTGTAGCATCCAGGACGCTGGATTTGCCGGCACCGTTAATCCCCGAAAGAACATTAATATCAGGCTGGAAATCCAGGGTCATTGAGACTACGCCTCGAAAGTCGGTTAGGTTGAGGCTTTTTACGAACATCGTCGTTCTCCGTAACCTGCAACTCTTCGTGTGTGTACCTAGGAGGATTCTCTTTTCGGTTTAGGTAAAACTGTCAAAACCACACGTTATCAATAAGCGTAAGGCCAGACTATAGAATCTGTCCAGCCATTTCTTCGGTCAAAATCACGAGATGGAGGTTCGGCTAACCTCTTGGGCTGATACCTGACTTTCCTCTCGCCAATAAGACCATCACCCCACACCCCGCCACGGTCACCCCGGAAACCAGACACCCGGCATAGAAAAAGAGAGGCCTATAAAGAAACTGCACCGTGCCGCTCTGCTCGATAAGCGGCACCGCCATAAACGCGTGATTCGCTCGGTGAATCGGAACGGGCTTTCCGTCAATGGTCGCATTCCACCAACGGCCGTAACTCTCCGCGACGATCAACCATCCGGTTGTTTTCTCAGGAATTCTACAAATCATCTCGTCCGATGATGGACGCTCAAAATCCACATCGGGAACGGTGTCGGCAGGAGGAATCTGTTGAGGCGGATTGTCAGGTTTTTCTTCGAGTATCACCGTAGTTCGCAGGTCGGTTTCGTTGGAGACGATCGCGTCGATGCGCTCGGTCGCGTCCGAGATGACTCGACAGGCGCTTGCAATCCAGGCAGGCGGAAACGCAGACGGGTTCTCATAGATATCCGCACCGCTGCGCGCTGTCTCCAAAACGCGTGGGTACGTGACCCGGTTCGCATCCGACAGAACCATCTCGTGCAGCATCCACGTTCCGCTCTCCGCAACATTGCGGAATGCAACCGATTGGATTGCCAACACGGGATCGACAGACCACTGTGTCCAATAGTCCGCCGCGGGCAGGAGTCCTTCGGAGGTCGGTACGGGCCACCAACGAAAAACACGCGCTGCCCCCGGATTTACAGCGATAATGTCGCCGACATCCACGCGATACCGAACGGGCAGCAAACGGGTCTCGTTGTTCTCGTCGCGGACAATGACCTGTCCGATGCATCCACCGTCTGGGACTGTCGTGAGATTTCCTTCTGTTTCCCTCCCCAAGATTGACGTCGTCGCAAAAAGTCGTCGGGATGCGGAAAGTGAGGTGTCAACCCCCTCTGAATCTCCCCCAGGCTTGGGGGAGAATACGCAGACACGCTCGTTTTTTTTCCTCCCCCGAGACCGGGGGAGGTGTAGGAGGGGGTTGAAATTCGTATTCTCGACTTTTTGCGACGCCATCAAGATTGGGGAGGGTTCGGGTGGGGTTGACGAGTCGAATCTTGGGGGAAAACTCCTCTCTTGGAAACTTGTTTGCCTGAAGACACTTCCGGCCAACGATGTCTCCATTCCGTCACAAACATGCCGAACAAACAGGCGGTACGAGGGAATCGGTTCCGGCAGACGAATTGTTTTCTCTTCTCCCGGTCCGAGACTGATATTTGGCAGCAGACAAAGCCGCGCGGATGGATCGCCGACAATGAACCGTACACCGAGAAAATCAACCATTTGTCTGGGCAGATTCCAGATACGCACATGCCTGACTGTCCCCGCTGCACGCGACTGGCCCGCCCACGCCCGTATCAGCTCTCCATACACACGCGGATACACCGGATCGTATCCCTGAATTTCGCGTACACCATATATCTCCGGTAAACGTGAACTCAGGTGATCGAAAATCCAATTACAGCGCACATCCCCCGCAATGGGAATCGCCTTGCTGTAGCCCAAGACACGCTCGTCCGCAGGATCGACCCAATCCCGTACTCGCTGCACAACCCACGGCGGCTTGTAATAATAGTCCGGCGACGTGAACTGAAACAGAAAACGCGGCCGCACATACGCTTCCTGCGAAAGAATCAAAACTGCGAGACCAATGAAATGAGGTTTCCTTCCCCAACGTGGATGCTTTGGAATTCCAAGCACAAGACAAGCGAGAGCGCCCCAAAGCAACATGCCCCAAAGCGACCAAATCATGTCCGGCACATGATTGCGTGCAAATGTTTCAGTCAACGCCGGATTAATTAGTGTCTGTAAATGTTCGTCGTAGGTCGAGGCAATGTAGATCCAGGCAGCGAGGAATAAAAGGCCGAGAACGGCAGCGGCCGTACGCCACGCGACCAGCGTTCGACCGGAACCGGAGAAATACTGCGCACCAAAACCAATCAAGATTGGAATCGACCATGCCCCCAGCAGCAAGGATCGATTCGGAAGATTCAAATACTCCACGCCGGGCACAAACCGGCGCAAGAGTGGATACACCGGCGTGTTCGGCCCCAATGCAATGAGCACACCGAGCAACGTAGAAAACGCAAGGACCCAAACCGCGCGGTTTCGTCGCTGTGTCCAAATCCCGATCCCCGCAAGGATCAGACCGGCCGAACCGAAGAACAGCGTTCCCTCCCAGGGGTCCAAGCGTGCCGATTCCGGCTGAGTCAAGCCGCAGAAGATCGTCCCCGGCAATTCCTTGAGTCCCAAAGCGCCCGCATAAGCTTCCTCCGGCTCCAGCGGTCCGCGATTCGAATCCGGCAGATAGTCTCCGACCGGCAACCACATCCATACGGTCAATCCCGCTGTAAGTATCAGGACGAGGAGAACGTATCCGAGCAAGCGCTGTAAGGTCTGTTCAGAGCGTTGTAGGGTGGGCTCAAAGCGAAGCGTAGCCCACCAATTCTTACTCAAAACACAAAGGAAAAACAACACACAAAACACCGCCGCATACACAACCGGGTGCGGCGCTCCTGCACTAACAATCAATCCAGCAAATACCGCCGAAAGGACCGCCCATCGGACATTGCCGCGCTCCAATCCATAGACGAAAGCGAGCAGAAGCCACGGTATCCACGAGTTCCCTTCCATGTTCCCCAGATTCATCGCCTTACATTGCCAAAAGCTGCCTCCGGCACACGCGAGCCCGGCAACAAAAGACGCCAACGGACCGCAACCGAAATAACGTGTCAAAAAATAGATACCAAGGACGCCGATGAAAAGATGTCCAACAAGAAGAAGCGGATACGCCGCCGACACCGGCAGGAAAGCCAGAACAGCGTTTGGCGGATAGAACAGCTGCGACTGCGGATTCCCATCGCGGGGAAAACCGCAAAACATATACGGATTCCAGAACCCGACGAAATCATCCTGCGAAAGTGCGCGAAGTGGATAGAAATAGAGGAGCGTATCCTCATCCAGTGACAAACATCCGAGCACAGCGCTTTGGCAGTGAAGCGATACGACAATGAAGAAAAGGAGAACGATGCATACAAGGTCGGATTTCGACCAGGGAGGCGGTGTAAGAATGGGCCGGTTTTCCGAGGGCGTCATGCTCACGCGATCTCTCGCTGCGAGGTTTCGCTCCAGGGTACCCGATAAGCGCACCTTGGGAAACGACACTCGGTGAGCGGTCTTCCGAGCTCGACACTTCGGCAAGAACTACCTGTACGGTTCGTTGTTCGCGGTGGTGATCGATCAGCTGGGCCACTCGACAACGGCCAAGTCCGCTCCGCTGGGACTCAGAATGTCCCGCACACGAAACGGCACATAGCCGCATGAATAGCATTTGTCGGTCGCCTCGAGCTCGCGTACCGGGTCTTCCCCGTCTTTTGCGTAGGAGCTATAGGAAACAGATACCAGCTCCCCACACCTCGCACAACGATGATAACATAGCTGAGACATGATCCCTCAACCTCACTTATCCGTGGAGTCCAATCCCCCAGCAGTATACGGGAAGAACCACACCCTCCTGACTCCACACCATTTTGATATCTCTATTATACTTGATTTCGACGTTTGTTAATAGTTCTTTAGGATAGAGAGAGGTGGGAGCCGGGAATCGACTGAAGTTTATAATGGCTTGTACTTTATAGACTTAGGTTGTATTGTCACAAGATGTCACGTTTCGTTCCTGTGTCTCTTTCGATCCGTAGATATAGTGATTTCAACACGTTGCCGATGGTGAAATGTTTATCTCATAGAAGGCCGATTTCGGACGATTTTTTTTCGTGGCTGCGTGCGATTTGAGGAAGAAAAGCCCCGCTGGTGAAAAGCCCCGCTGGTCCAGGAGATCAACTCCTGGACCAGCAAGTGAGCGGTCAAGTGAGCGGTAGGCTGAGTCAGCGACGATCTGTCCGCATATACTGAAACACGAAAGCACGAAGAAAAGAACAAGAAAAGGCATCGGAAAGCGTTCAATCGCAATGCATGTAACATTGATCAATCCGCCGTGGTTCTTTGAAGGCCGCCTTGAGTTTCTGTCTCAGAATCTGGGCTTGGCCTACCTGGCGGCGTGTTTACGTGACGCGGACCACGACGTGAGTATACTCGATTCGGTTGCAGAGGCGCCAACGCAGCATACGCGCGTCCACTTAAAGTACCAAACTCTGAACCGGTGGGGACTTTCCTACGCTGAGATCGTTCAGCGAATCCCCTCTGACACCGATGCGATCGGAATCACCGTACCGTTTACAAACAATCGCCTGATCGCCCGCGACCTTTCCGAAGCGATCAAAGAACGTTTCCCGGAAACGCCGATTCTGCTCGGCGGTGTGTTCCCGTCGACGCTGCCGCACGAGGCACTTTTTCCGAGCGTGGATTATGTTGTGCGCGGGGAAGGCGAACGACCCATTGTCGACTTTGCCAACGGAGTGCCGCTGGAGAATATCAAGGGACTTGTCTTCCGACGCGATGGAGAAGTCGTTGAAAACGATTCCATCGAATTCGAAAAGAACCTGGATCGTCTCCCGATGCCGGCCCGCGATTTGCTCCCCATGCAAACCTATTTGAGCATGTCCCCGCGCGGACTGGTCGGTCGACGTTCGGCGGCGATGATCACGTCGCGCGGTTGCCCCTTCAATTGTAATTACTGCTCGGTTCACCCGGTTGCCGGGCGGCTCTGGCGTCCACGCTCCGCTGAATCCGTTCTCGAAGAAGTCGATCACCTGATTGAAACATACGGCGTGAATCATATCGAGTTTGAAGATGACAACATGACACTCGACATCGCGCGCGTCAAAACGATCCTTACGGGTCTTATCGAACGGCGTCAGGCCGAGATCCCGCTCACATGGGAGAATCCAAACGGACTGCGAACGGAAACGTTGGACGAGGAATTCGTCTCGATGTGCCCCGCCTCCGGGAATCGAACCCTCTACCTACCGGTGGAACACGGCAGCAAAGAGATGCTTCGCAAGATGGGTAAACCGCAGAACCTGGAAGCGATTGAACGCGTGATTGAATGGTGTGGGAAGCATGGCGTCCGGACGGTGATTTTTATGATCGTCGGATACCCCGGCGAAACCGACGCGTTGTGGCGTGAGGGATGGGAGTATGCGCGGAGACTGCGGGATCTCGGCGCAACACGGTTCGAGGTCTTCCTGGCCAAGCCGTATCCGGGGACTCGCATGTATCAGGAATGTGAACAGAACGGCTATCTGGTGTATTCGGACAGCGAGAATGTGGTTTATGACATGGATTTCGCCGGTGTGAGCACGCCGGAGTTTACTCCCCGAGAGGTTCTCCGACGCCGAAATCGAATGAAACGGGATCTGAATCCGCTTTTGTCGACCTGGAAGTCCGATCTAGCTCGCATCCTTCCGTCAACGGTGTTTCGCCATCTGAAATCCTTCCAGGAACGATGGATCGGCCCCCGAGAATGCTGAACGATAGCACCAAATCGCCCCAAATCTCACACAATTTGTCAGGTTAGAGCAATTGGATGGTGCTTTAAGGCCCTTCGAATTGCATCCGACAAGTGATTTTCGGATACAGACCCGGAAGAAAAAAAAATCCCGCTGCCCCGACGTAGGAGGGTTGGAAGCGGGTAACCACGTCGGGGCGCGGGAAGGGGAGCAAGTTTAGTGTTGTTTTACGCATGAATCGTGCCGAAACGCGCGAAAAACAACAGGTTTAAAAAACGCCTTTCCTAATAGTCTGCAAATACTGCCTTTATAGATTAAGAATAACCTACAACAACAAGAAAGTCAAGAGAAAAAAAACTAAAAAGCGCCCAAAATCATTTAATTTTGAAATAAATCGGCTTGAACTCGCACTCTAAATTGCAATACTCTTTGTTGGTATCTCATTGCTCTTGCGACTTTTAATTGCATCGCCATGGTCCTTGAACCTAAATTCGGCAGTTGAAGGTGTGGTTGCGAGGGTAAACCGCTGATTTTTTGATAGTAGCGTTCATTCTCCGCTTTCACCCAAATGGTGATCGGTTCTTGATCTTGTCGAAAGGCCGATCACCAACGCCGGCGCGGCCTTCGACGGGCTCAGGAACCGCGCTTCCCATTCAACTGCCGAATTTAGGTTGAATAAGATCCGAGAACTGAAGATGTTCCCCTGTCCGGAACATAACAAGACCTCTCCGAAGTTCTCTCGATAGACTTGGCAATCGCCACTCGGTTGTGAAACAGTCATGGTCAAAGAAGAAGGTTAAATACTGTATTTATAAATGTTACGTTCACATCAACTTCGAGATCCCCAAAAGCGATCTTACCCCTCCCCAAACGAGACGGAGCGGCAAAGAGTCGTGCGTGAGTTGAGAATTAGAGAACCGTAGGGCTCAAAGTGAACCGCCGCCCGCGTGGTAATCGGAATCGGGTGCCACGCCCAATTCCGATTGGGGGAGAGAACAACACCGCTAACTTTTGCCGCCCCCGTCAAACGAGGTGGAATCCGTTCACTTTTACATGGAAAAGAACGGCCGATTCCTTGCTTCGGAGTATCGCTGGACAGGAATCTTCATGCTTGACATGCCTGGAGCGAGTTACTAGAATTTGGGTGTAAGTTGGATCGTATGACTTGAAACGAATGCCTTAGGATAGAGCCTATTATCTTGTTTAAAGATTACGCTTTGCGGAACACATCCGATAATCTCTCCCGCTTTTCCGTCATGCGTGCAGATACGGAAACATCCGCCTACTGGGCCACGGGTCGGGGTGTAACCCGTCTATGAGTGTGGAAACTCCTGCCGAAACGTCTTATACCCTGAAACTTCTGAACGCCCAAGAAGCATTAAGTCTGTTTGGGCATCAGGATCAGCATCTGCGTATGATCCAGAAGCATTTCAACGCGCGGATCGTGGCGCGGGGCGACGAGATCAAGATTATCGGCGAGCCGGGCGATGTATCGCGGCTTGTCGATCTGTTCGATCAGCTTCTGGCACTCATTCGGCGCGGCGACCGTCTCCATACACGAGAGATAAAGTATTTGCTGGACATGCAAGGCGAACAGCTGGAGCGCCCGATAGTGGATCTTATCGGTACGTCGCCTCTGCCTCTACGGGGCAAGCGGGGCGCGATCAAGGCAAAGACCATTGGTCAGCACCGATACCTTGAGGCGATCGCCAATAATGACGTCGTGTTCGGCATTGGTCCGGCGGGAACCGGGAAGACCTATCTGGCCATGGCGGTAGCTGTTTCTTGTCTGGAGCGCCGCGAAGTGCGGCGAATCATTTTGACCCGTCCTGCGGTCGAAGCGGGGGAATCGCTGGGGTTCCTACCGGGAGATCTCCAGGCGAAAGTCGACCCGTTTCTGCGTCCACTATATGACGCTCTGTACGATATGTTGGACGCGGAGACCGTGAAGCGATATATCGAGCAGCGGGTGGTTGAAATCGCACCTCTGGCATACATGCGGGGGCGGACTCTGAACAGCTCTTTTGTTATTCTGGATGAAGCGCAGAATTCGACCTCCGAACAAATGAAAATGTTCTTGACCCGTTTGGGATTCCATTCGAAAGCAATCATCACAGGCGATATTACTCAAATCGATTTGCCCTTGAACCGCAAAAGCGGTCTTGTCGAAGTGTCGGACATCCTGCATGGGATCGAAGGCATCGGCTTGGTTTTCTTTAACCAGCACGATGTTGTCCGCCATCCCCTGGTACAACAGATCGTTGCGGCTTACGAGCGTTACGACGCCGCTCGGGGCGGAAACGGTCCGCCATTAAGCGAGAAACCGGTGTCGAACGATGCCGACACCGAGAGGGAATGATGGCGCGTTGGCCGAAGTTTCTATCATTTCGACGGCGACGAGGTTCTCGTTCCGGCGAGAACGGTTCCGGCAAGAAGGAGCGTTTCACCAGGATTCGCGATTTCTTTGCCGAGCAATCCTTGCGGCTGTTGCGCTGGGGTATCGCCGTCCTCATGTTGATTGTGCTGTTCCTTCTGGCGCGTCCTTCCGGTTCCAGTTACCTGCGCGGATTAAAAGAAGGATCGGTTCCCAACCGTACAATCAAAGCGGCGTTCGAGTTTCAGTACGTGGATACAGAAGCCACCAAGGCACGGCGTGAGGAAGCCGCGAGTCGGGTACCTCCGGTGTATGAGGAATTGCCGGATGTGAAGCAGGAGATCAGCGGCACGTATGCCCGTTTTGTGGATCTCGTGGCGGAAATGCCCACCGAGCGAAGCGCCATCGGGGCCTGGATCGGGCCGGTCGAAAGAGAATTGAACATCAAACTCGATAACCGGCCGTACAACAAGGTCACGTCGGGAACGGAGACCGTGTCGGAGGGAACCTGGTCTACACTGGCACGGTACAAAGACTACAAATCGTTTTGGTCGACAGTGGGTATGTTAATCGACCGGCAGCTGCGATTCGGCATCGTCGATGACCGAGCACCGATCGATAATGCAAAAACCATGTCCGATCTCTCGATCGGCGGCAATCGCGAGATCGGAATCCTCAGGATCGAGCCGGGGAATCAACAGTCACGTGTTTTGAACACCGACGAGATCCGTACACTCGACGAGTTTTATACATATGCCGCCGAGACCCTGCGCTCAAAGTACTTCCCTCGCGAAGATGAAGCGGCCTTGCGACAGCTTGCCACGGATATCCTTCAGGCGATTGCAAACGAACCGAACCTGGTCTATCTGGGTGACGAAACAAAAGCGCTTCGTGAGAAAGCCCGAGCTAAAGTCGAGCCCGTCATGGTCCACGTGGATGAGGGAATGCGGCTGGTGACGGATGGCGTTCGTATCGGGAGCAGGGAAGCGATGATGCTGCAATCGTACGGCGAGATCATCGGCCTGTCCTGGGTATCGGAAATGGGCATATTGATTCTTGCCTTCGCGACAACAGTGGTCATCATTGCATACCTTAGAAAATACCATCGAATTCTTGCCCGCGATCCGCGTCAACTTGGCGTTGTCCTTCTGATTTTCGTTCTTGTTCTGGCGCTGGCTCGAACGGCTGCCTATTTGACACGCCTTTCGCCGGATTTGGAGTTGATCGGATTTGCTGTACCGATCGGGGCGCTTGGAGTACTGATTACCCTGCTGGCAAGCGGACGGCTGGCGGCTTTCCTGGTAGCGATGGCTTCGGTATACGCCGGTTTAATCCTCGGGGGAGACACACTCGAATACGACCTTCGATTCACTCTCGTCGGTCTGTGGTCCGGCGCGACGGCGATCCTCGCGGTTCACCAGCTGCGCCAGCGGAGCGATCTGTACCGGGCGGGCCTGCTGGTTTCGATCGTTTCCGTGGTAGCAATTGTGGCTCTCCATTTCCTCAAGATTCAAGATTTCGATGAGCTGCGCGTTGACTCAGAGCAATTGAGGCAATTGCGATGGGCTGCGGGCTGGGGGCTTGTAAACGGGGGGCTTGTTTTCATGTTATCGACGGCGACTCTGCCTTGGTTCGAGGATCTTTTGGGGGTCACCACCGATATCAAGCTTCTTGAACTCGGACAGAAAACGCCTCTTTTGCATCGATTGGAGCGCGAAGCGCCCGGTTCGTATCAGCATACGATGGTTGTCGCGACATTGGCGGAATCGGCGGCGGAAGCGATCAACGCGAATGCGCTTTTGACGCGGGTTGGTGCGTATTACCACGATATCGGCAAAATGCAGAAACCCGCGTATTTCACAGAAAACCAGCAGACCGCTGCGGACAAAACCCGCCACGCCAAACTGAAACCGCAGATGAGTGTCCTGGTGATCAAGAACCATGTCAAATACGGACTCGAGTTGGCACGGGAATACAAACTTCCAAAGATCATTCAGAATTTCATCCCCGAGCATCACGGGACGACATTGATTTCTTACTTTTATCATCAGGTGCTGGCCAATTCGCCGCCGGACTCGGTGCGGGAAGAGGATTTCCGGTACCCGGGACCAAAACCGCGCAGCAAAGAGACCGCCATCTTGATGATCGCAGACTCGGTGGAGGCGGTATCCCGTACCCTGACCGAGCCCAATGAAGGACAGATTCGAAGCACGGTTCAGAAAATCGTGAACGATCGTTTCTTCGATGGGCAATTCGACGAGTGTAACCTGACCATGGCGGATCTGAAAAAACTGGTCGATTCGTTTTCAGAAAGCCTGACTCACATGTTGCATCAACGTATCAAATATCCGCCGCGTCCAGCGCCTCGAATGGTCCAGTCTGGAGGGGGAAGGGAGGAGATGCACCCGGAGCGGGTAGGAGCGGCCTAGACCCCGGCGACGACGGATCGTATAGAACGTTTGCTGCTCCGTGTGGGCGAAAAACTCGATGGATTCTTGGCAGCAAAGCCGGCAGGAGTTATCTTGACCGATCATGAGATAGACATCATTGAGGAGTGTTCGGCTCCGGAAGTGGATACCGAAAAACTTCGCAGAAGACTGGCAGCGATTCTCACTTCCGCGGGGGAAACAACGAGCGAACTATCGTTCTCGATTGTCGACGATGAAACCATCCGCGGTTTATCCAGGCAGTACTTGAATAGGGACCGGGCCACGGATGTGTTATCATTCCCGCAGCGAGAGACACAACAGCCAACGGGCGGCCATTTGGGAGACATCGTCGTCTCCATTGAAACGGCGCGCCGTCAGGCCGAAACGGCGGGACACAGCGTGGACGAAGAGGTTCGCCATTTAGCCGAACACGGTCTGTTACATCTTTTTGGTTACGATCACGATGAAGCGAACTATAGAGATTGGAATCGGGCAGCGGTCGAGCTGGGGCTCTCAAATCACGTGATGGACGTGGAGAGAGGAGACAAAAAGAACGGTTGAGGAAAGGGACCCGTCCGGGCCCCGTAAACTCACCGGTATAAGCGTGGACGACAGTCTGTTTTTTGGGATTACCGTTCCTGCGTTCCTGACCCTGTTGGCTTTATCCGCCTTGTTTTCGGGTTCGGAAACGGCGCTCACGTCGATGACGAAGCTGCGGGTGAAACGCCTGTTCAGCGACGGAGATCCTGCGTACAAAAAGCTCGAGTCGTGGCTGGAGGATCCGAACCGATACCTGGTAACGATTCTCGTCGGCAACAATATCGTCAATGTCGGCGTCTCAATCCTGGCATCCGCCATCTTCACACGTTTACTGGGCCGTCTTGGATGGGAACATAATCAGGCGGTCGGAGGCGGTATCGCTTTTGGGGTTGTGACGTTTCTTCTGCTGGTTTTCGGCGAGATCACGCCAAAGACATATGCCAAGCAGCACGCCGTCCGCATCTCCCAACTCGTCATCAGCCCTTTGGATGTCTTTTATCGTCTGTTTTCCCCCTTTATTCTCGCGTTTCTCGTTCTTTCGAACCTCACCATTCGTCTCTTAGGGGGCGAGCGTGTCGACGAAGTTCCGATGGTCACCGCCGAGGACGTGCGCACTCTGATCGAAGTGAGTGAAAAAGAGGGGTTGCTAGACGAAGAAGAGAGGGAGATGATCCATCATATAATGGACTTCGGGGATACAATTGTCCGCGAGACAATGACTCCCCGGGTCGACATGCAGGCCTTCGACGTCAACACACCGTTCGACGAAGTCCGGAGGGCCGTGGTCGAGGGTGGACACTCGCGAATCCCGGTTTATGAAGGGGATATCGACAGCATTATCGGCGTTTTGTATGCAAAGGACCTCCTGGCCAGCTGGGACAATGTCGGCGAAGAATGGTCCGTTCGCGACACGCTCCGGCCGGCGCTATTCATTCCCAAAAACAAAAAAGTCAACGACCTGCTTCAGACCTTCCGTAAAGAGCGAACGCACCTGGCTATCGTCGTGGACGAGTATGGGTGTACGGCGGGCATCGTCACGATTGAAGATATCCTCGAAGAAATCGTTGGCGACATCCAGGACGAGCACGATCAGGAACCTCCCGAGTATCAGGTCAGCAAGGACGGAACGATTACCGCAAACGCGAAGCTTGACGTGGATATACTGAGAGAAAAATTCGGGATCGATCTCGCCCTGCCGGAAGCGGAATTCGAATCGTTAGGCGGATTTATTACCACGTACCTGGGCGACCTGCCGTCAGTCGGGGATTTGGTCGAGTACGACAATATCGAGATGACGATTCTCGATGCGGACGATCGGCGAATCAAGCGGGTCAGAATTGTCCGGAAGGAACCGCAAGAAGAGGAGGAAGAAGAACGGTCGGAGGATGATAAAACATAGCATCGAATCGCGCTATTGCCGTTTTGTCCAGACATCTCCTGCGCCTACTGGACTTCCAACCGTATGATCCGAATGGCATGGTTTAATTAAGGGAAAAAAAGTACTCTGAGTACACGTAGAAATCACCCTTCTAGTAGATACCAAGTTACACTTATGGCTCTATTTAGCGATAGTCTTCGAGCTTTTCGTAATTACTTTCTCGGCGGGCTGTTTATCCTGGTTCCGATAGGCGCCACCGTGTATGTGGTTTGGGGGATATTTAATCTGCTGGATGGGTGGTTGAGGGATTCGCCTTTCATCCGCAGCCGCCTCGGGTCGTTGGGCCTGCCGCAGGAATCCACACTTTACGGTGTCGGCTTTGTTACGACAATCATGATTATATTGATTGTCGGGTTTCTGGGACGGATGTATGTGGGCAGGAAAATGATCTCTCTATTGGAGATGATTCTGTCTCGGATTCCCGTCGTCAGCTGGATCTACAACTTGATCAAACAGGTTAGCCATGCCTTCCTCGGCAGACACAAGAGCATCTTTGAGCGGCCGGTCCTGATCGAATATCCCCGGAAAGGGATCTACTCGCTTGCGTTTGCGGTTTGCGACGAGAAGGGGGGAATGTCTCGGGCGGTGGGGAAAGAACTGGTATGTGTGTTTCTGGCGACAACTCCTAACCCGACTTCGGGATATTTTCTGCTTGTTCCGGAAACCGAGGTTATTCCGATCAACTTGACTGTTGAAGAAGCGGTTCGGATGGTGATGTCTTCCGGCATGGTGAATCCATCGACGCCGGTCGATTATTCCACATCGGGAGACGATGAGGATAATGCGGGTTTGAAGGGGCTGTCTTCCAAACGTGTTGCCTTGTGAATTATTCTGACTCTCTACTCCGTATATCGAGGTGATTGGATGAAGATAGCACTTGTACAGTCTCAGGGCCGACGATTCCTGGCCGCTCCACGAAATCCCCAAAGCCCTGACGAGGGGCTGATCGACATTACTCGCGCAGTGGCCTGTTTGCAGGCGATCGAGTGTCCTGAAGACGAGCCGGCTCCGCCCGACTGTCTTGTTTCGTTCCTGTCCGGGGATTACTCTCTGCCGGATCGCCAAGCGAAGCTCCTTGAATTTATTGACAAACATAATCTAGCCGACGATCTTCATGTCGATGGACCTGTCCGCTTCCTTCCACCGGTCCCAAGTCCGGGGAAGATCCTGGCCATGGGGCGAAACTATGCCGCTCACGCCAGAGAAGGCGGACATGAACCCCCCAAGGAACCGGTTATCTTCTGCAAGTCACCGCTGAGTGTAATTGCCCACGATGACTTCGTAGTGATTCCGCCCGATGTGGGTCGCGTGGACCACGAAATTGAGCTCGCGGTGATCCTCGGAGGCCACGGGTATCGCGTTTCGCGGGAAGAGGCGGCTTCCCTCATAGTGGGATACACAATCCTCAACGACGTGACGGCGCGCGATTTTCAGAAAACAGATATCGAGGAAGGGAACCCGTGGTTCCGGTCGAAATCCTTCGACACCTTTTGCCCGATGGGACCGTGGGTGGTGACCCCGGACGATATGCCGGATCCTCTGCATGTCGATCTGGAACTCCGGGTCAACAATGAAGTCCGGCAGTCTTCGAATACCCGGCACATGATTTTTGACATTCCATTCGTTCTCGAGTTCATTACCCAATGGTTGAGTGTGGAAGCAAGCGATATCCTCACAACCGGCACGCCGGAAGGTATCAGTCCGATCCATCCCGGCGATGTGATGGAAGCCACCATAGAACCAATCGGGACATTGAGGAATTCGGTCGTGGCCCTCGGAGAGCAGCCCCACTAGCATCGTGGGAGCGGTTATTCAAGGATTTCGTTGATTTCCATCGGTCCCACCTCGCATGCAGGGAAGAACGTCTCCAACCGGCAGCAGATGTTTCGAAGTTCGCGAACATTTCCGGGAAAAGGATATCGACAAAGGACCTCGAACGCCTCTTCAGATAATCGCGGCTTCCGCGTACTCGAAATACGCGACAGGAAGTGATCCGTAAGCGGAGGAATGTCCTCGCGTCGGTGCGCAAGGGAGGGCATTGTGATTCGCAGCACATTCAAGCGGTCGAAGAGATCTGCGAGAAACCGACCGGACCGAACGGCGTCCTTCAGATTGCGATTGGTCGCGGCGATGATCCGGCAGTTGATTTCTCGGTCGGTCTTCCCTCCGATTCGACGAATCCTCCCCTCTTCCAGGAATCGTAGCAGTCTTCCCTGCCCCTCCAGCGAAAGCAGGGCGATTTCATCCAGGAAGAGAGTGGTCCCGTCCGCCTCTTCGAGCCGACCGACGCCTTGATGAACCGCCCCGGTGAACGCACCTCTTTCATGGCCGAACAAAACAGACTCGATCAGGGAGGCCGGAAGCGCTCCGCAGTCCACGGATACCATTGGTTTCCTTTTCACAGAGCTCGTGGCATGGATTTGCGATGCGCAAAGATTCTTCCCAGTACCTCTCTCGCCCAGAATCAAAACCGGGTAGCGGGTTTGAGCGAAACACATGATCCGGTCCCGGACCTCTTGCATCGCCGCGGACTCCCCAAGCAAGATATTCACTTTACGCATGATGGCCCCTTTCCTGTTGTCACCGTTTTGTTGGGGCAATCGTAGGTAAAAAAGGGTTCCCAGTCTTCCGTGTGGACGGGAAATCGCTTCCTCTTTTGCAGAAGGCTTGTGTCCCGGTGTAGAAGAGAGTTCCCGCCGGTTCGCCGTTTGCGGAAGGAGATCCGGAACATTCCGGTATAGACGAAGGAACAGCGAACAGGATGCTTCCTCGGACGAACGTGTGAAGTGGTGCTAGAATCGAGTGCTATGGGTGATTTTGTTGCTGCGATTTGGTGGTATCTGTTGCTGGCCGTCTATGGATTGGCGGTGGCACCGATATCGTTTCTTCTGTTTCGACGGTTCCCCGACTCCGGGTTGCTTCTGGCCCGTCCTCTCGGGCTTCTTCTTGCGACCTATCTCTGCTGGATCCTCGGCTATCTCATCGGTTATCCCTTCTCTTCTCTAGGGATTGTCGGGGTACTCGTATTCCTGGGCGGACTGTCTTTTTGGGTGTTTTGGCCCCGGAGAACCCGCATTCTGCGGTCGTACCTCTCATCGGCCCGGTTCCTGATCATAGCCGAAGTCCTCACAATTGCGGCCTTCCTGCTGCTGATCCAAGCACGACGATTCGATCCCAACCTGGACCATACCGAGATGGGTATGGATCTCGCTTTCTTCCGGTCTCTGTGGAAGGGCACCGGGATACCGCCCGTCGACCCGTGGTTCGCCGGGGAACCGATCAATTACTATTACGGCGGCTACATGATCTTTGCGGGGATCGCCAAGATCGCCGGATTGTCTACAGGGGTGGCATACAACCTTTCTGTGTCCACGGTTTTTATGCTGGCGGTCAGTGTTGCGTTTGTTTTGGGAACCGCGCTCACTGCATCCCGCATCTGGGGGGCGGTGACCGTTTTATGCACTGTCATCATCGGAAACCTTGCCGGATTTCTCCGTCTCATCGAGTACGGCACTCTCTCGTTCGACCAGTTCAGTATGCGGTGGCGATACCTCTGGAACACAAGCCGGGTCATCTATGACGGTACGGAAAAGCAAGGACAACAAACAATCAACGAGTATCCGTTCTTTGCGGAGGTCTGGGGGAATCTTCACGGGCATATGGCGAACATCCCCTGGGTGCTCCTGTTTGTATGTCTCACGGTGGCCCTGCTATGGAGCGGAATGGACCGTCGTTCTCCACTGACATGGCTTAGAATCCGCTGGCCGTTGGTAGTAGTCCTCGTTGTATCCCTAGGAGGATTGGGCTTCGCGAATCTTTTCGACCTTCCGACATTCTCCGTTCTATACGGGTGTGCGATTTTGGTCCTCGCGGGCGACGCTTTTCGAAAGAGACGCACGACCAATACGGGTTTCTGTCTCTCGCTGCTCCTTGTTCCTTTGTTGGCCTATCTTTTCTATCTGCCGTTTCACCGAGATTTTGTTGCCCCCCTGCAGTATCCGGCTATGCTTCCATTTGGCGAGGAGAAGGACACGTTGATCCGCTTTGTTCCGAGTCAATCGGATCTATCGGAGTTTCTCGCTGTTTTCGGATTTCACATCTCCGTGCTGATTGTCTATCTGGCTTGGCTCGGTGCCCGTTTGGCACAGCGCGCCGGGAAAGAACTCACGGCCATGGTCGGGGTGGTAGGGGTCGTCCTGTTTCTGATCGTGTCCGTGTTGGCCGGATCTGCGGTATGGGCGTTCACGCTGGGTGGCGCATTTCTCTTTACGGTGCTGTTCTTGACTCAGGGTGTCTTGAGTACGTTCGGCGGGCTGAGGGACACGATTTCGCGGAGTGAGCGGTTCGCTCTCGGCGCTGTTGCTTTCTGTTTGTGGATCTGGTGGTTCTGCGAGGTGTTTTACATCAAAGACAACTACGGCAGTTCGAGGATGAATACTCTCTTCAAATTTCATTTTCCCACCTGGCTGATCCTGGGATGGGCACTTGTGGTGTTTGTTTCCCGGATTTGGCGGGAGGGACAGAAGTACCGTGCGCTTCTGGTACTGCCCGGTTTTCTGTTTGTGCTATCGCTCGCCTGCCCGTTTGTATATTTTCTTCCGGTTTTTGCCGGGACAGTGACTCTCAGCCGCAGCGGTACGCTTGACGGGCAAGCGTACATCAAGCGGGGATTCCCATCCACTTACAAGATGATCCAATACATCGACGAAAACATCGAGGATCAACCGGTGATTCTGGAAGCCCCGGGCGGGGCGTACCAGTACGGTCCACCGGCTCCGGAGAATGCGATCTCGTCTCACACCGGAGTGCCCACGGTCCTGGGCTGGGTAAATCATGAAGGACTATGGCGGGGACATTCGTCCGAGGTGTACGAGCGTCAAAAAGACGTGAAAACCATCTATGAGACAACAGATATGGAGGTTGCGAGAACGCTGATTGAGAAATACCATATCGCGTACATTTATGTCGGCGGGCAGGAGCGAGAGCGATACTCTCCGCAAGGAATAGCGAAATTCGAGCAGCATGTACCTGTGGAGTATCGTGCGGGCGACGTGTTGTATCGAGTACCGGAATAACATATGTACCGTTGACGGGCTTAGTGGTCGTCTCGTACGATCCAATCAAGGGATTTTAATCAAATTCAGGTAGGTTGCCCATGAGCGCGATCCGTGAAATCGCAGGCCTGTTGGCGGTGTGTATTGAGATTTACATCTATATCATTATCGCCCGGGTTCTGATGAGCTGGTTTCAGCCGAATCCTTACAACCCGATCGTGCAGTTTATCGGTCGGATCACCGATCCGTTTCTGGATGCGATTCGCAAAGCCCTGCCGTTTCTGGTGGTAGGAGGATTGGATTTGAGTCCGATCGCTGCGTTTTTCCTGCTTGAGATCACACGCGCCTACCTGCTTAGTGCCTTTTGACATCCTTACAAACGAATTGTTCATCAAGACGTTCGTACCGGAAGTACACGCACGTGGGTTCAAACGTTCTGGAGACCGACGGCGATTTCGAGAGGACCGCAGTCGGTGTTCATTGGGACAATGAGAGTTTGGATCTTGATCGCGGAAATCTGCATCTCCTGTCCGGTGATCAACGTGGGAGGAGAGATGTTACAGCGAGTACCTTGTTGCTCGAGAAGTGTGCTTGCGTTGCCGGTGATCATGTTGCCGAGTTCGGCGATTGCGCTCTTTGCCATTTCATCGAATTCTTCGACCGGCAAACCGCCCATCATTTGCGAAGCGATGTTCTTGGCGGTGGCCTGACTCATGCTATAGACCACCTGTCCTTTCACTTCGCCTACAATCCCGAGAACAGTGGCTACTTCGTGAGACGGGTGTGTGGAGCTCTTGAGTCCGAGGTCGCCGCGTTCGGCGGAAATTCCTGCAATTTGCGCCAATATATTCGTCGCGGATTCGATGAAAGGATTTACATATTCTATCTGCAAGTGACAATTCTCCTTAGCGCGGTCTGGGATCAAGCACATGGACACCAGTATAGAATGTCTCGGACCGCTCCTCAACGATACATGCAGATGGCGGGTCAACGTGCAACTTGTTCCAGAACTTCTTCCTCCACAAAAATCGGTACGCTGGCGCGAAGGGCAATGGCGATCGCATCGCTGGGTCGGGAATCGACATCCACGGGTCCACCCGGAGTTTGAAAGAAAATCCGAGCATAGAACGTAGATTCCAGCAGCTGGGTAATTACGATCCGTACGATTCGGGCATTCAAAGCAGAGATCAGACTGACTGTCAAATCGTGAGTAAGCGGCCGCTGTACCTGCACATCGTTGATTGCAAGGTGAATCGACTGGGCCTCGTAGTAGCCGATCAAAATCGGCATCAGGCGTTCGCCCTCCTTCTCTTTGAGGATAATGATTTGATCGGCTCCCGTTTCATCGAGACGCAATTCAAAGAACGTCATTTCAATCATGGCGAATTCCTGTGAGACCGTTTCTATATATAGATCTTCTTGTCAGATTTACTTTTCTATCGATACAACCTACATATTTCAGTTTCACTAGACCATTGTTTGCGGTCAAGGGAGCGTAATCGTCCCGCCGGCTACGATTCCGATTCTTGGAGACCTTTCAGAGAACGGACGTGTTATCCTGTCATGTGATATCCTACCTTCATGGTTGAAAGCCTCTACAACAAATCCGTCCGGCAAAACGTGCTTGTTCTGGTAAGCCTTACCTGGTTTGCTATCGCCGTGTGCATCGGCTGTCGGCTGCGCTGGCTTCTACCGTTCTTGCAGCCTCTCCCTCTCTATCCGCTCTTTTACAGAACGGTTCAAGACGGTGAATGGAACGAAACGCTCCACTATCTTCTAACGTGGGTTCTTGTGTCGATTCTCACTGTGACTGCGTTGACGACTCTTTTTCCTTCGCACACCGCCGATACGGTTCTGAACGGAAACGCGTTTCGACAAGATATGTTCAGCTGGCTTCAGACCGGAGAAGGCTCGACCGGGGATCCGCGCCTTTTTCTGCCGATGCATGTTCGTGACTTCAGTTTGTTTGTTGCCGCTTCGGTTGCGTCGGCGGGGGCGCTCGGTCTTGTTTGGGGAACAACACTGCTCAACGCCATGAGCTTCTATTTCGGAAGTCTGCTTGGAAATGCGACGCAGCCTTTGGTGGTCCTGTTCTTTGGATGGCCCGTGTGGTCGATCTTTCGTGTGATTGGGTTTTGTTTGTGCGGCGTTGCCGTGAGCGGAGTACTTCCCTCCTGGATGCGTCGGACAAAAATCGACAGACGAAAAACGCTCGCTTATCTGGCATCCGGCCTTGCACTGGTTGTCGCGGATGGTCTGCTGAAATGGCAGTTCGCACCGATGTGGCGGGATGTCCTTCGCAAGGCTTTGGGGCTTTGGCCGTGAGCACTCAAATCGAACCCAGCACGCTGCGCAGCGTCTCGCAGACCCGCGCGATCTGTTCTTCCGTCATTCGCGTAAAGAAAGGAAGAGCCATTGTCGAGGAAGAGACCTTCTCCGTGGCTGGGAAGTCTCCTTCCGTGTATCCAAATCGGTCGGCGTAGACCGGTTGAAGGTGTAACGGAGAGAAATACGCGCCCGTTGCGATGCCATCTTCCAGCATTCGTTTCATCACCTCGTCCCGCTTCCCTGCAAGTCTATCCGAAAGGCGAACGACAAACACAAACCAGCTAATCTCCAAGCCATTCCGCGGCGGCGATGGAGGAATGACATCGGGTATATCGGCCAGATGCTCCAGGTAGCATTCCGCGACCCCTGTCCGTCTATCGAGGATCTCCTCAATTCGAGAAAGCTGAGCGATCCCCAGCGCGCAGGCGATATCGCTCAGGCGGTAGTTATAACCGAGGCGTTCGTGCTGGAGCCAACGCGACATGGTGGAACGCCCCTGATTCCGCAGGCTTCGTGCCAGTTGCGCAACCTCTTCGTCGTCGGTCACCAAGATACCGCCTTCCCCGGTTGTGATTTGTTTGTTGGGATAGAACGCAAACGTCCCGCATCGCCCCCAGGTTCCGGCGTGTTTTCCCTCAATACGCGCTCCGAGCGCTTCGCAGGAGTCCTCGATAACGTCCAGGTTATGCTTTTCAGCAACACCCTGAATTGAGCGCATCTCGCACGGCCGCCCGAAAACATGTACCGGGAGGATGGCTTTCGTTCGCTCAGTGACTGCAGACTCGATGGAATCGGCCGTAATGTTCAAGGTCGCCTCATCGATATCGACAAAAACCGGTTTGGCATCGACGAATAGCGCACAGTTCGCCGATGCGATGAAGCTGAACGGAGTTGTGATAACCTCATCGCCGGGGCCGATACCGCACGCGAGCATGGCCAGATGGAGAGCGCTGGTTCCACTGTTGACGGCTACCGCGTGCCCGGTTCCGACATAGTCCGCCATGACTTTTTCGAACTCCCCCAGTTTGGGACCGAGACTCAGATTGTCGGTCCGAAGGACGGCAAGCACCGCCTCACGTTCCACGTCTGTGATGTCGGGCCGGGAAAGAGGGATCGGTTGATTGTCTGTCACTCCAGCACCTCGCATGGATTTCGATATTGGGCATTGTTTGCGCATAGAATAGAGAAGGTGGAAGGGACGGTGAAGTTTCGATAGACCTTGAAGACACCGGGAATCGGCCAAAACTCACGGAATGCTTGCTTTTCCAGCCGATTGATAAGAGAATGGCACTCACATTCCCGGAGTTCGATACGTCCGTTTGACGGACACAACCCGGCAGGCATTCAGAGATCGTTCAACGACACCTACTATCTAGACCGCGCGCGGCCGGGAGTTACGGGTATGCTCAACACAGAGGTAGACCACGGAGTGATTTGATGGCTGAGAACGAAACCTCCCACGCCAAAGACTTTATTCGAGAAATCATCGACGCCGATCTTGCGTCCGGCAAGCACGACCGGATTCATACACGTTTTCCACCGGAGCCGAACGGGTACCTGCATATCGGCCATGCGAAAGCGATCTGTCTCAATTTCGGTCTGGCGGAAGAATACGGTGGGCTCTGCAACCTTCGATTCGACGACACAAACCCGGCAAAAGAGAAGACGGAATACGTTGACGCGATCCAGAACGATATCCGATGGCTCGGTTTCGACTGGGACGACCGGCTTTACCATGCGTCGGATTATTTCGGCCAACTGTATGAGTGGGCCATCGATCTGATCAAGAAGGGCAAGGCCTATGTATGCGACTTGAACGAGGAGGAGATTAAAGAGTATCGCGGAACAACCGTCTTCGATGAAAATGGCAACCGCGTCACTCCGCCCGGGACAGACAGTCCCTACCGGAACCGGTCGGTTGAAGAAAACCTCGATCTTCTCGACCGCATGCGGAAAGGCGAGTTCCCCGACGGAACGCGGACGCTGCGGGCAAAAATCGACATGGCACATCCGAACCTGAACATGAGGGACCCCGTGATGTACCGGATTCTGCATGCGGATCACTACCGGGCCGGGAGTGAATGGTGCATTTATCCCACATATGACTGGACGCACGGCCAGTCCGACTCGATCGAGGGAATCACACACTCTCTGTGCGACGTCGGGTTTGAAAATCATCGGCCTCTTTACGATTGGTTTTTGGATGCGCTCGAGGTCTACCATCCCAGGCAGTATGAATTTGGGCGGCTGAATATCTCGTACACCCTTCTGAGCAAACGATTTCTACGGGAGCTGGTGGATGGAGAATACGTTTCCGGATGGGACGACCCGCGCTTACCGACACTCTGTGGAATGCGCCGCAGAGGGTATACGCCGGAATCGATTCGGCGATTCTGCAAACGAATCGGGATCAGCAAAAGCGAAGGCGTTGTTGAGATCCAGCTTCTGGAACACTGTGCACGCGAAAACCTAAATCAGACCGCGCCTCGAGTTATGGCTGTACTCAACCCACTCAAGGTGGTCATCACCAATTACCCAGAAGGGCAAGAAGAAGAGCTGGACGCGATCAACAATCCCGAAGATCCGTCGGCGGGAACTCGAAAGGTTCCATTTGCGCGCGAACTGTATATTGAGCGGGATGATTTCATGGAAGACCCTCCCCGCAAGTTTTTCCGTTTGGCGCCGGGGCGGGAGGTGCGGCTTCGGTACGCTTATTTCATTACCTGCCAGGATGTCATCAAAGACGAGAACGGAGAGATTGTCGAATTGCGGTGTACGTACGACCCTGCGACGCGCGGCGGCGATTCGCCGGACGGGCGCAAAGTGAAAGGGACCCTTCATTGGGTATCGGCTCGACACGCGGTGAAAGGCGAAGCCCGCCTTTATGAATACCTTTTCAGCAAAGAGAATCCTCTCGACGTGGAAAAAGGACAGGACTGGAAGGTGAATTTGAATCCCGATTCGCTGAAGACTCTCGATAATTGCTACTTTGAGCCGGGCCTGGCGGAAACAGAACCCGGCTATTCTTGTCAGTTCGAGCGAATCGGTTATTTCTGCATGGACCCGGACAGTTCGTCCGAGAGACTGGTCTTCAACCGGACTGTTCCACTCAAAGACTCATGGAAACGAAAACAGAAGGGGTAATCAGCCCGTATCGACTTTCGCCAGGGCTGCGGTGACCCGCTGTTTGACCCGCTCTTTTCCGAGCAGGATCAACACGCGGTCGATCGGCGGGCTTACGGTGCCTCCGGTTAACGCCACACGAATCGGTTGAGCGAGTTCTTTCATCTTCAATTCATGTTTTTCAAGCAATCCCGAGAGAAAATCCATCCATTCTTGTTCAGATGGCTCCTCGGTTTTCGCATCGATAAATGACAATACGTCATTGAACGGCTCGGCGATCTTCTCCGTGAGGAATTTTGTGGAGGCCTTCTCGTCGAGTTGCAGTTCCGACACCAGGCTGAAGCGACATTTCTCGGTCATTTCATTCAACGTTTTCGAGCGTTCCTTGACCGAATCCATCAGATAGTCTTTCCAATCGGGTAGATGCGGAAATTCCGCTTCCGACAGGGACAGTCCTTTAAATTCGCGCAAATACTCATCGAATAATTCAATCAATTCCTCGTTGGTTTTTTGGCGTATATGCTCACCATCGAGCCATTCCATTTTTTTCGGATCGAACGTTGCTGAGGCTTTCTGTACTTTTTCTATAGAGAATTTCTCGATCAGTTCGTCCCGTGTGAAGTACTCCTGGTCGCCGTAGCCCCAACCGAGCCGTGCCATATAATTCACGACGGCATCCGCCAGGCAGCCCTCTTCACGATATTCGAGAATCGCCTTCGCGCCCCGTCGTTTCGCCAGTGGTTTTCTATCCGGAGCGAGAACCAGCGGAAGATGCGCGAATTGCGGGACATCGTATCCCAAGGCGTTGTACAGCAAAATCTGAGGCGTTGTATTTGTCAGATGTCCATCGCCGCGAATGACATGAGTAATTCCCATGTCATGATCGTCAACAACGACAGCGAAATTATAAATCGGGCTTCCGTTTGTTCGAACGATAATAATGTCATCGACCTGGGCATTCTGCACGGAAATTTCACCTTTAATCAGATCGGTGAACGCTGTTTCTCCTTCCCGCGGCGCTTTGAGACGAACGCAAAACGGTGTCCCGTCATCCGGGTAGTCTTTATCGCGGCAAGTACCGTCGTATTTCCGCTCTCGCCCCGCCGCCTCGGCGGCTTTTCGTTTCAATTCCAATTCTTTTGGCGTGCATCGGCAGCGGTAAGCCAGGCCTTCTTCGAGAAGGCGATTCGCTTCCTCAATGTGACGATCCTTATGAGCGCTTTGGCGGGTCATGTCCCCGTCCCATTCAAGCCCCAACCAATTGAGAGTATCTATAATTATTCTCTCATTTTCCGGCGTAGAGGTTTCCTGATCCGTATCTTCAATGCGTAACAGGAATTTTCCGCCCTGGTTGCGAGCAAATAAATAATTGAATAGAGCCGTTCGGACATTTCCCATATGCAAAAATCCCGACGGGCTGGGAGCAAAACGAACACAGACAGACATAAATGTATTTACCTTTCTCTATTTTTAAGAAACTTCGCACGGTCAACCCTAACGTTGCAAAACTGACTCCTCCTGCCAACATTTCCAAATCTCTCCCCC
>CAZTDD010000083.1:0-31023 GCA_964612675.1 uncultured bacterium
ATGATTTTCGTTAAGTCCAGACAGGTGAAATTCGCCTTTCCGCAACAGGAACTAGAGAATCAGACAACCGTGCAAAGGAGAACATAATGCAACGACTTTCCCGAACCGTTCTGTCGGCCTTTATTCTAGTCGCTCTCATGGGTGGGACTGTGTATGCTGCCGATAAACCCATCGCTCTGCATCCGGAGAATCCGCACTATTTTACCTGGCGTGGCGAGCCGACGATCTTGATCACATCGGGTGAACATTACGGGGCGCTGATGAATTTGGATTTCGACTACGTGCGCTACTTCGATGAATTGAAAGCGCATGGCTTGAACCATACCCGGACCTTCACAGGGGTTTACCGCGAGGACTCACAGGCCTTCAACATTACCGATAACACGCTTGCTCCCAAGCCGAATCGGTATATTTGCCACTGGGCGCGCAGCGATCAACCGGGGTATGGCAACGGCGGAAACAAATTCGATTTGAGAAAGTGGGACCCCGCGTATTTCAAGCGTTTGCGGGATTTTATGACCAAAGCAAACGAGCGGGGCGTCGTTGTTGACCCTAACGTTGCAAAACTGACTCCTCCTGCCAACATTTCCAAATCTCTCCCCCCGTTCACGGGGGGAGTCGGAGGGGGGCATCTGGATCGCACTGCCGGTGCTTTTCTCCTCAGGTCCTCATAATATTCATAAACATCTCTTCTGGCGTTTATCCATGCGACTCTCCAACGGCGTTTCCGGCCGGCCTCTTCTCGTTTTTGCAACCATAGGGTTGAGTTGACTTTGTTTTGTCCGATGTATAAGGACAATATGTGGAATCTAAGTCCGATGAACGCCACAAACAATATCAATGGAATTGGCGATTGCCCACGCGAAGAAGTCTATACGATGAAATATCGGGATCTGCTTGATATCCAGCTGGATGTGACGCGCAAGATCATCCACGAACTGCGCGGCTATGACAACCTCTATTACGAAATCTGCAACGAACCGTACTTCGGTGGTGTGACCATGGAGTGGCAGCACAAGATCGTCGACACTATCGTCGAAGCGGAAAAAGATTTTGCGGAAAAACATCTGATTTCAATGAATATCGCCAACGGGAAGAAGAAGGTCGAGAATCCACACCCAGCAGTATCCATCTTCAACTTCCATTACTGTGTGCCCCCGGACACCGTCGCGATGAATTACAACTTGAACAAAGTCATCGGTGAAAACGAAACCGGTTTTCGCGGCAAGGCCGATATACTGTATCGGACCGAGGGCTGGGATTTCCTCCTTGCGGGCGGTGCCCTGTATAACAACCTTGACTATTCATTTACCGCCAAGCACCCCGGCGGAACCTTCCGCGATTACAAATCGCCTGGTGGTGGCAGCGTGGAGCTTCGTGAACAACTCGGCATCCTCAAACGCTTCCTCTATAATTTTGATTTCGTTCATATGAAGCCGAAGAATTCTGTTATTCGAAATGTATCGCCGAAACTGACCGCCGGCGCGCTCGTCAACCCCGGGAAGGAATATGCCGTTTATCTTCATGTCCCGTTGCCGAAAAAGCCGAAAGATCTTCAGGAACGTCAGCGGGATAACATCAACGCGACTATCACGCTGAGACTGCCTCGCGGCTCCTACGCCGCCGAGTGGATCAATACGAAGACGGGTAAAATGGAAAAGCGTGAAAAGTTTGACCATGCGGATGGGAATAAACAACTTCATTCTCCACAGTTTGATAATGACGTTGCTCTCCGCTTGAGCCGGACGAGCTGATCCGAACCGAGTGGCGATACGGCGAAGGTGAATCGAGGATGAGGGAAGTGTGTACTTCAGAATCTTCTGATCGCTTCGCGGAACGAAAGGTTTACGCATCCGCTAGAGAAACATGTTAATTCTCGATAAAGTAGAGTGAATAACCAATCCAATAAGGAGAAGTCCTATGAATCGGAAGACCGTGACTCGTCGCAATTTCATTCGCCAAAGCCTTGTTGCCGGAGGAGGGTTGATGATCCTCAATAGCGGCACAGCCTTTGGAGCAAACAATCGGTTAAATATTGCGTTGATCGGTGCGTATGGACGTGCAAGGGCGCACTATGAAACGCTCAAAGGCGAAAACGTCCTCGCCGTTTGTGATGTTAACGAGAAAAGCATCTCGCACGCACTCAAAGAATTCCCGAAGGCAAAAGTCTATAAAGATTGGCGGGAGTGTCTTGATCATCCGGGCCTCGACGCGGTGTTGTGTTGTACAACCGATTTCACGCATTCATTCATTTCAAACTGGGCTCTCAATCGGGACTATCATATCTACATGGAGAAACCCCTGGCCATCACAGTCAAGGAAGCGCGCACAGTGCGAGAAAACTATCTGCCCAGGAAGAACAAACTTGCTACACAGGTTGGTATGCAGCGTCACGCTTACCCCAATTTCAACCGCCTGCGCGAGGCTGTCCATGACGGTGCTATCGGCGAACTCAAGGAGGTTTGCGCCTGGGGCAACCGACAGATTCGCAAGGACGGATATTATGCTGAAGAGAAACCGATTCCGCCACACATCAATTGGGATCTCTGGCTTGGACCTTCCCCGTATCATCCGTACAGCTCGAAATACTTTGACGCAGGTCCCGGTGCGGGCTGTCTGCAGTGGAATATGTTTTGGGATTTCGGAATCGGTCAGATGGGCGACATGGGCAGCCACACCATGGATATCATTTGGAACGTGATTGACGCCGAATTGCCGGAAGACGTCAAATCAAGCTCCCCCGAGGCTTTTGATCCGGAGGTTACTCCAGTCGAATTGACCAGCACTTATATGTTCCCGGCGAATGACTGGCGCGACGAGATTCGTGTCACGTGGTACCAGGGCGGAGCGATGCCGGAGTCGCCTTCCGGATGGGTCGACCTGAACAAGGTTGGCCACGGTGCCATGTTCAAGGGCGACAAAGGCGTCATTGTCACGGGCTTCAGGGATCACCTGATTATCCCGAACCGCGACATCGACAACATGTCTCATTTCGATCCGCGTCCGGCGGATGAGGCGATTCCTGACCTGGGGCACTTCCAGACACAATGGATAAAGGGCTGCAAGAACGGCAATCCGGCCGACACCGCCTGTAATTTTGAATATAGCGCCAACATGATTGAGACGATGTGTCTCGGCCTCGTCGCCTTCCGTGCGAAAGAGAAACTCGAATATGACAGCGAACGCGGTGTTGTTACCAATGTTGCCAGCGCCAACGAGTACCTGACAAAACCGTATCGCGATGGCTGGACGATGAACGGATAGCCGCGAACCGTTGACCGGCGGCGCTGGTGAGTCTAAAAGGACGGCTTCTCGACGGGTAATGAACGGCCCTGGTTGCTTAACAATCAGGGCCGCGAAGCCACAAGAGGAATACTTGCCTTTCTCAGGAGGAAAGAGGTACGGTCCCTTGTGCGTGACGCATGGAGAATGTCGGCGCACAGCAAAGATCAGCTAATCAGGAGCGCGTTTTCTCCGAACGCGGCGGTCAAAACGAATGGTGTCCGGCTGATGAGAGAAGAAAAGTATATGCACTGACAGCAGCTCCGCAATCACGACCGGTACGCTGTTGCCGAACATCAAACGGGAGGCCGCCGCAGAAAGGCTCCCAGTGTCGCCGACCGAGAGTGTAGCCCCACCGGCAATAAACTGAGAATAGTCGCCTGATGAATAATTACAACACCCGGATAATTGTTGATGGTTGGAAGAGCGCAGTGCCGGCGGCGGACGAGCGGGAGCGCCTGCAGGCGCTTTACAACCTCTCCATTCTGGATACCGAGGTTGAAGAGTCTTTTGATGCGGTGACTCGCATTACCGCGAGATATCTCCATGTACCAATTTGCCTCGTCTCCCTAGTCGATGAAAATCGTCAATGGTTCAAATCCTGCTTTGGGATCGATGTGAGTGAAACGCCCAGAGACGTTTCATTTTGCGCGCATGCAATTCATGGGGACGAGATACTCGTAATCAACAATGCGCTTCATGATGATCGATTTCGCAACAATCCGTTAGTACAACAAGCCCCCTATATCCGTTTTTATGCAGGCTCTCCGCTTGTGTCGAAGGAAGGATATAAACTCGGCACCTTGTGTGCCATCTCAGGTGAACCACGCGAAGGTTTAAGAGAGGAAGAACGCGTCTTCTTGCGTTCTATGGCGTCCATTGTTTCTACTCTGCTTGAAAGTCGTAACGCTCTACTGAATCAGGAGCATCTGAATGAACAACTTCATAAGGCCAAAGAAGAAGCGGAGAACGCCAATCAAGCCAAAAGCGACTTTCTGGCCCAGATGAGCCATGAATTGCGTACCCCACTCAATTCGATTATCGGTTTCTCTAACGTGTTGATTAAAACACTCCGGGGTTCAATTCGCGAAAAAGATATGATGTTTATTGAGCGGATCGCTGAAAATGGTAAACACCTGTTAGGGCTGATTAACGACATTCTCGATCTCTCCAAAGTAGAAGCCGGACGCGTTGACCTCGAAAATACGCAAGTAGACGTAATTCAATTGATACAAGATGTCTGTGTTCAAATGGAACCGCAGCGAAGAGAAAAATCCATCGATCTAATTAAAGAACTGCCGATATCGACAAATTCGATGGAAACCGACAAAGTGAGATTGAAACAAGTCCTGATGAATTTGCTCGGAAATGCCATGAAATTCACGGATGAAGGCGCAGTCACTGTTCGGCTCGTCACTGACAATCGCAACGATCCGCTTCAATTAGATATAATAGACACGGGAATTGGCATTGCCGAAGACAAGTTGAGCAGCATTTGTGACCCGTTCCACCAAGCCGAAATCGGGACCACGCGCAAGTACGGAGGAACGGGGTTGGGTCTGGCGATCTCGAAATCGTTGTGCGAACTGATGGGATACTGCCTATCTGTCCGAAGCACGATCGGGCAAGGTTCGGTATTTACAATACATTTTCGACCAGTGTGATGAAAACCCAACAATGGTAAATGCGTTACCGAAAGACGGTCGTGAAAAAAGCAGGGACGTTGACGGAATTCACGGGCTAGGCCGATATGATCGACTCGCGGCGTTGACCGACTGGAGAAGTCGTCAAAAAGTGACCACTGTCTCCATATGTTTGAATCGGGCGGCGGGTGGGCCTTCGCGGAGAACCTGCGCACGCCAAATGTCTCCTTTCGAGGATGCGCCGTTCGATGGGTTGTAGGGGCTACCCCAATCCCCGTGACTGCCGTCCGGACCGGCAGCGAAGATCATCCAGTAATATCCTGTCATTTCGCCGCTCGATACATTGGAACATTTGTGATCTTCGTAACCGTAAAACATTCCAGCCGCGAAGGGATCGACCGGAATACCGCTGATATAACTGATGGGAGTGGTTAGGAGCGCCCAGATCTGTCCGTTGAAATGCTGATCGTCAATACCGATACAGATTCTTCCCGGCACGCTCGAACACTTAACACCGAAGAAATGTGCGCCGCCTGGAAAACAGGATTCTCGTGGATAGTTCGTCATATCGCAATCGTTTCCGTCAATTATCCAGAGATTTGTGTCCATGTGCCGGACCCGATTCTGTTTATCCAACATATTTAAATCGGCGAAAGAGCGAGCGGCTTTCGCCCGAACCTGTGCGTTTAGAAAATTCGGCACGGCGATGGCCGCCAGGATGCCGATAATGGCGACGACGATAAGAAGTTCGATTAAGGTAAAAGCTCGGGACGATTGATTCACACACATCTCCTCTGGATTCCTGTTGGAAAATCACAATGCGTTCACTTCGTCATCATAATAAAGACTCTAAAGCCAGGTCAATTGTCATCCCTCAAGGATCAACAATCGGAAAGAACTCTTGGCCGACGAGGAAAAACAACGCGCACTTGACCACCGGATGACTGTTCGAGCACTTTCATAGTAAGAATGACATACACGAAGTGTAGACCATGTAGTCTGACGATGTCTTCTTGCTCAACCGGTCCCAATCTGAATGACAATCACCCAGTCCTCATCGGACGGGTTTGGGCGGGAAGGTATTCTCCCCTTCTTAAGAATGAATGAACCATCCTTTTTAACCCAGGCACCGGTGCGCGGATTATACCATCTTCCAGTGAGTTTTTTATCTCTGAATGTTTCTGATAACGCGATTCCTCGACCCTCATTCCCACGGGGAATATATACAATCCACAATTTACCGGGAACGGCCGCCGCGTGGGGCGGAGAAATATCTTTACTTGTTGGAGTTGGGCACGGTTTCCCGTCGACGAGCAGATCTTCCCTCTTCGGTTCGAGACGCCACCAATCGATCGAGGTTAGCAGGGCTTTAACATGTTTCAGCATTGTGACTCCCTCGAACTCGATAGCCTGCTTCCAGGGCACAACATCTCTTGTCTTCTTCCCGGGTTCGCCGTGCGGATCATCGGGATCATAAAACTGCCAGATTCCAAAGGCACCGTATCCGAAACCGGCGCACCCACTCAAATACGCGGTCCAGGCTTCCCAACGTGTGGTATACGCGCCATCCGAATCGCTTGCTCTCTCGTAATAAGTTTCTGAGCAAAAAACCGGTTTGGTGGGGACCAATGCACGATTCTCCTTCGCACGAACGACAATATTATAAAGCCTATCGATACTTTGACCGGTTTGTAGCCAATGATGATCGAGCCAAGTTTCCTCGTGAAATGGACGGGAGGACTGTACGTTATGTGGTGGGTCCCAGTCTGTGCGCCCGCTGGGATGGATGGAAAGAGGGTGCCGGTATGGATTGTGTTTCTGAACTTCACGACCGAGTTCGTTAATATCTTCAGCCGTCCAACCGCAGTCACGGAAATTGTATTGATATTCTCCGGACAGAGCCCAAATGCCGTTGTAAACGCCATATCGGACCATGCAATATGAACTAACCCGTTTGGCGTCCTTTATCGTGAATAGCGGACGATTGGTTTTCCCGAACCACGTTGTTGGGCTGGCGACAGCGAGACCCCTCTCCCAAATCGCCTGCATTCGCTTATCGAGATAATGGAAATGATCGGGATTCAATTGGGTAAGCGAATCGTCGAAAAAAGTCTTTCCACCTTCATTTCGATGACCGGGAGAATTCGGGTAATCGCCGTACCCGTGGAAAAGCTGCATCAAAATGGTCGTAATCCCTTTGCTCTTTCGGTCGGACAAGTATTGGAAGAAAGGACCATCTTGATTGGAACCCAGGCCGCAGCGTGCCGTGTTCCCGGCCCATAGCGTGGATGCCATCAGGAAAAACGGCGTTCCGTCGGCATATTGAAAATAGCGTTTGTTCGGACTGATCGAGAGATGTCCCCGGTAATTGGGATTCGACGCAATTTCGTCGGATGTTGGTTCCCGGACCTCGATCGTGTCGGTACAGCCGTTTAGCCCGGGATCGGTCGAGGTTGTGGCATATCTCCAGAAGCCAGGCAGTGTGGGGGCGAACCGGATTACCCACTCGCGACCGCCGTTCCAGAACGCCTCAATAGCAATGATCGATTGGCTTTCTTCATGTATGAAATTCGCTTCAACCGGGAAGGTCCACCATGGATGATCCTGTTCCGCAATAAGCGAAATATCGTACGGCCGCCACTGGGATATCGTAACAGGTTCCGCTGAATCGCCTTTCCCAGTGTAACCTTCCTGAGAGATGATTATCATTGAAAGAACAAGAAGAACGGATCTTATGTTCATAAAATAATAATTATGCCCACTTGTTCCGTCAGTCTTCATTAAGTCTGTTCCTTTATCATCGATCTAGACAGCGTCGCGATTGCTGCTGACACTGGTTGTCACGGCTCGCGCACATTTTGGAATCGCATGCCGTAGTGTGTTACTATAAAGGGGTTCACACATGGGACAATGGAACCCGGCAGCGAACGCCTCGGCATTGAAAGGAAAGACAATGAACTACACACGACAGCAGGACAGCGGCAACACAGAGATGACCCTCTGGTACTTTGTACTACCATTTATCATTGTGTTAACTTGCAGCGGCTTGGTTTGCGCCCAGATCGAGGTTGACGGGCGTTACTGGAAATACGGTGGCGAGCGAGTTCTGTTGCTCGGCGGGTGGAATCACGGCCATAACCCGTTCATCGATCATGATACGGACAACGACAAAGACAACCAGGGCGTGAGTACTGTCGAGCAAATCAAGAACGCGATGGATGAGTTGGCCTCGGCCGGCGGAAATTATCTACGATGTGTACTCGATCCAGGCATGGCAACCGGGGTGCAGGGATTTCACTTTTGTGCTCGTTCGGGGAATCACTACGATCTCGACAAGATGGAAGGTCCGTTTTGGGAACGCATCGAGATGTTTATCGCCGAAGCGAAAAGCCGCAATATTATTGTCCAGATTGAACTGTGGGACCGATTCGATCTGATCGACAGCAGTTGGGGAGGCTGGCCGGTGAGTCCCTGGAACCCGAAAAACAACATTAACTATACCGCGGATGCGACGGGACTGAAAACAACATACCGTTCATTCCAGAACCATCCCTTTCTGCAAGGCGTTCCGGGACACCCCGTATATGAGGACGCATCAAGATCCAGAAAGGAGAAATACGATCTTGTCCGAGGTTATCAGGACAGATTTGTGGATAAACTCCTCTCGATCACTTTCAATTATGATAATGTCCTTTATTGCATGAATAACGAAACACACGAACATCCCGCGTGGGGACTCTATTGGATTGACTTCATCGAAAAGAAAGCAAACGTAAGGGGACAGAGTGTGGCCACAACGGACATGTTTGATGATTTGTTTGAAGCCGAAAACTCCCGGGGAGCCGAGTATATGCTCAGCCATCGGCGGCAGTATGACTATGTTGACATATCGCAGGCCAATAGCAGGCATGCAGACGAAGCGCATTGGAATGCGGTAAACTGGTTGGTCGAAGCGGCCAAGAAGGTGGATCCCCCGTATCTGCTCCAGATGACAAAAGTTTACGGCAATGATATTGCCCTGAACGGCAAACCCTGGAGCAGATTCAAACCGGGAGATACGGACAACGCGATTGAGGAATGGTGGCGTAACCTGCTGGCCGGGGTGGCCGGAGTGCGTTTCCATCGTCCTACTGCGGGAATCGGTTTATGCGATAAATCGAAGAATTGTATTCAAGCGACAAGAAAAGTCGAGACCAAAGTAAAATTCTGGAACGTCGAGCCCAGCCCCGATCTGTTGCAAGATCGGCAGTCCGATGAAGCCTATTTGGCGGCTGACCCAGGGGAAGCGTACATTCTCTATTTCACCAAAAACGGTGATGGATCCGTGAGCGTAAAATTGGACGATTATCCGGACACCAGATGTGAGCTCCAATGGATCAATATCGACACAGGAAACTGGGGAAAAACGACATTGTTGTCCGGTGGCACCACCGTTACCATCGATCGTCCCGATGACTCTGCGCATTGGGTTGCGACGATTAGCCGTTCAGAAACGCAGACTCGGTGATTTGCAGTCCCGGGTTGAGTTTCTCATTGGTCTACGCAACGATAGACAGAATAGATGTAGGCATCCAAAGGAAATTCTCTGGGGTTCCTGATAGGAGAGCTGCTCGATATGGCATTAACTCGGCGCGATTTTGTTAAGACGATAGCAGGAATGATTGGCACGGGAGCGCTTGGTGCAAAAGCGCATGCGTCTCAGCGACCGCCAAATGTCGTTCTGATTCTGATCGATGATCTCGGTTGGAGGGATCTTGGATGTTACGGCGGAGCGGAATTCGAGACGCCCCGTATTGACCGATTGGCACGCGAAGGGATGCGGTTTACGAACGCATATTCCAACTGCCCCGTCTGTTCGCCCAGTCGAGCGGCACTTTTGACCGGCAAGAATCCGGCTCGACTTCAATTTACCGGGCACATTACAGCGATCGAACGCCACCGGCATCCCGACGGAAGTCGGATTCTTCCGCCGGACGATCTCATGCACATACCGCTTGAAGAGGTGACCTTGGCCGAAGCGCTCAAACCCGCGGGATACGTTTCGGCGAGCATAGGCAAGTGGCACGTCGGTGGCGAAGGATTCTGGCCGGAAGATCAGGGATTCGACGAGAATATCGGAGGCTGGACGCACGGTAGCCCGCCCAGCTATTTTTACCCTTACAAAAATCCGGATAAGGACTGGAATCCGTCGATCCCCACGCTTCATGGAGGCAAGCCGGGGGAATACCTAACCGACCGGTTAACCGATGAATCCATTCGGTTCATTGAGACTCATCGCGATAAACCTTTCTTTTTGTATCTGACTCACTATGCAGTCCACTTCCCCTTGCAAGCTCCAAAAGAACTTGTTCAGAAATATGAACGGAAATTGGCGGGCAAAAACTCCGGAATCGATCCAACGTACGCCGCGATGGTGGAAAATATGGACAGCAATACCGGGCGTGTGTTGGACACCCTTGACCGATTGGGGTTAACCGAGAATACAGTGGTGATTTTCTACTCCGACAACGGCGGGGAGGGAGATGCTACAAACAACTCGCCGTTGCGTAGAGACAAAAGCTGGCTGTACGAAGGCGGAATTCGAGTGCCCTTGATTGTCAAATGGCCCGGACGTGTTGAGGCCGGAACGGTTTGCCACGAACCGGTTATCGGGTCCGATCTGTATCCAACCATCTCCGAGCTTGCCGGTGAAGAAGCCAGGCAGGGTGAACCCCTCGACGGTGTTAGCCTTGTTCCCCTTTTGGAAGGAGCGGATCGCCTAAATCGCGATGCCTTATATTGGTATTATCCCCATTATCCAAAATCCAAAGAGCCGGGAGCAGCGATCCGCAAAAGAAACTACAAACTCATAGATTTTTACGATCCACCAAGGATGGAGCTTTACAACCTGGCAAACGATCTTTCCGAACAACACAACCTTGTCGAGCGAATGCCAGAGAAAGCCCAGTCGCTCCGTGCTGAATTATATCGATTTCTCGAACGCGTTGATGCGAAGATGCATACACTTAATCCAAATCGGTAAGAGGCTGCCCTCAGCCGTCGTTGCTGTCGTAGGGTGAGCTCAAAGGAGTCGTAGGGTGAGCTCAAAGGAGTCGTAGGGTGAGCTCAAAGCGAAGCGTAGCCCACCAAATCCAAAACTATGAAAACCTGTTCTTTTCTTCTAATCATTTTCTCAACTCTATCATCGCCGGTCTTCGGTAAGACGGTACCGCAAACGTGTCACACCGGCATGAACATCATCGTCGGTGAGAACGCCGAACCCGTCGAAGAAAACGCCGCCGAGCTATTACGTCAACGTGTCTCGGAAACGGGTGTCAATACCGCCGCTGTATTCCGCGAAGGTCACGCTCCGGAAAAACACGACGATTCCTTGACCGTTCTCCTTGGTCGGCCGGATTCTCATAGAAAAATCCACACATATCTGGAACAAAGAAACATCACACTTCCGAACGACTTCGATCCCGGTGCCGAGGGATTCTTATTGATGAGGTCCCCCGACCTGGGCAACGGTGTCGTGGTTGCCGCCGGCGTCGACAACCGAGGCGTTGTGTACGTTGTGGGGGAGATCTTACGACAGATGGACTTCGAAGATTTCGGTTTGACTTTCCCTTCCAAACTTTCCATTCGTACTGCACCCGCCTTTGAGATACGCGGTACACAGTTCGATCAAGGCGGGAAAATGGTCAAACTTACAGGCGTGCGTCTGGCATTGGTTCGGCCCCGCTATCAGGAACGGTATGCCATGCGCATGAATCAAAAAAGTCAGTCGATCTACGCGGACGATATTCCACTGGCAATCGATTTAGAACTTCCTGAATATGAAAGCGAATTTGTTGAATTCGATATCCCTCGGGAAACTACCAGTGACGGAAAACTGAGAATCCGTTTCGAGAAACACCCGGACGTTCCGGAAGGCGATTGGATCGACACGCAAATCTGGCGCAACTGCGGAGGCTGGGGCACCCTGGTTTCCGAAATATGGCTGATGAAGTGTCCACAATAAGAAGGAGATGATCTCCGCAAGCTGCTCGCGGTGATTTATGAAGTGGCTAAGCCGATCGTGAACTTCTGAAAGGGGTTTCTATGCGGATTGACAGGCGCTGAGCGGCAGAGCATCATAGGGATGGGAAATCTCAGTTCATGGGTTTCGTTGAACAGGCTGGCTAACGGCTTCCGAAACGACGATACCGGTCCCCTATCGAGGAGGTCATCATGACGCAGAATCCTACGAGGCGAGAGTTCTTGAAGGAGACTACACTGATCGGGTCAGCAGTTCTTGCGATGCAGGCGATGGATAGCAGTGCGGCAAAAGACGAATCTACTGATAAACTACCCACGATCCGATTGGGGAAGGTCGAAGTGTCACGGCTCATTTTGGGCAGTAATCCGTTCTTCGGATTTGCGCATAAGCCCGGCGATGTAGCCGACCGCATGAAGGATTATTATACGGAAGAGCGGATCATGGCCGTCATGGATGAAGCCGCCGATCACGGTATTACTGCTGTTTGGACACCTCATTACGACCATTGGATCGACTTGTGGAACCGCTATCGCAAAAACGGCGGCAAGCTGCGCACCTGGATCGGTCAGCCCGATCCACCCGCCGAACAGATGAAGGATGCCATCACGGCGTGCGCTGAGAATGGTGCAGAAGTGATTTGTATACAAGGCGAACGGATTGACGAACAGTTTCGAGCCAAGCGATTCGATATTGTCCGCGATTGGTTGGAACACATCAAACACTTGGGTCTCCCCGCCGGGATTGCCGCCCACCAACCGGATACTCATTTGGTAGCCGAAGAAAAGGGACTACCGACCGACTTCTATCACCAATGCCTTTATCAACCGGAGAATTATAGCACCGAATGTCTCGATTCAGCTCTCGCCACGATCAAACAGCTGAAAAAACCTGTGGTTGCGTACAAGGTTCTTGCCGCCGGTCGGCTTCTACCGAGAGAAGCATTTCCGCACGTCTTCCAACACTTACAGCGAAAAGACGGTATCTGTGTAGGTGTATTTCCGAAGGATGATCCCGATCAGGTGTCGGAGAACGCCGGTTTAATCCGATTCATTTCAAAAAACGCGTGAGCACGCAAACGGTTCGTTTGTTTTTAACATGCGATATGTTATTTATTATTGACCCTAAGACTCACCATTCAGGAGGATAACCCATGCGGCGGATATCTATTTTAGTCATGTGTGTGACTACAATTGGCGCGGCGGCGGACAATACCTGGAAACAGCCGCTCGATGCAAAAGAAAAAAAGATTGAAGAAGGTATTGAGAGCAAGCATAACATCTTGGGTTTATACCCCTCGCAGGTCCAGATTCCGGAGGATGGTGGACCGATTGATAGGACGACCTCGAATCCTTACGCGGATATCCAGCACGCAGTCTGCTGGACCGCGAACTACTTGGCGGGGCTCTCTTATAAATATGCTTTTCTGAAAAACCACGGCGCACCGGTTGACGAAATTGAGGCGGCGCGAGAGCGCGCCGATGAGGTTTTTGAAGCCGTCTACAGATGCCAGCGTGTGACGGGAGTGAAGGGACTTCAAGCACGCGGGTATTTTCTCGGACATGGCGAAGTGTATGCCGAGAGAACGGATTCCAGCAAACTGCCTTTCTGGCGGCAGGGAGACGTAGACGGTCAGGCGTTTCGATGGGTAGGAGACCCCAGCCACCACAATTATAGCGATTCCATCCATGGTCTCGGTCAGTATTATACTCTTGCCGCGGAAGACGAACAGAAAAATCGCGCTCGCGAATGTATCGACTCGCTGGTCGGTTATTGGGTGGACAACGACCTGAAGATCGCCAAGTATGATAAAAGTCTACCCGAGGTTCCGATTCTTGGGCTTACCGACGGAAAAACTCTGAATACGCGTGTATTCATGGCAATCGCCGGGGCAAAAATCGCGCATCACGCGACTGGAAAAGAGAAATACAAGAAGGTATATGACCGCCTGATCGAACAGTATGGAGTACGAGGGATCAAAGAGTTCAAGACGGGTAAAGGTTTTGACGACGCCGAACACGTGTTCTGTCATCTTGATTTGCTGTGGCGGATTGAAGACGATGACGAATTGCGAGCGGCATTCCGAAAAGTGGCCGACGGTTTGTGGGCGAACCACAAAAACGACGCACAAAGCTTATTTACTTATATTTATTATACCATCGCTCCGGACGCTCCCGGCAAAGGGGAAGCGTTGAATGAAGCGTTGTATTCTCTTCAGACTTTCCCAACCGATATGACAGTCAAGCCTCGCATGAATAGTCTGTATCCCGAGCGAGAGCCACCGTATCCGACGTATCAGGCAGCCTGGGACAACGAGTACATTTGGAAAGGGCACCTGTTGCGCGCGGACGGCTGGACGAGCCGTATAGTAACCGATGTTGCTGTTTCAAGCGAAGATCCGATGGTGATCTATGCAGTAGGGCAGGGAGGCGGTCTCTACCAATCGCGCGATGGGGCGGCAAGATGGCAAAATTGGGTGCCTATCGATGCGGCGCTTCACAGTCGCGTTCGTGCTGTCGATGTTGGAGAGCGCACCCGCATTCTGGTCGTGGCCTGTGATGATGGATTCTATGCAACGACAACAGGGGGCGCGGACTGGCGACGTATGCCCGTTCCCGCCGATGGCGGTCGCCCGATAGACGTCATGGTGGACCCACAAAACCCAAACGTTATTTATGCGATGACGTCGAAAGGCGCCCATCGAAGCCTTGATTTTGGTGAAGAATTCCTCGGCCAAAGCTGGGAAACGCTGACCGAGGGCCTGCCTCCGCTTAACGATGCGAAATTTTATGTTGCCCCTGGAAATTCCGGGCGGGTATACGCCGTTACCGGGAACAGTCTGTTCACTCGGAAATTGGACGAAGACACATGGATACGGGGAACGGATTTCGGACTCGGTGAATACGCGGATGCTTATCCATGGTTCATTATCGATCCGACGAATCCCGATCGCGTTATTGTCGGCGTAAAATCAAATTACAGTGACATGGGATCGTTTTCGATTATCCAGGAAAGCACAGACGCGGGACAAACCTGGAGTAACGATTTCAAAACAATTTATGAAACCATTTCCAAAGGTGGACTCATGGCTGTGCTCTCTCTCGGTGTGAGACATGATCTAAGCCACCTTACAATGGACCGCTCCGATCCCACGAGACTATACGCTGCTGCAGAGCGGGGCGTCATAACGAGCAGTGACGGCGGCAAGACGTGGGAAAAACACCAGGAAGGTTTTTCGATTCCGCTTGTCCATTCTCTGTTTACATCCAGACACTCGGATTGGGTATTCGCAGGCACGCCTGGCGGATTGTATATTTCAAAGAACAATGGTGAGACATGGGAGGACGGTAATTTATGGCTCCAATTCAACAAGAATACACGACGTGAACTGGGCGGCGCTGCATTTATCGACGCGTACTGGCGCGCTCGGTACTACGGATTCATTGACGACGCAATGGCGAGTATCCCTTTCCAAGGGGACTGAATTCAAAAGCCCCAGTATTGTCCATCTTTTTAAGAGAAGATCACTGTAAGAGAAGATCGTTGTAAGAGAGGATCGCTGCTGGTCCAGGAGTTGAACTCCTGGACCAGCGAGCTCTACGCCGGGGGATGACAGTATATTCTGGGCGATTTGTTTGTTATAAAAGGTACGGGATTCTCCCGGAAACAGAAGCCGGATGGAAGGAGATACGACGATGAGACGATCAAATTACGTGGTTAGCCTAACGATTGCAGCGGTGATGTTGGTTTGTATGTCGGGGTTTGCGCAGGAGGTTGAGCTGCCGTTCACCTGGAAAGGAATGGGCGTGGCAAGCGTTCTTTCCCAAGATGGAACGAACGATATCGATTTTCAAATTGAATTGTCGGTTGATGAGAGCGAGAACCTTCAAGGGAAGGCATTTACGGACGACGGATCTGCAGCGATCAAACATCTGTTTTACGGGGCTGTGGATACCTACGAGGTTCCGGGATTCTACTCCCGAAAACTGATCATGGTTCTTCTGATCAATGAAGGAGAAGATAACCCGCTGTTGGCAATTATGAATGGGCGGATTCTCATGGACAGGTTTTTTTACGGCGAAGTCTCGCTAAAAAAACACGAAGCCGGCAGCGACGTTGCGGAGGCGCTTGGTGCGGATAATGTCGGTATGACCGAAATCGATCCAGACTATCTGCCCTCTGATTTGAAATCGGCCCTCAAAGAATGCATGCCGTTGGGAGCCTTCAAGATTGTGGGAAGTCACACACAAGGGAATTAAGCGCAAGCACGTTCGTGTGGTTCAATGCTGTCTATGCAGGGGAGGGGCGGTTCTTGAAGACCCATGACCGGCACTTCGCGCCATCACAGTGGAGGATTGTGGCGTAGGTGCCGAGTTGGGCGAAGACGATGATCGGCGTGCGTTCAATGGTCGATTACGACGATCTTCTCAATGTTGGGAAGAAAGGGCCTGATAATATCCGCCACAGCAGATTGAAAGTCCGGGTTTGCGACGAGTAGAGACAATCCATCGCTGATCGATAGGAGATCTCCCCGATGAGAACCTTGGTCGGTCTATTCTGCTCGATTGTCTTCCTGCTACCGACGGGAATGGCGGTTTCGGCGGATGAGCCGCCTTATCCCGCCAGCTCAATCATTCGGAGTGTTTCATTCGATTTCGACACACACATTAGCCTCGCACCCGGTAGCGATAACTGGCCTGTCACGTGGGCGGACAACACTCATTGTCCCCCGCGAGCAAGAATGGTTCGCGGGCGACATCTATATCGACAAATCAAGCCAAGTCTTTTACATTTGTCTGCGTGAGAGCGAAGCACTCGGAGGGCACGACATGAGCCGGATTCGCAAGAGTGGCGGGTATCGTACGCTTTGCACGTTTCAGGTGGCGACGATGATCTATGATGCCACGTACTGGTTCTGCGAGAAGTTCCTCAACCCGCGTTCTCGGACAACGGATCAGATGGTGCAGGCGGCACGTTCCGGCCGTCAAAACATCGCCGAAGGAAGCCGCGCCGCGGCGACCTCGTCGCAGACGGAGCTTCGGTTGGTCAATGTTGCCCGCGCCAGTCTTGAAGAACTTCTGCTTGATTACGAGGATTTCCTTCGCCACCGTCACCTGGAGCAATGGTCCCCCGACAGTCCCGAAGCCGCTGCGGTTCGCGAAGTGCCGCGCAAGTTCAAAGAAGATCGGACCAATCAGTCCGATCAGTCGAATCTGACGGATCTGACCGATCAGGAACGTTGGGCATTGTACGCACGCTGGCTGGACCATGACGATCCGGCTGTTCGGGCGAATGCGCTGATCTGTCTGATCCACCAGACCAATTACCTGCTGGACCAGCAGATCGCCGCGCTGGAAGCGCAATTTGTCGGCGAAGGCGGTTACAGCGAGCAGCTCGCTGCCGCGCGTCTATCTGAGCGCCAGCGGAAAAAGAGTGGCGCTAAGTCGGGTGATCGGTCTGATCAGACAGATCCGACCGATCATATCCCCAACTGCCCCCGCTGCGGGAAACCTATGGTGCTTCGCACCGCAAAGAAGGGCAAAAACGAAGGCTGGCAGTTCTGGGGCTGTTCCGATTACCCGGACTGCAAAGGAATCGTTAAACTGTGAGTGAAGGTCCGAGATAGTCACAATGAAAGAAACCACTGTCTTCTGCAATAGAATGCCCTGGCTGACAATTTTCATCCTTTGTTTCGCTCTTAACTGTCACCACCCCGTTGAGGAACAGAGCGAAGCAGCGAAAGGACCCGGTCAACTTGTGGACGTCGCCGATCTCGCACCGGAGGGCTGGAAAATATACGGCGAACCACAGTTCTTCACACCGGAGAATCTCTATAAGCACATCAACGGCCGCGCTGAGTTCTTCCTGGCCTATGATTTTGTAAAACTGATGTTTGTGAGTTTCGAAAACGAAGCCGATACTGGCACTTTTATTAACCTTTCTATTTATGATATGGGCACCCCAACGAATGCCTTCGGTGTTTTCTCCGGAGAAAGATCCAAAGGAGCGCCTCCTCTCGACCTTGGACGAGCGGCTTACCGATCCGACGCGAATTTTTATATCTGGAAAGGCCGGTTTTATGTTCAGGTCGTTTCATCGGATGCTGCGGATGAACTCCGTCACATCGGGATGGAAATCGCTCGTAAAGTCACTGATTCTCTTACGGACTCCGGAGAACCGGTTTGGGGACTGAACGCCTTTCCTGAGGCTGACCTTATTCCCGGCTCGGTACAGTATTTTCGGGTTGACGCAATGGGGCTCGACTTTATGCGCAACACCTACACCGCCGAATACAAAAAGGGCGCGACAACGGTAAAAGCATTTCTTTCACGACAAGATTCAGTGGAGCTCGCTCGTGCAATTGTGAGCAAATACGCCGGGTATGCGGAACGTTACGGTGAGAGCACAGAATCATTGGAAAAAGACGGTGTTGAACTGATGCTATGTGATATGGGTAGAAATTACGATACTATTCTTCAGGACGGCTGTCTGATCGCTGGTGTGTCTATGGTCGAGGATCCCGAACTGGCTGTTCAGGCGACACTCGACCTGTGGAGACGACTCTCTTCGAATATAGAAAAAGAGTAGAATGCCAAAAAGTAAGCGTCATATTTCCTTTTCGCCGAATATTACCGTGGAGGTATTTTGATGAGCAAGAAACTGCAAAACATTCCCCTCAACAGGCGCAATTTTATTCATCTTTCAACAGCGGCAATTGCCGGGCCGGCTCTTTTGTCGGCAACCGATTCAGAAGCAAGTGTTCAGTCACAGTCGGATTCTCCGATTCGCAACGAACGACCGTCAATGACGTACCGCAAACTCGGCCGAACGAATATCATGTCGAGCAGACTGGTCTTTGGGTGCGGCGCCGCCCTCGCAGGTGGAAAAAGCGTTCGGTTGCTCGACCGTGCTTTCGAGGCCGGGATCAATCATTACGATATAGGCTCAAACATCTATTATAAGGAAAGCGAGCGCACACTGGCGCCGTTCATGAAAGCGCACCGCGACGAGGTTTGGGTCGTCTCGAAAGCACCCGTATCCCCTGTACCGATCAAACCGGACGATTCGATTACCGTCGACCAGGCCAAAAGCCTCGCAGCGTTTTGGACGAAACTTCTCAACGCAAGTCTGAAAGATCTTCAAACGGAATATATTGACGCTTACTACCTGATGGCTGTCAATAATCCGGCCGTCATAAAGAGCGAAGAAATTCATAAAGCGTTTCTCGACGCAAAATCCGCCGGAAAAGTGGGGTATTTTGGGCTGAGCACTCATGAAAATGCAGCGAAAACAATGGACGCCGCAATCGAAACGGGTTGGTACGATCTGGCAATGATTGGAATCACCCCGGCCGGTTGGTACGACTGGACGACAAAAGAACTCGCGAAGGACACTCCCCCGTTGACCGATCTGCAGCCGTTGTTGAAGAAAGCACGAGACGCCGGAATCGGATTGATCGGCATGAAAACCGTCCGTTATTTGGCCCCAATGAGCTCTCTCGGCAAAGGCGATGTATCTGCCTTCGATGGAGTATACGATGGGGAGTTCAAATCATCTCCGCTCAACCCGTTCCAACGGGCTTACGCGTATTCTCTTGAACATGGGCTGGACGTGGTGAACGCGGATATGCAGAATTTCAAACACCTCGAGGAAAACATCGTGGCGGCCGCGACTTCGGAGAAGTATTTTGGCTGAAGTCCGCTAGTGGCTGTCCGCAGTAATACAGCGAGAAAACAGGAGCGCAGCGACATCATCATTTCTCTTTCCGATGAATGGATGGCGATTTCATCCATTCATCCGCACCGATATCCGGTTTAGCGTCCCGTCTCTCCTTGTCGATATCCTCGTCGACTGTCGGTAGTGGAATTCCCTTGTCAACACTTTCACTTAACGGAACAGCGAGGTGGAGATCGCCTTTATCGGTATCCCGTAACGAGTCCTCAAAGTCACCGACAAGATTGTTCTCAAATTGAATTGAATCCTCTGTCTCAATAGACATCCCGGGTCCACTGAGAAGATTGTTGGCCACTCGGCATTTGTTACTCCTGTTCTTCTGTGAATTGTGTTCACGAATCCTGGTAAGTAAGCAGGTCAGGCACACGGGATATCGGTTTCGGGATAGCTCACTGCCTCTGGCCCAAGAGCTCATGTACTTTCCGAACAAGATCCAATGGACGGTACGGTTTTGGCAGATACCCGGCGACCCGGAAGTGATCTACGACGTCGACCTGTCGGCTCTCGGAGTGGCCGCTGCTGACGATCACTTTAGTTGAGGGAAGAAGGGAGCGCAATTCGTCCAATATCTCGTCTCCTGAGATATAAGGCATCGAAAGATCGAGTACAATCAGGTCGACACTGTTCTTCTTCTTAAGGCAGATATTCAACGCCTCTCGTCCATCCGCAGCCAGGAACACAGTATAACCGTACTGCTCCAGGATATTACGAGCATTTTGGAGTATCAATTCCTCATCATCCACAACCAGAATAGTGCCGTTCCCCGAAAGGCTCGTCTCTTCTTCTTGTTTATCCGCTCTCACCGATGGCAGGTAAACGCGGAAGACGTTCCCTTCGCCGGGCTTACTCTCGAAGTCAATCCAGCCGTGATACTGTTTGGTGATCCCAAAGGCGTTCGATAAGGCCGGGCCGACGCTGTTGCTGAGGCCCTCTGTTGGAAGAAACGGCTCGAAAATCCGGCGACACATCTCACAATCCATGCCGGCGCCGTTATCCGAGACGCTTACGACGACGAAATGGCCCGGCCGGGCTTCCGGCCATTGCATACAGTATGCTTCGTCGATGTGAGCGGTCGAGGTGTTCACAGTGATTGAAAACCGGTCGCCCCAGCGTTCCTCTTCGGCGGCGGCCTGCAACGCCTCCTCGATCGAGTCCCGTGCATTGACGCACAAACTCATCACCACAGAAGCAATTTCTGCTGAATCCGCACGAACTTTCGGTAGAGGTTCCTGTGCGTGAACGGCCAACTCGATCCGTTGGTCCACCGTTTTGCGTGTTAGCCGATACACCTCTTGCACAACTTCGTTCAAATCCACTTCTTTGATTCGTGCTCGTGATTTCTGGGTGAATGCCAGGATTTGCCGTATCAAATCCGCCGCGCGATTCGCCGCTGTCCGTGCTGTCGCGAGGTGGGTTTTGCTTGTTTCTGAAGCATCAACAGCGGCCAGTTCCAGACCCCCAATGATCGCCGTCAGCATGTTGTTGATATTATGAGCGACACCTCCGGAAAGTTCCCCGATCGCCTCCATTCGCTGAGCGCGATGAATCTGTGCTTCCAGCTCCTCCTTTTCTTCCTCGGCCCGTACACGTTCAGTCACATCGCGAGTCACACCCACTATTTCCGTCACGTTCCCTGCGGAATCGAAGATCGGTGTGGTCCGAGTCTCTCCGATGAATTCGCTGCCGTCTTTCCGCCGATGCACGAGCTCCAGCGTCACGCCGCCTTTCCCGAATTCGCCTCGCTTCCGGCGTTCCAGAGACTCCCTGGCCTCCTGAGTCGATTCCTCCGTGAGAAACTTCTCGATCGATTCACCCAACAGCTCCGCCGGGCTATACCCAAACATCTCATTCGCCGATAGACTCACGAACGTGAGCTGTCCCTCCATGTCCATTCGCCATACTGAATCGCCCGTATGGTCAACGATCGTTCGATACCGTTGTTCGCTTGATCGCAGCGCTTCTTCTGTACGTTTCAAGGAGCAAAAGTGGCCGATCGTTGTCGCATACAGGCTGAGCAGTTCACTCTGTTTTTTGGTAAACGACTTCCTCCGGAACAGATCATCCGCGGCAAGATACCCAATAAAACGCCGGCCGTCCCAAACACCGGCAATTGCCAGGGTTCCCCGGCCTACGATTTGCGCCCGGTGGTCGAGAAGCGAGACATCCTCAAACACGCAAATTCGTGCTTTCTCAGAACACACTTGATGCATCGCGGTAAATTCGGAGAGTCGGACACGCTCTGATCGCTCATCCCGTATACTCCCCTGCTCGTCAATGCCGAAAGAACCGGTGACGTAATTTGGATCGGCTTCGTCCAGGAACCATACCCCCAGCCGATCGAAACCCAATCGACTGCAGCCCAGTTCGACGGCTCGCCGACAGAGCTCATCGCGCGACCCCATCGTGGATAATTCGTTGGACACCTCATGCAGCGCCTTTAACCTCGCAACCAACTCCGCTTTCCCTGAATTGTTCATATTTCATTCCCCCGTGAGGAGAGATAGGATTCAAATTCATTCTCACTTTTTCGGGAACAGCAACAGATAAATCATCTTAGAAACAGCGTCAACAAGAAACAGCGCCGCTCGGTACGGCTTGACCCGTCGCCACCGGGTGACGACGGAGAATGCGTTCCTTACGAAGCGCGGAGTATATTCAATGGGTACGGTACTCCCACTTGCCCCGCACGTCAACCACTTCATTGTATATGGAAAAATCTACCCTCAAGATCCACTGGATTGAGCCGGGTGACGTGGTCCAAAAGGTGGTAGGGGAGAAGAAATCTGCTAGCTCTATGACTCCAAGGTGTGGCACAAGCACGTCGTTCGACGAACGAGCCCCCGTCGCCTATTCACTGCTCGGTGCTTTCTCAACCTCAGCGGTGCCCTCCAGGTAGCACAAAACCCTGCGGTTCAGACTGTCTGCATAGAACTGGACGGAATGAGGAATCGAAGGGTCGGGAAAATCGATCACCCGAACTGTTTCGACGTGTTTTCCAGCCTCCGGCAATATCTCGGTCAAGCGATTCGACCCGGACGCGAGCAAATCCTTATCGATCGTATTTCCCTCTTTCCCGGGGAAAATCGCAAAATAAAGAATATCGCATTCGACCAGGTTATTGAAAAAATGTGTTCCCAGCGACACATCGGGTACAAGGTCATTCCTCATTTCGACGATTTCTCCCAATATCGAAACACGGCTGATCTCCGCGAACGATACGGGCACTCCCAGCGACGGCATGGTCGTCCCCCACCGTCCGGGACCGAGCAGTAAGGTCGTCCTTCTTTGGGTTTTATCCATCAGACGTGTCAATTTGCCAATCAGCCGGGCGACGGAATATTGTTGATTGATCGGTAACCCGGCATACACAGCAGGGACGACATAAATGATTCGGTTTATCGTCTCCACGTAGCTCGGCCCGATCACCACTCCGCTCGACTGGAGAATCATTTGATCCAGCCTGACATTGGACGGGGCTACATGTTTGGCTGCCTTGGTTCCTTTAGCCTGAAACGGTCGGCATTGCAACAAATTGATTTTGTACTTGTCCGGTTCGGTGAAATTGACCGTGAATTCGACGTCCACCGGATACTCATAGGCTTCCCTCAACGTATGAAGCACCTGTTTGAGATCCTCCAGAACATGTGTCTGCAGGGAAATCTTATCAAAATCCAGGATTGCCGTACTTCTGTGATCGACTTGTCCCTTTCGCTGAAGATATTTCGGTAAATCTTCCTGAGACACGAACAATTCGACCGGTAGGCCGGGGCTTTTCTCCACGACGTCGGGAAACGGCCGGGTTTCCATTCGCATGGTGTTTAGATCCAACACGTCTACCTTCCGCTGCATATACCGTTTCGATTCGTCGTGGCTTTCGGGGCGCAATTCAGGGTTGCTCAGGGCGAGGAGCCGGGTGTAATCGTCGTCGGTTCGATCGACCGCTCGCGTTCCCAGCCCGAACACGAGCCGTACAGCCCCCGCTTCCGGATCGATTTCGTTGTCCCAAATATAGGGATTGAATGACAGACCGACTCCCGCGAGGTGGGGGTAGTAATAGTCCCCATGGAACGCACCCGACACCCGCTGTACAAGAAGCGCCATCTGTTCGTCCACGTCGAGAATTCCCCGTTCGGCGCGGTAGCGTAAGGCGGTTTCACTCATGCTGCTCGCATAAATCCTCCGTATCGCGTTCAGGAAGAACTCCAAACGTTTCTCAAAAGTACCTTGATTGATGCAGAAAATGCTCTCGTATTTTCCGGCGAAGGCATTCCCGAATCCATCCTCCAGGAGGCTGCTGGATCGAACGATGATCGGGTATTGACCGTAATACTCCAGCATCGCCTTGAAACGCTCCACCATGTACTCCGGGAATTGACCTTCGAGAATTCGTTTCTGCGCCTCCTCGATATTATCCAAAAACCTGTCCGGTTGTTTCTGTTGTTTCCGGATCCACCAGCAATCGTTAAACACGATGTAAGTGTAAAAAACCTCCGAACCGATATAAAACGAATCGTGGGCCTCCAGCTCTTCACACCATTTTGGAGCGGCTCTGTTGAGGATTTTACGTGCGAGCAACATACCGACGGTTTTTCCGCCGATGAAACCGGTGCCGATCATGCGGTCGCGGATACGCATGAGATCCGCTAAAGTGAAATACTTCTCGGCGAGTCGGAGCAGGCGTTCGTCCCGCGTCACAGCCATACGCAGGAGGCGATGAAACATCTCATTGACTTTGCGCTGAGAGCCTTCGCCTCGATTGAACGCTTTCAGCGCTTCGTCGGCTTCGACAAAGATACGATTCCACACGCCGATCTGGTACAACGCCGATTCCAAGCCGGACTTCGTAACGGACGTGAATATCTCCGACGCGTCTACGCTTCGAGTTACCGGTACGAATCGATCGTTTTCCCACAAATGCAACCGATAGGTCGTCGGAGAAAAACGGTCGCTCACCTTCAGGGGATGGACATAGAGGTCGTCCTTGTATCGATAGACGTCTAGAAAGATTTGCGTTGTCTTGGAAATCGTATCCGCTGCATGGAACGAATGGTAATTCCTCAGCACGGCGAAATAGGCGACCGCTTGCATTTTATTCAGATACGGGCAGGTGAGCAGAAAGAAATTCCCCAGCATCCGATCGCTATAGCAGTCAAGTGCCAGCTCCGATAGCGTATCGAAAACATAGCAGCCCCCCTCCTGGTTCTCTGTGATCCGTTCGTTGATGCTGCTGATAAACGCTTCAAAGCCTTTCTCGGGATACAGGCGGCAAATCTCGACGTTTTCTCCATCAGACAGAAGAGGGGGATGGCTGGCGAATCGGAAATAAGTCAAATGTTGTTGGCTGGACTGCGCGTGCTGACAAAACGGCTCGACAAACGCCCGATAGTCGTCGATGCTATCAATCTGCCAGACAACATTGTCGCCCGGTACGAGTCCCTGAAGCAGCGTGTCTAATCCCGGCAATCCGGTGCTCTGTTCTTTTACAGCATCTGGCATCGATTCACTCCAACACGAATCTCATGGTACCGGACAATGGATCCACAGTTCGATCTCCACCGTTTCTTGAAAACGGACAGAGTGCAAATCCAGGCGCGGTCTAACGTCGGTGTTTTCCTGAGAACAATGCTCCCGTTTGTGTGGTAAGTCAATCTTCCTTTGCGGCGGGATTCCGGGTTTGGGGAGGAACGGTTGTAATACATCCGCACACAGGTCTTTCAGAGCGATCCATGAATGACGGCACATTGATCGTATGTCGCTTTGGTCCCGCAATTGAATCGAAAACACGTATTTCCAACGAATATGCGTACTCTACGGTTTGGCTGAACGAAGGTCAAGAATGGAACCGCCGTCCCCGGACCATGATGCTTCGGCTTTAGGCCGGAAGGAAGGAAAACTCTTGAGCGGTGGCTGTATCCCTTCTGCGAGGGGACGTTGGTCGTCTTCGTGACCTCTGTTCGGGCTATCCGTTGCATAGGGTAGAGGGCGTTGTTATTCTAACTCTTTGGCCGATTCGGCGGCGTGGGGAATGTAGAATCTTGGTAAATCAACGGATGGTTTGGCGGAATCCATGGTAGTCGGCGTTGCACAACCTACGACAGAATCGAAAGAAGCGACTCTTTCTCAGGCGAAAGAGATGGGGGTGGATCTGTCTCGGCTGCCGCGCCACATCGCGGTAATTATGGACGGGAACGGCCGTTGGGCGAAAGGACTCGGAAAACCGCGCATTGAAGGTCACCGCCAGGGCATCAAGTCGGTGCGAGAAACGGTGACAACCTGCCGTGAGCTCGGGATTCCTTACCTCACACTTTACGCGTTCTCTGTGGAAAACTGGAAACGACCACGCCTCGAAATCGATGCCTTGATGCAACTGCTTCGTACGTTTCTGCTCGATGAAATCGAAGAAATGCGAGAAAACGACATCCGGCTGCATTCCATCGGCCGGACGGAAGACCTTCCGGGGAGCGTTCGAAAAGTCCTTCGGAAAGCCCAGGAAGAGACCCGGCACTGTGAGACGATGCAGCTGAACCTGGCGCTATCGTACGGAGGGAGAACAGAAATCAGCACTGCGGCTCGTCGAATCGCGGAAGACGTTCGTGCGGGTCGGTTGGACCCGGACACCGTCTCCCCGGAACTCTTCTCGACCTATCTATCCACCGCAGGGATTCCCGACCCCGATCTTATGATTCGCACAAGCGGGGAATTCCGCGTCTCCAATTTCCTACTCTGGGAAATCGCCTATGCGGAACTGTGGATCACCTCGATTTTGTGGCCCGACTTTCGAAAAGGTCATCTTCTCAGCGCCATTCTCGACTACCAGCGCCGTGACCGCCGTTTCGGTCGCGTCGACGAAGTGGACGGTGCCCTTTAGATCTCCGTTGGGCGGATGTCCCCGGATATAGACAGCTCGTAGCCTTTACTGTTTCTGCCACGCGTCCTGGATCTCGCGCCACGTAACCAGCGTTACGCCCGCTTCATCGATCACCTCCCTCGTTTGCGGATCTGTCATAATCGTATGGTCGATGACTCTGTATCGCCACGCACCGCTAATCGATTTCAATTCATCCGTTTCTTCTCCAAGATGAACGATTAACTGCGACACGCCGACCGGGACGTTTCTGAAGATTTCGTAATACTGTTCACGGGCTTGCTCGAGATTTCCGTGTTCCTTCAGCGAGTACAGGTTTGTCAGAAGTGGGATGCCGCTGGCGCGGAGTTTCTCGACAAGTTCCTCCGACAGGAACTGGCGTGCGCCCCATCGGTCGATAATCTGAGGTGTCATGTCGGGCATCATATACGGAATGCCGTATTCATTCGCGATTTTGAGGGTCGCCTGAAGGTACTCTCCGCGAGCGAAAACCGTCCCCATGTGTGTATCCAAGTGCGTGGGTTTCAGGCCCATATCCAGGGCGGTTTGTACTTGCGCACGGATCTCCCGTTCGACTTCCTCGGGACTGGCGTGCATTGCGACCTCCATCACGCCGGGCCACATATAGCCTGTCGGGTCCAGAAGACCGACGACTTCATCCCGAGGCGCAAGTGGACCCCAGCGATACCGTTCCCATTCGCAGGTTAGTGTAATGTGTATGCCAAAATCGGCCTCCGGGTTCTGGGCAGAGTACGCAACGATTTCGGGAACCCAGGAGCAGGGCATCATGATACTCGCTGACGTTACGACACCGTCCTCCATGCCCTTGATCGTCGCCTGGTTCTCTGTATGGCACATCCCCGCGTCATCGGCGTGGATGATCAAAAGACGGTCATCTACGTCATAGCCCATTCTTTCCTGCAGGGTGTCTGCGAACAAAGTCATGTGCATGCCTCCCAGAACGGCCAGCAGCCAAATTGTCCTTCGCAATCGAAACCTCCTTGGAGTTGTGCTTGTCTTGAACGGTTATCATAGTTCGATAAAGAGAAAAGACCAGGAAAAGCGGTATCCGGTTGGATTGTTCCGGCCGTCACTTACCTGCGCCGGAAACGGTGATCTTTCCTTCTCTTGTTATTCAACCGGATGCGGGGTACGGTCGAAATTCCAATTGCTCGCGAGCCCCCGAACGGTTGGAGCCCGTGATCAGAGAAAGAAAAGGCGGTCTCACTTTCCGTCATGGCGAGCGAAGCGTGGCCATCTCTTCTTTGTTCGGTTCGACAGTGAGATTGCTTCGCTTCGCTCGCAATGACGGTCGTGGTGCGCTTTTCATAAGAGGGTGAGGTATCAGAAAAATGAGAGAGGATTTTGACGCTCATCTCAAGGAAGTGAATCGTTGTAACCAGCGCGGCGGCAGGATATTATCGATCGTCGACTTGCTCCGCGCCGGAACGTTGGACCGGAGCTTGGCCGCATACTTGGTGTCCCGGATCTCTCAGGGCGCATCGTTTCTTGTCGGAGCCAATCCCGGCGGAGCAGGGAAGACCACTGTTATGTGTGCCCTGCTCGGTTGTATCCCTCCGGGGATGCGACTGGTTCCCGCCGGGGACATTTCAGTGCTTCGGCGACTTCGCGAAAAGCCGCCCGCGTGTGTGATCTGCCACGAAATCGGCAGCGGTCCATATTACGCCTACCTATGGGGTGAGGGGGCTCGGGCCTTCTTCGGACTCAGAAACCACCAGCGCGCGACGAATCTCCACGCCGATACATTGGAGGAATGCCGGGACCAGCTGTGCGGCGACAACGGCGTCTCCGCTGAGGATTTTAATGATATGGAGATCCAGGCGTTTATGGAGGTCGCTGGCGGGTGGTCGAATGTTCGGCGAAGGGTCGCCACGGTTTGGGACTCGCACAATTCCGAGGAACATCGTCTTGTTTATGCCGACGGCGCTCCGGTCGGATTCGATCCCAATAGCGAGGATGTCGAGCCTCACCGAAAGATCATCGATACAGTCCAAGAGGGCAAACCAGACGTGCTGTCGGTGCGGAAGAGGATGGTCGAACTCTTGGAGCAGGTCTGACTCTCCCAACCTCGATTGCCTTTTCTTCTTGTTCCGTTTTTTCGTGCTTTCGCGTCTCTTTCGTGCCTTCGTGGTTCAATATCGCTCTCCCCCACGGACCAGCCCCCCATTCCCGTCACCGCGAGCGAAGCGTGGCCATCTCGCCGTTGTGTGTCGGATAATGAGATTGCTTCGCTGCTATGACAGGAACTCGACACCGCTGGGTGAGCCACGGATTCCCTTGACTGGCGAAATGTGAGTCAGTATGCTTTTTAATTCAATACTAAATTTCGGCAAAGAACCATGTATAATTCAATAGGGATCATCGGTATCATTATTATCGGCCAGGGCGGCCCTGGTCCGATGTCACGGTGATCTCTGACATAGGACGAAACGGACCGCCCGAAGCCGCAAATGACTTCGGGCGGTTTTTTTGTGTACGAAAAAGTAGATAGACCGACTACCGGAGCAGGCTCCCCGGAGGCAGTGCAGGCGGATCTGCTCCCAAACACCGACGGAGGATATTCTCATGGCTCAACGGATCGAGATCTTCGACACAACGCTGCGCGACGGAACGCAGGGCGAGGGCGTGAATCTATCGCTCGAAGATAAAATCAGAATCGCACACCGCTTGGATGAATTCGGCATTGATTTTATTGAGGGAGGATGGCCCGGCTCCAATCCCAAAGATGTCGATTTCTTTGTCCGTATGCAAAGCGAGCATCTCAAACACGCGAGAGTGACATCGTTTGGGAGCACACGTCACGCAAAAAACACTCCGGACAGCGATCCCAACCTGCAGAAACTGGTGGAAGCGAAAACGCCGGTAGTCACCATTTTCGGAAAGACTTGGGATCTGCATGTTACCGCAGCGCTGAAGGTTGACTTGAACGTTAATCTCGACATGATCCGCGATTCGGTTGCGTTTCTCAAGAAGAATGTACCGATGGTTATTTATGACGCGGAGCATTTCTTCGACGGGTATAAAAGTAATCCGGAATATGCTCTATCGACCATTCAGGCGGCCGTTGAGGGAGGTGCCGATCGTGTTGTGTTGTGCGATACAAACGGCGGTTCGCTGCCCGATCAGGTGGGCGAACTGACACGGAAGGTGAAAGAAGTCTGTTCGGTGCCGGTCGGCATCCACTGTCACAACGATGGCGGCCTTGCCACGGCGAATACGATTGCGGCGGTCGCAAACGGAGCGACACATGTCCAAGGGACGATCAATGGATACGGTGAACGGTGCGGAAATGTCGATTTGTGTGTCGCAATCCCGAATATTGTGTTGAAACTGGGTTATGAAGCGGCTCATCCCGATCAGATCTCGAATTTGACCGATCTCTCTCGCTATGTCGCGGAGCTCGCCAATCTGCCTTACCGCAACAATCAGCCGTTTGTCGGAATGTCGGCGTTTGCGCATAAGGGAGGAATTCACGTCAGTGCCGTGCAGCGCGACAGCCGGACCTATGAACACATCGATCCCACGCTGGTTGGAAACCGTCAGCGCATTCTGGTTTCCGAACTTTCAGGGCAGTCCAATATCATTCAAACGGCGCACGAGATGGGCATCGATCTACAAAAGAGTACCGAGGGAGCTCGGATTCTTCAGACAATTAAACAGAAGGAAAATCAGGGCTACTTTTTCGAGGCGGCCGACGGCTCATTGGAGCTGTTGATCCGGCGCGAACTGGGACAGCATCGCGAATTCTTCAATGTAGTCAAGTACAGAGTCAGTGTGGAAGTCACCGAAGCGGGCAATCTGTGGACCGAGGCGACTGTTCGTGTTCAGGTGAACGGCGACGTGCTCTATGAGGTGGCGGATGGAGACGGACCGGTAAACGCATTGGATAGTGCCTTGAGGAAAGCGTTGACACAGAAATATCCGCAGCTCGCGGATGTTCATCTGCGAGATTACAAAGTCCGTATCATCGACTCGAGAATGGGCACCGCCGCTCAGACACGTGTCCTTATCGAGTCCGGCGATCATACGACCGGCAAAGAATGGATCACAATCGGCGTATCGGAGAATATAATCCACGCCTCTTTTGAAGCGTTAAGAGACAGTATCGATTACCGATTATTGTTGGATGAGCTGGGGACACAGAAGTAGTGATGTTCGGTTGATTGTCATGTCCATATGCAAACGCGAACTGTAGCTGTTGAGGTGGGAGGGCGAGTCTCCCGACGAGCCGCTGTAGCTTTCTAGTTGGGAGGGCGAGTCTCCCGACGAGCCGAGAATAATAAAAGCATCGGCTCAGCGGGAGCTTCGCCCTCCCCAAGACGTCGCAAGAAGTCAGCGGGATGCGGGAAGTGAGGTGTCAACCCCCTCTGAATCTCCCCTACTCGGCCACGCGAGCGTGGCCCGCTTGGGGGAGAAAACGCTGCAGACACGCTCGTTTTTTTCCTCCCCCGAGACCGGGG
>CAZTDD010000084.1:0-30741 GCA_964612675.1 uncultured bacterium
GCCCTGCTGGAGCGGGTTGCAGGTACAGGGCACCGCTACCTCCCCGCCTAGCACACCCCACAACGTGTTTACTATCAATTACCTTCGGATTTCTCGTCCTTGCTCGCCGATTCCTCGGGATTCTGGTTTTCGCCTTTTTCTTTCTTCGCGTTGTATTCGTCGCTCGACATGATTCGAACCGTCTTCACAACGATGTCCTTTAAAGGCCGGTCTCTTTGATCGCGTTCCACGCTGACAATCTTATCAACCACATCCATTCCTTCAATAGCGCGGCCGAACACAGTGTATTTCCCGTCCAGCCACGGTGTCCGCGCAACACAGATGAAGAACTGACTCCCGGCACTATCCGGATCGCTCGATCTCGCCATTGAAAACGTCCCCCGAACATGCGGTTTGCTGTTGAATTCCGCCTTGATCGTGTAACCGGGACCGCCGCGGCCGTCGTTTGTGGGATCGTCGTCTTTGGTGTTCGGATCCCCACCTTGGATCATAAACTTCGGGATGACTCGATGAAACGTCGTCCCGTCGTAAAATTTCTCTCGGGCAAGCTTCTTGAAATTCTCGACATGCTTCGGTGCCACTTCAGGGAAGAACTCCAAAACGATTGTTCCTTTGGCGGTTTCGAGTACCGCGACCTCATTGGTTTCTTTCTGCATTCCTTTTCCCTCGTCTGCGACTGCAAATGTCGAGAGCGACACAAATAACACCAGTAACTGCAACAAAATAGTGTGACCTCTGGACATTAGACCTCCTCACCGTCTATAGCGGTATACCTTGAATTCTGCCAGCATCTCTGACAGCAGCTCACTGTACCCCAGCCGCTTCCTATGAGCAAGGACTCGCGGAAGCCTACCGCTTCTTCATGCTGGCACGTAGTAACACCCTAAGCAAGAAAAACCCCCTCGCGATGGAGGGGGTCTTGATCGCACTCACACACTTCGCGTGAAACGAATCCTAAGACGGCGTTTCAGCGAATCTCCCAGTCCTGCACTCTCGTGTCCTGCTTCAATGGATTCTCCAACACAACCGCGAAGGTCTGCTGTTCGGCTGTCAGCCCGCCATCCGGATGGGGGAACGTTCCGTTGGCTGCGATGATAATACGCTGGTTGTCCATGGAGACGTTTGCCTCATTGTTTATGAAGCCTTGCTGTTCCGCCGCGTCATGGGCATCGTGGTTCACAAAGGCGTAAAAGACAGGGGTCGCCGGTTCCAGATCGCTGTTGTAGATTCGTGCCACCATCTGATCCGACCCGTCAAAGGACGAAAACTTCTCGTCAAAGATCACGCAGACATTGTCGTAGTCGTCTACGGCTACTTCGGCACGCTGGAAGATTCCGAGGTCCCAAAACTCGTCTTCGTTGACGAAGACTTCTTTCACGCCCACGATGTTGCCCTCACTGCTGTTCACGGCATCGAAGCGGGCCAGAGCCATCATTTCGTCGGACGTCTTGCCAAAGATGTACACATAATTGCTGCCATTCGATGCCGCAATTCGAGTATCATCGGAACGTCCACGGTCCGCCACCGATGAGAAGTCAGCCTGATCCAGCATATATCGGAGGTTCCCATCGTTGTCCCAGATGGTCATAAGCGCCTGAGACCGAACACAGAACCCCCCGTTGAATGCGGCTACGTTGGACCAGAGCTCGCCCGGGGAATCATCGCCTCTGCCGTTGAACGGGCCTTTGATGACCTCGCCGGTTTCGCCGTTGAAAATCGTCGTAGCCGGCATCCGCCCGGCGATAAGGTTCTGGCTCTGGTCCTCGGGGACCACAACGAAATTCCCGTTGGACAGAAAACGCAATTCGCCGCCGAACCGGATCTGTTGGTTGTTTTGCCAACCGTCCACGACGGCGCCACCGCCGTAAATTGGATCGAATGCCTTTGTAATCGGATCCGGACCGGATGCCGTTTTGTTGAACAACTGGCAGGTTGCCATCTGTCGGTCGTACTCAAAAATCTCCCAACGGTCATCGCTCGCAAACGCGTCGATCTGCCAGACCGTTGTCTCTTGACCGACCACGTACCGTGTTCCACCGGGGCGGCGATCGCATGCGATCCGGGGTGGGTTCCCACTTGTTCGGCTCGAGTTGATATTGCTGACAAATGGTGTCCCATCGTCCGCGTAAAAACCCCAGTATTCCTCAATCGTTCCGTCCGGATAGATGAACCCGACTTTACAGTTCATTCCGTCTTCATCTTCCGGGTACGTGCCCGCGATTACCGCCGCAGTGCCGTCCCCGAATACGTCGGTGAACGGCTCCCAATAACTCCCGTTCGGCACGTCTACCAGAAAGAACGGATGGTCCGCCACGAGCACGGTCACGCCTGCCGCGGCGTGATCCACGGGTAGTTGCGCCATCGTTGAAGTACCCACAAGCAAGAAACCGAACAACAAGGTGCACCAACAGACACGTCTTTTCATAGGAAATCCTCCTATTCACACAGAATCTGTTCGCTCTGATGTTCCACGTGGGCCCTCGGTAATTCCCCCGCCGAGGATGATGCAGAAAATTCTTGTCTCTGGGAAGGGCTATCTCAATCGTGGAGTGTGCTCTATCCGGCTTCCCAAAGAAGCCATTGCTTAGCGAATCCTACCCCTAATCCAGCTGGACCCCTACATTCGTGAGAGCATTGAATCCTGAGTCTATTCGAACCACAAGCCCGAATTCCTGTAAAATCGGGCCGGGTAAGTCGTTGACCTTTATTCCACAGAAAATCAAATCCTGATAGCCTCAGGGGGTTCTCTGTAACCTTGACATAGAATGCACTGTTTCCGATGATCCGGCGCTATGGACTCTGATACTTCGGCCCCGACAATCCGGCGAATGCGTGAGGGAGACATCCCTCGAGTCACCGAGCTGTGGCACGAGATGATGAATCATCATTTGGCGGTCGACCCCCGTTTCGAATTGGCTATCGGCAACGAAGAAGCCTACGCAGAGTATCTACGTTCCACCATCGAGAACTACGACGCCGCGATTTTCGTGGCTGAAATGAACGGAACCCTTGTTGGATACACGATAGTAATGATTCTCTCAAACCCGGCTGTTTTCGCGCTCGAACGGTATGGTTTCATTTCGGAAATGGCTGTGGATGGCGATTACCAACGGGGAGGCATCGGCAAGACGATGTGGGAGCACGCGCGCCGATGGCTGAAGCGGCGTGGGATACGGGTTCTCCAACTGAACGTGTCGCCCAGAAACGAGAAAGGATACGCGTTCTGGAAGAAGGTTGGATGTACCGAATTCCTGACTATTATGTGGCACGATATTCCGAAGTCCCTTCGTTGACGAGAGCATTATGGAGACCAGCGTCCAAAACGGCCCCCGGCAACAGAGCCTTGTCCTCACTCTGAAGGCGCTGCTCGAAACAGCCCGGCCCAAACAATGGGTCAAGAATCTGTTCGTCTTTGCCGCCTTGGTCTTCTCCCGCGAGATGGGACAACTGATTCCTTGCCTCGAAGCGAGCCTTGCTTTTGTCCTCTTCTGTTGTTTTTCTTCGAGTGTCTATTTCCTCAATGACGTCGTGGATATCGAGCGTGACCGCTGGCATCCGGAGAAACGACACCGTCCTCTGCCCTCCGGACGACTGTCCGTGCAAACCGCTCTCGCCGCCTCCATTTTTCTGGCGGTTGCGGCCGGGGTGGCGGCTTACGTCCTCTTTGGAGGTCACTTTCTGGCCATCGGTTTGGCCTACATGGTCATCAATGTTGCTTATTCGTTTCTTCTGAAATCGGTGGTCCTGTTGGACGGGATGGCGATCGCCTGCGGATTCGTCTTACGGGCATATGCCGGGGCCGTGGCGATCGGTACAGAGATGTCGGATTGGCTGTACTTGTGTGCGCTTTTCATTTCGCTGTTTTTGGCCTTCTGCAAACGTCGTCAGGAACTGGCTACGCTGGAAGAGGTTGCGACCGATCACCGTGGCATTCTTGAGGAATACCCCCTGCCGTTTCTCGACCAGTTGATCGCCGTATTGACGGGGGCGACGCTTGTTTGTTATTCCCTGTACACGCTGGATCCAGAGGTCGTCGAGGCCCTCAGCTGGGGTGAAGGGCTCAAACTTTCCGTCCCTTTTGTCGTCTACGGCCTTTTGCGTTATCAGTATCTTGTGTACCGTCATGAAGAAGGGGGAAATCCAACGGATCTTCTCTTGCGTGACCGACATCTCATCGTTAATTTCGCCCTATGGTTGGCACTGATGTTGGTCATCATCTATTCTTGATTTAACGGGCGTTTGGGGGTTGACTTGACTGAAAAAAGGTATTAAGGGTCAGCCCAAGGAAAGGACCGCTCAGCTCGAAGTGGGAAGTCTGTTTGGGTTACTCGAAAACTCCAAGTGAATGTACGGAGACAGGTGAATCATGGTCGCTGATTTCGCACGCAAAAGTCAAGTCGGGATACTCCTTATTTCGTCGGAAGATCAGGGCAAAGTCGGCATAGTGCGCGCGCGTTGTCGGCCACAGCCGATGCTACTGGCTGTCCTGCCCTCCGCTCCTTCCGCGCAGCCGCTATGCGCCTGGGAAGACGAGGACGACATCGGCTACAGCCCCGAGGATCTCTACGATGACGCATATGGTTCCTTGGACGACGACGAGGACATCGGACCATACGACGATGAAGACCTCGAGGACGAGGACTACGATGAGTTTGACGACGACGATGAGGACGATGATCTGGATTACGACGACGACTTGGATGACTTCGACGACGAAGACGACGAGGAGTTTGACGAGGACGAGTACGACGACCTCGACGAGGATGAGTTGTAGTCTGTGAACCGCCGAGATGCTTACTGATCTTTCGCGCCGAGACCGCGGCGTTTACTCATGATCCAACGGCGACGAGAGGGAACTTGTCGCGTGGGCACCTTCCGATCGAGGAAACCTCTGGCTCGGGTGCATTCTTCCGCGGGTGAATCCCATGACACTACTCCCGATTTCCGCTTGACCCGTTTCCTGTGCTCAAGAGCCGAAGCCCCTGCAGGACATACTGGCTCAATCCAATCAATGTAAGAATCGCCGCAGTAATATTGATCAGGAATTGATAACTGTTGGGAATCGAGAAAACGACGGCCGTGATCGCTGCAAATTGGAAGGCCGCAGCCCATTTGGCGGTCTCTGTAGGAATCGCCTTTACTCGTCCCTGGATGGTCGCCACAAGGATCCAGCCAATCACGACGAGCAGATCCTTGCTGACCACGATCATCGTTAGCCATACGGGGAGGAGATCGAAAATCGTTAGGAGGATGAAAGACGCCGTCACGAATAACTTGTCTGCAAGAGGATCCAACAGACTGCCGAGGACTGTCACCTCGCGCCGTCTTCTCGCAAGGAAACCGTCTAGGAAATCGCTGATCAGCATTACCGCCAGTACGACTCTGCACCAAATCACAAGACTGGGGGCCTTCCCGCTGTAGGTGTAGTAGCATAGAGCAAAAAAGCAAGGTACAAGCAAAATCCGGCTTATGGAGAGTAGGTTCGCGGGATTGAATGGCGATGTCGGCATTGTCTCCTCTGGCAACGTGATTTGAAACACCCTACTATCATATCCAAGACAAGACGAATGGTCAGGAGTTCTACACCGGGTCTTCGAAGATACACGTTGCCCAGACCATGTCAAAACCGTTATAATGAGCGAGAGAAAACTAACCAGGAAGGTATCGGCTTCATGAAAATCTCGGTCCGGCAGGTGGAACGATTCCTGGTGAATATGTGCGTTTTTCTCATGATCGTCCTCTTTTGCAACCTCTTCTTGCGTGGTTGCGGTGGACCGTTCCCCGAACGGGTACGTGGCCCGTTTGCGAAGGAACGCTATATCAAACTCGGGAATCTCCCTCAGGAAGAACTCGAACTCGCAAAGGATGTTGAGATTCCTCCGAAATGAATTACACAACGATTTCTCTGTAAGTTGCTTGTAATGTAGGAGTTATGCTTCTCTTGGGGGTGGACGGTGGATCTTGGAGCCAAATCACTTGTCTTTTTTGACAATTTGCTCTAAAGATCTTAAAGAATGAGTCGATACCTAGAACAACAGACGAATCCCCGTAAACGGGGAAATAGTCATTGTTTGTAAAGTGGAGTTGACTTCTGAAGGTTAGGGCGCTGAATTGGACTAAACAAAGGATTCAGCGATCGTATGAGGAACGATCATGGTGGACATCGGCGTAATTGGCAATCAGTTTCAACCGAACCGTGTCACCGAACGTTCTACCGGTTCCTCCGGCGTCACGTCAAAGAAATCGGCATCGGCTGCCAAATCGACGACGAAAGACAGCGTTGAGATTTCTTCTGACGCGAAAGAGGCCCAGAATGTGGTTCGCCTGGTGAAAGCTGCGCGCAGCAGCCCGGACGTGAGGACGGACGCTGTTGAACGAGCGCGGGAAACACTGGCGAAAGGCGGCTATGATGGCGTGGAAGTCTCGCGAGAGGCCGCCAAGAACATGCTCGGCTTGTTGTAGTTGCGGCGGAGAACAATCGGCTGGACGAGCGCGGGTAAGACCGGCCAGGCAATCTGTGAACAGAGAACCATCTCGGAACACAGAGCCCTCCAGAGTGTGGGCTTTTTGTGTTTTAAGATTCTCAGCCCCCATACCCCTAAACCAATACATGTTGGTGCCAACGCTGCACCTAGACTCCGGTACAGCATCGATGGACCCTGGTTGAAAGAAGGATCGATCAGGAATTCACGGTCCGTGAACCGTAATCGATCTGCTGATATGTCTCGTTGATCTCGCGAATGAAGTCTTCGTATTCCCGCCGGATGGTTTGCCGGACGTCCTTGTTCAGCTTCTTCATCCTCCGTCTTGCCTCTGCCAGAATCTCTTCTCGGTATTTCGAATACTCTGTCAGAAAGACTTCGGTGGATTGGGCGGTGTTGTTCACATACTGCGTGACTCTTTGTGAGAATGCAGAGCGCGTCTCCGCAAAGAAACGTTTGATATGTGCCGCCTCGAACGCTAGGCGAGTGATCTCACTGAAATGGTGTCCTTGAATCGCCAGACTGACGGCGCATGCGAAAAAGGAGGGTTTCTTCAAAAGAGTTTGCACTAGGTACTTCGACGCGCTCCACCGATATGATTTGAACGGGATTGTCGCCAGGTAGTAGAAAAAGGCTCGAGTGTCGCTCCAACGAAAATGTCCTCTGGTTTTCGGACTATTCCATCGGTTCCGCAATGCGGCGCAACGTTCAAAATAGCTCGACAGATCGGAAGGGTATACGGACTTCAGTATTCTCTGATAATCGGCGGATACATCATCCATCGGACGCTTTGTTATGAAATTCGTTTGAAACGAGTGGGTGTTGTTCCCGCTTGCTTCGCTCAAAAGCCTGCCCTCTCGTTTCAATCGATCATAGAGGTCGGTCTCCGGCAACGCCTGCATAAGACCTACCATCGCAACTGGAATGCCCAAGAGACGAATGAACTCGATCATCCGGTCGCCAATATCCTCGGGATCATTATCGAAACCGAGAATGAATCCGGACGAAACCTGCATGCCCCAATGCTGCAACTTCTGGACCTTCTCGAAGACGCTCCCTTTTGTGTTGATATGCTTACGAGTCTCCCTGAGACTCTCCTCCGAGGGTGTTTCGATCCCGATAAACACAGAGTCGAATCCGGCCTCTCTGAACGCGTGAAGCAATTCGTCGTCGTCAGCCAAAGTCAATGTGACCTCGGTGTAAAAGGGGAATGGATACTTGTGCCGCTTCTGCCATTTGGCCACGTCCGCTAGAATTTCCTTGGCCCTTCGTTTGTCTCCAATAAAATTGTCGTCAACAACGAAAACAGGCCCCCGCCATTTCAGCCTGTAGAGCTCCTCGAGCTCCGCACACATGTTGTCTGTGGGTTTGCAGCGCGGTTTCTTTCCGTATCTCCGCCAGATATCGCAGAACTCGCACCCGATTGGGCAGCCTCTGGATGCCTGGACGGACATGCTTCGGTATTTGTTGAGATTGAGCAGGTCGAAACGTGGAGTAGGGGTCAGGCCCATATTCGGGCGTTTCCGCTCGAGGCGGATATCGCCTTGGTCACCGAAAAACGAGGTGAGAAACTGGAACTCTGTATCCGTAGCCGGTCTTGCGTAAGCCCGCTTGGCTCTTCCGTTGCAGAAATCCTCCCAGAAAGGCCCCAGTGTGTTTTCCGCTTCACCGATCACGAAATGATCCACATCGGGCAGTTCCGCATAGGCACTCGACGGGTACGGGCCGCCTGCCACAACGGGTACCCCGACGCGATTCGCTCGATGAGTTACTTCTTCAAACGACTCTTTCTGGACGATCATCGCTGAAACGAATACCGCATCCGCCCATTCCAGTTGATCGTCGGTTAGCGGTTCTACGTTCATGTCAATGAGACGAAGCTCGCACGAACTCGGAAGCATTGCGGCAACCGTCGTCAACCCGAGTGGCGGGAACGCACTCTTCTTCCCGACCATCTTGAGAGCGGTGCTGAAACTCCAATACGTCATTCGCGGGATGACAGGATACACCAACAGGATCTTCTTCGTCGCACCGCAGGAAAGCTGGAACGTGCCGGTGGATTCTTCAGCGATTGGATTCTTGCTTTGACAGCTCTGTAGCAATGTGGATCGTTCGGAATTTCTATACATTATGAGAGTAGATTACCTTCTTCTGATGCCCGACAAACCTCAACCCGTTTTAAGCCCAAGAACCGATACACAGTCCTTGGGGACCCATACTGATAGTAGTCAAAATACACCGAACCTGCCACCCGCTAATACAAAATCACCTTATCATGATACCTAGATAGGGACTCTGTCAAAGCGTCCCCGACCCTTTATTTCAACGCCGTAGGTCGGTGTCTGCAGGACCTACCAGCGTAGACCATGCAAACCATCCGGATCGCCGGACTTAATTTGTCCTAAGTCTAATCTTTCGAAAACCTTAGTGTCTCTCTATGACTCGCCGTCGAGAGAATGGCGTTCCTCTCAGACGGAAATTCCCCGCTCCCGGATTTCCGCCAGTTTCTTCTCACTGCATTCGCTACAGCGGAATTCGGGGATCTTTGTTCTGGCATTGTAGTCTTTTGCCCGCACCAAACGTCTCACGCGGCCTTTTTTTCCACAATCGCAGCAGACTCCTTCTCGTTTCTCGTGCCATTCTTCGATCAGAGATGGATCCGGCTCAGGGATTGTATTTGCTCCGCATGAAGGACACTGTTCTTGGATGGCGAACACCGTAAGTCCGCACTCTGAACATACACGATAGTCGTTCATTTCTGTGTTTCTCCACTTGCTGACATGATTTCCTGATCGCTTTCGGTTACCGATGAGCGGTGTCTACGCAAGAGCATTATCGGCCCGAGAGATACATAGGTCGCGAAACAAAATAGCATCGTGAACTGTGGATGCAATACCCCTAGACTCAAGGCAAGAGCGATCACGACAGTGTGGTGGAAGAGACTTCGGCGCTCCACATACCGTGCCGCCAAATCGGGATATTTCACGTGACTCACCATAAGTACCGCCAGAACGATGGTTAAGAGATGAAGGCCGAGACGTAGCGGACCCCCCTGAGAAAGAACCCAACCATAGTGCGTCAATACCAAAACAAGTGACGACAGGAATCCGGCCGCCGCCGGACACGGAAGCCCCGTAAAATGGATCTTCCGGCTGCTGCTATGCGCCATGACGTTGTAGCGCGCAAGTCGAAGCGCCGTGCATAACACATAGATCAGCATAAGCGATATACCCAGCTTTTCCCCGGCTGGGTAGAGCAAACGCCTCAGCATGACAGCGGGGGCCACGCCAAAAGATATCAAGTCGCCCAGCGAATCCAGCTCCACTCCCAGTGGGGAACTCACCTTCAGCAACTTCGCAACCTTGCCGTCCAGGCCGTCGCAGACAAAAGCTACCAAGACCATCCACGCGGCCAGCTCCAGATAACCGTCCATGCTATAAACAATTGCGAGCAAGCCGCTTACGATGCTCGCACTTGTTAACAGGGTCGGAAACAGATGGGTCGCTCGGATCATCCTCGGCTTCAACGATTTTCGGAACTTCCCACGTGAATCTGTCATCAACCTACTCCATCGAAAGTCCAATCCGTGAAACCGAATGACCCAGGAACCAATTGGCTCGATTCTCTTTCATGGTACATAGTGTACCTTCTTCCAACCTTCTCGTCACCAGCGCTCATAAGCCTTCCTTTTGAAACCTCATCCGATCGCATTACTCTTGCCCGGATGAATCCGGCAGACGATCATCCGGTGAGGAGGATGTGGGATGCCTCGTGATCGCCAAACTCTCGGGACGTGTTTTCTTCTCTTCGGACTGCCTCTTGCGATCCGTCTCTTTTTCTGTGTTCTATGGAGCAACGCATTCACCTGGGGAGACGGTTTGTTCTATGCCGCCATCGCGGAGCAATTCTTCGCGCATGGGTGGCTGCAGGATTATCTTCTTCTATTTCCGCCGGGCTATCCCGCCGCTGTGATCGCAGCGCGCCTTCTTTTTCCATTGGATGCTGCCTTGGTTTTCGTTTCTCTGGCTGCCGGTGCCGTGGTGCCGGCGCTTGTATGGTGGATTGTTCGCCAGAACGGAGAAACACGGACCGCCTGGTACGCGTGGGCGCTCACATCTTGCTCTCCACTGCTCATCGGTCTTTCCATGGAACGCCTCGCGGATTCGCTGTTCATCGCTCTTCTGGTTGCGGCTCTTGGTTCTCTGATTCGGTTCCTTTCAGGCGCCAAGCTCAGGTGGTTACTGTTTTTCTCAATCTTCTCCGCCCTCGCTGTGCAAACGAAGCCCGAGGCTCTCATTCTCGTAGCTTTGCAGACGGTCCTTTTATTGGTCTTGAAGAGGTTCCGACTCTCCCGACGGTTTCTCTATCTCGGGGTGGTTTGGGGGATCGTTCTCGTGATTGGATCGCCTTACTGGATCTGGCTGCATCACAAGACCGGGAATTGGATGATCTCGGGGAAAGCTCCGCTCAATTTGATGCATGCCCGTGCAAAAGCGGTCACCGACAGCCACTCGGAGGAACTGAGGTTTGTCTATCGAGAAGCGTTCTCTCTCGATGAGTCGGGACAACTTGCGTTTCTCCATCGGGATGCCGGTTTCTCCAACTACCTTCTCGAAGAACCGATCCGGGCCGCCGGAGTGTATTGGAAGAATGTGATCGCAGGCATCCGGATCCTTTCTCCGGCCGCTTTGCCGCTCATATTGGCGGCTTTCGCCGGGTCTGTATTGTTGCTTCAACGAAGACAACGCCTCTTGTGGCTCTTCCTTATGGCACCCGTAATTCTGCTTGTTTTCCCTCCTTTCTTCGTTACCTTGGCACAACCTTCCTTTCACCCCGGAAGATTGGCCGGCCCGGTTGTACCCTCTTTGATTATTGTTGCGGCGTACGGATTGGACGGGTTGACACAGAGCAGAAGACGACTTTCGTTGTGGATAGTCGCCGCCTGGTGCGTCGCCGCGCTTTCGCTGGCCTATCAACAGACGACGACACTCGATCAGGCCAACCGTTCGGAGAGACGCTTGATCGACCTGCATCGCGAAAGCGTTTCCTCGTGGCTTGAAAACGAGACCCCCTCGGAGGCGATTATTGTCTCGACAAGTCTGTTGGATGATGCATATGGCGGGCGGCGGTCTGTGTGGTTCCCCTGGGGGGAAAGTACAAGGCTCTTCGAATACCTGCATCGTCGAAGAGTGGACTATGTTCTTCAGGATACACACGGAGGGATCTTCACTCCCGGATTTGAAGCCGTGGACGTCGACCCGAGAATGCATGGGTTTCAGCCAGTGAACTCCTTGGATACTGTTCCGCCTGTTGTCATTTATCAGAGCACGGAGTCCACGGTTCCTACTGAGGGAATCGAGTAGCGTGAGGAACGACAATGTCGCTCCAAGTTTTCGTCTATTTGTCCTATGGTATGCCCCAGTTCTATTCTCATAATGAAGAGATCCTCCAATGAATCCAGGCCCAAAACAACTGCGCCGTCTCAAGAATCCCTATCGCGATAATGTTCAAGGCAAAGCGAACGAACCTCATACCGTCGTGGCCCTGTTGGAAGCGGCAAAACAGGAATTCCGGTTTGCTCTTGATGATATAACCCAGGACGAAGTCGTCCGGCGTCTCGACAAAGGCAACCCGCGCATCGCGATCATTGGCGGCTCGGCGGATCATCCAGCGCATGTGGAGGACCGTTCCACGACCTTGTTCGCCGTAGGGGCTCTTTGGAAACGAGGGGCCATACCATTCGCCTTCAGTGTTCCAGTCCTCTGCGACGGAACCGCTCAGAGCAATCTGGGTATGTGTTACTCCCTCCAGTCACGCAACCTGGTTGCCGAGATGGTAATCAACCAGATGGAGGCTCATTCCTACCATGGCGCAATTGTCCTTCAGGGCTGTGACAAGACACCGTTTGCGATCTGCTCCGGCCTGGCTTATCTGGATCGGTTGCGCCGCCGACGCGGTGAGGCGCCGGTTCATGCCACGTTTGTACCCGCCCACGTCTTGCGCGGCGGAACTTTTCCTAGAGAATTACGTCACGATTTGCGAAAGCTCTCACGCAAATGCCGTGACTGTGGACACGCCGAAATTGCCGATGATATCGAGCGCGTCACGGAGCACATTCTTCAATGCACCTCGAATCAGGCGTTTCAGGGAGTATTGATAAGGGCTCGAAGACACGGCTTGCTGACTGCAAAGGAGCACAAAGACCTCGAACTCCGCATCGCAGCAAACACCTGTCACCCTCAGGGAGGCATTTGCGCATTCAACGGTACGGGAAATTCATGCCGGATCGCAATGAGTGCTTTCGGTCTTGTACATCCCGCCGTCGAGTTTCTTACCGATCCCCCGACTGCTTCGCAAATCGATACGACCGTGGATGCGTTCATGAAGCTGATCGACCGGGATGAGGCCTCGGTCGCCAACCTCGTTGTTGATGGATTTTCGAATGCGGTCCGTGTCCACAGCGCCACGGGAGGATCGACCAACCTCATCTTGCACATGCTGGCCACACGGACCTATGCGGGGATGCGCACACACCTGGATGACTATGAATCGATTCGATTGGGGGAACACGTCCCGGATCTGTTCGATTATAGTCTCACAGAAGATCGCCACATTTTTTCACTCGCACAGCAGGTTGTACGCGGAGAATCGATGGGAGTGGCCACGGTTCTCTATGAATTGAATCGTCTGGGAATTCCCGTCGATCTGGACGCGATGACCGTGGACTGCACGAGCTGGGCGAAACGGATCGGTAAAGGCCGCAAAGCCTCTGCCTCAAAGGTCAAGGAGAATCCGATCATCCTTGACCGCCCGAGGAAACCCCTTGGAGGAATAGACCAACTTCACGGGAATTTCTTTTCGAGCGCTGTAGTCAAAATCTCCGGAATGCCGGACGAGCAAATTGATGCGTTCGACGAGATTGTCGCGATTGTGTGGTACTTCCAGAATGAAGATGAAGCGACGGAGTGCCTCTTGCAGGCCGATCCGATTGAGGAGTTGACTTCCTGCAGAAACCTCTCGACTCAGGATCTCCGCGTAATCGGTAGCGTGAACCGACAGGCTGAAGAAGATGACGCAAAAGCTTCGAAGCGCACTCTCCTTCATAGAATGGCCGAACATGGAAGCCTTCGCATAGCAGTGGTGATAGCAGGGCAGGGACCGAGAGCATTCGGTATGCCGGAGATGTTTACTCCGATGCAGCACGTCAATTCGAGTGTTGTGCTCAAGCGATACGCCATGATTATCAGCGACGGGCGTTATTCCGGCGTGACCTATGGGGCCGCTGTAGGTCATGTGTGCCCGGAGGCGTTCGACCATGGGCCGATTATGGCACTCCAAACCGGGGATCTTCTCTGGATCCGCCTTCGCGAGCGGCGTATCGATCTGTTGGAAAAGAACTCTTTTCGCAATGGGAAGCGGCACCCGGAGAAACCAAATTGGCATCGCAAACCGCCTCGCCGCCGTCTGCTCGACCGGCGGCACAAGGAATTGCTCGAACGGCGCGGGGCTATCGCCGTTGTAAATCAAATGGACGATATAAAGGACGCATCTTACGGTGTGGTTCCGGACCGAATCTGGGAAATAGCAGAGTAACTATGGCAATTAGTTCGGCTGAATTCCATACCGACCCTGAATTCACCGTCGCCGAAATACTCCCGGCACAGATTCGGATCCCTTTCCCCACTCGGGACGCCAGAACAACTTCGCTCCTCCACCCTCATTGGGATCGTGATCGTTGATCGCTATGTTCAAGCAAAACTCCTCCCAAGATCTACCTTGTTGGACGTTCAAAAACTCTGAGGGAATTGCAACCTCCGCTGCATATCCGGTCTCTGTCTTTTTACAGACGGCAATAGCTTTTTCTATACTCTTTTCTGTTCCTTCGAGAGCAATCCCTTCGAGAGAAACTCCGGGACTGAGCTGAAAATAGAGTCTGTCTCCATTCTTTGCGTCTTCTGGATCGGATTCTCCGGGTTTCGCATCAAACCAGATTTCAATGTGATCCTTTGCGGAAGGCTTCGCTTCAACCCCCGGAAACCACTGATCGTCGAAAACTTCAACCGCCAGATATACATGACGTTCATCATAGGCTGTATCAAACCGAAACATACAATCACCTGCGCCCGTCCATTTGCCGTCTATGCTGGAGATAGAAGCCGGCTCTGTGCATACCCAATCAAGCATCCCCCAGTCTTCCAGGTTCCCATCGACAAGGACGGGCGTCGGTCTGTGGTAACAGTCGCCGATACCATCAAATACAACGCGTGTCTCTCCTTCGAATTCAATTGCGCCGGGGCATGGCACGTCATAGGCGGCGGACCATTCGTATACAAGCGGATTGAGCTGTGCGAGCGGGACTTGATTCGACGAGTTCAGAGTTACATCGACGCTCTGTACTGAGTTCGGTGGTACAGAAACGTACAGATAACGTGAGGGAGAGTAAATGGCATCATGAGGCACAAGGCGAGCCATCCACCGAATCGGAATGTTGCCGTCGTTTCTAACCTGAATTCGTGTTTTTGCGCCGGTAAACATGCCATTTGTGATTTGGACGGGTTTTGCGGTCACCGCGCTTCCATCGATGAATGGTTTCAAAAGAGATGCAGTTTCCGATGTTGGATTATCAAGGTAAATCCGGAGTTCGTTTAACCGGTCTGTGTTTATCAGATCGATCCCGGTCTCTAACGCTAAATTCCAATAATCGGGAATATCCGGAGTCGAATAGAAACGGACCTTTCTTGATTTTGCATGGATATCGTCAAGGATACTCACGAGTTTCTCATATTTTTTATCCGGAATTGTCCCTTCGCCATCCCAGTCAATATAATCGTCCCAGTTCAATGCGTACCATAGCCAGCGTCGGTCGGCTGGTAGATCCGAGGGACTGTAATCGTTGCTGTCGCGGCACGCGTATCGTGTTTCATACTGATCGACGTACCGCTGCTTATTCTCCGCGTCTCCCGTGAGAATGACCGTCACGTCCCGGTGATCGATCTCGGAATCGGTAAACCGGGTCAGCATCGGATACCGGCGAAGAAGCCTATGCAATACTTCAACGATTGCAACATTTGAGTCTTTGATGTCCAGCCAGAGATGAATGGGCCTCTCTGAGACGTATAACGCTTTGACAAAGCGCTCCAGCGGGTCCAGATACAGTTCACGTAGCGTGCCCTTATAATTGCCCCGATCATGGGCAACAAGAATCTGGCCTCCCTCCAACCAGATATCTGCTTCGATGCTGAAAATCCCCTGTTCGAGAGCATCCAGGAGAGGGCGCCCGTGCTCATAGTCATTGTGTGAATGAGGAAGCGAAAAACCGGCTCTTGTTTGATGTGCAAGCGAAGAAGGCTTCTGACTTTCCTCAGCCTGAATCGGAGCTGGAAGAGACGATAGTGTGAACGCAAGAAGTAAAGTCAACGGGACAAGTGAGTTCGGTCGATATTTCATTATTCTACGAAATGTCCTCCAGCGGGAAAAGTTGATTTATCCAAGAGGCTGTTTCTCGTTTTCCCGTAAGTTTTCGTGCTTTCGTGTCTTCGTGTTTCACTATCTTTACCGTAACGTTGCAAAACTGACTCCTCCTGGCAACATTTCCAAATCTCTCCCCCCGTTCACGGGGGGAGTCGGAGGGGGGGGCATCTGGATCGCACTGCCGGTGCTTTTCTCCTCAGGTCCTCAAAATATTCATAAACGTCTCTTTTGGCCTTTATCCATGGGCTTTCCAACCGCGCTTTCGGCCGGCCTCTTCTCGTTTTTGCAACCATAGGGTTTACTACTTCGATATCGCCGCGATCAGCTACCACACTAGCTGGACTCCCCGTTAAATTCATGGATCGCCTCAACCATCGCAACAACATTCTCCACAGGTGTATTGCCCTGAACGTTGTGAATCGCGTTGAAAACAAATCCACCTCCTTTGGAGAACACTTCGCAACGTCGGAGCACTTCCTCTCTCACCTCCCCCGGTGTGCCGAACGGCAGCGTCTTCTGTGTATCCACGCCACCGCCCCAAAACGTGATACGATCCCCGTATGTATTCTTTAGATGCTCGGGATCCATTCCGGCCGCCGAACACTGAACGGGGTTCAATATATCAAACCCGGACTCAACAAAATCGTCGATGAATATCTCTACCGAACCGCACGAATGTTTCATTGTTCTCCAATTCGTATTCCTATGAATCCAATCATTCATCATCTTGTAATACGGCATATAGAGTGAACGAAATGTGTCACGGGAACAGAACGTCGACAATTGCGTTCCAAAATCTGTGCCGCAAAGAAACACGGCATCCACGGTATCGCCCAACACGGAATGAATCTTGGGAAAATTATCGAGAGCATATTCGACTTGCTTCTCAAATATTTTATGAACATAATCCTGGCGAGTGACTGTAGAAATATACCACTCTTCGATATCTCGAATTCCTTTTGGATGTGTTAAGAAAGGCGCGGGAACCAAGGCGATATCGCCGAGACCCGTTCCAGGTATCGTGGCGATTACCGCACGGCCCGTCTGCTCTGCCTTTGCAGCTTCCGCCTTAAAGTATGCCAACGCTTCGTCTGAAATCGGCCCAAATTCTTCCAAATTATCTTCCACGTTGAGCTTGTCGTCTTCTATCGGTTCCTGCCGAACGATGGTATCGAAGAAGAAACCACCCTCCGGCATTTTTGCGCTGGGCGGTGCGGAGGTATCTCCCTGCGGATAGATCAGCGTGTCGCCGTTTTGATCGACGGCGGTCTTGAAATGCTCGGACACCAGAACTTCGAGACCGCTTGGGGTGTGCCATGGTTTCCAGTTTTCGTTCGGAAATCCGAAGATCGTTGCAGGAGCATTGATTCCTTCAACGTCGATCCCCATCGCCTTTTTCAGGTCTTCATCGATCCAACCAAGCATTTGGTAGGGTTCGTGGACTTTTACCGGGCGTTTCTGCAGCCCATAGTAATCGCGAAGCGCTGCCACACAATAGACATGCATACCCGTTACAGCCGTTCCCCCGAAATCGACCGGCACACGCCCCGTTTCTTTGTGGTTGAATGAAGACAACACGGCCTCTTTGCTCGTCATTGGGCCTTTTCCTTCCTATGACATCTCTGATAGTCAAAGTCCAATCATCAACTTCTTCCCTCCCGCAATCTACTCGCAACAAAAGACCCCCGTCAAGCTTTTGCGTAGCCTTCCCGACTGACGGTGCTGCAAAAAATCGCCCACTGGCAATAGGAGTTCCCCTCTCCCGCCGGGAGAGGGTCAGGGTGAGGGGCGATCATTGAACTTCTTGCCGCCCCATCAACTTTGATGGCGTCGCAAAAAGTCGGGAATACGAATTTCAACCCCCTCCTAACCTCCCCCGATCTTCGGGGGAGGAAAAAGAAACGAGCGTGTCTGCAGCGGTTTCTCCCCCAAAGATTGGGGGAGATTCAGAGAGCGGTTTCTCCCCCAAAGATTGGGGGAGATTCAGAGGGGGTTGAGATCTGTTTTGTTCACTCTTCGCCACCGCATCAAGACTGGAGACGCAACGGGGTGGGCTCACGGGCGCGGGTGCCACCCCCAACTCCGCTTGGGGGTGGGGACAGCAAGATTCGATCAGATAAAAACTCAGCTAAGCCCGTAGCCCACCAACTCAACGGTGTGATACGATAAACCCGTAGATCCCCTTCCTGTAACTGGAGAAATATCATGTCCGAGAATACTGGTACACACAATCTCCCTCGCCGCCGATTCATTCAACAAATGGGCATGGAGACGATGGCATTGACTCTTCCCCGTGCTTTGCACGCGGGGAATCAAAATGCTCAACACAGGCCGCCGAATATCCTGCTCATTGTATCCGACGATCAGGGCTACAATGATCTCGGGTGTTACGGCAACTCGGAAATCAAAACGCCCAACCTCGACCGACTCGCAGGCGACGGTGTTCGACTAACCAGCTTCTACGTGACGTGGCCCGCCTGCACGCCTTCCCGGGGCAGTCTTCTGACCGGCCGATTTCCGCAGCGAAACGGGACGTACGACATGTTCCGCAATAATCGCGTCGATTACGATTACCAGTTCGAGATGGATGAGTACGCTGTTTCCCCCGAGAAGATTCTCGGCATGGATACACGCGAAGTGCTTTTGCCCCGTGTCCTGAGTCAGGCCGGATACACAAGCGGCATCTACGGCAAGTGGGATCTCGGCATGCTTCAGCGTTTTCTCCCTCTCCAACGCGGATTTGACGATTTCTATGGATTCGTGAACACCGGTATCGATTATTGGACTCACGAGCGCTATGGAATCCCATCCATGTATCGCAACAACTCGGCGACAACAGAGGACAAAGGTACGTACTGCACGGACCTCTTTGAACGGGAAGCACTGCGCTTTCTGGATGAGTACTCCGATCGTCCGTTTTTTTGCTATGTGCCGTTCAATGCGCCGCACGGAGCATCCAATCTTGAACGACCGCGTCCGGGTGTTCAGGCTCCGCTCGAGTACATCCAAAAACACTATGGTCCCTACGATCCGAAAGAACCGAACACGCGTGAGGCTCGCAGAAAACGCTATATGGCGGCTGTTACCTATATGGACGAGTCTATTGGACGTCTTTTGGACGCGCTGGAGAAGAACAACGTTGCTGACAATACAATTGTGATTTTCTTCTCCGATAACGGTGGCTCCGGAATCGCTGACAATGCCCCCTTACGTGGACACAAAGCCCAAATGTTTGAAGGCGGCCTACGCGTTCCTTGCATTGTCCGCTGGCCGGACGTGATTCCATCTGGCAGAGTATGCGATGATTTTCTTACGTCGTTGGAGATCTTCCCAATGCTATGTAATGCCGTCGGAGTGAATCCTCTCCGCGACGTTGTTTTGGACGGTTTCGACATGAGACCGGTTCTTGCCGGTAAGACCGAATCGTTAAGACGTGAGATGTTCTGGGAGCGTCGCGGCGACCAGGCCGCACGAGTGAATCACTGGAAATGGGTCAATTCGGCTCGCGGCTCCGGATTATTCGATCTTTCAAAGGATATCGCAGAACAAAACGATCTTTCCGAGCAGAAACCCGAGATTTTGGAATTGCTGAAAGGGAGATTCAATCAGTGGAAAACGCAGATGGCAGAAGCTGATCCACGACGACCATTCCGGGATTTCTAAAGCAACTCACGCAAAGCGTCTCTCAGCAATTCAATTTCTTTTTCTAGTCTCCGCCATGCGTCTTCGAGCCGACTCTCGTCGCCTGAACGCGCGATCTTCTCGATATGAAGTGCCGCCTCTGACGCCGCTTCCCCCGCGAGAAGACGTGTCATGCCTTTTATCCGATGCGCTGTCTTTCCCGCTTCCTGTAAATCGCCGCTGTCGATTGCTTGTTGCAACTGACGCATAGCCGTCTCGGAATTCGGAGCAAATAATTCGATCATCTCCTTGAGGAGTTCCATGTCATTATCGGCATTTTCCATCAAGGCATCGTGGTTGACGACCGGCTTGGATTCCACTTCCTGATCATGGACCTGATTTTCGGAAGAAGAGACACCGGGCTTTTGAATGATCGCGGCGAGTTGTTCAAGTATTTTTTTCGGTTTGACCGGTTTGGAGATATACCCATCCATCCCGGCTTCAAAACAGTTCTCTTTGTCTCCTTTCATCGCACTCGCAGTCATCGCAATAATCGGAATGTGTTCGCCGGTCCCGGCTTCCCGTTGCCGAATTTGACGTGTGGTTTCGAGGCCGTCCAGCTCGGGCATCTGAATATCCATGAGAACCACGTCATAGGAGGCTCGCTCCAATGCCTCCAACACTTCGATACCGTTGGAGGCAACATCCACCGAGTGCCCCACTTTCGTAAGAACACGAACTCCGAATTTCTGATTCATTACGTTATCTTCACCGAGTAGAATCTTCAGCGGCCCAATCTGTTGCAACGTTTCTTCTTCTGTCGGTTCTGCTTTCTTGTCCGCCGTTTTCTCGGTGTCGGTGGCTTCCCGAATAGCAGCGATCAAATCCGCCTGGAGGATCGGTTTTGTCAGATAGACCTGGATTCCCAGCCTCTTGCATCGTTCCGCATCGCCCTGAATCTCCGGCGATGTGAGCATAATGATCTTCAGATCCCTCAGGTCATCTCGTTGTTGGATCTTCTTGACCAGTTGGAAACTATCGCCCGACGGTATATGCGCATCGAGAATCGTCAGTTCGAACGGGCGTTTCTCCTCTACTGCTTCGCGTAGGGTACGCTCCGCACTCGGGATATCCTCAGCCTCAACTGGCTGCATGTCGCAAGACACAACAGTATCGCGAATCACGCGCCGATTCGTCAGATTGTCGTCCACGATCAAAACGCGCAGTCCTGCCAATTTCTCCGCTTCCGGCAACCTCTCGATTGCGGACGATCTTTCTGTTTTTTGCAGTTCCGTAGTGAAATGGAAGATACTACCTGCGCCGCCCGGCAGCGTTTCGTGATCCGGGCGCGGGCTCTCAATCCATATACGCCCGTTCATCATCGATACCAGTTTTGTGCAGATTGCAAGGCCCAATCCCGTGCCACCGTATTTGCGCGTCGTCGATCCGTCGGCTTGCTCAAATTCAGCGAAAATCTTTTTCTGTTGCTGTTCGGTGACTCCGATGCCGGTGTCTGTGACTCGAAAGTGTAGCCGGACATCCTTCTCTGTCTCCGCTTCCAAATCCACATAAACACCGATCTCTCCCTCCTCGGTGAATTTGATCGCATTTCCGGCAAGGTTAATAATGATCTGGCGAAGCCGCGCAGGATCGCCGAACAGAACATTCGGAACTTCCGGTGCTACATAGAATACCAGTTCCAGGTCCTTTTGCTGTGCGCGGAGTCCGAGCGTCCTGACCGATTTGCCGATACTCTGCCGCAATGCGAACTCAATCGGCGACATCTCCAGCTTCCCCGCCTCGATTTTGGAGAAATCGAGGATATCGTTCAGCAGGTGCAGCAGGGATTCCGCGGATTCGTTGACGAGAGTGAGGTATTCGCGCTGTTCCGCATCCAACGGAGTCTCAAGCGCAAGTTCGGTCATTCCAATCACGACATTCATCGGCGTTCGGATCTCGTGGCTCATGTTGGCCAGGAAGCGGCTCTTCGCTAGATTCGCCGCCTCCGCTGCCTGTTTCGCCTTCCTAAGCTCCTCCGCCGCCCGTTCCCGCTCGGTGATATCCCGGACAATTGTGTGGATATAAATCTCATCGCTGTGCTGGATGCTCACCATACTGACTTCCGAATTGAATGGCGTACCATCCTGCCGCGTGAACGTCCACGGAAAAAACTGCGGTTCTCCGCCAAGAACGGGTTCAAGTTTCTCCTCAAACTTGTCGCCTGAATCGCTGCCGTCCGGCTGAGTTGACGGAGAGATCTCGGGAAAGGTGTGGCCGATCAGCTTGTCTTCAATCCTCTCGAATATCTCCAGCGCCCTCTTGTTACAGCTGATGATCTCTCGGTCCCACATAATGAACATCGCATCGCCCACCGCATCCAGCAGGCTCCGGAACTTGTTGAGATTCTCCCAGTACATCTCCGAGATTTGCTTATGTTCATCCTCCAGCTTCTCGAGGGCTGAGACGCGTTCACGGAGTTGATGCACATCGTCAATGAGTTGTTCTTTTGTCTTTTGGGAGTCGTCCATGTCATTATCCGCCGGGCGGTAGAGATTTCTTTGATGGTACCAGAGTACCATATCATGTGGTAAGAAGACCGGAGCGACGACTGAGTCCAGCCTTTGGGTCATTATCTGCCGGGGCACCACAGAGTTCCCAACCGCCTCGGAGTATGCTATGAGATACTCCTTGCAGGTAGACGAAATCGCAAATGGAGACCCGTATGTACGTTTACTGGCTCGCCTTCGTCGCGGCACTGGGCGGACTGCTGTTCGGATATGACACAGCGGTCATCTCGGGTGCGATTGGCTTTCTAGTGAAACGCTTTGAACTGACCCCGATGTGGGAAGGCTGGGCCGCCTCCTGCGCCCTGCTGGGTTGTGTCGTCGGCGCTTCCTGCGCGGGATTGCTCAGCGACCGCTTCGGAAGGAAGAGAGTTTTGATCTTCTCGGCCCTGCTCTTTACCGTGTCGGCTGTCGGTACCGCCCTTCCGCGCACTCTCACCGAATTCATCCTCGCACGCTTTATCGGAGGTGTCGGCGTCGGCGTGGTCTCGCTTCTCTCGCCGATGTATATTGCCGAGGTCTCTCCCCCGCGCATTCGCGGGCGACTCGTCACCCTAAACCAGTTCGCGATTATCGGCGGGATGCTCGTCGTTTATCTCGTCAACGCCCGCGTTGCATCCCTCGGCGAGGAAGCGTGGAACGTAGCAGTCGGCTGGAGGTGGATGTTCGGTTCCGAAACGCTTCCCGCCATCCTGTTCCTACTTCTTCTCTTTTTTGTTCCCGAAAGCCCACGATGGCTTGTGAAGCAGGACCGTCAGCCTGAGGCGCATCGACTCTTAGCACTCATGCACGGCGAAGAAGAAGCCGACGCGGAAATGCGGGAAATCCAAACCACAGTCAGCCATGAAAGCGGCTCCATTTCTGAACTGTTCCAGCCGGGCCTTCGCGTGGCCCTCCTGATCGGCGTGGGCCTCGCCGTCTTGCAACAGGTTACCGGTATCAACGTCGTCCTGTATTACGCGCCGAGGATTTTCGAAAGCGCCGGGGTTATAGCCACCGACGCGATCAACGACACCATCATCGTCGGTATCGTCAACCTTTCTTTTACCGTTATTGCCTACTGGACCGTTGACCGCTTCGGGCGCAAGCCGCTTCTCGTAATCGCCTCGGCTGGGATGGGAATCTCGCTCGTCCTCCTGGGAATCGCGTTCCTGCTCTCCGTTCCGGGGCGGCGTGTTTGGTTTGAATTATTGGGACTCACTTTCGGAATCGCATCCAATGAAACCGGCGTCGTAGTCGACATAGTCGGATTTTCATTTGTCATCGAGCAGCTCAATACGTTTATTCTCTTATTCATTTTAACCTACGTCGCTTCGTTTGCCGTGGCCATGGGGCCTGTTGTCTGGGTGGTCGTTTCCGAAATCTTCCCCACGCATATCCGGGGACGCGCGATGTCCGTCGCTGTGGTCTGTCTCTGGATCTCCTGCTTCCTGGTCTCTCAGTTCTTCCCTTTCATGCTCGAAAACCTTCAAGGTTCGGCCTTTTTCGTATACGCCTTCATGTGTGCAGTTTGCTTCTTTTTCGTGTTAGTCTTGCTACCCGAAACAAAAGGGAAAACCCTTGAGGAAATCGAACAAAGCTGGTCGTGGAGTCGCTCCGCAGCGACTTCCGCCGAACCAGAATAAATGCGCAACCAGGTTTCCCGTTCGGGGCTGGAGAGGGAAATACAATGTCTCAACGCCATTTGCCAATCGTGATTTTCGCAGCCGTTCTTCTTTCGTCCTGTATGGTCGTTAACCTGAGTCACGCCGACGAAGAAGAACTCCCGATTATCGTTCATTCTCCTGACGCGTCATTCATGGAACAACTCGCCGCCCGCGAGATCCAACGCTATCTGTACGTCCGGACAGGAGAACTCTTGGATATTCAGGAGTACATGTCCGGTGTGCTGGACGATACCAGTGCCTTCATTGTGGCTCAGAAAAAGAGTGTCCTTGCCGATCATATTTCGGATCATGGTGACTTGCGGGAGCAGGTCGCCGACCTCGATAACCAATCCTCTCTTATAAAATCGTTCCAGAGAGATGGGCGAGATTTCCTTGTAATCGTTGGCGGTGACAATACAGGAACGCTTTATGGCGCGTATCGATTTGCTGAACACTTGGGTGTCCGTTTCTTCCTTCACGGCGATGTCATCCCCGACGAACGGATCGATCTGGAATTCCCGGAGATCGACGAACAGCAATCGCCGCTCTTTCCTCTCCGTGGGATTCATCCCTTCCACGATTTTCCCGAAGGACCGGATTGGTGGAATATGGAAGATTACGAAGCAATCTTGTCCCAGTTGCCCAAACTGCGGATGAACTTCTTCGGTCTGCACACCTATCCCGAGGGACATCCAAACGCCGAACCCACTGTGTGGATCGGCCTCCCACACGACATGAACGACGACGGGGACGTCACATTTAGTTATCCGTCATCCTACATGAACACACAGCGCGGTAATTGGGGATATCAACCCAAATTGACAAGCGAATTCACGCATGGCGCGGCACAGCTATTTGATAGAAACGTATACGGACCGGATGTTATGGGGCATTCGATGCCGCGACCGGACAAACTGGAGGACTGCAACGCCGTCTTCAATCGAACGGCAGACATGCTCAATGAAGCATTTGAGCACGCCCAACGACTCGGGATAAAAACCTGCGTCGGAACCGAAACGCCGCTGACCGTCCCCAGCCGCCTGAAAGACCGACTCAAACAAATGGGGGAAGACCCTGAAGATTTGGCTGTGATTTTGGATCTCTACGAAGGAATGTTCTTGCGGATCATGCGCAGCTATCCCATCGACTACTACTGGCTATGGACACCGGAAGGTTGGACATGGCGCGATGAGACCGAAGAACAACTAAACGCGACAAAATGGGACCTCTTGACCGCTATTGCCGCCATCAAGAACGTCGACGCCCCTTTCACGCTGGCCACGTGCGGCTGGGTATTGGGTCCCAAACAGGATCGCGCACTCTTCGACGAATTTCTTATGAAAGAAATGCCGATGAGCTGCATCAACCGTCAGGTGGGTCATGCCCCGGTCGAACCCGGATTCGAAGCGGTCGAAGGCCGTCCGAAATGGGCGATTCCGTGGTTGGAGGACGATCCTGCCTTGATCTCACCGCAGCTCTGGGTGGGCCGGATGCGCGCGGATGCATTTGATGCCCTCAAATATGGTTGCACGGGATTGATGGGAATCCATTGGCGTACCCGTATACTCGGTCCGAATGTTCTTGCGTTGGCCTGGGCGGCATGGGATCAGCAGGGATGGAAGGAAATCGCACAACAAAGGAAAAAAGAACAGGAAGCCGTCGAGGGACCGATAGGCGGTCAGCACGCGTCAACCAATGAATTCATTTTCGATACCTACGACCAACCGCTGTATCGCACCGTCCGTTTTGGTATGAACCAATATCGTTTCGACGTGCCCAACGGGGAATACAAAGTAACTCTGGGATTCTGCGAAACCGCTTACGAAGAGGAAGGCAGACGCGTTTTTGATGTCAGGATAGAGAACGAAGACTGCTTGGAGGATTTCGATATTCTTGCCGCTGTGGGGCGGAACCGAGCGGTTGAATATAGTTTTTCTCCGGTTCAAGTACATGACGGTTGGCTGGAAATCGACTTTCTCGCGCAGCAAGACAATCCTTCCATTGCGACAATCTCGATTGAATCCGGTGAATTAAAGAAACGTGTCAATTGCGGCGGTGAAGCGTACAAGGAATACAATGCCGATTGGCCCAAATCGGAAGAACGCCGTGACCTGCCCGCCCAGGATTTCTACGAAGACTGGGCAATTCATCTGTTCGGTGAAAGGGCGGGGGAAGATATTGCGGAAATATTTAAGGAAATTGACGGTGTATTGCCTCGTCCGTCAAACTGGGTGAATGGACCGGGCGGAATCGTCCCGGATGATCGGCCATGGGACGAAGTGGAGGAAGAATACGAATTTGTCGAGGATCTTGAACGCCTTCGGTCCAAAGTCCGGGGAGACGGAAACCGGGCGCGTTTCAATTACTGGCTCGATAACTTCCGATACATGAAAGCCAACGCACATGTGAACTGTCTCTGGGCGGAATACAACGCTCGGATAAAGGAAATTAAAGACGAAGAGGATGAAAAAGCAAGAAAGAGATTAGCGGAACGAGAGGCGCTTCCGCTGCGCGAGAAATTAGTCGAGACTGTTAGCGAAGTATACGAATATTTATTGCCGACAGTCAGCACCACGGGCGAAATGGGAACCGTAGCGAATTGGGAGCAACATATTCTTCCGAACCTTATCGAGAAAACCGGGAAAGAGTTGGCCGAACTGCTCGGAGAACCCTTACCGGAGGATGCACAGCTTCCCATGGAGTACGACGGAGAATGTCGCGTCATTGTGCCAACTGTCCGAACCTCCGTGAACGAAAACGAGCGGCTCCCTTTAGACATTATCGTTCTAAGCGAAGAGAATCCGGAAAGCGCGTCCGTGTATTGGCGATATATGGGGGAAGAGGAGTTTACCGAGATTCCTTTGACGCCTATTTCGCGTGGCGTTTATCAAGTAGAATTTCCACATCGGGCGTCCTATCGAGGTTTCGAGTATTACGTGTATGTACGCGCCGATGGAGAACGGGTCTACTGGCCGGCGACTGCTCCCGATCTGTGCCAGACCGTTGTTGTCGCACCGCGTCCGGAGTAACATTCTTCAGTCGTGACGGTCCAGCAAAAAGTCGGCAGTCGGCATCAAACGTCCCCTCTCCCTCTGGGAGAGTCGAAAGACTGTTATCGAAAAGTCCCCTCTCCCTCTGGGAGAGGGTTAGGGTGAGGGCCGATCAATACAGTTGCAGTCCGGGTTATCCACATGAATTCTCACGGGATTGCGCACCGACTTTCGAGGAGCAAAACTCACCAAAAACTTGGAGGAAATCCGTGAACCGAATATCCCATTTTGCCTCATGTCTGTTGCTAATGACCTTGATGTTACTTCCGGCTGTCTGCGATGATACAGAAGACACAACGCTCCTCAATTACGACGCATTCACAGCCGCGTTAAAGTCCATGCAGAGAGAAAACCCCAATCTGATTCGGTTGTCGTCTCTGTGCAAATCTGCGGAAGACCGCGATGTATGGGTGATTGAAGTCGGCGCGGGGAATGACGACGATCTCGGCTCTCGCCCGGGAATGCTTGTCGTCGCCGGTATCGAGGGAGATCGCCCCGCCGGTACACAGGCTGTCCTCGCGTTTCTCAGATCGCTGTGTGCCTCCGACGAGACCAGTGACATTCAACGTGTGTTGGAAAATACAACCATATATACGGTTCCAAGACTCAATCCGGACGGTGTCGAACGGTATTTCATGCAGCCGCAAATGGAATTTGCCACCAATACGACCCCCTTCGATGCCGACCACGACGGCTTTGTGGATGAGGACGGCCCCGACGACCTCAACGACGATGGGCTCATCACCTCCATGCGGATCGAAGACCCGGAAGGCGGTTACATCGAGCATCCCGACGCGTACGGGATCATGATCGAAGCGGACCCGGCCAAAGGAGAACACGGTCGCTGGCGTGTGTTGTCTGAGGGCACCGATAATGACAAAGACGAAGAACTGAATGAAGATCAATTGGGCGGAGTGAATTTCAATAAAAATTTTCCTTTCGATTATCCCTGGTTTGACTCGGATGCGGGAATTCATCAGATATCCACAAAGGGGACACGCGCGCTGGCCGATTTTGTGATCGCGCATCCAAATACCGGGATTGTCATGTCTTTCGTCGGGAATAGCACCCTGCTCAAAAAGCCCGATTCAGCCGACCAAAGCGATCGACGAAAACCGCAGGAGAAAATCCGCAACGAGGATGTCAGTTATTACGACGAAATTGGCAAAAAATACAGAGAATGCTTGAATATCGGCAAGGATGTGGAAACAGATCCTGTGCCGGGCTCTTTTGTCGATTGGATATACTTTCACAGAGGACGCCTCTCCCTGTCTGCTCCGCTATGGAACCCCGACATCGCTCTCGCAATGAAAATCGACGAGAAAGATGAGGAAGACGAAGAGAGCGACGAGAAGAGTGATGAACCTGCGAAAAAGGATAAGGAAACAGAAAAGAAGAAAAAAAAGGATGATCGCGCGAAAACGACTCGAGAGTATCTAAAATGGATTGAAGAACACGCTCCGGATCGTTTTCGTGCATGGACCGCCGTCGATCATCCGGACTACCCGGATCGGCGTGTCGAAGTGGGAGGATTCTCTCCTTATGCGATGACCGTCCCTCCCGACGATCTCCTTCCGGATATTCTGGAACGGGAAGCCGAATTCCTGGTTGAATTGGCGAAGAAAATGCCCCGGGTAATTATTGAAAACGTCGACGTCGAGCATCTCGGCGAAGGGGTATATGAGTTAGTCATTCGGATTAGCAATGAAGGATATCTGCCGACAGTACTCGCTCATGGCGAACGCACCGGCGAGGTTTTGCCCACACGGCTGGAAATCGATATTCCTCAGGAGTCGGTATTGGCCGGTCGTAAAGAGTGGAGACTGGGGGCAATAGAAGGCGGCGAAGTGATTGAAAGACGTTGCATCGCTAGAATCCAGAATAAGACCACAGTGAAAATCGAATTAATCTCGGCCCTTGCCGGGCAGGATGAGGAAACAATTCAATTAGGTGGAAAATGAAAATGGGAATCAACAAAACGTTTATACAATGCTTCTTTATCGCTATAGCAGTGGGTGTCACGTGCACCGCCTGGGCGGAATCCCGGAGTAATGAGGATGCAACGCATCTCTTTCAAGCCCTTGGCGCTCCGGCGGAGCGTAAAGTCGATATTAGTTGGAATCGATTTCATGATCATGCCGGCGTTACGGATGTGCTGAACCGTATTCATAAAGCATTCCCGCATCTGACACGTCTCTATTCTATCGGAGAATCGTACGAGGGTCGGGAAATATGGTGTCTCGAAGTAACAAACCGCAAAATCGGAAGTCCGGACACAAAGGCAGGGATGTATATCGACGGAAATATACACGGCAATGAAGTGCAGGCTGGAGAGGTTGTCTTATATACAGCGTGGTATTTGTGTGAATTATACGGGGAAGTGGAATTTGTCACGCAATTACTCGATCGGCGAGTGTTTTATCTTATTCCAACGATTAATCCCGACGGGCGGGACTACTGGTTTCACGCTCCCAACACACCTCATTCGTCACGAACGGGAAAGGTGCCGATTGATAATGACCGGGACGGTGTGGCGGACGAAGACGGGTATGATGACCTGGATGGAAATGGTTCCATCACACACATGCGTATCAAAGATCCGAACGGACGCTGGAAACCGCATCCCGACTTTCCTGACTATCTGATGGTTCGAGTCGAGGCGGATGAGAGAGGCGAATATACCTACCTCGGCTGGGAGGGCATCGATAATGACAACGATGGTCGGATCAACGAGGACGAACCGGGGGGCTATGACTCGAATCGAAATTGGGCGTGGGATTGGCAGCCGAATTATGTTCAATACGGCTCTCACGATTATCCGTTTTCATTGCCCAATACGCGTGCGGTTGCCGATTTCGTTCTCGCTCATCCGAATATTGCAGGCATGCAGTCCTACCACAATGCCGGTGGGATGATTCTGCGTATGCCGGGTAGAGAAGGCGGAGAGATCCAACCACAGGACGACCGTGTGCTGCGTCAGATCGCCGAACGAGGTGAACGGATGCTCCCGTTTTATCGCTCCCTTGTCGTCTGGAGTGATCTCTATACAGTGTGGGGAGGCGAATTTGACTGGTTTTATGGCGCACGAGGTATTCTCAGTTTTACCAACGAACTGTGGACTTTACAAAACTTGTATCGCAGCGGAGATACAGGGGATGAATCAAGAATGGAGTTCATTGAGCATTTGTTGCATTATCAGGGTGCTGTCAAGTGGGAGGAGTACGATCATCCTACGTACGGCAAAATCGAAATCGGCGGAACCACGAAACAATGGTCGCGCGTACCTCCCTCTTTTCTATTAGAAGAAGAATGCCACCGAAACATGGCCTTCACTCTCTACCACGCCGATATGATGCCGCTCATCGCATTTGGCGATATAGAGGTCACAAAAATCGACGAGGATTTGTATCGAATCTGGATAGAAATTCGTAATGACAGGCTGATGCCGACTCGGTCGGCGCAGGACGTGAAACATCGAATATCGCGGCCGGATATTGTGAAACTGGAAGGGGGCAATATAGAGATTCTCAATTCGGGCCGAGTAACGGACCGGTACCGAAAATACGTCGATCCTGTCAAAGTTCGCCCGCATCGGATTGAAGTCGACACGATTGAAGGCTTGGATTCTGTTCGTGTCCAGTTTATCGCACGAGGCAGCGGCGAAGGTATAATCTCTGTCGCTTCGCAAAAAGGCGGCGAACTCCACCGCGAAATTCGGCTACGATAGGTATCGGTAATCGAGCACCAGTGAAATCCAATTGCGATAGACTCAGATCCGATAGGCACAGATCCGATAGACGCAGACCCGATGGATACGGATGAACGTGCTTTGGTTCCTCCCCCGAAGATCGGGGGAGGTTAGGAGGGGGTTGACCGTCTACGCACAAGAAATCGCTCGTACAACACC
>CAZTDD010000085.1:0-30234 GCA_964612675.1 uncultured bacterium
ATTCAAACAGCAATTGACGCTCATCAACCACATCATTCAACCGCGCCCACTCGCAGACTCTACAAGCATGTTCTCAGCAACTAAATCAGACCCTGCCCCAAAAAATGCTATCTCTGACGACCGCAATGCTGTAAACTAATCCGTCCGACCCGGAGGTCCAACATCGTGTCCAACAGCGCGCACTCCACAAGTCGGTTCAACGAAAGGATTATCATGGAAGAGAAAAGCAAACCTCGTTTTCTTACGTCGGTCGTCCTGTTCGCTTTGATCGGTTCTGTAGGAATACTTGGGAGTTCCGCCAAGGCGTCAACGAGTCTACCCATCCCAACCTCGAAATCCGGAACCGAGGTTTTCACCCATGTTGATCAAAGGGACCTCGCTGAAATCCAAAGTACAAACAAAGCCCACCTGAGCCGATCGCACTTCGTAGGATTGAACTTTGATGTCCTCATGACCGCCTGCCGAGGCGAAACCGATATCCTCCGCTTCAACTTGTTCGACGATGTGACACAAGAAGGAATCGTCGAGCGCCGTATCATCCGGTCGGGCCGTGAATTCACGCTCTACGGTACGGTCGGAGGGGACAAGTTCAGCTGCTTCATTCTGACCATCCACGGGAATGTCGCGGTGGGCAACCTCGGGACTCCTTCGGGCGGTCGCTACGTGATCCGGTATGTGAAGGACGGAGTCCACGAGGTCTGTCGTATCGACAACGCTCAACCGCCTCCTCCCATCGCAGATGAAGAAGAAGATCGTCTTCGGACTCCACCGATTGCCGGTCAGGCAGCCGGGAAAAGACGGCTCGCAAGCAGCGACGACGGGAGCGTCGTGGACCTGATGGTTGTCTACACACCGGGCGCACGTTTGGCTGTGGGTGGCAAAGAAGCGATGGAAGCCGTCATTCATAAGGGAGTCGATGAGACGAATCTTGCATTTCAAAACAGCCTGATCAATTCACGTATACGTCTTGTCCATCAACAGGAGGTCAATTACACCGAAGCCTTAAGTGCCAAAGAATATGATGACCTGGTGAAAAGCGGAGCCCAGAACATTCCCAGCGCAACAGGATTTGTGTATCCGGATGACGAAGACTTCCGATATCTTTACGCAGGGCGCAACGGTCCATTGGGGGATGTTTATGAGTGGCGCGACACCTACGGCCCCGACTTGGTTGTATTCCTGAACAAACGAGGCGGGGGCAAAGGGGGTGGCCTTGGTGACAAGTTCTGCCTGGTTGGACAAAGCCGCATAGTTTTTTCTGATTACACATTTTCACACGAAATCGGTCATTTGTTTGGTTGCAGTCATGCCGTTGGGGATAGCTGGAATCGGACAGGTTCGGACGCGACGGTGAAAAAGTCGGGAGTATATCACTATGGTTGGCACTTTTTTGTGGGGGGCCAGAGGATGTGTACGATCATGGCGTACGCTCATTCAGATTACCGCTTCGCTACGGCCGGCACACCGATGCCGTATTACTCCAATCCGGATGTACTCCATTTGGGAGTTCCCACCGGGAGTCGTGTGGATGGCGAAGATCAGGCCAACAACGCGCGCCGGATCACCGAGACCGCCGCCACCGTTGCGAGTCACAAACAGTCTCTTTCTGCTGCGTCGGCACCGACAAACGTGTCCGCGAGCGATGGCGAGCACTCCGGGAAAGTCCACATCGAGTGGGATAGTGTCAGCGACGCGACCCATTATCGAGTTTATCGTTCGACAAATCTGTACGGTGATGTCCCCGTAGCTGTTAGCGCTTGGCTGACCGGAACAAGCGCCGACGATTTCCACGGCGACCCGTATGTCACTTACTATTACTGGGTAAAAGCGGCGAAAAGCCAGACGGGTTCTCTGGCCAGCGATTTCGTGTTCAGTCAGGCCGATACCGGTTGGCGAAAGCTGCGTAAGCCGATCATGGTGAAGGCGTCGGATGGCGATTACTCAAATAAAATAACTGTAAATTGGACCATTGCAGACGATGCTACACACTATCGCGTGTACCGATCGGAAACAGAAGACGGAAAGAAGACAGCGGTAACCGGTTGGCAGACTTCGAAGAGTTGTATTGATCCTGACAATATGACAGTGGCGCGGGAGGTTTACCACTACTGGGTGGAGGCCGCACTCAGCGCCACCGGCGCCAATCGCAGTGAGTTGAGCGATTCAGACACCGGTTGGCGCGACATGGACGCGCCCGATGGTCTGAGCGCATCAAACGGAACATCGACCGACTACATCACCATCACCTGGAACGAAGTATTAGACGCTACTCATTACCGTGTGTATCGTTCCGAGACCGAAGGGGGTCCAAAGACGGCGGTCACCTATTGGCAAACCGAGCGCAGCGTGAGAGACACCGAAGCTCTGGCCGGAAAAATGTATTACTATTGGGTCAGTGCCGCCCAAAACAGCTCCGGTTTCGATTCTACGGGATTTGGCAGCCCCGACACCGGCTGGCGCAAGCTACAAACACCCCGCGTCTATGCCGGGGATGGCAGCGACACCGAGAGCATCCCTCTTGCATGGGACAACGTCGCCAACAACGCCTATTACCGTCTCTATCGCTCGACCACGTCCAGCTCATTCGGCGCAACCGCTCTGACAGACTGGGTTCGTGCGACGGAATACAGCGACGTCACCGTCACGCCGGGAGACACATACTATTACTTTGTGAAAGCTGCGGGCAACGAAACCGGAGACTATCCGACCGACTTTAGCGCCCCCGATCAGGGTTGGCGAAAACTCGAATCTCCCGAAAATCTCCAGGCCTCAGACGCAACCTACACCACTCAGATTCGAATCACATGGGATAGCGTGTGGGGAGCAACTCACTACCGACTCTATAGATCGGATTCGGCAGGTTCGACGAAAGCACCCATAACGAGTTGGGAATCCACCACGTCGTACAACGATAGCCAGAGCCTTCAAATAGGAAAGAACTACTATTACTCCGTCCAAGCGGCGGTCAACTCGTCGGGCACACGAGCAAGCGAATTCAGCAGATCCAACGGCGGCTCGGTGGGGCTAACGCCTCCCACCAACGTTGCCGCAACAAAAGGAACAAACGCAAACAGGGTGGTTGTCTCATGGCGTCGACTGTCTGGAACATTTTATTATCAGGTTTCTCGTTCAGAGACGCTGGACGGGGAGAAAACGCCGATCACTGACTGGGTCCTCCAAGCACTCAATTACGAAGACGGGAATATCCTGCCCGGCCAGGTGTTCTATTATTGGGTGCGTGCCGCACGCAACAGTAACGGCTTGGATCCCAGCGCATACAGTGATAGCGATCTCGGATACCGGTATTTACCACCACCAACGGACCTAGAAACAACCAGTTTCATGCCTTACCAGGTGGACCTGAGATGGGATTCGGTGCCCCTCGCAACTCACTACCGCGTGTACAGAAAAGACAGTCCTGACGGGACCTTGAACGCTGTCAGCGATTGGATCGCCGAAACGAGATTTACAGACGAGGGCCTCACATCCGGTCATACCTACTACTATTACGTGAAAGCTGCGGGCAGTGCCACCGGAACCGGAGCAAGCGATTACAGCGATCTCTGCGGGACGTACACTCTGCTGCTTCCTCCAGAGAATGTTTCAGCGACCAACGGCGCGCTTACAGACAGAGTGCGCATCCTATGGACCAGCTTACCTGCGGCCACCTATTTCACCATTCACCGGAGCACATCACCGGACGGGATAAACGTCGGAAATTACACAACTCTGGTCGAATATGAGCGGATCACGCGCTTCGATGACACCACCGCCGAACCGAGTACGCTCTACTATTACTGGGTCTCAGGCGCTCGGAGCCAAAGCGGATACAGTGCCAGCTATCCCGGGGGGCCGGATATCGGTTGGATTACACCACCCGCACCCGGAAGACCCTCTCCATCTGCGGGTATCTACGATGACAAAATCGCGGTCACATGGGAATCAATTGCCGAGGGTGTGTATTACCGTCTCTATCGGTCCCAGACAGTCGACGGCGAGAAGACAGCTTTAGGAAACTGGACAACCGAAACGAGTTACGATGACACCGACGTGATTGCGGGTCCCAATTACTACTACTGTCTGAAGGCTGCGAACAACGAAAACGGCGATGGCGCGAGCGACTACGGTCCGTTGTATGGCGGCTGGCGCAGAATGTCACCTCCGTCAAGTGTCAACGCTTCACAAGGCACCGACACTGAGACAGTCAGTATCTGGTGGAATCGCGTTGAAAATGCTACGGAGTACAGGGTCTATCGAGCCACATCCCTCGATGCCGAGCCGACGCCGATCACGGGCTGGCAGCGAGGATTTCGATATGTAGACGAATCCGTGGAATCGGGCACGATTTACTACTACTGGGTTCGAGCGGCCAGAAGCGTCACCGGCTACGGGGCAACGGATTACAGCTCGCCCGTTACGGGCTGGTTGAAACCCGCAACTCCCACTGGACTAGCGGCTACAGACGGTCTTTATCCGGACAAAATCCAGGTGACTTGGAACCCCTCGTCGGAAAAACAGTACTACCGAGTTTTTCGGTCGAGTTCAGTTGAAGAAACAAAAACCCCGATTGGCAGTTGGCAAACGGAGACAATATTCGACGATAACAGTGCCGTGCCTGGAGCCACATATTACTACTGGGTCCAGGCAGCGCTTGTGGAGTCGGGAGACGGCCCAAGTGATTTCAGCGACAGCGACACAGGTTGGCGCGGTGTCGAACCGCCTGAGTCGCCGTCCAATCCCGACCCCGCCGATGGCGCGTCTAATGTAGCCGTCAACACAGGATTAGACTGGGCCGACTGCGTAAGAGCCGACATGTACGATGTTCGCCTCTGGAAAGGACTGAAACCCTCCAACTCCAAATCCGACACAAAACCCGCATCCGAACCTCCGCCCAATCCTTCGATGAACGGCTTGCCGGAAAGCCGCGTTGGTCTAACCGATCCCCTTGAAGCTTCGACAACCTATTTCTGGCAAGTAGTTGCACGAAATCGAGGCGGAACAACCACCAGCCCTGTATGGAGTTTCACAACGAGTTCCGAAGAGGCACCCACTCCAACTCAAACCCCGACAGACACACCTAACCCAACGGCAACTCCGACTGACACGCCTGTCCCGACAGAAGAACCTACAGACACACCTACAGACACACCTACAGACACACCAACTCAACCTCCTCTTGTCATCGCCACGGCGACCCCATCGGCTACACCGACTTCGATTCCAACACCGGAAGCTACAGACACGCCGACTCCCACATCGACGGTCACTCCGACATCGACGCTCACGCCCACTCCTTCGTTGACGCCAACCCCGGCAGCCGAAATTGAGCCGGATCATATCCTGGTGTCCCAGGGCTTTGGGGGTACTACAACGGCAAACAAACTCATTCAGACAACCGATTTGCGAATGATCGCCAGTTTCGGTGCTCTTCCCGCACCGTTTGCCCGTCATCTTGCGACATCGCGCGATCGTTCGGTCAACGCGGCGGTAGCCGATATCGACGGGGACGGTCTCACCGACATCGTGACGGGACTCGGGCCGGGTGGATTTGGCTCCAACGAACCATCCGTTGTGGTCGCCTGGTCGCCGTTCGGCGGCCTCAATGGTGCCCGAGTCATTACATCGAAAGGCGTTTTTTCGACAAATGCAGGCAATCCCTATCTTCGAAATTCTCATGGTGCGTTGAATCTTACTGCGGGGAACTTCGTGGGTGACGATCTGCCCGTCATCGCAGCGGCGCAAGGACTCGGCGGAGACAATCAGATCCGGGTGCTGCAATATGTTGTCGACGGAGGCCGCGAAAAACTGGAAATCGTCGGGACGTTCCAGGGGTTGACGGGCGTAGCTGTAAGAACAAATCCGTCCGGTGGCACAGCGGTGGCTGCCGGCGATGTGGACGGCGACAACCTGGATGAACTGATCGTGGGACAAATGAACGGCGAGGGAGCTTCAACCCTATTCCAAATTCTGGATCTGGCAAAAATCGCCGGACGTATCAGCGTCGCTTACCGAACCAATCCAATCGTAGGTATGCCGGAAGGATACCAGGGACTTGGCGGCGTGAACCTCGCGGTTGGAGATATCGACGGCGATGGTCGGAATGAGATAATCGTCACATCGGCGGGAATGCCCGACGGAGTGAACGGGAATCCGAATCAGAGCAATTTTGTCTACGCGTATCGCGTATCCGTAGACGCGAATCACCTGATCACCGAAGTGACCCCGGTGGACGGCATGTGGCCGATCCAGGTATTCGGCTCTGCAGTCAATCCCTCAGGTGGGTTGGACGTTGTCTGTGGAAATCTCGACGACGATCCAGCGGACGAAATATTGGTGAGCACACAGGCGATCGTCACCGTGGATCAAACAACCGGTGAGGTGCGCGCTGAATATCCTGCGCCACGCAACCTCATAAAAGGCATTGGGTTTGAATTCGACGAAACGGGGGCATTCGCTGGGGTCTCAAATAATGTCCCTCTATTTCAACCGCTTGCCGGAGACTTCGCCCCTAGCTCCGGTGCGGTGAACGTCGAAATTTATCCGAGGGAGTGAGAAAGTGAATGGCGAGGGTAGGTTAGCGAAGATCTGTCCGCAGATGTTTTAGACGCGCACCTCAGAGGAGCCCCGGACCGGCGGTGCAGGTAATTTGGGAAATAAAGCGCGGTCTTCGTTGCCCCGCATCAATAAATCCCAACATTCACCGCCCCTGAGCCGGGAGCATATTCACCATCAAACACCTGGATTCGCGGCGTCAACGGACGGAAACCGATATACGCTCCATTCTTCCCGAATTCGAGCTTGTAGCCTCGGATAGAGCTCGCGGGCGCTGGATGGGAAAGCGTCACGTCGTCTCCAGCGAGTAGAGTAATCGCCTGCGTTCCAACGACGATTTCGTCCACCGGATCGTCATCAAGGTTTCCAACTGCCACATCGATGCCTCCGGAGGGATTCACAGTATCCCCAAGGACCTGTATCACCGGCGTCAATCGGCGAATGGTTGTGATCCTGCCGCGATTATCCGTAGCAACTTCATGGACGCAGATGAAATTCTTTAGTTGAGAATTGCCCGCCCCGTCCGGCAGTCCCGCAGAGGCGACGACAATATCCCGATCCCCGTCGCCGTCCACGTCCCCAACCGCCAAATTCACCCCACCTTCACCAATGAATCGGATACCGGGCATACCCGGAACCGGTGCCGTCCGCTTCTGAACAGAAACCGAGTCGTTTTCCTTTTTCAAATCGATTACCTGAAAGAGGGTCGTCGCGCCTTTTCCGTTCATCTGGCCGACAACCAGCTCGTCAAGTCCGTCGCCGTCCAAATCTCCCGCCGCAACCGAGGTCCCGCCCGACCTGTTGCCCCAAACCGCCTCTCGGGTCAGCCCCTGAAAAGTACCCACTATTCTCAACCGACCGTCTGTGAACTCGATAACCCGTATCTGATTTCCGCCACCCAGTCCTTGAGCGGCTATGACTTGCGGGATAAAAGTATCCGTAAAATACCCAACACACACATTTAGCGATCCGTGCGGATTTCGAAGCAAAGGATTAAGAGCGATCGTCGAAAAAACTCCCTTGCTCGTCATAACCGAAAGCGGGTCGGTTTTCCAAACGGTAATAATCGATGGTTCCGATGCCCCAAATCCTCCCGGACCGAAACCGACTACAATCTCCTTTTTTCCATCACCATCGATATCCGCCACGGCGGTATTCGCCGACCGCCAACGCGGAGATTGTATGCCTTCCGCAAAACGACTCGGCAGCCCGGAAAACGCACTGCCGGAAATGATCCGAAGAGTTGCCGCGTCCCGCCGATTACTGGAACTCGATCCGCCGTGCCCCTGCGACAACAACAGCTGAGCACCGGCGCTCGCAGCAGTCGTTGGAATCGAGGTCAGAGTCGGCGTGGGGCTCAACGTCGCAATGGCCGTCGACGTTGGGGTGGAGGTGGGACTGACTGTGGAAGTATTTGTAGGCTGGGACGTCGCTATAGAAGCGGCTGTTGGTAGGGGAGTGATTGTTGGCGTACTTGTCGCGATTACCACAGGTGGATCGACAATCTCAACAAGAAATGGAACTTCAGAGTAGTTCAAATAGCGATCCACTGCGCCCATTCGCAAAGTCGTCGATTTCCCCGCGGCTTTTGGATTGGACGTAAAATGAAGGGTGTAGACTACCGTCTCCGTATCTTCTCCTTCGATTTCACTGTACCCACTCCCGAACGCAGGATCGTATATTCCGCCATACGGCCGCAGTTCGGCATCTGGAACGGTCTGCCAAGTTACTCGGAAGGCCGACCTGCTGCCTGCCGGTACGTGAACACGGTTCCTCTCTTCGTCGGACATCGATATCCATCTGTCTGAATTCAGGGCGTCTCGATAAATCTGGAATTGGACTTCACCTGCCACCGGTCCTTCATAAGCAAGGGGAGGCGTAAATGTTGGCGACGGGGTCTCGCTTGGTGCGGGTGTATATGTCGGCGTAGGTGTCGGAAGAGAAGGCGTCGGAGTGAGTGTCGGTGTATTCGTGGAAGTATTTGTTGAATTGGGTGTAGCAGTCGGTGTGTTCGTTGCCGTCCAAGTCGGCGTCGGAGACTGTCCAATGATTGCGATAGTCACTTCAGCAATGTCGGAATCAAGGTCGCCGTCATTCACTTTGAATGTGAATGAATCCCATCCCGAATAATTGACTCCCGGTGTATATGTCAGCTTGGGGGCGATGCCGCTCAAGGATCCATGCGATGGGAGATCTACTACGATGAAAGCCGTAGAATCTCCGTCCGCATCCTCTCCCGTCAGAAGGATCTCTACCGGTACGTTCTCCTCGGTCGATACGTTTTGCGACTGGGCTATCGGCCGATAGAATCGCGACAGGGGCGCAACATCGTCTTCAGCCCAGGGATATAGGTCCACGTCTCCACTGACCGACTGCCCAAGCCCGGAGGGATTCATCGCAGAATGCTGAGGTCCGCTCGCTTCCCCCCACCAATTCCGAATAGCCTTAATCGGATTTCCGCCCTGCTGGGCAAGGCCAATACCATTTCGAACAAAGCGATTAAGATCGGCGATAATTTCCACACCGGAATTCACCGCATTCCAACCCGCGAGAATATTACCGACAAAATCGTTTTCGGTGAGAATAGAATTTGTTATTCCCTCCGAGTCGATTCCTACCAAATTGTCATGGATATTATTCCCAATAAAATAGATATTCTCTGCAGGACCGAGAAATGCCCCTTGAAACCAATTCGTGAACTCGTTGTCGACAATATGTATATTCGTCGAGTGTGAACCAATTGAAATTCCAGTTCCACCGCTTTCATCGGTACCGTATCCGACCAATATATTATTCGCAATGAAATGGCCGTCTGTGTTTTGGTGAACATAAATGCCGGCTCGGTGAGAAAATACTCCACCGTTTCGAATAAGAAAGCCATCCACAGTTACAGTCGATGAGAAAATCTCGATCCCACCGACAATCACCGATTCCGATCCTCGTGCGCCTGGTTGCACTCCAGCCGAAATTACGGCGTTAGCCCCTCGAAGGATCACCTCGTTCTTGGAAATGCAGGGACTTTCCCTATATGTGCCGGGCGCTACATGGACCGTCCCCGCATGTGCAGAGACAACCGCCCAAAAGACGCCCGGCAAGGCTATGAAGACCGCATGCGCTCCCTTCATGCGCCCACCCTTCAAAGCGTATTTCCGTTCCGACACCCGTACGACAAGTCTTTCAGCGACACATCAGACCATGCTCAGGGGCCGTCCGCGACTCCGGCAACGCCGTCTGTAATCGTTGCAAACGCGTCGTAGCCAAACGTCAAATCGACATTCGGCGTGCCGGGATTGACCGTCTGCCCAACGGTGGTTCCGTCCCACGCGGCATTCACATAAACATCTGCCGGGTAGTTATAGCCGGCCGGATTGGTCGTGGCGGCGGCCTCATCCGTATCGTTCGTGGTATCGCCATCGTCATCGGGATCGACATTGTCGTTGTCAACGCTGGCCAAAAACGACGGGATCTGTCCGGCTGCAGCGAGAGCGGTGTCTGTATCGACGCGGTACTGACCGTCCGTATCGCCGGTGGTGGTCACCGCGCCCGAGGTCGTCGCGGCTGCACGTCCGAACTGGGTACCACCGTTCGGGCCAAAGTACGAATTCCACCAGTTGTTGGATGCGTTAACCGTGATATTCGCGTCCGCGTTTGCGACTCCGACAACTACCGTTTCACCGGCACCCGCTCCGATGTTTGAGTACTGGATCGTAACCGGACCGTTCCCGCTTCCATCAAGAACATTCACAACATTTGTCGGACCAGGTGGAAAATCGCAATTGAGAACATTCACACTCCCCGCGTTTGTCCCGGCAATATTGATCGCATCGTAGCCTGCTGAACCTGTGATCTTCAGATTCTGTATGGTCACTGCACCCGCTGTGTTGTCAATTGTGAAAACATGGTCGGCCGTGCCCGGGAGTACAATGACCCCATCCTCTGTAGAGTCATCGATCGCTTCGTTGACTTTGATAGCTGTATCGGTTCCGTTGATCAATGTCGCATCTTGCATAACGGTATAAACGCCGTCATTACCCGTCGAGCCCGTCACTTCAAACGTCGTATCCTGCAAAAACAAGGAGGTATAATTCCCTGCAATAGTGAATCTTTGAAATGCGTCTTCAACGTTGATTATTTCGTAAACATCGCATGCTTTGAGCGTCACCGTCAGCGCATCGTCGGTAATCCCGGTGCCGGAGTCCGATTCTTCCGGCCCCGTGATCGTAATCGTCTTGTTATTACTGATACTCACGCTCTCCGTTATATCGCTGAGCACATGGACTGTCCCAGCGAATCCCCCGTGCGTAGCAAAAACCAAAATCAGTGTCAGCGTGACTGCAAAACCTCGAATAAATTCCTTCATGTTTTTCCCCCTTTCGGGATTCCTCCCGTTTTTTAAAGATCCACTCCAAATCTCACTCTTGCCTCTGTTTTCCGATAAACCCGGAAAAAGCCTTCTTCCCTGTCCTTCTGCTCATTTATTTCGAATCGCACATACGTTGCCTAAAGAGAAATCGCGTCGTTTTCTGGATTGTCTTACTCATTGTCTCGAACTCCATAAATTGCCTCCTGGATCTCCGCGAAGGCGTCATAGCCGAACGTATAGTCGTTCCCGACCGTGTCGCCGAGTTCGCTGGCCGACCAGGCGGAATTGACATACACATCGGGCGGCAGCGGTGCAGGGGGTGTGCTGCCGCTGTCCGACGGATCGGTGCCTACGGCAATCTCCCCCTTGTCGGTAGCTGTATCGTTGTCGTCGTCGATATCGGAATTGTCGTTTTCCCCGTCAGACTCGGAATCACACCGTAAGCGGCCTAACATCCAGGAACTTGCATCCACCGTCCCTGCCCCGCCGTCCGTCGTCGCCGCGTATCGAACGACAGTAAAGTCGTAGGTTTCATCCATGCCGGGACCGAGATACGAGTTCCACCAATTGCCCGACGCCTGAACGCTGACATCCGTGTCGTCACTGCGTACCCCGACATTTGTGGCCGTCGCATCGATCCCGAAATTGCACCATCGGATCGTAACGGGGCCGTTGCCGTCTCCAGCGACAACGTGAACGGCGTTGCTTGGGCCGGACACAAAATCGCAGTTGACCAGATTCACGGTAGAGGAATTGGTACCATTGATCCGGACAGCGTCGTAACCGGACTCGCCTCCGATCAGTAGGTTCTGGATCCTGACTGTTCCACCGCCCGTTGTGTGATCGATGGTGAAGGTATGTGCGTTGTCCGTACCCGTGACGCTGGCTGCAAGCGCAAGGTCAAGAACAACATTCGTATCGGGGTTGCCGGGACCAAGTATGATTACGGATTTGTCCGCAATGGTTGTGGATTGCGCGTAGACTCCCGCTGCGAGGTGAACCGTGCCGCCGTCTGCAACGTTCGTCACCCCTTCCTGAATCGTTCTATATGGGTTGATTTCGCTGCCGTCGCCGCTGGCAGACACACCGGCATCCACCCAGACCTCTGCCGCCGTCCCGCAGACTGTGTGCACAACAAGCAACGTCGCAAAAACAATCCCCCTCATGGTCGCCCCGCACATCTCACCGTCTTCGTCCTTCTAACATCCGTTATCTATAGAAACACCCGTTACAGTTTCCGCTGTAAACCGGTGTTCTAGTCACAATCAACACCGCAGCCCTGCAGCACGCATCGTGAAACCCGGCTGGTCTCATCCGCGCACACTAGCCCCCTATACTGCAGGGTCATCAAACAATCGTAGGCGCAATTGTATATAGGCGCTTCGCTTCTGTATATAGGGAAAAGTCACAAATTGGTCGGGAAAATCCCCCATTTTTTATCGGAGAATTCTCCTATGACAAAATGGCACACCTGGCTTTGCAGACCCGCACGATCTATTTCTCCCGGAGGATACTTGAACTTAAGTCCAATAAAATCAATTAGAAATCTTTCACATGGCCGTCATCGCTAGCCATGGACCGTCGGGCCGGTGATTTGAGAAAGAAAGCGCGGTCCCCGTTGGCGTCATGGCGAGCGAAGCGTGGCCATCCTTGTATATGTGAGATTCCCACGTCGCTTCGCTCCTCGGAATGACGGTTACGGTAACTTGCCCTTCCTCGATCATACTCTGTTGCTGTTGCTGGTGGGTTACGCTCCTCTGAGGTGCGAACAGAGAGCATGTACGTGTAGGTCGTCGCTAACCCACCCTATCGGCAAATTCCTCTTCGTTACTTGTTTTTGCAGAAATGAAACAGTACCGCCCTGTTGTTCCGAGAATCGAATCGAAATGTCCCAGACGCCTTTTTCGAGAGAAGTCGTTTTTTGTTTCGAGATAACATCGTACCGAACAACGGACCATGTGCCCTTGGGGAGTGTCGCATCAATGTTTTAACCTAAATTCGGCAGTTAAAGGTGTGGTTGCGAGGGGAAGCCGCTGATTTTTTGATAGTAGCGTTCATTCTCAGCTTTCACCTAAATGGTGATCGGTTTTTGAGCTTGTCGAAAGGCCGATTACCAACGCCGGCGCGGCCCTTCGACGGGCTCAGGAACCGCGCTTCCCATTCAACTGCCGAATTTAGGTTTAAGGCTTTCCTATGGCCCTTCCGGCCGGCCTCTTGTCGTTTTTGCAGCCATAGGGTTGACTCAGTTGGACTATGATCCATAAAATCGATGAAGCACTATAGTTCGTACGGGTTTACGAGCCTCCATAACGGATATGCTATTTGAACCGTTTGTATGGAGGAGAACCGCGGCTGGAAACGAAAAGGAGGATTTCAGGATGAAGAAGGGTTTGTTATTGGGATTGATCGGAGTCTTTTTGCTGCCGCTGACAGTGTCAGCAACAGAGACCGTTACCACCAATTTCGGCGGTCACACACAGATATGGTTTCGGGCGGATAGTTTCGACGAGAAGAACGGCGACGTGGCCACTGTTCCGGAAATCATTGAACAGGGTCTCGGGAATCAATTCGAAGTGGTCGACCAGAGTTTGACACAAAACCCGGTGGCCTTTTACGGTGATAGCGTCAGGCAGGAACAGCACGATTGGTGGTTGGAGTACAACTTTGATTTACCGCAAGGCGGTACGTGGTATATTTGGGCGCGAGCCGCACAAAATTCCCCTACGACAAACAGCCTTGGTTCACATTGGATCTTCGTTATCGGCGATAATGACGGCGTCTATCCGGCGCCTGGGGAGATCACGTTGGACTATTTTCTGATGGAATGGGATCGCATGTTCGGCGATCGTTTCAAGGAAGAGGGGGATGACGCGCTTGTCGGACCGGATATGTGGGATTGGGTTGGTTTACGCTCGGATTATCGAGGTTTGAACGACCTGGGAGACCCACGATACCCGCTTCCGAAGTTTTTTGTTGAGGGCGAAAACTCGATGCGAATATACGAGCGCGAGAGTGGCGATCCTTCCGTCCAATTCGAGATATTCGTTATTTCAGACGTGGACTATACCGATTATATCCCGACCGATACCCAGGCCATGGAGGCGCTGGGACTGTCGACGATCGGAACCGTTGAGCGGTCATTTCCGGCGGAATATATTGTGCCGGGCGAGACACTCGCTGGCGTGCAGCTTGCTCTAACTGTGCCTCAGGATAAAACGTTTAATGTAACCGTAATCGAGACTGCACCTGAGGGTTGGGATCCTTCCAATTTACAGTGGAGTGCCGGAAACGCCGCGATGGAGAACGGGAACATCGTTTGGACGCTGGAAAATGTATCAGCCGATCAAACATTAACGTATGATGTGACCCCGCCCGCCGGCGCGTTGGTTGGGACATTCAGCGGTGAAGCATCGTTTGGCGAACAAACGACGTTGACAGGGGGAACGAGCTCGATTCAGAAAGAAGTTTCTTTCGCGGGTGTGAATGACACGAATCCATCTGCCAAACCCCTCGTTGATGGAGAGGCGTTTTTTGAAGAATCCGACGCCTATCTGGAAACCGATACAGAGGAGCCCGCGTTTGAAATCCTGATCGACGAGTCGCGCGCAAATAATCTCTATGCCAATACCGCGTTTCGGAACGACGAGTCGATCAATGAGTTGCGGTTTTATTTTGAAGTGAGCGAACCGGGTCTCTTTGGCGCGATCGCGAGTGTCCGGAATCCAAACACCAGCCAGGACTCATGGTTTGTCGCGATGGACGATGAATTTATCAATACCGAAAACACCGAGACTTATCGTTTCCAAGGCGCGAGCCACTTAGGGATGAATAACGAAGAATTTCACAAGATGTGGGTACGGACGGACGGTATTGAAGACTTGACGTGGGATCTAACGTCGGGAGTTCATTATCTCCGTTTCAAAGCGCGTGAAGAGGGTTCGCATCTGGATTGGGTTTTAATTACAAACAATTTCGATCAGGCCCCTGAGGCCGTCGAACCGCCTGTCACGGGTATTCAGGACTTTATGCTGTACTGACGAGAATCGAGTTGTTTCATTCGAGTGTGCCCCCGCCGTGCCGTGAATGTGCAAGGCGGGGGTATATACTTTCGGACGAGGGAAAGCACATTTCAAAACACCGGCAAGGATGCCGGTGCCACCCGAAGACCTTTGCTGTGAAGGGTAGCACAGGCTTCTAGCCTGTGGATTGCATATCTCAACCGCCGTTTTTAGGATAAATTGTTTTTATTTCACCGGAGTATCGAGAACCTCACGGACCGTTTTTGCGAATTTCGTCGGTCGGTATGGTTTCGAAATGTAGGCCGCGACTCCGAGGCGGTCAAGCGGTTCGCGCTGGTCGTCCTCAGCGTAGCCGCTGCTGACAATCACAGGCGTGTCGCAGCCGAGTCCACGAAGGGTCTCCAAGACTTCTCGACCCGACATGCGGGGCATCGATAAATCGAGGATGATGAGATCGATACGGTTCCACTCTGCGGCAAACATCTCCAGCGCCTGTTCTCCATCCTGAGCGAGAATGACCGTGTAGCCGAGACGTTCGAGAATGGACTTGCCTACGTCGCGAAGCAGCTCTTCATCGTCCACCAGAAGGATGGTTTCGGAGCCCCCTGGCGACTCTTCAGCGCGAGTTTCCTCTTCTTGACGCATCGTACGCTCCAAAACGGGAAGATACACTTGAAACGTGGAGCCTTTGCCCTCATTGCTCTGGACCTCGATCCAGCCGTCGTGTTGCTTGACGATACCGTACGCGCTGGCCAACCCCAGTCCTGTGCCCTGGCCGACTTCCTTTGTTGTAAAGAACGGTTCGAAGATGTGGCGGCGGGTTTGTTCGTCCATCCCTGTACCGTTGTCTGAGACATTGACGACGACATAGCGGCCGGGCTTTGCGTCCGGCTGGTTCCTCGAGTGTTCGGCATCTACAACGGTTGTCCTGGTGGATACAATGATGGCGAACCGGTCGCCGCGTCGTTCCGGCACTGTGTCCGCATCCATTACCCCGACCACCGCGTCCCTGGCATTGACACAGAGATTCATCAACACCGAACTCAACTGGGTTGCATCCGCCAGCACGGGTGGAATCCGTTCCTGCGTATCGATTTCGATATCAATGCGCCGGTCGACCGTTTCCCGCACCAATCGATACATCTCGTTCGTCAGTTCATTCAAATCGGTGGGCTTTAGTTCAATGTGTGTTTTGCGGCTGAACGCGAGAAGCTGTTTTACCAACCTTCTTGCGCGGTCCGCGGCATCCATCGCATCTCGGGTGTATTTTTCGATTTCCGGTGTCCCATCCATTTCCGCGAGAGCGAGGTTGCCGATAATCCCGGTAAGTAAGTTGTTGAAATCGTGTGCGACACCGCCCGCGAGTTGACCGATGGCCTGCATTTTCTGCGATTGACGAAGTTGTTCTTCCAGTTCGACGCGTTCTGTTACGTCCTCCACCGTAGAGACCATTCCCGCCACTTCGCCGGTCTCATCAAAGAGTGGAGCCGCATTGATCGACAAGAGGACACGGCGCCCGTCGGGATGCTCGATCGCGTGACGAACATCGACTACCGGTTTGCCGGACCTCATTACCTGTTGGAAGGGTAGTTCTGAATCCGGGATAGGATTCCCGTCATGGTCGGTAATTCTCCATTCGGGATCGTTATAGGTTCGCTGTGCGATTTTGCTTCTTTCCAGGCCGTGCATCTGCTCCGCCATGGCGTTCGCAAAGACAATTCTCCCGTCGCGATCCACCATCGTGATTCCCGCCGGGCTGGTCTCCATGATTCGAGATACCAGATCGCGTTCTCTTTGCAGTTGCGCTTCCACCCGTTTCGATTCTGTAATGTCCACCGCCATTTCGCAGCGGACCATACGGCCGTCCGGCCATTGAATGGCTTTGTCGATACATCGGTACCAATGCCGGTTCAATTTATTTTGGAACTCCCATACATACGATCGACCGAACCATTCTCCGAATATCTTGTCATTTGTACAGAACGGACAGGGCGCGTTGCGCCCCTGAAGGTATTCGTAACACTTCTGCCGGCCGGGCTCTCCGAAGTCCTTCCGGAGCACCTGGTTAACGTAAAGAATCTCAAAGGTCTCAGGATCGCTGACATAGATCGGCTCGTCGACACCGTCGAAGATGGACAAAAGGCGAAGGTGACTCATTTTTGCTTCCTCCTCCGCCCGTTTGCGGTTCGTAATATCTTGCAGGATTCCCAACGACCCGATGATCTCTCCCTTATCATCCTTCACCTGTATTGCCGCATTGGCCAACCAGCGTTCTTCTCCCTCCCGTGTGCGCACTCGGTAATCCGCCCGCCAACTGACTCCTTCTTTTTGTTTCGCTTTCTGTACAGCCTCATTCACGGAGAGACCGGAAAGTTCCCCCAATAGGAAGATCTCCTTTTCCATATCCACCCAGACCTTTGGAGAAAACTCCTCAGCGGAGTATCCGGTCATTTGCTTGATGCCTTCACCGACGAATTCGTATTGATTCGTTTTGTAATTCTGGTAATAGGGAACCGCACCGGCAACCTCGATGGCCTGGCGATACAGCCGCTCTCTTCTTTCAAGCGCCTCCTCCGCCCGTTTCCATTCGGAAATATCGCGTGAGATACCGAGAGTGCCGATGATATTGCTTTGTTCGTCTCGATAAGGGACCTTTGTTGTTGAAACCCATGTTTCTCTGCCGTCAGGCCACATTTCCTTTTCTACAATGTTCACGAGGGGACGACCGGTTTCCATTACCCACCGTTCATCATCGTGTGCCTTTTGCGCATGCTCGGTAGCAAAGAAATCGAAGTCGGTTTTTCCGATGAACTCTGCGACACCGGCGGCGCGGGCTCGTTCCGCCGAGGCTTTGCTGACTCGAACGAATCGACTTTCGATGTCTTTGAAATAGATGTCATCGGGAACGTTTTCGAGAAGGCCCTGCAGCAGGTTTCGTTCTTTACAAAGATCCTCTTCGGTCTTCTTCAGTGAATAAAGATGACCTACCGCGGATGCATACAGGCCGAGTAATTCGCAGTCATGCGGGGTGATCGGCTCTTGGCTCAGAAGGTTGTCCATAGGCATGCAGCCGATCGGTCCGGTCGCACCCCAGAGGCCCGCTACCGCCGCGCAGCCATGGCCGACTTGCTCTTGGGCATGATTGTAGAGCGGCACATCCTCGATATACTCGACATGCCCTTTCTGTGACAGGACCTGTAGGATTGCCCGGTGGGTTTGCAGCGGAGCGCGTTGGGAGCGCTCATCGCGGATTTCGCCTTTCTCGTCCGTCCCAAAAGACCCGACGACGAATTCGGTATCCTTTTCATCCAGGAAGAATATCCCGAGTCGGTCGAATCCAAGACGATTTCGTCCGAGTTCTATCGCTCGTTTGCATAGTTCATCGACCGATTTCGCGGTGCTCAGTTCGTTTGTGACTTCGTGGAGTACTTTGAGACGATCCAAGAAGGGTCTTTCGTTTTGTAGATCGTCTCTTTTCCGTGGGGGGTCTTTTCGTTCGAGTTCGGTAACTCGAAGCCGGAGCGATTCAAGTTCTTCGATTAGCTCGGGCCTTGTCTTTTGGGAGTCCGTCATAGCCGCAACCTCGACAGGAATTCGGTTCTCCCTCATTCGCACGGGAATCCGAAGTGCCTGACCCCCGGACGATCTAATTTCACAAGCAAGATTCTACATCTTCTCAAGGACTGTTGGCAACCAGGAGAGGATGGTGGGCTACGCTTCGCTTTGAGCCCACCCTACAGTTTATGCGAATGTATCGCCGTAAAGCTGGTAGGCGCAATCGGGACAGATGCTGTGGCTGAACTCCGCGTCGGAACGTTCTTGAATGTACTTTTCAAGGCGATTCCAGTAGCCGCTGTCGTCCCGGATCTTTTTGCAGTTTGCGCATATGGGGAGGAGTCCGTCCAGTGTACGGACCTTGGCAAGCGCTTTCTGCAGGTCTTCGATTACTTGTTCCCGCTCTCTTTCAATTCGTTTTCTTTCGGTTATGTCGCTGTTTGCAGCCCGCACACCGAGAAACGTACCGGAGGAATCGCGGATCGCTCTGCATACGTGGCTGATCCACTTCTCCTCACCTTTTTTTGCAACGATGCGGAACTCGATACCCGATGTGGATTGACCCTGCAACGCGGATTGATGATGGCGCTGAAACTTCTCTCGATCGTCGGGATGGACCAGTTTCTCAACGACTTCCCGGAATCCCGCGAACTCCCCTGGACTGTATCCTGTCAGCGTCTGGAAAGCCGGCGACACATATCGGGTATCGCCGTTTTCGTCCAACCAGTAGACCCAATCGTTTGAGAATTCCGTTACGGTTTTGTAGCGTTCCTGTTCAGCCTCGAGTTTTTCCAATGTCATGCTGTTACGGAGCGCTACGGCAGCGAGTTCGCCGAATGCTTTCGCGAGGCGTGCGTCGTTCTCGTTGAAATCTCCCGGTTTGTTGGACATGCCCATCAGTCCGACAGTTTTGCCGTCGATCACCAATGGGGCGAACATCGCATTTCTCAGTTTCACATGCCCTTTCGGCATGTATTTCATCCATTGGCTGTTGAAGAAATCATTATCGTAGACGACTTCGCCCGTTCGGTAGGATTCCGCGCGCAATCCGCGAATCGGCATAGGCAAGGCGGGATCCACCGTGCAGGGAGAGCCTCCGGATTCCAAGAAGAGGACTTCGTTTTCTGAGCCATCGTCCGACAATAGGGCGACGTATCCGGCAACGGCTCCGGTCAATCGACAACAGGTATCGAATATCGCACGTGCGGCACGTTCGATATGCTGATGTTCGAGTACCGCGCGCGCGCCTTCCAAGAGTCCGGTGACCTCGCGTTCGCGTTGCTGAAGGGCACCTACAAGGTCCTTCCATTTTTCTTTTGATTGGGAGTGTTCGCTCTCTTTTTGTTCTAGTTCTGTAACTCGGCGGCGGAGGGCGTCTATTTCACGGTTTTGTTCCGTATCAGCTCGGTCATGCTTATGTAAACTCTTCGTTTTCTCCATTTTCAACCTCATCCAGCACGTTGCGGATCTTGCGTACCAGTTCGCTGGGCCGATACGGTTTAGGCATATACGCATCGACCCCAAGGCTATCTAAACTCTCCTTCTCCACATCGCATTCATATCCTGTGCTGACGATGATTTTGACGTCCGATGCAATTTCACGGATTGCCTGGAGGAATTCGCGGCCTGACATGCGGGGCATGGATAAATCAACGATAATCAAGTCGATGCTATCGCGTTCTTCCTTGAAACATTGGACCGCTTCTTTTCCATCGACGGCCAACATCACATTATAACCATATCGCTTCAACATATTCTTTCCAAGTAGACGGATCGGTTCTTCGTCGTCGACCAGCAGGACCGTCTCGGTTCCCTTGGGGAGGTCGGACGAGGCCACAGGGGCCGGTTCATTTGTTTTGTCTTTTGTAATAGGCAAATATAGTTCGAATGTTGTTCCCTTACCGAGGAAGCTGTGTACATCCATCCATCCATGGTGCTGGGAAAGAATCATGTAAGCGCTGGACAAGCCAAGTCCGGTCCCTTTTCCCTTTCCTTTTGTTGTGAAGAAGGGGTCGAAAATACGCTGTTTGACTTCGTCTGACATACCGATACCGTTGTCCGATACAGTCAAGACGACGAATCGTCCCTCGCGAGCCTGCGGATGACGTTGCGCGATGGTTGAATCGATAGAGACGCTTCTGGTACGAAAAACAATCTTGAAGTCGCCGTCTGTTCTTCCGGTTTCCGAGGAGCACATCAGTTGTTGAATTGCATCCCGGGCGTTTACGCATAGATTGGCAAGAACGGAAGTGATTTGTGGGCCGTCCGCCATCACAACCGGTAAGTTTTCTTCCGTGCGGACATCGATATCAATCCGCCGATCGACGGTCTGTCGCATCAGATCCGCGACCTCTTTCACGAGTTGATTCACGTCAGTGGGCTCGGTTGCGACATTCGATTTTCTGCTGAATCTCAGCAACCGTTTCACGAGATGCATCGCCCGTGTGGACGCTCGGTGTGCGTGCCGAATCAACTCGCGAACATTTTCCGGAGCCTCCTCTTCCGCAAGGTCGAGAAAACCGACGATCCCGGTTAATGCGTTATTGAAGTCGTGGGCCACCCCGCCTGCCAATTGCCCCACCGCCTCCATTTTCTGCAACTGTCGCAGCTGCTCCTCCAATTCCTTTCGTTCCGTGATGTCGACAAAGGTTGTGTATACACGGGAGGGGGTATCTTCCTCGAAATCGAAGAGTGGGATCGCGTTCACCAGAATCCACGTGCGCTTTTTGGTGCGTTGATTCACAACGCCCATGACTTTGTTTTGGACAGGTTTGCCCGTTCGGAATGCGAGCATGGCTGGATGGTGTTCTCCGGGGAAATCCGATCCGTCCTCTCGAATCGCATTCCAGCACCGATCGCTCGATGATTTGCCGACCATCTCTTCCAAGGACATACCGAGAATCCGTTCGGCTGCGGGATTGGCCATGATGATTGCCCCGCAGGAATTCTGGTATACAACCCCCTGCGCCATTGTCTCGAACAATCTGCGGAACCGATTTTCGCTCTCTTTGAGGGCGTGTTCAGTGATTGTTCGTGCGGTGATGTCTGTTGCAATACCGCAGAGACAGGAGGCTTGACCACGCTCGTCTCGAACCACCCAGGTCCTGCATTCCAAAACCGTCTGCGAGCCGTCGCTGGCGGTGTTGATGACCTCGCCTCTCCAGCTGCCGGCTTTCAGCGTTTCGTTGATGATTTCCTTTTGTGTCGCTCCTTGGGTCGGATCCTCTCCGTAGGTTTTCACAGAGCATCCAATAAGGTCTTCGCGATTCCGTTTCAACGTTTCGCAGACCGATTCATTCACATAAAGGATATTGCCGGCCATATCTGTGACGGTGACTCGATCCTGGATTTGATCGAGAATCGTGGCCTGGAACCGAAGTTGTTCTTCCGATTCCTTTCGTTTTTCTTCCTTGGCGATTCTGTCCAGAGCAAACGCGATTTCATCGCTCAACTCTTCAAATAAGGTCATTTCGTCCCGGTCTTGCCCATAGGACTCGGGAACCGAAGCGCAAAACGTTCCGAAGACCTTATCGTCGAATTCCAGTCGCTTAACAAATACGACATGGCCATTATGTGCATCATGCAGCGGACAATTCGGGCACTCAGTCAGTCTCTCCTGGATGACAACAATACTATCCTGACGCAGTGCTTTATTGATACAGGCGGGCCGGAACCCTTCGCCTATTCGTTTTACCAAAGACGAAAACTCGCCATTAAAACCCGCACTTGCCGCTCTATAACAACGGTCGGAGTCGTCAATAAGTACCAGCCATACGTGTTGATAGACGAGAATATCCACAAGGTTGTCGCACACCTCTTGGATCAGGGACGCCTGGTTCGACACCCGCGTGAGCAATTGGTTGACGTGGCGCATGGCGCGCAGCAAGGCGTGCAAGCGTACGAATCGCTTTTCAGACATTAATACAGATGAGTCGCTCATACTCCTCCCCTTTGAATCTCTGCGTTTTTCACTTGCCCCACGTCCCTTGAAGAGAATGTGAATTCCTTCGCGGTGGACGAATATCAGGATCCGGTGCAGAGTCAGCTCACCAGATCGGTATGGCCGGTCTGCGAAGTTTCTCTGTTCATAAGATCCTTCAGAACACGGACCAGTTCGGAACCCGGTTGGCTTTTCAGAAGAAAACAGTCAGCTCCGGCATTGTAGGCATCCCGGCGGTAGTGAAACCCGTCATTGAGGGTATACACCACGATTCGGGTTTCCGGATGCTCCGCTTTGATTCGACGCGTTGTTTCTACGCCGTTCATACCGGGAAGACGGAAGTCGATCAACGCGACGGTTGGACGGTGAGTTTCGACCAATTCGAGAGCCTGTTCGCCGCTGGTAGCCTCCATGAACGAACAGAGCGGCAGGATCACTTTGATTAGATCTGCCAAGCCCTGCCGGACAACTTCGTGATCGTCCACAACGAGAATGGAAGCCGCGCCAGGTTTGCTCTTGTTGTCGAGGACAGGCTGTGACCGGTGCTGCGTGGGATCGCTGCTGTTTTGCATTGTGTGGTTCCCCCTCCTCCACGTTCTTATGGTTTGCCCATAACTAACACATCAATATTATATCACCGTTATCGAATCGGGACCATCGGGAGACTTTAATTGTTGATGTGGGGAATGTTGGATCATTGACGTGGGGAGAGTTTGATCCTAGAAACGGCGGTTAGACCTGTGGAAGAGGCCTTGACCGGTTGAGATGACACTGGATGAAGCGGTCGGTCATCAGGACCTGGACACATTCTTCCGCAGCTGCAGCGACCGGTTGAAAGAGAACGGGATGGTGCTGATCCAGACGATCACTATCGCCGATTATCCTAAATAAGGCAGTTGAAGGTGTGGTTGCGAGGGTAAGCCGCTGATTTTTTGATAGTAGCGTTCATTCTCAGCTTTCACCCAAATGGTGATCGGTTCTTGAGCTTGTCGAAAGGCCGATCACCAACGCCGGCGCGGCCCTTCGACGGGCTCAGGAACCGCGCTTCCCATCCAACTGCCGAATTTAGGTTGACACAGAGAGGGTTAGCGGAGCCTGGCAGACCGAAGGATTTCAACACTGCAACCTCCGTAGGCGACGCGTAACCCACCGACACAGAGCGACAGCGAAAACGCTTATCCCTTTACCTCGAGTTGGCTTCGATCCACGCCCCCACTCGGACCGGTTGACACAAATGGCAACCTACGCCACTCTTTATTCATCTGGAATCCGTCCAACAAATCGCGGTTCCATTACCGACAACTCTGTTTTCAAGACCTCACTGAAAGGATTGAGTTATGCATTTCGATCGCCTTACCTCCCGCCGCCGATTCCTCGAAACAACCGCCGCCGGTATCGCGGCACCGTTTATTATAGGGAGCACATCGCGCCGTGCGGGAGCGGCACCCGCGAATGATCGCATCACAATTGGTTGTATCGGGTTCGGTAAACGGTCTCGCAGTCTGCTTCACCGATGTATCGACCAGAAAGACACACAGGTCGTCGCCGTCAGCGAAGTCGTTCGTGAACGGCGCGAGCAGGGCCGCGAACAGGTCGAAACCTATTACGCGGACAGTACAGACCGGCCCTCCTTCAAAGGGTGTGCTACCTATAACGACTTCCGAAAGATCGTCGAGCGCGACGATATCGACGCGGTCATCATCGGCACGCCCGATCACTGGCACGCGATACAGGCGATCATGTCGGCGGAAAGCGGAAAAGACATTTACTGTGAAAAGCCGATGTCGCTCGTCATTGTCCACGGCCGCAAGATGGCCGACGCCGTCAGGAAAAACAACTGCATATTCCAAACTGGCAGCCAGCAGCGCAGTGAATTCGGCGGCAGGTTCCGCAAAGCCGTCGAATTGATTCGCAACGGCCGTATCGGAAGACTCCATACCATTCACGTTGGTGTTGGCGGACCGCCCGTTCCCTGCGATTTACCGGAGGAACCCTGCCCCGATGGAACCGATTGGGAAATGTGGAACGGTCCCGCACCGGAACGTGGCTACCATCACGAGCTCTGCCCGAAGGGCATCCACGACCATTTCCCCGCATTCCGTCGCTATCGAGAATATGCCGGCGGTGGACTTGCGGATTTCGGCGCTCACCACTTCGATATCGCCCAATGGGCGCTCGATATGGACGACAGCGGACCGGTAAAAATCGAGCCACCGGAAGGAAAAGAAAACAAGGGCTTGAAATTCACTTACGCCAACGGCGTGGTGATGCATCATGGCGGGCCGCGCGGTTGTACGTTTGAAGGCACAAAGGGGAAAATCTACGTCGATCGAAGTGAATTGACCAGCGAGCCCGGTGCGATTGTCGATGAGCCTCTCGAAGAGAATGCGATCCGGGTCTATCACTCGGATAACCACATGCGCAACTGGCTCAACTGCGTTTTTTCGCGGGAACTACCCATTTGCGACGTGGAAATCGGCCATCGCTCGGCCAGTATTTGCCATCTCGCCAACATTGGCTACCGCGTCCGAAGAACGCTGAACTGGGATCCGAAAAAAGAGGTTTTCCTGGACGATCCCGAGGCCAACAAATACGCCGACCGCGACGTGCGGGATCCGTGGACGTTGTGAGAGCAGTCCTTGCGAGCAACCGGGTGCCACCCCCAACTCCGCTTGGGGGTGGATCGACGCGTAATCCACCAAAACCCACCCTACACACCGCTCGTAAGCCCATACTCCATCGCGAACTTCACAAGCTCCGCCAGATTCTTCATGCCAAGCTTCCGCATACTCCGGCTTCGATAGGTTTCCACCGTTTTCCGCGAAAGACTCACAATCTGCGCTATTTCCTCACTCGTCCTCCCTTCCACAACATACAACAGCACCTCCCTCTCACGAGGCGTCAAGGTACTTAACGGGGACTCAGGCACATCGGACTCAAAGCGTTCCGCATAGTCCTGGATCGCGCTATCGGCGATTTTGTCGCTCAGGTAACGCCGCCCCGACATGACAGTGGTTACCGCCTCGATAACCTCTCTCCCGGCGCACTCCTTCAGCACATACCCTCTGGCCCCCGCGTGTAACGCCCGGCAGATATGTTCTTTCGTGCCATGCATCGATAGGATAACAACCTTCGTCTCGGGTGAGACGTGACGTATCCGCTGCGTCGCGTCGAGACCGTTCATTCCCGACATCGAAATATCGATCACAACAACGTCCGGCCGCAATTCGGCGGCGAGCTGCACGGCTTCCAACCCGTCATCGGCCTGGCCGACAACGATAATCTCTCCCGAGGATTCGAGTATATAACGCACCCCGTCTCGCACAACCGCATGATCGTCGGCAAGAAGGACCGAAATCTTATTTTGATCCACCTCGTACTCCTCACTTTTGGTCTCTGAAAATCAATCACGTAGAAGCCCTAATCCAATCATACGAATTCAATACGCCGGGTCGAATACTTCACGACGCGAGTTCGACAATCACACTTGTTCCTCTGCCCGGTGCCGAATCGATATGGGTCTTCGCTCCCACCGCCCTCGCTCTTTCATTCATAATGGTCAGCCCCCAGTTTTGACTCGATGCATCCGTGCGAACCTCATCCGGATCGAATCCGATCCCATTGTCGGATACCGAAATGCGAACGCCCTGTTCCGTCTTCTGAACCGCAATCACAACTTCGCTTGCTTGCGCATGTTTGGCCACATTGCTCAAGGCTTCCTGTACAATCCGGAAAGCCGCCGTTTCCTGTCGCGAAGGAAGCTCCATTGGGATGTCGCCACCCTCCACGGTTGTCTTGATACCCACGTTCCGTTCGAACCGCTCTCCATACCAGCACAATGCGGCATACAGCCCGTAATCATCCAACATCGGTGGGCGAAGATCCGCCATCACATTCCGAATGCGTTCCATCGTCGCCTCCACCTGCTCGGTGGCCTGGTTGAGACGATCCAACACTTCAGGGATAGCCCACGTTTCCAGTTGGTCGCGTACGATGTTTAGATTGATGCCCAGTGAGGTCAGCGTTTGACCGACCTGATCGTGCAATTCCCGCGCGAGACTCCGACGTTCAATCTCTTGAAGATCCGCAAGGCGCATCGACAGCTCTCGAAGGTCCGCCCGTGAGCGTTCCAGGAATCGCTGCAGCGTCTTCTGGTGCGTAATATCGACCGCACAGCCGTAAACCCTGTCCGCTTCTCCGGACGAGGTACGTGAACAGGTGATCGATATAATCCAAGTCATCACTCGGCCGTTCTTGTGAATGAACCGCTTCTCGATGCTGTAGCGATCCATCTCCCCCCGAATAAGCCGTTCGAATTGCTCCTTGTCCATTTCCAAATCGTCCGGATGTGTCAGTTCGACCCAGTGTTTCTGTAAGAGTTCTTCTCTCGAATAACCGAACATCGCACAGAGTTGGTCGTTCACCTCGATCCACTCCCCGTTCGGTTTCGCGATCGCCATCCCGACAACACCCAATTCAAAATACTTTCGAAACCGTTCTTCGCTTTCACGGAGCGCATCGGTTTTTCGCTTGCTTTCGAGCAAATGCCATAATGTTTCCCCAAGCAATGTCAGATGTTTGACATCGAGTTCGTCGTAATCGGTTTGCTTATTGGCCATCGCCGCCACAGCGACAACCCGCTCGCCTTCAAACACCGGTACTCCCATAAACCGGCTTATGTGGACATGGCCCTCCGGGCATCCCTTTTTCGCGGGGTGTGCCGCTGCGTAATCGTTGACAATCAGAGGACGCTGCGTGCGGACGATTTCTCCCCACAGACCGGCTTCCGATACCTGGAACTCGATCGGTTTGTCCAGAATCCGGCAGTTGGCCATCGCGAGCTTCGACCATGCGTGAATTGTCATCGTCTCCTGGTCTTCGCTCACAAATCCCAGAAAGCCCATTTCGCTGGCCGTAATGACACCCCCCTTATCGAGCACAAAATCGCACAGCTCATTCCTGGAGCGATCTTCCATTTGATGCAGCTGCAGCTGGGCCAGGAGACGCAACTCGTTCAATTTCAGGACGTGCTCGGCATGTTTCCGTTCTGTAATATTATTGAAAATGCAGACAATTTCGCCGGAAGGCAAACGGAAAACATAATTCTCCGCCCAAAAACAGAGACGGGAATCCTGGTAAATCGCAGCGGGAAGAAACATGCTTTTCCCTGTCTTCCAAACCTCCTGGATCGCTTCGAACAGGCCGAGTTGGCGAACTCCGGGAAACATCTCCAAAATGCTGCGCCCGACGATCTTATCGAGAGTCGTCTCGCACAGTTCAAGCCCCGCCGGATTCATATCCTTGATAATAAAATCATCGCCATCTGCTGAGGCTTCAAAAACCGCAGCACCGTCCCCCATATGGTTGTACAATTCCCTATAGCGCTCTTGGCTCTCTTGCAGCGCTTCTTTCACCTCTTTGTAGGGAGTAATATCGATACCGATAATAGCCAATCGAACTACATTGCCATCACTGTCGAATATGGGATAAATACTGTTGTCCAAGATCCTTCCCGAACGCTCATCCTCAAAACGGTAAGGAGATTTCGTCTCCAAAACCTGTTGCACTGCTCCTTTCCGGCTGGCCGCCACGTCGGCCGGCAGATAGGAGTAGATATTCGACCCGATCAACTCCTCCAGTTTCACACCGAGATTGTTCGCCGTCGTCTCATTGGAAACGATTACCTTCCCCGACACATCCATCAGAAAGGCAGGTTCATGGATTGCATTCAGAAGCGCCTGGAGGTTCCTTCCCTCTTCCTCAAGACTACTCAGGTCGGCTTGCGACTTTCGCCGATCGTCCATGAAGCGAATTCCCCCCGCTTCAGAATAAACCGAAACTTAACCCTATGTACATGAAGACGGTGATGCAACAGAAGTAAAACGAGATGTGACATAGTTCGCCATTCGGATAAAGAATAGATACAATTTGGAAGACAACTTGTCAATACTACTGGCAAAGATACGCTCACAAAGCCCCAAATCACAAACCCAACACCGAATTGGGAAACAACTAATTCCTAGACTCGAACACCCAGCCGGGAGGCCGAGGCTTCAGTCGAGCCGCTCTTCCTCGATCCCTGAACCTTTAAAGAACTGAAACTGGAACGGATCTCAACCCCCTCCTCTACGGCTGTCATGTTTGCCTTCGGCAAGCCATGAGTGAACGACCGGGCACATGGGTAACACTCCTCCCCCGATCTTCGGGGGAGGAATAGAGGCAATGCTTTGTCTGACTTCTCCCCCAAGCCTGGGGGAGATACAGAGGGGGTTGACACCTCACTTTTCGCATCCCGCTGATTTTTTGCGACACCGTCAAAGACTGATGGGATCGCAAAAAGTTTGGGATACGGACCTCAACCCCCTCCTAACCTCCCCCGATCTTCGGGGGAGGAAAAAGAAAGAGGCTGAATCAAGCCGAGTCCGTCTGCGGTTTCTCCCCCAAAGATTGGGGGAGATTCAGAGGGGGTTGAATGCTTCTCTTGTTCCGCCCCGCTGACTTTTTACCGCCTCACCTCACGTCCCTCAAAACAGGTATTCACCACCATAACAACCAGCAACAACGCCCCCCACGTAAATTCCTTCGTAAAATTGTTGATAAACTCGCCGAACAAATCATGAAATCGAAGCATGTTCAGACCGCTGGACAGGAATTGAAGCGAGAGAACAGCGAAAACAAGTCCCCAAACACTACCGAATCCGCCGCGCGGATTCACACCCGCCAGGATCGCGACCAGAACCGCCTGCAGAAGATACGAACTCCCGTAATCCGCCTTCGCCGAATTCACACGCGAAATCATAATAAGCCCAGCGACTCCGGAAAGAAAACCACTCAGCGTATACGTTTTCACAATCAGCTTCCTTACATCGATTCCGGAAAACCGTGCGGCTGTCGGATTGCTTCCCATCATATAGAGATGAATCCCCAGTCTGGTTTTGTTCAACACACAATGAAACAAAACAACAAGGAGCAAAAACACAGCCAATGGGATGGGAATTCGCAAAGGAAAACCGTTGCCGATGTATAAAAATGATTCCGGATATCCCGCTACCGCATGCCCCCTGGTCAAAACAAAAGAAATCCCCATATACAGCTGCATCGTACCAAGCGTCGCTAAAATCGGTGTAATCCGTAAATAAGCAATCAAGACGCCATTCAACAAGCCAAGAAGTAGGCTCGCGCCGAGCATCGCCGTACATGCGGCTCCGATCCCGAGAACATTCATCTCGCCGCCCGTGCCACCGCCAAAAGGCGATGTCAAGATAAACGCCCCAAGAATCCCAGCCAGATTCGCAATACTGATGACAGATAAATCGATCCCTCCTGTGATCAACGATACCATAATCGCCAAAGCGAAGATCCCAAGCTCGGGAAATTGGAACGACATGGATGTGAAATTCCTCTGCGTGAAAAACCGGTCAGGATTCAGAACACTCATGATCGCAAAAATGCAGACCGTCCCCACAAAGAGCCGCGTCAAATTCCCATGCGAGAAAACCCATCCCTTGAATCTAGAGCAACATGAAAACAAAGAACCCATCCTCATCTCGTTTCTTTCGAGAGTGTTCTTCTTTCGAAAAAAACTCCCGAGGCTGTCTCGAAACAGAAAAAGTGTACGAAAACCTCCGTCTCCCCCAAGATTGACGGGATCGCGAAAAGTCCAATAATCGCCCCTCACCCTAACCCTCTCCCGGGGGGAGAGGGAACTTCCGATGCGAACTTTCGACTTTTTGCGCCCCCCCCAAGATTGACGCCGTCACAAAAAGTCGGGAGAGCTCTTCTCCCTCTCCCTCTGGGAGAGGGCC
>CAZTDD010000086.1:0-29745 GCA_964612675.1 uncultured bacterium
GAAGATCGGGGGAGGTTAGGAGGGGGTTGAAATCCGTTTTTCCGACTTTTTGCGGTCCCATCAAGATTGGGGAGGGAAAGGGTGGGGTTGATATGAAGATCGATTTTCTACAGGAGAGCAGAATAATGAGAAAAAACGCGTTCACCTTGATCGAGCTTCTCATCGTCGTCGCGATTATCGGGATCCTCGCGGCGATTGCGGTACCCAACTTTCTGAACGCTCAGATTCGGGCGAAGGTCGCGCGAGTCAAAGGCGACCTGAAGGCGGTCAGCACAGCGCTCGAGGCTTACCGGATCGACAACAACTCATTTCCGCTCGGGCCGGGGGCCGATCTGCTTCAGGATCTGCGCGTTCTGACCACCCCCATATCGTACATCGCCCAGGTGAGTATGCTCGATCCATTCGGCGGTGCGGATCGGTTCAGCGACGGGACGGCATGGGGCGAGTGGCAGAAATGCTACAAGTATTTCAGTTTCCGGATTCTGCCCGAAAATCGGGGCTGGACCTGGGCGGGACGCGCAGGGCTGGATCAGAGTCTCTCAATGGAGGGATATCTTCTGTACAGTTTTGGACCGGACAAATCACAGAGCGCTCTGGAGTGGTACGCCAGCGGCGCTTCGGATGATGCCGGGAGGATCTACCACCCGACCAACGGACTGGTAAGTATCGGCGACATCGGAATCTGCGGCGGAGATAGTCGCAAAAACCGCGCGGCGGAGATCAATAACGCCCTGTAGTCTCATTGATCCGACCTCTACTCGACATGGGTCCGATCGAACAGGAGGTTGCTGCGGGATATCTTACCGTTCTCCCCCGCTACTGAGGAAAATAATATCGCCATAACTGTTCAGCCCATTCGAGGCCTCGAAGGGTACGCCGCGTCCTTGATCGCCGTACCCGCCGCCGAATCCCAACTGACCGTCTGGGCCGATACTGACGAGTACAAAATCTCCCTCTTTCATTACTTGAAATCCCAACTTCGGTGCAATATCGGGGAAAAATGAACCGAGTCCATGATCGTACGTTGTCGAGTGGGAGTGAATCTTCGGATCATTGTCGGCGTACAGATAGTAATAGACCCCCTGAGAATCGCTGCGGTTCTCTGCTTTGACTCGGAACGCCGCCTGCGGTACGGAACTCATGTACGAGATCGGCGAAGTGAGCGGAGCCAAAATATGTTCGTTATGGCGTTGGCCCTCGGGCAGATTGCCTACGTCGTTAAAAATATCCCGCACACGCTCGCGTCCTTCTGTCGTATCGTCATCCCAGTGATCGATCAGCATGACCCCCGTGTCCATTCGCAGAGACTCGACACCTGTCGCCACAGACCGCATGTCGCCCTGTTCACGCGCAATCTTGGCGCGTGTTTGCGCGTTCAAGAAATTGGGGATTGCAATGGCCGCCAGAATACCGATGATCGCCACAACGATCAGCAGTTCGATTAGGGTAAATCCTTTCCCGTTCATCCTTACTCTCCCTCGGACTCTCGATAGGAATCGGGACTCGTTCCCGGCCCAGCCGGGGGTAATCGTTTCCCCATACTCACCACATCGTCAATAGAATACCCCAATCGTTTATAAAAATCGATCACTTCTTTATTCGATGTTCGCACCTGGAGATTGATCTTGGGACAACCGAGAGCTCGCAGTCTTTCCTCCGCCGCATCCATCATCGTCCGGATGAGTCCTCTGCTCATTCGACAGATTCTTCCTCGCCCTCGTCGCTCTTCCCTCTCAGCTCCAACAGGTTAAAAATCTCGTCGCGCAGGAATACCCATGCCAGTGCCGCATAGACGAGAACTCCACACCCAACACAACTGAAAACCCTCACAAGATACCCCACCGATCCCTCACCGAGCCCGGCAAATAAGTCCAAGACCCATAAACAAACCGCCGCCATCAGCGCCGAACACAGAAGAACCTTGAGTGTGAGTACCGCCATCCGCTGTATCGGAAACTCCGGCATACGCCGAAGCAACACAAAAAACAGGATCAATGCCTGCACCGAGCTGGCTGTCACGCTCGCGAGTGCAAGCCCCGACACTCCCATCCAAAGCAGCAAACGACAGCACACCACATTCACCACAACCGTGACACAGCCGATTTTGACCGGGGTTTTGACATCTCGGTAAGCGTAGAAACCCTGTGTCAGCAGTTTTCCGGAGGAAAAGAACAATAAACCAATGGAATAAGCGACCAACGCCGATGCGGTCGGTGTCAATAACCCATCCTGTCGAAATTCGCCGCGATTGTAGACAATGCCAACCAGATCGTGGCTGACCAAAATCAACCCGACCGAAGCCGGGATCAAAATCAGAATCAACACTCGCAAAGAGCGGGTCATCGTGTCACTGAACAGATGGCTGGAGGATTCCAAGGCGTCGTGGGAAAGACGCGGAAGCGCCGCCGTGGCCACCGCGATACCGAGCACACCCTGCGGAAACTGAAGTAACCGAAACGCACACGTCAACGAGGTAATCGATCCCGCCTCCAGGTAGGAACCGAAATACAACCGATTTACAATCACATTGATTTGATAGATCGCGAGCCCGAATACGGTGGGAATCAATGCGCGCAAAAACGTACGGGTCTCGGGATGGAGATTGCGGAACGTGGCTCGCAACGAGTACCGGTGACGATACAAAGTCGGCACTTGTACCGTAAATTGCGAAAATCCTCCCGCAACCACCGCGATCGCCATCGCGTAGGCCCGATCCACCCCGGACAAACGCAGTCCCGCGAAAACCGCGCCGCCAACGACAACAAGGTTGTATATCGCAGGGGATACCGCCGGGAGAAAAAATATACCGTAGGCATTCAAAATCCCCATCGCCCACGCGGAGAGAGAAATAAACAACAGAAACGGGAACATCATCTGGACCATCTGTGTCGCCAAGATAATGCCACCCGGCCGGTCCTCCCATTTATGAAACAGAAGGGAAACATAAATCGGCGCTGTCAGTATTGCCAGCAAAACAACAATACCAACGACGATCAGAAGCAGCCCCAACACACTGCGAGTAAATTCACGCGCGTCTTCCTCACTCTGTTGCGCACGCAGGCGGGATAGAATCGGAATAAATGCGGCGGAAAGAGCCCCTTCCGCGAAGAGCATACGGAAGGTGCTCGGTAGGGTGATCCCGGTCCAGAACGCGTCGGCGACTTCTTTCGACAGAAACGCGGTAAACGATGCGTCGCGAACCAGTCCGAGAATTCGACTGATAAGTGTGGCGAGGCTGAAATGACCGACCGACCGGAGCAGCGAACCAATGGGTCTCATTCCCTCACCTAGACCAACCCCGCTGAAGAGCGGACTGAATGGAAACCAATCGGATCAACCCATCACTTGGCACTAACGACTGTCACTGCGAATTGTCACACAGCTCGTCTGGAGAAAAGAACAAGGGAATCTCCCGCTCGGCGCTTTCGGGCGAGTCGCTCCCGTGCACAATATTTTGCGTGAAGTCGTTGGCAAAATCCCCTCGGATGGTTCCCGGCTGGGCATTTTCAGGATTGGTCGCTCCCATCATCATGCGCAGAATGGGAATGATATTGTCGCCTTCCCAAACCATGGCCACAATCGGTCCGCCGGTCACGTATTTGATCAGTTCTTCAAAGAAAGGCTTTCCCTTGTGCTCCGCATAATGGTTTTCCGCGTGATCGAGGCTGACCTGCATCATCTTCATGCCGAGAAGTCGCCATCCCTTTCGCTCGCAGCGGCTAATAATTTCTCCCACGAGGCCGCGCCGGACTCCATCCGGTTTAACAAACAGAAGTGTTTTTTGTGAGCTCATGCTTATTCCTCATCCCGGTCAATTCACAACGCCCGACTGTGTACTTGTATCGAACGGCGTCCGGGGATAAACCCGGACGCTACGTTCGTTACCTCTGATTCCCGATATTAAAAGACACCCGTCTCCAGATATTCCTGCATCGCCTGGGCGGCGACTTTCGCCTGTCCCATCGCGAGAATCACTGTCGCACCGCCGGTCACCACATCGCCACCGGCAAACACACCGTGCTTCGAGGTTCTTCCGGACTCGGGAGCAACCACCACAACGCCCCACTTGTTCGTGTCGAGTTCGGGCGTTGTTGTAGGAATGAGCGGATTCACGCCAAATCCGAGGGCGCTGATGACGGTATCCACCTCCATGGTGAATTCCGAGCCCTCGATGGGAACGGGCCGGCGGCGCCCCGAGGCGTCGGGTTCGCCGAGTTGCATCCGGACACACTTCATCGCTTTGATCCACCCCTGATCATCGCCGATGAACTCTATGGGATTCGTCAAGAAATTGAACTCAACGCCTTCTTCTTCCGCGTGCTTGATTTCCTCATCTCTCGCCGGAGCCTCCTCCCGCGACCGACGATAGACAATCGTCGAGTAATGCTGGTTGAGTCGCAATGCTGTCCGTGCGGCATCCATCGCAGTGTTTCCGGCACCGATCACGGCGGCTCGCTTGCCACACGTGACCGGGGTCCCGTAAACCGGGAACCGATCGGCCCGCATCAAATTCACCCGTGTCAGGAACTCGTTGGCGGTATAGATCCCTTTCAGCTCTTCGCCGGGGATCTTGAGCATCGTCGGCAGTCCCGCACCAGTGCCCAGAAATACCGCGTCATAGCCTTCTTCAAATAAATCGTCGATGGTCTTTGCACGGCCGATCAGCGCGTTGGTCACAAACTCCACGCCCATGCGTTTCAGCCCTTCGAGTTCATAATCGACGATTTCGTTCGGCAAACGAAACTCGGGAATTCCGTAAACCAACACACCGCCGGGACGGTGGAGCGCCTCGAACACCGTCACTTTGTGGCCAAGACGGGCCATCTCGCCCGCGCAGGTGAGTCCGGCGGGTCCCGACCCGACAACCGCCACGCGCTTGCCGCTGGGAGTGGCCACCTCGACGGTGCTGTCCTTGGCGAATCGCCGCTCGTAATCGGCCACGAACCGTTCCAGGTTTCCGATTGCGATTGGTTTGTGCTTCACGCCGGTCACACAAACTTGTTCGCATTGCGTTTCCTGCGGACAAACCCGACCACAGACAGCGGGCAGGGTATTCTTTTCTTTGACCGTATGCGCAGCCGCCAGGAAATCGCCTTCCTCAATCTCTTTGATAAACTTCGGAATATCGATGTTGACCGGGCATCCTTCCACGCACTTCGGTTTCTTGCATTGGAGACAGCGTGCGGCCTCGGCCACAGCCTGTTCCGGGGTCAGGCCCAGATTCACCTCATAGAAATTCTTAACCCGATCCTGAGGTTCCTGTTCCGGGATTTGTTGCCTGGGGATGGTGTATTTTGTCTTCGCTTTCAGATTCTGGAGCCGCAACAGCGACAGGTCCTGAGGGAGATCGGGGCCGTGCTTCCTTCGGACATCTTCCTCCGTCGGCGGCTTTGGCCCTTCCGGGCGAAGCGGCTTATCAATTGAATCCGCCAGATATTGGTTCAGGCACAGTTTTTCGTCTTCCTGATACCATTTCTGCCGTGTAATCAGTGCATCGAAGTCTACCTGGTGGCCGTCAAAGTCAGGACCGTCGAAACATGCGAACTTCGCCTGGCCGCCGACGAGGACCCGGCATCCGCCGCACATCCCGGTACCATCCACCATCAACGCATTCAACGATACGGTCGTCGGAATCTTGTGGGGACGAGTCAGCTCACTCACTGCGCGCATCATCGGAACCGGACCGATAGCGTACACGTGGTTGAGTCCCACGCCGTCGTCGATCAGTCCCTGGAGCACGTCGGTGACAAAACCTTTGGTACCTGCCGATCCGTCATCCGTCGATAAGCGAACCTCATCAGTCACTTCCGCCATCTCATCCTGGAGCAGAAGCAGATCCTTATTTCGTGCACCGATGATCCCGATAACACGGTTTCCCTTATTCTTGAGAGCCTCGGCGATGGGGATCACAGCGGCAACACCGTAACCTCCGCCCATCACAACGCACGTGCCGTACTTGTCTATAGGCGTTGGGGAGCCCAGCGGGCCGAGCACGCTGTGCAGCCGGTCCCCTTTGTTCAGCTTCGTGATTTCCTTGGTAGAACGACCAATGGCCTGAATGACAACATAGATGGAGTTGCGCTCGCGACTGCCGCCCGCGAGGGAAATGGGGATCCGCTCGGCGCGTTCGTGCGCGAGAAGAATGATGAACTGACCCGCCTGACGGGCCTGCGCAACGAGCGGCGCTTCGATCTCCATCCAATACGTATCCGGTGCGACCTCTTTCTTTTCGAGAATTTCAAACATTTGACTCACCTGTTCTTTGACTCACCTATTCGAAGTAGATTGCTTGTTTTCCCCGCGTATCAGCTCTCCATTGCATTCAGAGCCTGCTGAGCCTCTCGTCGAACGATAAACGCCCGATCCCACTCGAATTCCTCGTCCTGCCCCAACAGACTCCTCATAGTTCCCCGAACGCGCTCTTTCTGCTGTTCGTCCAGATAATCGAACTTCGCCATCTTGCCGAGACAGCTCACAATGCGGGCGCGAACGCCGGGATGAGTATCGGAAACGCGTTCCATAAATTCGTCAAACAACCGATCCCGTTGTCCCTTCGGAATATCGTCCGGAGGTATACGCAGGATGACTTTTCCGAGCGCCCTGGCGGCCGCCTCGCGGGGACCGTGATCCGTGTCGTGCAGCGCCTGGCGCACTTCCGGGACAACGGAAGCAATCGCCGGATCTTGCACCTTGCTAATCGCATACAGAGCCGCCGCACGAACCCAGGGTTCACCAGCGGAAGAATAAAAGCGCATTGTGGGATCGATCGCCCCCTTACCGATTCTACCCAGCGCCCGGGCATAGTGAAGGATCTCATGCACATCGGCGGCCTGCATCGCAAGCAGGAGCGTTGGGACAATCCTCGGTCCCATCCCCACGAGAACCGCCGTAGCAACCTCGATGACCTCGGCCATCTCCGGACGCTCGCTGGTATCGGCGGCAAAAACGCTGCACAAAACAGCGACCACCTCGGATAACTCGCTGTCATCCAGTTTGTCTCTCTCCTCGGCTACACTGCGAACACCCGCCATGACCTCATCCGGATCATCGCTGGCGAGCTGAGTTACTAATCGGTCAACATCCATAGTCTTCTCCCGGTACGGGCATGCCCGTAGGATTTTGGGACCCCTGCCGTAAAGCTGAGACACCTGATAGAGATGCCCAAAGTCGGTGGAAGGCGGACAGTCATGCTACCCTCTTTGTCACTCCGTCTCAAGGCCTATATGGGAACGAGGATTCGCGCTTGTCCTCCCCCTGGAAGCGGCCCAAATGCTCACGTATTCTGAATATTGATCGGATCAACCGGACTGCGCCCACAACCGGTGGCCGTTTCCCAACCCGGAAAGAACTAAGGTACTGCCATGTCTCACTATGAGTCGAATTTCCTGATCATCGGAACCGGCGTGGCCGGACTGACCTGCGCATTGAAGGCGGCAAACCACGGAACCGTCAACCTCATTACGAAAAAAGAAGATTTCGAATCCAGCACCAACTATGCCCAGGGCGGCATCGCAGCGGTCCTCGACCCGCTCGACACATTCGATTCCCACATCGAGGATACGCTCGTTGCCGGCGCGGGCTTGTGTCACCGCGACGCAGTGGAGGTCATGGTCCAGCAAGGTCCGAAAGTCATCGAGGAACTGCGACGCTGGGGAACGGATTTCACCGAAGACACCGACGGACAGACTCTGGCTCTCGGACGGGAAGGCGGTCATTCCACAAGACGCATCGTGCATGCAAAGGATCTGACCGGCCGTGAGGTAGAGCGGGCTTTGCTCCTTCAGATACACAGGTCGGATCGTGTCCGCATGTTCCAACATACCCGGGCGATCGATCTGATGATACGCGACAACAACACCACCCGATGCTGGGGGTGTGTAGCCTGGGACGAAAGTTGCAAAGAACTGCATACGTTTACAGCCGGGGTCACAATTCTCGTCACAGGAGGACTCGGCCAGGTTTATCTCTACACCACCAATCCGGAGATCGCAACAGGCGATGGAGTCGCGATGGCGTACCGGCAGGGACTTCCGGTTTCCAACATGGAATTCATCCAATTCCACCCGACCGCTTTCTACAGCCCGGGCGAACGCACCTTCCTGATCTCGGAGGCGGTACGCGGAGAGGGCGGTATTCTTCGCAACAAAGACGGATACGCGTTTATGGAGAATCATCACCCGCTCAAAGACCTCGCTCCACGCGATATCGTTGCCCGCGCCCTCGACAGCGAGATGAAGAAGCGGGGCGACCCTCACGCGTATCTGGATGTCCGCCACATCAACCAACAGGAATTTGCGAAGAGGTTCCCAAACATCACCCGCCACTGTCGCGACCGAAACATTGAGCTGAGCCGCGACATGATTCCTGTCGTACCGGCAGCCCATTATTCCTGCGGCGGTATCCCGACGGGCTTATACGGAGAAACCCCGATTGAGGGTCTCTTTGCAGTGGGCGAAGTCGCATGTACGGGAGTCCACGGAGCAAACCGGTTGGCCAGTAATTCACTGCTGGAAGCGCTGGTATTCGGCGGACGTGCAGTAGAACAGACGCTGCGGGAAGGATTGCATAAGGAGACGTGTCCCGCTAGCATTATTGTTTGTCCTCGTTGCGAGGTAAGGCGCGATCTGGAAGCCGTTCGTATCGCACACTGCCGGGACGAACTCCGCAGATTAATGTGGGACTATGTAGGAATCGTGCGATCCGAGAGTCGGCTTCAGCTTGCGCAACGACGGTTGGGAACTCTGAAAGAGGAAGTCGAAGGATACCTTAAAGAAGGCTTCTGCCAGGCGGATCTGCTCGATCTTCGAAACATCGTCGAGGTTGCCGGTCTTGTTGTACAGTGTGCTTTGACTCGTAAAGAGAGCAGGGGCCTGCATTACATCGTCGAGTATCCCGAGACCGACGACAAAAACTGGAAAAAAGACACCGTCTTGCAACGAGAAGACCGTGAGGAGCCGCTGGTCCCGGGATTGTCCGGCTGACCGAAGGCCCACCCGATAATCGGATTCTGGAGGAGTCAATCATGGAAGTGATCTTGCGTGAGGCCGTAAACGGATTAGGCGAAGAGGGCGAAATCGTCAAAGTCAAACCGGGCTACGCTCGCAATTACTTGATACCCGGCGGTATGGCCTCACTGACATCCAGTAAGGACGCCCATAAAGTCGACCATCAGCGCCGTGTGCTTGCCGATAAGCGCAAACGTCAGGTGAAGACCCTGACAGATCTTGCCGAAAAAATCTCCAGTATGGAGGTCCGCATCCCCGTCCGCACGGGAGAAGAGGACCGCGTATTCGGAAGCGTCACAAATGCAGACATCGCGAACGCCCTGGCAAAAGAAGGCATCGATGTAGATCGTCGTAAGATCAATATCGATGAATCCATCCGCGCTTTGGGAGTGTATACCGTCCCGGTGCGGCTATCGGGCGATGTGACGGCGGAGCTGAAAGTCTGGGTCACGAAACAAGACGAATCCTGAATCGGCGCAAAAGACACGGCTCACCGGGAGGTTCGCTCTCCCTCGGTTTGTCCTTGAATCTGAAACCCTAATGATTCCGGCAGGGTTCCCTGTGCATAATCGAGTTGTGATATCGAGATGATGTGATCGATTACCGACCGCGTATACTGTCCCCGCGCAATTGTCAGGTCTTCCTGAAAATCCAAAACATCGTGACTCGTTGCCATCCCCACCCGCAACGCCTCTTCTTCCGCACGAAGTCGTTCTTCCGCCAGGTCTACGGCGACATCGTTCGCCTCGATCCGCTGCCGGTTCGTCTCAATCTCCCGGCATGCTGTCCGCACCTGGAGTTCAACGGCCCGATGAAGGTCCTCCAAGGAGTTTTGAGTCTGTTGCGCCCGGAGCTTCGCCCGCTTTAGCCGCGCTTCCGCTGCGTTGTTGCCGAGCGGATAACTGAATTGGAGTGCGGCGGTATACGAAACGAACTCCCCGTCATCCAACCATTCGAGACTATCATTCGTATCGCTTCCAAGACCGCTGGTCCATGCACCAACGGAGACATCGAGCTGAGGCTTCAGCTGATTCTCCGCGTATTCTACATTGAGCTCATTATTTTCGATGCCGAGTTCCAGACGCTGGAATTCCGGCCGCCATTTCTTGGCTACACGCAGACTCTTTTGAGTATCCACGTCCTGCGGAACATATTCCGGTTTCTCGGCCGGAATGATATGGACGTCCCAGAGTCTTTCGTCTTCCCGGAGTTCAAGAATCCGTTTCAAATTGTCTTCCGCGTTCACTAGATTGTTCTCGGAGACGATGACTGCTTCACGACGGGCGGCCACACCAGCCGAAGCCGACAGAATCTCGATTGGCGCGAGTATTCCCGCTTTGACACGAGCCCGGTTGTTGACCAGAAGGTCCTCAGCCAAACGCAACGATTCCTGCTGAATGATCAACTGTTCCTGACGGAGAATCATTGTCCAATAGGCTGTGAGAGTGTTGAAAATCACATCCAGGACTTTCGCGCGAAGTTCGGCCTTTGAGATCTCGAGATCGTTCTCCGATGTGCGCACTTGAATCAAATTGGCTTGAGGGCCGAAATTCCTCAAAAGAGGCTGCGTAATCGTCAAACGTAACTCGGTGTCGCTCGCGGGATTCAGCCCCTCGTACGGATTGCTCGATTCGTGCCGATCCAGGAGAACGGAAAGATCGTACCGCGTCCCCCAATGAAATGTCTTCGAAAGGCCGGTTTCGAACTGATGGTGTTCTTCGCTGTACTCCGTTACCTGCACAGGTCCGCTGGGCCGAAACGCGTTCTGAAAATCAAACAAGTCCATGAATTCGCTCAAAGTCATCCCCTGCCTCAACAGATCGATCAAAACCGGATCGTTTTGCGGCATCTGAATTCCACCTGCCGCACCGCCGCCCTGGAAGGGGTTGGTGTTCGGGATTTCCAAATCGCGGCGCGTATACCCTGAATTCCAAACATGATCGAATGCCGCCTTGTTCTCCCGAATGTAGGTTTCGAAAACATCGACGTTCAGGCGCTCGATCTGTAAGGAGAGATTCCTTCCCAAGGCGATTTCAACACTCTGTCGCAAGGTCAAACTCAGCTCCGGTGGATCCTCCTCCCCAAAGACCGAGATCGTCGACATGACCAACAGAATAATCAATAGTGAAGACCTTCGCGCCATGGTACTTGCTCCAAACCGGTTTCGTGCGGCACAGCGTCCTGGCGGTACCGTTGCGATTACTTGTAACATGGTGCCCCAGGCGAAACAACGATAGGTCTGAATCCGCCGTCTCTTGGAAAGTACATCGTGGGCGAAATCGCTTTTCCTCAACCGGTCAAATTGATCTGCGGTGTCCTCTACCGCGACACAGCGTGGTGGGAAAAGGCTGAGAAACGACTCGAAGACAGACTCGGATCGATCGACTACCGAAGCGACGTTTTTCAATTCAACGAAACCGATTATTACGACGCTGAGATGGGAACCGGCATCCAGCGGATGTACGTGTCATTCAAGGATCTCGTTCTTCCCGATATCCTTCCGGATGTAAAAATCTATGCGAACGAGATCGAGTCGAATCTTGCCGATGAGGGAGGAAACCGGCGGGTCAATCTCGATCCGGGGCTTATCTCCGGCGCGAATCTGGTGCTGGCGAGTACAAAGGCATTCTATCATCGTGTCTATCTCAGAGACGGCATCTACGCAGAAGTGACGATGTTCTATCAAAAAGGCCATTTTCATAACTTGCCGTGGACCTATCCGGACTACAGCAATCACCGAGATGCTTTGGAAGAGATACGACGGATCTACATTAGGCAATCAAGAGCCATGCAGACAAGAGCTAGGCAGACAAGAGAATCCCGATGAATTTTCTACAGCTTACTCGCCTCTATTGCCCTCTCATTTCGGTGAGGTAATATCACAATGGTCATGATATAACCCCGTGGCGTCCGGGTTTATCCCGGACGTGTGAAATTCGCCCGGGATAAACCCGGGCGCTCTTGAAGAGGAATTGCGCATTGGCCGATCGGCATTCTGACGATTTCTTGAGCGCTGTCACTCGCGCTGCGGCCGCCGCGGAGGCGGCGACCGGTAAGCGACTCGCTCGTCCTATACCGGTGTATGATATCTCGCTCATCCTCAAATACTTCCTGATCGCACGGTTGGAACGAGAGTGTCCCGACTTGAACCCGAGCGCTATCGAGGCAAAGACCGGCGAAGGATTCGAAACCGTTCAGTCACTGACCAGGCATCTATGGAGAGAAGATATCGGGGAGCTGCTCAACATCGTTCAAAAAGAGATCTGCCCGTCTCTCACCGGGGATGTAAGAGAGTACATTCAAACAGATGAGTTCCGCCAACGCATCGCTCTCCTTGTTTGGGAGCAGCTGATCGGTAAACGCGCGGCTCCCGAACTCCGGATTTGCCCGGGCACCTTCGCGGACAAAGAACGGGATAGTCTACTCGGCGATCGCCCCGTGGTCTTGATCGCATTCGAATCGTTTCCAAATGTGACCAATGAGTGTTTCCCACTCATGATCGACAGTCTGGTATATAACCTGGAAAATCTCGGCTCCCTGCGGTGGCAGGTCGGCCTGGCCCACGTCTCCTGGCTGGATGCACGGTGTCGTCCCAATCGGCTTATCTTCTACGATTCGGCATCTCATCGGCTTATCGAGGCAAACCTGGAACCGCCTCCGTTGGTTCAGGCGACTCTTGTTCTCTGCGCGTCTCAACAAACACATCGCAAGATCTCCTTCCTTGCGAGTGACAATGAAATTCTCGAGTTGAATCCATACGTGCGAACCGCCGAATGGGCGGACAGCAAAATCGTCTCCTACGATCTCTGGCAGGAACACTCTGTTCCGACCCCGCGTTCGGCGCTGATCCTCCAGGGAAGTACTCCCGAAGAGATCGCCTCCCGTTTGCAGCGGTTCTGTTCCTCGTCCAAGGAGCCAATCGGTGAATCGATGTTCTATTCGTTCCAGCCAAACTCGGGCACGGAGGGCCATGGCGTGGACAAATGGGTTCTCCGAATCGGAGAGGAAGCCAACTGGTCTTCTATCGCCAACCGTGTGAAGCTCCTGGCGGACGAAGATGATGTATTGATCCGAGAGGTCGTCGGGAATGTGCGTTTCCATCCTCCGGAAAGTGTGAACGGTCGGAGTTGCGATCTGAGAATCAACGTCAGTTTCGATGGAGAAGCCTATCGGGCCGAGAGCGGTTATCTGCAAGTGGCCGGAGATGAAGACGAGTGGGTATCGTCTACCTCACGCGGGGGACTCATCTGCAAGTTCAGCCGTGGCGCCTTAGCAAAGTTAAGAGGCCCCGGCGAAGCTCCCGTCCCGATCGATCTTAAGACAGTCGAGCATCTGTCCGATGTAGCCATTTCCGCCGCAAAAGCGTTTCCGGGACTGGGCCTTGTCGGAGTGGATCTGAAACTCGAAGTCACATCGAGGGGACGATTGAGGGCACATGTACTTGACGCCAATCCTCGCCCCGCTGGGCTCACCCATTCCGAGTTCCTTCCGGGAGGTACCGGAGCAGTCGAACCCGGCGTCACCAGACATCTGTGGCGGCGAATCTCATCGGTTTGACAGAGGCGCTCTGAGATCCATTTCGGTTTCGATCAAATGGACCTGATTGTTGCGGCGAACCTGCATGTGGACCACCTGATTCGGTCGCGTGCGAAACAGCAAGAATTGAAGGTGGATTCCGTTGTTGATCTGAACGCCGTTGAACGACTCAATCACATCGCCAACCTCGAGTCCGGCCCGGTCGGCGGCGCCGTCCGGATAGATCTCGGAAATTCGGCGGGTGTTGTTCTCGATGGTCACTCCGAGCGCTCCCCGGTATCGACGCCCGTATCGAATCAAATCGGTCACGACATCGGCAATCATCCAGGAGGGGACACCGAACGCAGTCCCGGGATAATTCGCTCCACGATACTCGAATGCGAGAAGCCCCAGTAGATTGCCGTTTTGGTCGAAGATCGGCGCCCCTTCACTCTCGGGATAAACCGGCATGACCATCTGAAAATACTCTTCATGGATCGCCCGGGAGTTGTTCATCTGATAGCCATACCCGTTATAGCCGGTATTTCCCATCGTTCCGACGACCGGCGTGGTTTGTCGCGGTGTGTAACAATGTTGAATCGAGAAAACCGGCGATCCCGGAGCGGGAGCCTCGGTCGCAGGCGTCACGGATAACACCTTATCGAAATGGGCGCCGTTGACCTTGAGTAGCGCCAGATTGGTCATCAAATCGAGCGCACAAACCGTTGCGCTGTACACCATCTGGTTGGCATCCCACACCTCGATACTCCGCACACTCGTACTCGACAGTACAGAGGCGCTGTTCGACAGCACGAGACCGTCCTCGCGAACAGCCGCTCCCATGACCCGGTAGGTCGCCTCGCCGCTCTGCCGGGCAATAAACTCCATCAAACTTGTGTGAACTGCGTTGACCCGCTCGTAATAATTCTGCCAGAACTCGATCAATTGAATCGGCTGGAAGGTATTCTGAGTGAGCGAATTGTTGAACTGCTTGAGAGAGTCGACGAGCTGAGCGGTCTCCTGCCCAAGACTCTGCTGTTGCGCACCGAGCGCAAAGCGGATAGAAATCGTCACTGCGGTTTCACGCAGCTCTTCATAGGTCTCGGAGAAATCCACCGCGGAATTCTGACAGAATCCGGGCGTTACGAGACCGATAGCGATGACCGCTGTCAGAAAAAAATATCGTTGCATATTCATTACCTGCGAGCATTCAGCCATGAGCGCCGATTGTTACAGCCGGTCATGATCGGCAACCAGGCTCACCTGGGCTCGCGGAGGAGTGAAAGGAAGGGGCACGGAAGGTCGGTTCAACGCCGACAGAATATCCTCGTCCGTCCCCTCTAAGTGGACTCCCACAATTTCCTGGGATTGCTGGAGGTGTCTTGTGTTTTGGGTCACCACGTCAAAGGAAGTGGCCGCGACTGCCCTTGGAGCCTTTTCAGCAGGCTCGACCGTCCGAATCGGTTCGGGCTCGGGCGTCGGGGTCGCGTCAGCAAGAAGAACAGTATCGGAAGGGGTACCGGTCCCAGGCGGCACGGTAAATGTATCCCACCAGGCCAAAACGGTTGCAAAGGATGCAACCATGACAGCGACCGGAACGGGCCGCAGAATTCCCCAGTGCCAGAGTTTCGCAAACGCCTCACGCCATGACCCGGCCTTCTTCGGTTCCCCAAATCGCTCCGTCAAATTCGAGCGCAGTTTCTCCGGTTCAAAAGGAGCCTTTACTTCATCAACATCCCATTCTTCCAGAACACTCCAAACAGCCTCCAGCTCGTACAACTCGCGTCGACACTCGCGGCAGGTTCGCACATGCCGTTCGACACGCATGCGCTCCTCGCTGTCGCATTCGCAACAGACATAGCGCGAAAGAATTTCCTGGTCGAATGGACAAGATTCTCTGTTCATAATCTACCGAATCTCTTCGAGACTTACCGAATCTCTTCGAGACTTATTGATACTCTTCAAGAACCGGTTTGAGCATTTTCCTAAGCTTCAAATGAGCGCGGTACGCCCGCTGCTTGATCGATTCCGGTGTGACCCCCAGTATCTCCGAGATCTCAATGTAGGACAACCCCTGGTATTTGTTCAAGATGATCACTTCCCGTTGATCCTCGGAGAGAGAGTCGACCGCTCGCCGGATGATCTCCGCATGAACTTTGGAGGTATACTCCTGGCGCGCATCCGGCCCCTTTTCTTCCGTTGTGTCCACAAACGACAGAAGATCGCCGGATTCGCCCTGTGGAGCGTCCGAATCGCATTGAACCAACCGGTTCCAGTATCGACGCTTCTCGTCGATACATAAGTTCCTCGCGATCCGATACATCCACGACGTAAACTTCGATTTAGGTTCCCACCGCTCCCGGCTGCCGTACACCCGCAGGAATGTCTCCTGAACCAGGTCTTCAGCCAGCTGGCGGTCGCGAACCAATCGAAGGATAAAGGCAAAAACCGGCTGGTAATGCCGCTCATACAATACGTCTAATGCGTCACGCCGCCCGCCTCGGCAGGCCAGCATGAGCTCCTCATCAGACAGACCCCTCAGACCACGCATAGTTAGTGGAAATGCAGGAGATTCCTGTTCTGCCGTTACCAGTCCGTCCCGGAGGGCCAAGCCCGTCTCTCCTGCATTGGGCCAGGGGTCTGCTTCAACAGTTGCGCTAGCGCCCAATGGTTGTCTGTTCACAGCAATCCCGTCGTTGCCCTCGGCTTCTGTTCCCTTCGTGTACTCGTGACTCACTGTATCCTCTTGATACGACTGGACGTTAGAACGGGTAACGGCTTTATCGGTCAATTTTGGCCTCGAATAAATACCGGCTATCCTTATATATTGACTTATCATAACTTAAACGATTCATACAGCAATGGCCAGACTCGATTTCGAACCAAAAGAACTCGTCATTGTCCAAACCGACTGGACCGTACGAATCTGCCTGGCGCTTGAAGAAGAGGCTCGCGGCACTTATGACGATAACGATTTGATTTATCTGGGGATAGAAAAATCGCTTTCCGTCTTGCGCCAATCGTTCGGACATCGGCATTACATCATTCAGGGAGAGACCATCGAACGAATACCGGGAATGACGAAAGTGATCCTCGACCTCGATTTTTCCTGAGTAAGAGGGTGCGGCAAAAAGTGAGAAAACGGATCTCAACCCCCTCCTCTATGGTTCTCATGTTTGCCTTCGGCAACCCATGAGATTCCTCCCCCGATCTTCCGGGGAGGAACAGGAAACAAGCCAAACCGAACCCAATTTGCGCTTGGTTTCGGTAGTCTCCCCCAAAGTCTGGGGGAGATACAGAGGGGGTTGAGAATTTCTTTTCCTATACCCCGTTGACTTCTTTGCCGGAGCGTCAAGCTTGGGGAAAGACAACTGTTACCCATGTGCCAAGCTGCTCATGAAAACGATCACACACTAGGCGTGATTCAGTTTCCTTCTTTTGCTGGCGACCAGATCGGAAAAGGCAAAAGTAACTCTCAACTCTCCCTCGACTCTCTTGTGAGGACGCAAAAGGCGCTACCATCACCGGAATCCACAACAGGATCTTTAGACAGAGGCTGTCCTTTTGAAATCACCGGCGGTTTCTCGTTTGTTTCTTTGGTCGTGTTACAGTGCCATGCTGGGGATTGCCGCGGCGGTCAATGTCACCCCCGTCTGTCTTTCGTCAATTTCGGACACGTTCGGCCTCGATTATTCCGAGCAGGGGCTCCTCCTGGGCTGCACGTTTTGGGGGTTCATCGCGGCATTATTAACGATAGCGCCTCTCTCCGACCGTCTCGGTCCCCGTCCTTTCTTCTATTCGGCAACAGTTCTTCAATGTGCGGGCTTCGCCCTTTTTGCGGTGGCCTGGGATAGTTGGGTACTCGTAATAGGCGCTTTAATGGCGGGCTTCGGCGCAGGGGTACTGGAAACCATATTGACTCCGGTGATCTGTGAAACCTTCCCCGAGCGCAGAACCTCGGCGGTCAACGCGCTACACGCTTTTTATGCATTGGGCGCGGCGGGGGTGATTCTCGTATCCCGGACAATTCTCCAGATGTTCGATCCGCCCGGTGCTGGTGAAATGGCTGTTGTGGAGCAAGGCTATTTACATGGTTGGCAGTGGGTTTATGTGGCCATGATTGCGATCCCTCTAGCATATGGAGTTGGGTTCTGGTTTTGTCTCCGAATCCGGCGAGTATCGGTCTTGTACCCCTCTTCGGAATCCTATACAGGAACGCTGAGCCGGTTGCGGCGGTGGGGATTTCTGCTCTTTGTTGCGGGTATCCTGTGCGGGGCCGGTGCGGAACTCGGCGCGGCGCAGTGGCTGCCGTCCTATCTGGAGAATGTGATGGGGTGGCAGCGCGAGAACAGCGCCGTTGGGTTAATGGTTCTCAGCCTTGCGATGGGTGTGGGCCGGATTCTGGCTGGGCGTATCGAGAGGTGGATGTCCGCAACCGATATGTTAATTCTCGCCGGGGCGGTCTGCGCCGGTTGTCTTGTAACGGCGGGTGTCGCAGACTCCGCGTTGGTCGTTCTTTCGGCGTTCGGCGTCATGGGTTTCTTTGTGGGCTGGATGTGGCCGACGATTATGGCTTTGGCCTCCGAGGCGTTCCCCCACACCGGCGCGTCGATGTTCGCGTTCCTCGCTGTGGTCGGAAATGCCGGGGGCATCATTTTCCCGGGAATCATGGGATTCACTGCTGAGACTGCCGGACTGAGAGCCGCGATGATCTCACTTTCCTTTGTCCCGTGCATCCTGATGATTTTGTTTTTGACCTGGCGGTTTCGATCGGCGGTGAGGTAGCAATTATTCAGTTCGCTAGGAAATCAATTCGTCGATAGCCGCAATCATATCCGCTTGGGTATATGGTTTGTGGACAACTTTGTCCACGCCGGAATTCTGGGCCTCTTCAATAACCGCAGGTTGCGTTGACGCGGTTACGATAATGACCGGCACCGAAGGCAGTCTTTTCTTCACAAGCCGTAACAATTCGAGCCCGTCCATACCGGGCAATTGATAATCGAGCAGAAACAGATCTGGGTGGATACCATCGAGTTCGCCCAGCATATCTTCGGCATTGGAGTACGCGTGAACCGTGTAGTCCTTGAATTCGAGCAAATCGGTTAGATTCTCGCGAAGTTCTTCTTCATCATCGACAATTATGATCGTTTGTTCGGGCATCCTATCCTCCGCTGGGGTGGTTCTCGCGGGTCAGGCAGAAGGATGATAGATTTGATGGCAGGAGGTCAAGTCTCGCTGGTCAATTTGGGGTGCGGCGGCCCCGACGCCGCTTTGGTTTTTCCCGCCTCTTAAGCGGCTCCCACTTCTACAAACTCGCCTACGGACGACGGAGTGGGGACGGGTTCGTTCGCTTCGCGGAGACCTTCGATGTGGAACTCGATCGCCTCCTTGATAAGGCGTAGGACTTCTTCGCGCGATTCCGCCGCCGCGACACAGCCGGGAAGGTCCGGAACATGCGCGCCGTATCCGTTTTCCCCCTTCTCGATGACGACCATGTATTTCATCCTTGGCTCCTTCATCTTTTCAGTCCGGCTTGTTTCAAGGCACTTGCGAGCGTTCCGGGTGGCACATGGGCACTCGGCTTCCCAGATACAGTTACAGTACCTGGCTTTAACGGATGGCGAAACTGTCGGTGACTGCCCTTCATTCGGACCTGTCTCCATCCGTCGTTTTCGAGGAGTCTTATCAACTCACCGACCTTCACCGTTGTTTCACCCCATGCATTCCATGTTGCGGCCCCGACGCCGCTTTGGTTTTTCCCCATCGGAAACCTAGACACCTGCCAAACCGAAATGTTGGAATCATACCATTCCATCACAACAGGAGAGCCCTGGTGAATAATAGCATACCCGCCCTCGCGATAGCCGTTGTCATCCTCTTACTTCCATCGCCTCTCTTTGCCCAGGAAACGAACCCGTCCGGCGATCAAGGTTTCTTTGAAAAGACCGCCGACTGGGGATCGCCGAAATCCCCGCCGCAGCAGGGGCAATACAAAGTGCCCGGCCGGATCGAGGTGTCGGAAGAGGACGGCGAAACCGTTTATCACATATACGGGAACGGCGACGACATTTGGTTCACAATTGACGAAGGATTCTTCGCCTACACGGAGAGAAAGGGTTCGTGGAGCCTTTCCTGTGCCGTACGATACATCGACGACGGCAGCAGCGACACCTACTTCTCCAAGCTCGGCGTCATGGTCCGCGAGCCCGCCCAGGAGGCGGACGCCCCTGTCTTCTACAGCTACTTGCGTTCCGGACCGAATCCACCTTACGGAGATATGGTCTCTGTGCAGTGGAGAGAGGAGAAAGGCGCGTTCGGAGGTTCTCTAACTGCAGGTACGCGGGGGGCCTTCTATGACGCCATGCCGCATCCGGAACTCGGGCAGCCGGTCTATATCCGAGTTACCCGCTTCCTTCCCTTCAATCTCCTCCTCTCGGAGTGGTCACAGGACGGTGAGACATGGGAGACACTCACCATCAAAGAGGTTGATCTGCCGAAAAAAGTCGCATACGGCGTAGCGATTACAAATCACGCGGACAATACGGAGCTGGCACACGGAGTTATCTCGGACGTGCGCATGGAGCCCGCTCCGCCATTCGCGACACGAAACCTCTTGAAGCGTCACTACACAACCGGCGATAGCATCGGAGTTACGCTGAACATCGTCAATCCCTCCGACTCGCCACAAGATGCAACGATCGTTGAGAGCATTCCCGCCGGGTGGGTTGCGGAAGGAATCGGGAATGATGGCGCGCTAGGGGACGGCGAGATTCGTTGGTCGTTACCCGTTCCACCGGGGTCGACGGATATCGCTTACACGCTGCGTCCAACACAGGCAGCGACAGGGATCGCAACCCTTAGCGGAAAAGCAGGTAATCTGGCTATTCAGGGGCAGGCAACGATCTGCGGCAATCTTGGCATTTTCGAGAACATCGCAGACTGGGGGACATGGGAATTCCCACCCATGACCGGCCTCAATAAGGCCGCTGGGAACGTGATTGTTTCCGGATCAGGTGAGAATCAAGAGTATGATCTGTACGGCAATGGGAATTTCACAAATTGGCAGGATGAGGGGCTCTATCTGTATGCCGAAAGAGATGAATCCTGGACAATCTCGGCGAAAATCGATTCTTTCGAGCGGACTTCCGGGCGGTCCTATGTTGCGTTGGAAATTCGTAACCGGCCTGACGACGTGTATTCAGCGTATTACGGAATCGGGGTTTTCGGGAACAACCTGGGAATCTCTTATCGATATGCGAGACGTACGTACTACACGAACAAGTCGGTAAGCAACCCTGACAATCAAAACATCCCGATGCCGGAAAGCGGCGTCTTTCTGCGCATCACTCGAATCGCTTCCGCGAATCTCGTGTTCTCCGAATGGTCTCTAGACGGCGAGACATGGCATTTCGCCGATCAACGGGTCCTGCCGATGAATCCGCGTGTGGGATACGGCATCGATCTGGCAAACGGAGAAGATAATGAGGAGCTCGCACATGCCCGTGCGAGTAGGGTGAGTCTTTCGCGCCCTGAGCCGGTGGCGATTCGGTCTCTGTCGCACGGTTACTACAGCGCAGGCGAACCGCTCGATGTAACACTGGAAATCGTCCACGCCGGAGATCAGCCGAGGGAAGTCACACTCCGTGAACAACCCCCCTCGGGCTGGACCATCGAAGCGGTCAGTCACGCCGGAAGACATGGTGAATCCGGGATCGAATGGGACCTTCTCGTTGAACCCGGTTCCACGTTTCTGACGTACCGTGCTATTCCGTCATCTGACGTAACCGGAGATGCGGAATTCGTCGGCCGTCTGAATGGACGTCCTGTCTTGGGCAATGAGACTGCCCAACAGGCCGAAAGCGATTTCTGGTCGCTGCCGGGGCATCTCTGGCGGTACTGGTCGGCAGCAGACGGTTTTTTCGGCTCGAGGACAAGGTTAGCGAGACTTTCCATCTCACCCAACGGAGCCGTGATCACTCACAAAGGAAGTAACAGCGACTTTATCCGTTTGGACGGCTACTCTGTCCAGACCATTCCCGGCATTGGACGGTCGTTGCCGGTGGAAGGCGCGTCGCGAGAAATCTGGAGTGTTTCTCGCGAACGTGTGGGCTTCAATGAGTATCGCTATTACGGCCTTGAGCGGTACAGAGAAGGACACTGGACCTCGTACCCGGTCGAAGAAATCCTGAATACCGCTCAGCCGTTAACACTGATTCCGAGTGCGACGAATCGTGTGCTGATTTTCACACCGGACCAGCTCCTCCATTTCGACGCTGTATCCAAGCGGACGACGACAATCCTCGACGCGACAGCGGCCGGCCTTCCGTATCTGGTAGGCGGAGAGATTGTTGGATCCGGCGGCGTCCGCAAAGAGAATATCGTACGCGACCGAGGAAGTGCAATTTGGATCGCGGCCTGGGGTAAACTCACAAAGATTCAGATACAAGATGACGACGAGCCTCGGGTTACCGAACTGACCCAATACAGCGTTCACGAAGAGTTCAATCTCCAGGACATCATCTGGCCACGGGAAGCACCCAGCGGCGGACTCACCTTTTTGGGTTGGCTAGACAACGGGTCCAGAACTGTCCCCATCTATTTCGATGGCACATCGTCCTGGCAGACGATTGAAGGGGACACTCCCTACATAGCGCTCACGATTTTGGACAGCAATAGAGTCCCGTGGATGCTGAATCTTCTGACCGCAACGACGATTTACCTGGACCATGACGGCGTGAGCTTGCCGGTACGGAACGAGTTTTTGTTTGGACAAACACTGGACATAAGCAACGATCCGGCAAGCGGGTTGTGGGTTTTGACGCGATCCGGAGCTGCGCGACGTTCTCCGCATCTATGGAAAACGCCGCCAGGCATTGCTAAATACGGCGATCGCGTCTTTTCGATCTTCGAGGACGGAACAGGAACCCTGTGGTTCAACGGAAGCGATCGTCTGGTGAAGAGAAAAAACGGAGAATGGAAAACGTACCCGTACGGGAAAAACGCCATGAGAGGAACAGGAATTGATTTTGGCCTTCCCTATCTGCCGAGGCTGTTCAGGACCCCGAACGGGTTGCTTTACACCGGTTGCTGTGTTCCTTCAGAGACAGGGCGCCCCACGTCCCTGTGGTTCCATCCGAAGAATTCAACGTTCCAATTCGATTACCGACCGGATACGCATCAAACGTATTCCGAGTATCCAGGGCGAAACGGATATCATTGGTCTGCAAAGGAGAGAGTATTCGGTAGCGGTCAACTTGTTTGTCGTAACGACGAGGAGGATATCAGGTATATCAATAGCGCGTTGGTACATGATGCGCGAACCAGCCAGTGGTTAATCCCCTCATTCGTTGTAGAGGAAGAGAACGGGGATCTATGGATCGGTCAAGACGAGGTGCGGCGGATTCGGAGCGGAGAATCGACAGTCTACGGCCCTGAGGAAGGATACAACGGGGGATATGCCTGGTGCATGTTGACTTTGAGTGATGGTAGAAAATGGGTTGGCGGCGAAAACGGGATTTACGAGTTCGAGAACGAGCGCTGGCGGGTCGTCCGGTCGGATTTGACGTACGTGAGAACGCTTCTCCAAAGTGCTGATAATAGTGTTTGGGTCGGAACCAATGATGGGGTCTATGTATTGCGAAACGGGGTCTGGAACTCTTTTACGGTCGAGGAAGGTCTGCCCTCCAATACGATTTATCATCTGTATCAGGACAGCCGCGGCGACATTTGGGCGGCGACTGAGTTCGGGATTTCGCGCTTCAATCCGGACGCGGATACCGGTCCCCCGGAAGCGATTGTCCGTGAAGAGGAATACTCGAGCGAAATCGCGGCGGGAGTCGAGATGCGTATCGGCTACACGGGTATCGACAAGTGGAAATATACCGATCCGAGCCGTCTGACCTTCTCGACGCGGCTGGACGGCGGCGAGTGGTCGGAATTCTCGTCGGAAACCGTATTTTCCGCCGCAAACCTGTCCGCGGGCGAACACACGTTCGAGGTTCGAGCAAGGGATCGCAACTGGAATATCGGCCCGGTACCGGCAGTCTGGACATTCAATGTACTCTTGCCCTGGTATAGAGAGCCGGCGTTCTTGACTATCATGTTCGTCGGCGGCCTTGTGGTTCTTCTCTTGGCCGGGCTAACCATAAAGCATTACGTCCAACTGCGGCATGCGTACGCCGAAGTTCGTTGCGCACAGATGGAACTCCAGGCGGCCAACGAGGAAATGGAAGCCGCCAACGAAGAGCTATACGCCACAAACGAGTTTCTCAACGAAGCGAATGAACAGCTCCGCGAACTCGATAAAATGAAATCGGCTTTCGTGTCGCAAGCTTCGCACGATTTACGGACACCGCTGACTGCGATCAAAGGCACATTGGATAATCTCGGCCTCGGCATCGGTGGCGAGCTGACCGAAAAACAGAAGAAGCTGCTGGATCGTGCGCATCGGTCGGTGGATCGATTAACCGCGCTCGTGAATGACATCCTCGATCTGGCCCGCATGGAATCCGGGCGGATGACTCTCGAAAAAAGCGATTTTTCGATGAAAATGCTTGTCGAGAACATGTTGCATGAAAACAAAACCGCCGCCGCGCAGAAGAATATATCTCTCTCGTTGAATGCAGGCGATGAACCGCTGAAAGTCAATGCCGACATGGGCAAGCTGGGCCGCGTTGTCGGCGAATTGATTGGGAACGCGATCAAATACACGCCGGACGGTGGAACAGTTGAAATCAACCTGGCGCAACAAGACGACAAGGCTGCCGTGACGGTGAGAGATTCCGGTATTGGGATGACAAGGGAAGAATGCGAAAAGATTTGGGATCGTTTTTACCGTACGACCGCCTCGCAAAAAATCGCACGCGGCAGCGGCCTTGGGCTTTCTATCGCAAAAGAGTTGATCGAAATGCACGGCGGGACGATTCAGGCGGAGAGTGAACCGGGAAAGGGGACGACGTTTGTTGTCACGGTTCCCTCTCACCTGTCTCAGTCGTGACAATGTGTAGCACCGTCATTCTTGGGGAGGGCGACGGATAGCCGCACGGTGATCCGGAAAAGGACGCTGATCCAGAAACAAGTGCTGGTCCAGGAGTTGAACTCCTGGACCAGCGTCCCCTCGTGAACCGGCATGCTAATCACCACGGTCCCTTGCTGTGTACTAAAACTCCTGAAACTCTTCTACGTTCGACTCTTCGCGTTTCTTTTTCCCGCTCTTTACCGGTTCTTTCGGAGCGGGCAGATGCGGCGTCGAATCCAGATGAGCGACTTCCAGATGACGACGCGAGCCGCCGCCTGATGTCTCGCCGCTGATCATTTTCCGGTGTCCGTTCAGCTTGAAGCGAGCGACCATTCCCTGCATGACTTGGGCCTGGCTCGCCAATTCCTCGCTGGCGGCCGCAGACTCTTCGGATGTCGCCGAGTTCTGCTGCGTGACCTGGTCCAGCGAGACAATCGCCTCGCGAATCTGATTCGCTGCGGCGGATTGTTCCTGAGAAGCCAGTGTGATCTCCTGCACCAATTTCGCTGTTTTCTGAATATCCGGAACGATCTGTTCGATCAATTCTCCGGCGGATTCCGCTTCGGAAACACTGTTTTTCGCAAGATCGCTGATCTCTTTGGCCGCTTCCTGCGAACGTTCCGCGAGTTTGCGAACCTCCACCGCCACAACAGCGAATCCTTTGCCCATCTCGCCTGCGCGGGCCGCTTCGATGGCGGCATTCAGAGCGAGTAGATTCGTTTGATCCGCGATGTCATCGACGATGCGGATCTGTTCGGCGATTCTTCGCATCGCTTCCACCGTCTTCCGAACCGCTTCCCCTCCCCGCTCCGCGTCCGCCGAAGTTTTGCCGGCAATCTCGTCTGCGTCTTTCGAGTTATCGGCATTCTGGTCAACCGAGGAAGAAAGTTGCTCGATAGTCGCCGAAGTTTCTTCCAGTGCGGAAGCTTGCTCAGTGGCAGCGCTGGAGAGGTTCTGCGCAGAGGCGGAGAGTTCTTCACTACTCGACGCCACCTGATCGGAAGCCTGCTGAATACCGGACAAAACCTCTCGCAATTGTTCGACCATCTGGTTCACGGCGTCCGCCAGGTCGCCTTTCTGATCCAGGGTTTGACTGAGATCGCCATCCGCTATCCGTACCAACGAATTCGAAACCTCACGGAGCTGTGCAACCATATTATTAAGCGAAGTAGCCAAGAGGCCGATCTCGTCTTTCTGGTCCATATCGATTTGACGGCTGAGATCGCCATCCGCCACGCCACGGGCCAGATCGATGCTTCGCATCAAGGGTTTGATGATGCCGCGCGCGATAACCACGGCGAGGGCGACTCCCAAAAGAATTGCGATGACGCTGATGAAAATGACACCGGTCCGCGTTCGTGCGGCTTCGGCCAACATCTCCTCATCCGTCATGATTTTCTCGCTGGCGGTATCTCGAATTTCTTTCAAGAGGCGCTGCACTTCCGCCAAAGCGGGCTGTGTCTCTTGCGCATATACGGCGGAAGCCTCACCGAGCGCTTTCACTCGGTCGTCGTGCCAATTGAGTATCGTATCGATCTGTGCGAGTGTCTGATCCGCGTATTCTTCCGTGTTGGCCGCGTAGAATGAAATCGCATCCTCGCGTCGTCCTTGGGCAAGCAATGTTCCGATCTGTTTCGCACTTTCATGCAGATTCTGGTGTGGTTCGTAAATCCCTTCCAAGGCAGACGCAAACTCCTTGTTCTCTTTCTTCAGTTTCTCCACCTGTTCGGAATAAAGCCACTTGCCAAGACTACACTGGGTTGGGTCGAGCTGTACCTCGATTTCATTCACAGATGAATCTAAGAAGACATCCTTTATGTTGTGCATCCATGCAAGATGATCTGTCTTCTTCTCTCGAAGGAAATCACCGAGCGTGGAATCGACGTCTGCGTATTTCTCACTGATTGAGATCGCAGATGCGTGCAGCCGTTTATGCGGATCTTCAATCTGGTCAAACAGAGGTCCCAGCTCGGGAATCAGTTGTACAGCGTGGTCACGATGTTCGCCGTAGTACCATTCACCAAAAGCACATTGCGTATGATCCGTTTCAACCGCAAGATGATCGATTTCATCGTCTGTTAATAAGGCGTTCAACTGATTCGCCCAATTGAGGTGATCGACCTCTTTCTGGACCATTTCCGCACGGATTTTGTTTCCTTCAATCACTTGTCCGGCATCCGCAACGATGCCTCCAACACCATAGATCGCCCAGCCGCCGGTTACGACAAGCAGGAGCAATACGATCCCGAAACCCACGGTGAATTTCTTGCCTAAACTCAGGTCTTTCCAAGACATAACTGCCTCCATGAAGTTGTGTTGCCAAAGTTATCCATATGCCGATAAGGCACTACTGAAAGTGTATCGAGTGCTATAGAAATGCCTATAAGGGACTAATCTTCTTGTTCTATCGGGAGGTCTACTAGAGGTGTCTTCAGGGAATCCCCGATGACGTCAGCGCAAGATAGGATACCCCCAATCCCGTAAATAGATTCCACTATTACTGTCCGATGCCAGCATCACAATCCATTGATTTATATAGTGTTATGAAATTCACGCAGCTCGCTGTCCTTGTGCGGAAGCTGTTGAAATCCGTACGTCCCTCATCCAACATCATTTAGTACGAATACAAGTGTTCCTAATGATGCAATGCTGGCCCGGCGGATCGAATCCACCCGGATATCCGTTGAGTGACAAGAGTGTCCCGACCGATATGTGTTACGCGGAACTCTCGGGAGATTGGGATCTCGACAACGATGGTCTTCGAGGCGAGTACAGCGGTGATTATGGAAGCGGAGGGATCGACAAAGACTGTGAGGTCGCAGTTGGCAGAATACCGTATTACGGTTCCATTTCCGATGTCGATTCAATTCTCCAAAAGACTATGGATTACGAAACGTCAGCGGCTACCGACTGGCGCGAAAAGATCCTTATTCCCGCGGCGATTTCGAATTTCGGACCGCCCGAGGATAATTCGCCGTACGGCAGCGTAGATAAAACCGAGTCCGAGGCAACGTTCGGAGCGAACTGGGGAGAGTACATCAAGTCTTTAGCATCCACAAACGGATACCAGGCATATACTCTTTACGAAAAAGGGGGAGGCGTATCCAAGCACAAGTTGCGATACTGCTATCTCGACGTCCGCGATTCAGTCGGAGTGGCAGAACCATTATGGTTTTGTCGCCTGGTGGGGTCACGGAAGCGAGACCGGCGCCTATCGGCGTATTTGGAGCGCCGACAGCAACGGCGATAATATCACCCGGCATCCCGCCGAAACAACCGATACTGGACCAACAGCAATTGCAGCAGCCTGCCCGATGACTATCCATCGTTTGTTGTTCAGGTTTCCTGCAGCAACGGCCCCCCCGAATCAGCGCATTCGGAGCCGCCTACGCTTCGAGCTCAGGGGCGGTGAATGCGAGGGTTTATTGAGGTGTGAGCAGAGGGAGGGGTGACCGGAAGGTGTGAACGCCCGGCGATGGGAGCCTCCAATTGGCAGAAAAACCGTGCATTCAATCCTATTGACATTGTGGTCCGCTCTTTGCATACTATAGTTATGGAAAGTCAACATTTAGGGATAAGAATTGGATCATGTAAAGGCGGTCTTCCGCGGGCTACTGTTCGCTTTCGCCCTGACCGGGTTCCGACCTTTGCAAAGATGAGCGGGTCCTGTCGTAAGTTCTTGTTTCTGCTGTGTTTTGTGTGCCTTTTTGCTGCGAATGCTTTTACCCAGAACATCAATACGGTAGAGAATTTCCCGGACGCGAATTTCCGTTCGGCGGTGGAGTCGTTCATGGGCGTAGGGCCCGGTGGGAGCTTCACGGCAGCGGAGGCAGCTGCGAAAACGGGGATGTTCGATTGCTCGAGCCTGGGGATCAGCGATTTGACGGGGATTGAGTATTTTACGGGGATCGGGGCATTGAACTGCGCGAACAACGCGCTGACGAGTCTGGACGTATCCAGCAATACGGTCCTGCAAGAGCTCCAATGTCAGCATAACGACGTACTGGCGACGCTCAATATCAGCGGCCTATCGGATTTGATCTACCTCTACTGCAACGGCAATCGACTCTCGACACTCGATCTGACGGACTCCCCCAATCTCCAACGCCTGGCCTGCGGCTACAACGAGTTAGACAGTCTAGACGTTTCTACGCTCGCCAACCTCGAGAGATTGTACTGTCAACACAACAACCTGACGACGCTGAATGTATCGAACAGTCCGAACTTGCAGACGTTGTATTGTGAATACAACGCCTTGACCGGCCTGACGATTCCGAATAATTCATCACTGTACTATTTCAACTGTGAGTCAAACAACCTGACGAGTCTGGCGGTGTCGAATTGTTCGAATCTACGGCAGCTCTACTGCGCAGGCAACGCGATAACAAGTCTCGACATGTCGGACAAGCCGGCATTGACCTATCTGGATTGTGCGAAGAATGCGTTGACGAGTTTGGATCTAACCAACACCGGAGGTCTTGTCGAGCTGTATGCTCAGTACAACGAATTAACAAGTCTGGATGTCTCAGACAACGAAGATTTAATTTACCTCTACTGTAACGGAAACGAATTATCGACTCTCAATGTTTCCAACACGCCGAGCCCCCTCTACAACGATTCAGCAGTGCCTACAACAGTCTGACAACCTTGGATCTATCCAGTCACACCGCATTGACCCCCCTGGTCTATTGTCAATATAACAACGTAGAGACTTTAGACGTTTCGAATAGTCCGAGTTTGCAGACGTTGTATTGTGAATATAACGCATTAACGAGCCTCGCACTTCCGAACAACTCGGCTTTGTACTATCTGGGATGTCAGGCCAACGATTTGGCGAGCCTGGCAGTGTCGAATTGTTCGAATTTGAGAGAGCTATACTGCTGGGGGAACGATCTAACAAGTCTGGCTGTATCGAGCAAACCTCAATTGACTATATTAGATTGTGCGGACAATCGATTGACCGGCCTGGATCTGACCGATACGACAAACTTGGTAGAATTGTACTGTCAGAACAATGGGTTGACCGGTTTGGATGTCTCAGGCCAGGTGAATCTGGTTTATTTGTATTGTAATTTCAATGAGTTGTCGAATCTCAATATTACGACTACACCAGTCTTGCGGACGGCCGCGCGGGTCTCGACGAGTATTTCGCGTTCTACAACCAGGAACGTCTTCACCAAGCGCTCGGCTATCAGCCCCCGCACA
>CAZTDD010000087.1:0-7655 GCA_964612675.1 uncultured bacterium
AGAATACGCTGCAGACACGCTCGTTTCCTTTTCCTCCCCCGAAGATCGGGGGAGGAATCTCATGGCTTGCCGAAGGCAAACATGAGAGCCGTAGAGGAGGGGGTTGAAATCCGTTTTTTCGACTTTTTGCGACGGCATCAAGATTGGTTCAGGTGGGCTTGACGTTAAAGGAGCATCTCTTGCAGGATTATCAAACCCCAGAGAAAGGACAAGAAGGATGCGGACACTGGATGTTATTGCCTCCGGAACGTTTCGTCACATGGCCATCGTCATCCTAATCCTCTCGGTTTTCGTGGTCGGCGGTGCGGACAGGGCCGGCGGCGACGTGACAGCGGAACGCAGCATGTCAATGTTCTATTTGCCCGGCGGCCGGATCACGATAAAGATCGCCGTTACAGGGGATGCAGATTCTGTTGTGATCAAGGAAACACCCCCACCCAAATTCGAAATCTACAGCGCTTCCCGGGCTACAATAGAGAACGGCGTCATCACCTGGGAAAAGACACCGTTCACCCGTCCGCGTACATGGACTTATTCCCTCGTTGTTCCTGAAGACGCTACCGGCGACTTCGTTTTTTCCGGGACGGTCAACAATGTCCCCATTGGCGGCGACACGATAATAAAACCACCGGTGCCGGGACCCGGTCTGCAGGTTCCGGTCGGTTCCAGTGCGCATTTTCCCTATTGGCTATACCTTCCATTGGACTATTCCGAGTCTGAAGGCCCCTGGCCTCTGATTCTCTACCTCCACGGCTCCGGCTGGATAGGACACGATATGCAGGATCTAAAGACGTATCCCGAGGCTATCCCCCCCATCATGGATGATCTCGCGAATGCTGAAATGCTCCCGCAATTATTTCGATCTATTGTCGTCTCTCCCTTATGCACCGCGGCTAGGGTGGTCCAAGGCACAGACTATTGGAATACCGATGACCTTCGAGACTTCTTGGAGGAGCTGCTTCTGACCTATCCGATTGAGTCTGATCGGATCTACTTGACGGGGACCAGCATGGGAGGGTGCGCTTGTTGGGAGTTCGCCAGCAAGTTTCCGGAACGTGTGGCAGCCATAATCCCCATCGCGGGATACGCGCCGCCGCTGACAGTCCTCGATAATCTGGGCAAGACTCCGGCTTGGGCCTTTCATGGAGACGCGGATAGCGTCGTTCCTGTTCGGGACGGGATAAATGTTGTCGAGCAAGCCAGAAGTCTTGGTGGAGACGTCACCTTCACAGTCTATCCGGGTGAAGGCCACGGGGTATGGGTCAACCAGAGAATCTATCTCAATCCGGAGATTTACGAATGGCTGCTGCGGCATGAGGAACAAACTGTAAGGTCTGGAGTTCCATTTTGGGAATTGTATTGAAGGGAGTATCCCGTTTGAATCCAGGAACGCGATCAATGTTGTTAAGCCGTGGAAACGCCGGCTTTTCGCGGGAGGGCGAAGCTCCTGCTGAGCCGTGTTTCGTTTTATCCCACCAACGGCTCGGCGGGAGCCTCGCCCTCCCAGCATCCTCCTCGGATAGGCTTAACTTAATGATATTGGAGATTCAGTTCGTCTGTTGATTCATTCTGCTCAGTATACGGCGTATTTCCGGTTGATTCGGGTCGAGTGACAGAGACTGATTCAGCTGTTGCGCGGCTAAAACAGTCTGTCCCTGCCGGGCATAGGCGGCGGCGAGAAGATTATGCAACGCCGGAGTCCGGCCTTCGGGATTGCGTGCGTTCAGATTGTGTTCAACCGAACCGAGAATGCGGATCGCTTCCTGTATCCGGTTTTGCTCGATCAAAAATCGGCCGAACGCGATCGCGGCACGCGGATCGGCTCCCCCCCGGCTTACGGCCAGACGAAATGAGTTGCGGGCATGTTGGATCTTCCCCTGGCCTGCCTGTGCTCGGGCCATAAGGATCCATCCGTCCGTATTGCTACCGTCCGACTGGACAATATCTTTGGCGATATTCAGGGCCTCTTCCCATTCTCCGGCACGTGCGTACGCTTTTCCAAGCAGAAGTTGCGCCCCGCTGGTTTCACCGATCGATGCCGGAAGCTCGGCCAGGATGTCTTGCAGCTGCTGCGGATCCTGGATCTCTTCCATCAGAATCAAAAGAGAATCAATCGCCTCTTTGTTTCCAGGTTTCAGACGAAGCGCTTCCAACAGCTCAGCCGCAATGTCCTCGGGACTGCCGCCGACATCGAAAAGAAGATGCCCCACCAGGAGATGATACTCCGCGGTACCCTCAAGGGTACTTCGCTCGATCAGTTGATCGGCATCGCCGATTTCGCCATACGAGAGGAAAATCCTTGCGAGAAGAAGCAGATTCGGATCGTCATTATCGAGTAACCGGGCCGCATGGCGGAGTTCAAATAGCCCCTTCTCTGTTTCACCCACCTGGAGAAGGGCGCGTCCGAGGTTGATCAATACCACCGGCGATTTCTGAACCTGCCCGCCGAACGAGTGAAGGATCTGGACCGCTTCCGCCGGACGTCCTTCTTCCATCGCCACCGCAGCACGCTCGTTGGCCTCCCGCAGCTCTTGGTCGCTGCACGAGGCTAGAAGCCCTACGCCGAGCACCAGAAGCGATATCTTTCGAATACACGCGGACAAAACGATTCTCCTCGAACCGAAGTATGTTGACCGGTCTCTGTGTCGGCGTGCGGAATTCAGATTCCGCCTCCCGTCCTCCATACTACGGCAATCTGCCGAGAGAATCCACGCCCAAATCGCCTCTCATACCCTGGACCCAACCTGGAGGCGACTGTACCCTTGAATTCCACCATGGTCTCTCTGTTTTCTCGCTAACGATCGCCGATTCACGGGTGAATCATGGCACGTTTTCATTCACGTGGAAGTGAACGCGGCAAGGACGCTCGTCAGGCCAATTACGAGCGCCAACACGAGGAGTATGTCGCACAGCGAAGCTACGAAGCCTACCAAGAGGTCTCCCAAAAAGCCGAACGAGAAACCAGTGAGCTTCTCTCTCCCATCGAATCGTTTGTCACCGGACAGCTTGAAGATCCCGGGGACGTTCAACGGCTCAATGACGCACTCGCCCGAGCAACAGCCCATCTACGAAACAGGGATCGAATCAAAGCGGTATTGGATAAAGGCCTGTCGGCGGACGCCATGCGGAATACCCCGCTGATGCTGCTGGAATTCAACTCGATGATCGAGGGGTACCGTGCGCGGCTGGATGAATTCAAGCGGAACCTTCCTCGCATGGTACGGGGGCTCTGCGAAGAACGCGACCGGAAAGGACTCACCGGGATCGCCCTGCTGAAGATCAACACAAAAATCCAGGAACTCGAGAACATCGCCCCGGCCCTTCATACGAAAATCGAAGAAGCGGTATCCGAACGGAACCGACTCCTGGGAGAATACTCGGAAGCTGTCCAGCAAGCAGCGATGTTCCGTATCAAACTCGGCTACTTACTCGACTCGCTCGATGCAGCGCTCAAGGAAGGCCGATCCGAAGCCATCCTTATCGGCAAGTGCTGCGTACAGATGGCGATCAATCTCCACAAAGAACCGTTTGAATTTGTGGTCGATGAAGAGGAACAGACCTACGATCTTATTCAGTCGGTATCGCAGAGGGAGCCCGATGTCGAGAGAAACCGGTATGACGGGACGCGGCGGATCCGAGAAGCGCAGAATCGAATCCGAATCCTGGACCGTGTGATGCCCGAAAAGCCGGTAGCGGAAGGTGAGGGAGACGACGCTGTTTACCGGTGATCGAATCAGCCGCGCGGGGAAAGCGGGGACTCGAACTTCGACTTCCTCTGCTTTCGCGCTTCATTGAGAAGAGAGCGCATGCGGTGGGTCATTTTCATTCGGGTTGTGTGTTCCAGGTGCGCCAGCTCATCTCCCAACATGTTCATGCATTGCGAATAGATCTCCGATTCCTGTTTGGAGAGTTCGACGATTTTGCCCTTGTTGAAAAGATGGCGGACAATATTCGCGAGGGCTAGAGGCTCGCGGCGTTTGATGTGTTCGCGGGCGTCGTCCACGTCCACGTCGTAGATGTCGGGAAGCTCATCCTGATCTTCCTCAAGATAAATCGGCTCGGCCACGGCAGCCAGGACCTTTTCGGCCTCCTCTTGGTCCATCGGATGACGTAGACCGCCGGTATGGGCCGCATCGACAGGCACCATGACCTTTACCTCTCCCGATTGAAGGACATACACCTCGCACTCGGACCCGCCGATCTCCATCTTCTGCAGACCTTTAATCTTGCACAGCCCCAGTCCCGGTTTGACGACGGTGTCGCCGGTTTGAAATTTTCTCACGATGCGGTCCCCGCTTGATCTTCATATACGAGCAGAGGTTCGGACTGTTGCGTAACCACCTCTCGGGTGAGTACACATTTGCCGATTCCACTGAGCGATGGGATGTCATACATGACCTGCAACATAATTCGCTCGAGAATCGCCCGTAGACCTCGTGCTCCTGTTTTTCGTTCAATGGCCTGGTTGGCGATTTCTTCCATCGCCTCCTGCGTGAACTCCAACTTGACCCCTTCCAGTTCGAGCAATTTCTGGAACTGTTTGCAGACTGCGTTTTTCGGTTCCGTCAGAATGCGCAACAGGGCCTGCTGGTCCAGCTCTTGCAACGACACAAGAGAAGAGAACCGGCCGACAAACTCAGGGATCATGCCGAATTTCAGAAGGTCTTCCGGCTCCACAGCGGCCAACACATCTTCGTCGTCATCGAGGTACGCCGACATCTTGCCTTCGTGGGTGCCGAAACCAATCACCTTTTTTCCGATCCGGCGTTCGATAATCTTGTCCAAACCGACAAACGCACCGCCGCAGACGAACAATATGTCCTGCGTGTTGACCTGGATGAATTCCTGATGAGGATGTTTCCGTCCTCCTTGGGGCGGCACATTGCAAACCGTGCCTTCGATAATCTTTAGGAGCGCCTGCTGAACGCCTTCGCCGGACACGTCACGGGTTATCGAAACGTTTTGTGTGGTGCGGGCGATCTTGTCGATTTCATCGATATAAATAATACCCTTTTCGGCCTTCTCAACGTTGTACCCGGTAACCATCAGAAGGCGAAGAATGATGTTCTCTACGTCTTCGCCGACATAGCCCGCTTCGGTGAGCGTTGTGGCGTCGACGATAGTGAACGGAACATTCAAGATCTTCGCCATCGTTTGAGCGATGAGCGTTTTGCCCACGCCGGTCGGACCGACCAGAAGGATATTGCTTTTCTGGAGTTCGACGTCGCTGGACAGCGCCTCGTGGTAGCGGATCCGCTTAAAATGGTTGTACACAGCAACCGATACGGTCCGCTTCGCGCTCTCTTGGCCGATGACGTACTGGTCGAGCGCCTCTTTGAGCTCCTTCGGCTTAGGAAAATCGCGCATCTCGACTTCGATTTCTTCGTCGAGAACGCTGTTGCACAAAAGGACGCATTCGTTACAGATATAGGCCGGCTGAGAGGAATGTTTCTGCGGAGGCCCGGCGATCAGCTTCTTCACCTCGTCTTGATGCTTCCCACAGAAAGAGCAATAGAGCGGTTTTCCTCTTCCTTTGTATTCCATTGGACCTTCCCCGCTTCTGCCTTTCGTTTACTCGATGGCTATCGAGCGTCGGAGTGATCGCCTCACGTTGACGATTTCGCCTCCTCCTTTTCCTTCTTCGCTTTGTTTTTCTTCTTCGGTGCATAAATCTCGTCAATCAATCCGTATTCTTTCCCGTCTTCCGCCGACATGAAAAAGTCGCGGTCGGAATCTTCGGAGATTCGATCGAGGGGTTGACCGGTATGAAAGGCGAGCACCTCATTGATGCGCTTCTTGATCTGTATGATTTCGCGAGCCCGAATTTCAATATCGGACGCCGGACCTTGGAAACCGCCCATCGGCTGATGAATCATTAAGCGCGCATTGGGCAGTGCATACCGTTTTCCGGGTGTGCCCGCCGCCAACAGCACAGCGGCCATGCTCGCGGCCATCCCCATACAGGTGGTCGCAACATCCGGCTTCACATATTGCATGGTGTCATAGATGGCCATGCCCGCGGACACGGATCCACCTAGACAATTGATATAAAGCTGAATGTCCTTATCAGGGTCCTCAGCCTGAAGAAACAACATCTGAGCGATCACAAGGTTCGCCATGTGATCCTCGATGGGTCCTCCGATAAAAATGATTCGATCTTTGAGAAGGCGGGAGTAGATATCGTAGGCGCGTTCACCCCGATTTGTCTGCTCCACCACCATCGGAACTAGAACCACCGTCTTTCTCCTCTTCTGTAGTTACAGCAGGGTCTTCGGCCGCTTCGGAGGCTTCCTCAGTTTCGCCTACCGGTTCGATTGTGCGTTCCTCAGGAGGCAGAAGAAGGAAGTTGATCACTTTATCTTCCAATGCCAGGCGACGGTAGTAGGCGCCGAGATCGCTTTCTTCGATCCTTCGCATATACCACGCAGGGTCCATATTCTCCCGGCGCGCCATTTCTGCCAGGTATGCCTGGAACTCTTCGTCCGTAACCTCAAGGTTCTCGCGTTTGGCGATCTCATCCAGGATGAGAGTCACGCGGGTTTCCTCTTCAGCGCGGGTGCGATTCTGTGACAGCATCTCCGGATCCCGCGCATACGCGTCTTCGATCGAGGATCCCATGCGGCGCAGATCCATATCTTGAATCGACTGTAAATAATTGAGTCGCGCCTGGAACATGCTGGGAGGTACGTCGAACTGGTTGGCCTCCAGCAGCTGCCGACGAATGCTCTCACGTTTCGCCTGCTCGCGCCGATTTTCGACGGTCTGCTCCAGTCCTTTTCGAATATGGTCCTTCAGCTCGGCTAGACTCTCGAAATCGCCGATGTCTTGGGCGAAATCATCGTCCAATTCCGGCAAATCTTGAACCTTGACCTCTTTGATCGCCACCGAAAAATGGGCCTCCTTGCCGCGTTGTTCCTCCACAGGATAGTCATCGGGCAACGTAAGATCCAGTTCCCGGGTTTGGCCAACCTGCGCGCCCAGAAGTCCTTCTTCAAATCCTTGGATGTATCGATTTGAACCGACCTCGATGACGATCTCCGGATGTGTGGCGGCCTCGAACGGTTCTCCGTCGACCGTGGCGTCCACGGAACACGTCACAAAGTCGCCCTGTTGGAGCGGTCTTTCAACCGATCGGTAATAGGCCGAGTCTTTGCGTAAGTTCTCAAGTGTATCGACTACCTCTTTCTCGGTGATCTCAACATCTTCGACGTCCGGTGTGATTCCGCTGTAGTCGGCCAGTTCGAAGTCGGGTATACACTCAACCTCTGCAGAGAACGTGATCGGTTCGTCTTCTTTGAACGTGATGTCGTCCAGATTCTCGAATTCGGGATCGGTGACTGTGCGCAGTCCGGATTCCTCGGTGGCTTTGCGAAAAGCCTCCTCGGCGGCCTGCCGGACCGCTTCCTTCTCCAGGACCCGTCCGTAACGCATACGCAACACATAACGCGGAGCGTGCCCCCGTCGAAAACCAGGCACATCGGCGTTCCGCGAAAACTCCGCGTAAACGTCTTCAAGTTCCTTGGAAACCTCATCGGAAGGGATCTCGACAGTTAGTTTTTTCTTACAGGTTCCCGTATCGGTTGTTTCAAGAATTTGCACAGTCCGGCCTCACCAGCTTGACCTTTTGGCGCCCGCCTCCATGCCAATCCAGCGGG
>CAZTDD010000087.1:7755-29521 GCA_964612675.1 uncultured bacterium
TCCACAATGCCCCAAAAACGGTCCAACGGCAAGTGCTCGGTCAGCCACAGCTCGCCGTTCTCGGGCAAAAGGATCTGAAACCAGGAGCAAATGAACCCGCCGGCCAGGATCAACACCCCGCCAACACCCCGGTTATCCAGCCCCGAGGGACCGGTCATGGGCAGAAAGTTGAGAAAGAGACGCGCCAGGATTGCCGCACTGAACGCCAGGTACGAGAGCGTGAGAATCATCGAAACCAGCGCTCCGCCACTCGAAGAAATGTCGGCCGAACTCGGCGCATCGAATCGCGGATAGAGCGCCCCGAGACCCACAGTGCAACTCGTGAAGCCCAGCGACAACAGCCCCACGATTCCTACCGCAAGAGTGTACAGCAACGCATCCAAGAATAGGATCTGACTTAGTAGCGTGATGATGATCTCACCGAGAGCGAATATCCAAAGGAAATGACAAAGATACTTCCCGAAAAAATACCGTCGGGTGCTGACCGGACTGGTGCGAACGACCCAGAAGGAACTCCCTTCCAGGCTCACCGAGGGAAAAGCATACCGCAACGCCAACGTCGCCTGGATAAAGCCCAACAGCAGGATATTCAAGAAAGCGATGATCGACCGCATTTGAGGGGTGATCTCATCAATAGCGATGTCTTTTACCTGGACCACATACAGGAGAACCAGTCCTGTAATGAGCAGAAACTGGCCCCATTGGCTGAAGTCCCGCCGGAAAACAAACCACTCTTTCACCAGCAGAGAACGAAACCAGCGCGGCAACAAAGACAGCGGAAAGCCAAACCACATTTTCCGACCGTGTGCGGCGCCTTTTCGACGGGAAGGCGACCGCTCGCAGCTCCACAGCCAGGCCGATCTGTAGACTTTCGCCCCGAGATACCAGGTGAAAGACAACAAGAGCCACGCCGTGGTGCCGAGGAGCAGCAGGTAATGCACCGCAGATCCCGTCCGCCTTTCGATGGAGGCTTTGAGGAGATCGGACAGCCAGTAGCTCGGAAAATACGGGTTTGTCGAGATTCGCAAGTTGGCCAGGGTTTCTCCGAGTTTACGGACCGGAGCATCGGTAGCAAACCAGCTCAATGTGAACTGTCCCCAGAAAATCAGCAAGCCGGCCCCGAGAGCGATTGCGGCCAGCAGTAGACGTTCCCGCCGCTTTCGCCCCAGGACCAACCAGGCCAGAAGAAGCATGAGCAACAGGCCAAGCCCGGAAGCGATCAGGAGAAACGGAATCGCACCGATCAGCGCAAGAGAAAAATGTGCCCAGGACGCCTGCCGACCATGACCGTAAGCGACCAGGATGATGATTGTGAACAGGGTGACGATCCACGAACCCTTCAGCAGAGTCTCCGTGGCTTGCGGCGAGAAAATCGCGCCCGGGGGTAGAGGAGCACGGTGGAGGAGCAGCAGGTCGTTCGAACGGAAGAGACGGGCGTATGAACTCACCATTTGGCTTAGCGCGACCAGGAAAAACAGCGTCAACAGGCCGAGCGAAAGAGCCCGCTCAATGATCAGCGGGCCGACGACTTGGATTGCGAGAAGATTCGTACAGAGCTGGCGGACCCCCACGAAACAGACCGCCGCGAAGATCCCGAGCAAAAGGGCGAAACTGGCCAAACGAAGAACGGAATCCAAATTGAAACGACTCAGCGTACGCCGGGCCTGCCGCCACTTGACACCCCAGATATCGATTTGGAGACCAGCGTCTTGATTGGAATTCACTTCGATCCGGACCTCCCTACTCCCCACAAGGAATAACAGCCGTTCTATTGTATATGTATCACAAAAGAAGTCTTCAGTGCGGGTCTTCTGTCAGACACAGGTATGAATCAGTGATAGCAGTCAATATTCTCAGGAAGAATAAATAAGAAAGAGTTCACTTCCGCTTCCGTTTGCGCTTTTTGGCGGCTTCGCGCGCCCAGCGTTTCTTGGTCGAGCGGCGCAACTTGTCGAAATCGGTGTATTCCTTGTAAGCGGTTGCCCGGCCCTCGTAAATGGTGCGATAATCGCAATTGTCCGTGTCGTAATCCCGACATGCCTGCGGACGGGAATCGTAAATCCCACACCGGCTGTTCGGGAGTAGATGCTGACACCGCCCGTCCATCTTCACATACCACTTCTCGTCCTCGATCAGAATACTCACACCTTTATGGATCATGTACCACCGGATGTTATCGAGATCCTCTTCGTCTTCCGGCGGGTCAATCTCTACTGTTATGTACCGGCAGCAGAGTCCCTTGCATTTCGAACAAACCGAATCTTCCGGTACCTCTTCAATATCGGTATTTGTCATTTGTTTGCGACGTGGCATAGGTCCTCACTTATTTAATTCAAATGATCGAAACGTACGTTCATCTATGATGGAGCCGCAAAACGTCAGCGGGATGCGAGAAGTGAGGTGTCAACCCCCTCTGAATCTCCCCTACCTTTGGCCACGCAAGCGTGTCCCTCTTGGGGGAGAAAACAGCGTAGAGATGCTCATTCCTTTTCCTCCCCCGAAGATCGGGGGAGGTTAGGAGGGGGTTGAAATTCGTATTCCCGACTTTTTGCGACACCGTCATCTATAACCGTTGTACGGACATCGATCTTCTGAAGACTCGAAACTCGTAGCCGGACGATGCACGGTTCGGAGATAATGGTAGCCTATGCCGCGCATATGCCACGAAAGCACGGACAGAGCACGGGCGACAATTCCCCCTATCCGCTTACATCGGCTATACGAGATGAACCTCCGAAGAAAACAGGAAAATCGTCGGCGGGTCAAGCGAACCGGAGAGAAAAAACCCCAGCTAAACCTCAATAGCAGGGGCTTGTTCACTACATTGACGTTTATCGGCTGCAGAAAACTGTAATCGAGCGGCCTACTACTCTTCCAGCACGCGGACATTCACGGCTTTGGGACCCTTGTCACCATCGATCAACTCAAACTCAACGTTTTGGTTCTCTCGAAGCGTCTTGAACCCCGCGCCCTGAATCCCTGTGTGATGGACGAATACGTCCTTGCCGCCCCCCGTTTCATCGCTTTCGATGAATCCGTAACCCTTACTTTCATTAAACCACTTTACACGTCCTGAAGGCATTTCCCACTTCTCCTTTCAATGCCCCTCTGATAGTTTATTCCCCGGAAAAACCGAAACGAATCGGTACCTTGTCCTCCATGTCGTCCCGGAGCAGGGGATTTGGATTCACAACCAATAAGAAAGGCGGAAACAGATTCCACTTGTCTCCGCCGTCTCCACTATCGATAGATCCGTAGCCAGCCACTCAGAATAATAACGTATCGCGGGAAATGCCCGCCGTGAAAAATGCACATTCGTATCCTTCTACTCAATTCGGGGGCTACTATAAAACAGTTCCAGTGAGAATGCAACAAAAAAATACCGCAAAACGGAGAACGGGACTACAATGAGTTACTTCTCTTTTTCGAGCGGTTCTTTGAGTCGGATCGGGAACGAAGAAAAATAGTACTATCCACTGATAAATATAGACTTACGTAATCACAAATCACAACGGGGGCTGTAGGTTCGGTGGAGGTCGATCAAAATGGCATGGCTGTAAAGGGGTTCAGACGGCGGAAGAGAGAAACCCGAATCTCCGGTTCCTCAAAACCCTTCTGCGACATCGCTTCCAATCTGTTCCAAACATCTTTGAACGAAAGCTCGCGCTCGGGCGAGTTCAAAGCGATCTTAACTGTGTTGAGTTTCTCGAAGTCGAGGTAGAGCAAAGACAACACTTTCTTCATTGGATCGGGAGGCTGGACGAAGTAATACTTGTCGCCCTCTTTGAATTTTCCCCACAGAAAAAACCGGTCGTCCTCCAGCCTGGCACGAAGTCCCAGACGCCCATATGCATACACCGCCCGGTCCATCAGCAAACGAGTGGAGGCCTGTTGTCCCAGATCGACAAGCATTTTGATCGCCTGGCGGCTGATCATGCCTCCCCCCGGCTCACTCTCCACATCGAGTTCGAATGAAAGCGGACGTATTTCATCGCCCATGGACAACTCAAGATCCCGAATCGACCCGGAAATCTTGCCCTCCATGCGGCCAAAATCCAGCCAGTCACACACGCGCGCAAGGTCGAGGCTCTCAAAAACCATATTCCCCGCCCAGACAGGATAAGAGGAGAAAAACTCTAGAACCTTGATCCCGGAGAGAGTGGCTTGCCCATCGAAGATGTGGATTGTCATTTCTCCTGTAGCGGTCAGGACATTCCGACTGAACGTCAACTCCGGCAGAAAAGCGGCGAGAACAGAGGCCGACGGGAGGTAAGCGTCGTTCCTCTCCGCAGTAATCCGGTTGAGACGAAGCGAGGAACGAATCAGACGGTCGGATGCCATCGGATCCCGGATCGCGACAGGCCCTAACTCAATTCGTCCGCCTGGAATGGGGATGAAAACATTGTCATCCCACAGGATGTCACCGTCCCGTATCCGAGGATGTATCGCAACGTTATGGATTTCGTCGCCTCCCCACCATATTTGATTCGCACTGATTTTCATGTCTTCGCGCGGTTCAAGACGGGGCAAACCGGTAGCTGGGACTTGTACCCCTGCGGAAAGACGCGCCTCTAGACCTTGTATACTGTCTCGTCCCCATTCCGCCGTCCCGTCCGTGATACGAATCCCGCTGTGCCCTGTGATCGTCTCCGACTCACCTGTGACAGAAAGTTCTCCCTGAAAACCTCCACCAACAGTCAAAGACGCAGAGATGGGCCAGCCCGAAACAAGTACGCTTCTCAGCACTTCCTGGTGAACGGCCTGTAAATCCGTCGCCGACGCCACTGTGTTCACCCTGTAGGTTTCAGGCGACCACCCGGCTTCGCCGCTGCACGTCAATCCCCCGGGAGCGTTCAAAGACGCCGAGGAAACAGCAACGGAACGGTCAGCAGGGTTGTATTCAATGTCCCCCTCGAAAACATACTCACGCCCCACTGCATTGAATTCATAGAGGGACGCCAAAGCGAGAAAATCCGCGAGATTCAGCCGGAAATGACCACGGATATCCTGTGCGGCGGTTCTGGAGACCTCCGCCTCGACCGTCGCGTCCAGCCCTTCCCATTGCACAGGGATCTCCCGCTCCCCGGAGAATGCGTAATTCTTGAACAGGTCAAGGACAGCGGACGCCTGCCAATTGCGTTCACGGAGCCAGCTGCCGGTGATTCTGACAGAAGCGCGGCCGCCGATATCGATCCCTTCCAGGCGCAGTTTTTCAAGGATCTTCGTTAACTCCTGGTAGGTTTCGGACAGGTCGCTGAACCGAATGGTTAGGTCATACGTGACCGTCTGAATCCCTTTATCGTCGGTCACAGCCTCCGCTTCGCCTGTTGCCGAAAAGAGCGGACAGGAAGCTTCAATACTAGAGATCTCGATGGGGGATTCCGGGGTCCGTCGAGCGATCTGAGCGGAGAAGTTGAGCGCTGAAAGCGAGATGTCTTCCCATTGTGGATTCTTGGCCACGCCTTCCAGCGTCCCGTTCAGTGCTCCATCTTTCTCCAGTGTGGCCCTCGTATCCAACTGCAGCTGTGCAATCTGCATGGTCGCTTGCGGTATGCGTAGGTTGGCAATCTGTGCCTTCGTCTGCAGTTGTTTTGTCTCTTCCGAAAGATCGAACTGATTTTCCATATCCAATTGCCCCGAAACCGGAACGGTATCGAGAAACTCGGTGAGTTGCTTCAAAGACATCCCTTTGGAGTTAAGAGAGCCGGTAATCTTCGTCGAGGGTGTAGTACGCCCTGAGAAGCTCCCAGTGAAGCGTGCCAGATCGCCTACGTTCGCTTCCAGCTGTTTCGCCTCAACTTCCCCATCCAGGGTTCCCCTGAGTCCCTGTACTCCCATGGTCACAGTCGGCAATTCAAACGTTGTCTCTCCGGAATTCAATCGGCTCGGCGAAACGGAAACATCGACGCGCCCGTTTCGTAGACCTTCTTCCGTATGGAGATCCCCCTGTGCCGTCAGCGACACGCTCGGTGCGTCGAACTGGAGATCCTCGGCCTTGTAAGAGAAACTCTCCACTTCTGCGTCCAAGTTGAGCCGCCCCTGTTTGAGACCGGCGATGTTCATATCGCCGTTGATCTGCTGTACACGACCGGTTACACCGAGAGAAGCGTCATCGAACGCAATATCCTTCATTTTGAGCGCACCCGTTGCAGAGACGGGGGACAAAGAGGAAATCCCGGCATTCAGTGTGCCGCCGGTTTCGGTCATGTTTACCGACAATCCCAGCGGACCTCGAGAGGGGACTCGGGCTTCGATAACCGTTGGTCCAAGAAACTCCTTTGGAAGCCAGCCGGGGACTCCCGGCGCCCAACGTAAATCCGAGGCGGAGATCGAGGTTCTGCCGGACACGTCCGATGGTGTGGTCCCTTCCAGTGAGGCTTCCAGGGAGAACTCGCTGTTTCCCGGTCCTTTGGCCTCCCCTTTCAATTGAAGAGGTCCTGTTGCACCGACCCGGGAAAGCGATATGTCGCGAAACTCTCCCTTGTCGCCAAGCGCAGCGACAACGACTCTCCCGTTGTCGATCGACAAACTGCCAAGGACCGTGTCCGCGAATCCGTTTGCCGTACTGAGGATCTTTCGCAAATCATCGAGCACGAAAGCAACGGCGCCCGGCGCCGCCTCCTGTTTGCCTGCTTCGGCGATTGTGATCACGGGCTCGTCCACTTCCAGCGATAGGCGTTTCCCTTTGCCGTCCAATTCCGCCCAAGCCACGTCCGCCTGTTCGATTCGACCGTCCAGCCCTTCGACAAGACCGGGCGGGGCCTGAATGTTCTGAACGCGGACTTCCTGACTCCCGAACAGCGGCCATTTCACGATGACTTCACCGAGCGTGACTTTTTGGGGCGGTTGGTCCTCGCCGGTCTTGAGCTCCACCGAGACACCCGTCAGCGAAGGTTCCAGCAGAGGTGAAACGCTCGCTCCTTCCCAGCGTGCGGAGATCCCTAATCTGGATGTGACGGTTTGCTCAATCCATTCTTGGCCTTTGGTGGAAGAAAGGAACCACAAGACCACAACATAAGCGATCGCATAAAGTCCTAGCAGAAGGACCACAGCGGCAATCAGGAACTTCATGCCGCGCTTCAAGGGTCTTTTGAAGAATTTGCCGGTCATAACACCTCCCACTTTTTGCGAGCGATCGACGCCAACATGCGTCCCGCTTTGGCGATTTTCGGTCACACAGCGATCCGGTCTGCCGGACGGCTTCGAAGACCTCTCTCTATTCTAACCAGATCGGCCCTCTCCTCCCACATAACACGCCGCAAAAGACTCGTCCATCCCGGAATCGCCACGACGCGACTGTTGGCATCTGTCTTGCTTCATACGGTGGGTGGAGACGAAATCACGGAGGCAGAAGAGGATATCATGAGCACTGTCGCAGAAATCCAGAATCGCATTCAAACCCCTGCAACTGCTGCCGTTCAGCCTGTTCGGCCGGTGCCGCCGGTCACTCCTTTTCCTCAATCGGGTCAGTCAGGTCGTTCTTTTCAGCGGGAACTTATTGCCGCGACCAATCGAATCGATCAATCTCGAAACGTTTCCGCTCCAATCAATGGGAAACGGGTGCTTCTGGCGTCGGCAAACGATGTTCAGGCGAGCCGGGGCCTCGCTTCCCCCACGCCGAATCGAGCCTCCGCATTGCGTCGTCCAACACCATCGGTTCAGGCACTTAATACACCTCGATCCACCAACACCCAGTCGATAATGCCGGAGTTCAAGCCATTGCCCTTGTCCGGGGCGGATCGGCCTGAATCGCCACAATCAAAGACCCCTACGGGCCCGACGCATTCCCCGGCGACCGGCCCCTCACGCATGCCTCCCGCAACTCCGTCAGACATGATGCAGCAAATGGTCGAGGATTACCGAGACTATGAGCGCATGATGTCCAATAGAGAGGTGGCACCGCAACAACCGTCTTCCGAGCAACCACGCGCGGAAGCGTTGAGACCCACGCCGGGAGAACCGCCCTCTCAGGAGACGGTTCAACCTTTCGCTCAGGCAATCTCGGAGAGTGAGAAGTCGCCGGTACCTCAGGCAGAACCTCCCGCTGAATCGCAGCAGCCGGCACCGGTCGATCCTCGGGCTTTTATACCGACACCGTTCCCGCGAAATGCTCAGATCGCTCAAGTGACGCCATTTCCCGAACCCGCATCAGAGCCCACTTCGCAAAAGCAAGGAGCGTATTCCAGCTATAAAGACGATCAACTGCTGGCAAATGCCGGCGGAGATAATTACGTTCGTGACGGCGACACCGTGCGTGTCGACCCGTCCTACGACCATTCGAAGTTCACCGCCCGCGTGGGCAAAGATCTGGGAGACGCTGGACAGAATTTGAAGGATGCAGCCGGCGATCTCTCCGTTGGATCGACAACGCATTCGCGCACACCGTCGGGAGACGTTGAGAGTCAACGCCGTCCCGGGTTGTTCGGCACATTAGGTAACTTTGCCAAGGATGTGGTCAGCGGAGCAACGTTAGGCTTTTATCGACCGAGCGGCGACCCGGAACCCAGCGGATTCAGCCGGGTGTTCTATCCGTTCAAGAAGATTCTGTTGGACGGTGTAGTCAAGGACTTGGCCATTGGCGTGCCCGCCAGTTTTCTTCGAGCCGGTGAACACACGACGCTGGCCGCCATGAACGCGGCCGAGACCGTACCGGACGCCACAATCGGGAACATCGGGGCGGGGCGTAAACTGACAACCGCCGCATTTGACAACGCCCAAGTGGGTGTGAGTTATATGGCCGATGTGATGCCGACCGGCGATGCGTGGGCACGCGTTGGAGCCTCAGGCCGTGGTGGAGACTGGGGGATTCCGGTTCTAACCAACCTGAGGGCGCCTGAATATGACACGACGGATCCGCGTTTTGCATCCGTTCGCAATACCGGGTTTCGAAAGGGAATCGAGACAGTCGGGACTCTGGGGATCGGAGCCGCACTCGCGGCGGCAAGCGCCCCGGCAGCCGCATTGGGCGCATCAACAGCAATGCGCACCGGCAGTGAAATGAGAGCCCGGGAGCAGAACGAACAAATGGCATCCCCTTCGATTGCCACGGGAAGACAGCCCCTTTCGGGTCTTTCGCTGGGCCGGGCTACGTCACAAACACCGAGCCCATTTGGCTCTCCGCAACCTGCCCCGCAGTCTCTCAATCAGCAGGGCCCCTCAACCGCTTCGAGCCGCCCGAAACTCTGGGAGTCGCCCTCAAACCTCTAATGACGAAAACAGAATAAGGCCACTACGGCAAGAACTAACAACACGACATGGCCTCGAACCTTCCGGCTCGAGGCATTTTTTTTGTGTGATGCGTGAGACCATGATAGAGACCGCTTCGAGGTGCTCTGTGGCTTCTATACGTCGAATCCCCTTCTGACACCAAGTAGCGATGACTTGAACCGGCGGAAGTCCATCCGCAGAATAGAGGCAACCTTAAAGGAGGAATCCTGTGAAGAAAATAGGTTGCCGTTCAATCCATATTGTTCCGTTGGCCGCTCTACTCGTTTGGGGGTGCGCCTCTCAACCAAAAGTCGAAAAACACTTCGTCGGCGATTCGCTTGAACTCGCCGAGCCGGTAGCCGTTCTGCCTTTTGTCTGGTCGGAAGAAGCGGAAAAGGAAGATCGGGATCAGCTCCCCGAGCTGCCGAGTCTGGTTCAAGACGTTTTCCAGAATTCCTTCGCGTCCTTACCCTATGAAGACATGCCGGACGTGAAGAGAAGCCTGTCGGAAGCCGGTCTGCTCGAAGGGGAAACCTGGCGGACCACCGAGTACGGCGAACTGGCCCAACGAATCGGTGCGGGCACCCTCGTTCGTGGCGAAGTGACCAAGGGCGCTCTTGGGACCGGCGGTCTCGTCAGCAAGACCCAAGTAGCCTTCAAAGTCGCTTTTGTTGACGGACGTACCGGTGGGCTTTTGTGGCAAGGCACTACAGAATCAAGCCGTCGCGGCGGTGTTCTGTTCACCGCGGGGCAGGCCGTAGAGTTAGTCTCTGAACTGTCTTCGGATGATTCCAAGGCACAACAGGTTCTCCGCACAGTGACTGAAGACGCCGTTCGGAAACTCGTACTGTCCATACCGCCTCCCTCACACATGGAAGTTCACAAACCGTCGATTTTTGGTTGCTCGGTGGACACAGTCGCCCCTGACGGAGACAGCCCCAAGAGAATTGAAGTGAGCATTCAAGGTACACCGAATTGTCACGCTTCTTTCGATATCGGCTCCTTTCGGCGATTCGTTCCCTTGTGGGAAGTTGAAGCGGGTCGATACGAGGGCAACTATAGCCCACAGCCCGGCGACGAGGTGACGGACGCACCGATAACCGTTCGTTTGGAATCCCGTCTGGGAGTCATGACACAGAAAACTGTAGAAGGGACAGAGGTAACATTACCATGAATCGTTTCTTTCCTTTTCGAATATCCCTATTCATCGCCGTGCTATGCCTGGGCGTCGGAACCTTCTCGTGGGCGGACGCGGAGAGCAAAGTGGATGTCGAACCCACGTGGGATCAGGGAAAAACCATCCGCATCGCTCTCCTTCCGGTGGAATCCGGTAAGAAACAACTGGAAGGCGTTGCGCATGTGCGCCGAGCCCTCTACGGAAGGCTGATGTCCATTCCAGAATTTCACATGGTGGAGCCGATGGCCGTGGACACGCTTCTGGAACGCGCCGGCCTGCTGCAAGGCGATGCCTGGAAGGACGCCTCTTCGGAGCAGCTGGGTGACATTCTCGCGGTGGATTATCTTCTGTATCCGGAGCTCGCTGAGTGGAGCCAGAAGTATCTGTTGCTCCAGGCAAACACAAATGTGGCGGTGAAGGCAAAAATCATCGAGGTCGATTCCGGCAAATTGGTGTACAAAGCGGAATCCAAGTGCTCGTACAAAAAAGGACTTACCGGGATACCCACAGGGACGGCAGCGCTCGCACTCGAGCCGATTCGAGGCATGAGCGATCGATACCTGTACGATTGTGCCTATGAAACCACATCAGCGCTTGTGAATTCGCTTCAACCGCCACGGGAAGCGGAAGAAGGCGAAGAGAGCGCGCAAGAATCCTATCCAACCGTAACCAACGCGCAAATGAGTTTCGAGGATCGTGTGCTCATCGTGGATGTTCAGGGGTCGCACGGCTGTACGGCTTCGTTTTTCGTCGGTCAACCGAATCGATTGTTTCCATTGTCGGAAATCGAGGCGGGGCACTATCGAGGACGATATATCATCCCGGAAGGAGCGGCGTTCGATCCCTCTCATCTCTCGATTCGGCTGGTCGCTTCCAGCGGCGAATCGGTGGTCGCTGAGGTTATGTAGTTTGCAGTACCGTGGATCAGCGACATGATCCATATTCTGTACTCGTGTCAACTGCCGAAGAGCGTAACACACAACACGCTGAGTCAGAATCGCCGGTGCACTCATATCGGCTGTTGTTGACCCGCGCATCGGAATCGCATAGCATCGATTGTTGGAGTAAACCATGGATAAAACCCTTATCGAGAGTGTGTTGCAGCTCAGACCCGCGGAGCGTATGCGGCTGTTGAATGTTATCTACAATAGCCTTGAGCGGCCGGATGCCACGATCGATGAGATCTGGTACGATGAAGCTGAGCGGCGGCTAGCTGCGTACAGGGCGGGTAAGGTCCAAGGTATCCCGGTGAAGGATGTACTTGGCGATCGGACATGACCCTCTCCCAAAATCCTTCCACGTCTGTCGACAAATGGATCGGTTGTCTCGTGGGGCTCGCCATCGGCGATGCGCTCGGTACGCTTACGCGTGGCAGGTTGCGCACTCCTTCCACTCGGTCAATGCGGTTGATTCTGCAACCCAAAGGCCGAGTGGGGTTGTATATGATCGATACGCAGCGGGCGCTCCTTGTGGCGGATTCGCTCGCGGCGCGTGGACAGGCCGACCCGGATGACCTTTGCCAACGGTTTATCCAAATGGCCCACGGACCGGATCACCTCCCCATGGGTGGGTTTCGGGGCGCGGGACGCAATTTCCGCACATCGGTCAGCCGGCTGCAGACCGGCTGGTCGTGGAAAGAAACCGGCGCGGATTCAGCCGGTATCGGGGCTGCCACACGGATGGCTCCCGTACCGCTCGCAATCAGGGATGAAGAGAATTTGCAGGAAGCCGTGGTTCGCCTGTCCCTGCCGACGCATCGGGATCCGCGTGCAATTGCCGCCGCCGCTGCGCTCGCCCGCATCATTTACGACAACGTCCACACCGATCCAAATACGGAGATCGGCATCCAAAAACGTCTGAAATCGGTTCGTCGATTTACCCGGCAGACAGAGGAGTATCTACACCGCGTCTATCCGGAAATACTCAGTCTCGACTACACCCCGTTGCTGCATCAGATGTCCTCCATGCTAAACGTCGTGGAAGAATGTCTTCCGTTGGAGCATGACGATGCTCTGGGCCGCATTGCACGTCGCGTTTCAGACATGTACGGCGAATCCGTGGGGCCCACTTCGGGATTATGCCTGGCCGGACTTTCGGCGGCGCTGTGGTTCGCGTGCGCGCATGAGTTCCGGTTTGGCGACGCCGTGGCGGCTGCGTGCGGTGCTGGTGGGAACAGCTCCGCGGTCGGCGCGATTGTCGGAGCGATCTGCGGCTCCATTCACCCGGAGTCGATACCGCAGGCGTGGCGCGACAGTCTCGTGAATGTCGACCAAATCACCATCCGTGCTCTCCGATTGGCAGGACAAGAATCGTTCCCCCATGTCACAAGAGATTTATACGAATCGGAACTGATATGGACGGAGCGATACAATCGCGACCGGAAAAGGACCAAGCCTTCCTTGCGTTCTCCCTCGATTACCACACAGCAGTCGGACGAGGTCTTCGGCGTACGGTTGGTATCGGGTCGCGTGGGGGATCCGTGTGTTTTCTTCTTCGATGGAAATCTCGATCTCTGTGGCCTGTTCGATGTAGGCAGAACGTTTTCTCTTCGGCCTGGAGACGTACGTCGACTCGATCATCTTCTGATTACACACACGCACATCGATCATTTCATCGGATTCGACCACATTTTGCGCCATTCGCTGAACCGGCCCAATGTCTTCAATATTTTCGGTCCAGCCCAAATCACCGATCAAATCCAACACCGACTTCAAAGCTACATCTGGAATCTCCGCCGCTGGTTGAAACTCAACGTGCGCATCCATGAAGTGGATCGCGACCGGATCATTGTAACGGAACTGTCAATGAAAGACGCGTTCTCGAAACGCAGGACGGTGGAGCAGCACTCACACAGCGGGATCGTTTTTGAAACGCAGAACTACCTCTTTCGAGCCGCCCTGCTCGAGCACGGGATGCCCTGTCTGGGATATGCGGTGGAAGAGCCGACACGAATCCACGTGAACAAAGAGAGACTGGCGGCATCCGGCCTGCGGCCCGGTCCGTGGCTGAATGAACTGAAAGAAGCGTTGCGGACTGAAACGCTCGATGAATGCGAACTCGACATTTTCGGAGAAAAACGCCCCGCCTCGGATCTCGCTGAATTGTTGGTTTCCTCAAAAGGCCGAAAAGTCGCCTACGTTGTCGACACGGCATTTACCGATCAAACGCGTGAAAAAATCGCGGAACTGGCGCACGGTGCGGATCTCTTCATTTGCGAAGCCTCGTTTTCACAGCAGTTGGATCTCGATCAGGCCAAGAGGAAATCGCACTTAACCGCCCATCAAGCAGGAATTCTTGCTCGGGAAGCGGCTGTCAAGAGGCTTCACATCTTCCATTTCTCACGCCGGTATCAAATCAATCCGGAGATTCTCATCCGCGAGGCCAAGCAAGCCGCCGATGGAATCTGGGTGACCTACTGAATCGTTATGAAGGCAACGGGCGAAATCGCCTGTAAATCTCATCATCGTTTCGTTTTCCAACGAGAGTGATATAAACCGTCGACTCATCGAAGTGATAGATAATCCGGAACTCGCCGATGTCCGTGCGCCGGAACGGAGCCCGGCTCAGGTTGAGCGAATCCGAAGGTTCGGGGTTGTCAAGTAGGGAAAGTATCTTCCTGATGATCTGACGAAATTGCTTCGCGGGAAGTTCGTCGATGAATTTGTATGCTCTGCGACTCAGATCAAGCTTCCTCATTCGTCTTTCTTTCGACCAACTTCATCGCTTTGTCTGAACCAACGTACCCTTCTTGGTGGGCCTCAATAGCCTTCATGGACCAATAGGCATCCTCAAGCGAAGACAGCCGCTCAAACTCCTCGATCGAAAGAAGAACAGCAACCGGTCTGCTTGTTTTCGTAACCGTCACAGGTTCAGTGCGGGAGATGTCCAGAAACTCGCCGAAACGGCTTTTCACTTCGGTCGCTTTCGCAGTCTTCATGGTATCACCTGGAGATGGACGTTTTAGCTATTTTAGGCGGAAGGTATGTCGGCTTCAAGTAAGAAACTAGACCTTGCGAAAAGTCACCAAATCAGACGTTCGGATCGTGGCTTTTTGGCGGGAATTTCGACTTGCTTGACCAGGCGGACTTGACCGAAACCGGAGGGTTTGTGGAAGACCTGCAAATTACACCAATCGAAATATAAATACTCATCCATATCGGCATCGAAGTCGTTTACACAGAAATCCATTCCAAACGTTCGATCCTCTTCAATCGTTCGAAGCCCCAGGTCGGTCCACGGGACCGCGATTTCGACGTCATAGCCCTCGTCGGGAATGTCATCGTTCAACGTGCCGTGAATCACGGTTTTCGAGACGGCATTCCCGTTCCACGAGGTGTCGATCTCGCCCGCCCGGGTTCCACGGTCGTCGAGAATCGCATCCCGAAGGTTGACGTGCCAGCAATAATCGTCCGGCATCCATCGTTCACTGCGGTCGGACCGCGTATCGATTAAAAACTCCACGCAATCGTCCGGAAAGGCATTGTCATGGCCGGTGTGCGTGCCGCGCAAGTACGAGTCTCTCACCGAGAAGGCGACATACAGATACTGTTCGTCCCACATCGCCCAGGCCCGTGCGGAATTCCGCTCCGGTGGTGGTATGTCATCAACAAAGTAGATGGATTCATCCGGCTCCCATTCGTCGAGGATCCCATCGATAGTGACGCCGTTTTCCGCATAGGGGATTTCATAGGCACACGGCCAATCTTCCTGAGTGAGAAAGCGAGAGTAATCCCTTGTTTGACACGAGCCCATTCCCACTAGCAGGAAACAGCCTAATACGAAAATGACGATGGGTTGTCTGCGAATCATGTCGCCAGCCGATGAAGTTATAATTGTCGAACCTGTGGCGGCTCGGGACGCAGATACTCTAGCGCATCGACTCTTATTTCGATACCCAAGCACCGTGGGATTCTCATGCTTCTGCAGCCACCTGAGAGAGAATCAACCGGTCGATTTCACCCACGAGCATTGCGATCTCGGGCTTTGTGATTTGGGCGTCAGCGCCTACACTCTCCCCCTTGTTTCGGTTTTCGCTGCTGATAATCGATGAGAAAATGATAACCGGCAGGACTTTCAGGACCGGATCGCTCTTCACCAATTTCGTCAATCGCAGTCCATCCATCTGCGGCATTTCGATATCGGTGATCAAAACGTTGACCTGGTCGAACAATGTTCCGCCCGGTTCAACGGCTTGCTTTGCCCGCTCCAGGTACTCCACTGCTTCCTCACCGTTGTTACAGCACAGCAGCTCACCATACCCGGCACCCTGCAGTGTGTTGGTCAACAATCCACGCATTACCTGCGAGTCTTCCGCAATAAGTATCTTGCAGCTGGACCGATCCAAATCGACACCGCCTTCGATTGTGGGGGAAGTGAGTTTATCGCTGGGGGAGATCTCAAAGACCACTTTCTCGAAGTCCAACATCAAAACCAACTGGTCATTGATTCGGGCGACTCCGGTGAGATACTTGCTTTCTCCCGAGTGCTCCGGTGGCGGTTCGATATTGTTCCAGGACACGCGATGGATACGGTCAACGTGATCCACCCAGAAACCAAACCAGACCTGGTTGAATTCCGTTACAATAACCCGATCGCTCTCCTGCGCTTCCCGCTCAGGCGCGCCGAGCCAAAGCCGTACGTTGACTGCCGGAATCACCGAACCCCGTAAGTCGAACACTCCCAGAACATAGGGATGCCTGCTTGGTGGCGAAACCAAATGCGGCGGCCGGATTACCTCACGGACCTTCGCGACATTGATTCCGTACCACTCTTCATTCACCTGAAACACCAGGATCTCCAGCTCGTTGGTCCCTGCCTCCATCAAAATTTCGCTTCGTGTGTCCATCCATTCGTCCTCACGTATTCAAGAATCCCCATCCTCCAAACGAGAGTATCCCAACCGGGTGGGGTCAGTTCAATTCATCTCCCCATTTTCTTCGGAGATTGTCCCGTGTAGCGCTTCTCGTGCAGTGTTCTGGCCTGTATGGAACATATTCCCACGTCGTGTGACTGTCATATATTCGCACGTCGTGTGACTGTCATCGCGAGCCTTGGGCCGGCATGGCCGGTGATTTGAGGAAGAAACCGCGGTCCCCGTTGCCGTCATGGCGAGCGAAGCGTGGCCATCTCGCTGTTATGACTCGGACGATGAGATTGCTTCGCTTCGCTCGCAATGACGATAAGTTACGAGATATCTGCGACACTGCGCGGGATCAGGAGAGCCAACGTTTCAGCCAGTCAATCGCGGCGACACCGTGCCAGCGGTGCTCGCCTTCGAAAACGTCATGATACAGCCGATCCTCTGCGTCGTACGCCCTGTAAGCCTGCTGTGTGATCTTTACCTGCTCCAAAACATTGTCCACACCGCTCGCACCGTTCAACGGGTCGCAGGTACCGGTCTCGATCAAGAAAGGACGGGGCGCTACAAGTGCGCCGAGGTCTCCCATGTCGGCATATTCCCACATGTGGGGGATATAGTTGCAGGAGCAGTTTGTACATTTGACAAGCAAAGATTCCAACACTCCGTAGAAGTAGCCGCTGCAAACCGCACAACGGACCCGTTCGTCCAGGGCCGACAGATACAGAGTCTGAAGTCCGCCCCCGGACAGCCCGGCACAACCCACCCGCGTGGGGTCGCAATCGGGGCGCTGCTGGATATAGTCGATCAGGCGCATCAGATCCCACGTCCACATCCCTGCAACCGTCTGTCCGAGCGGTATCGCCATGTGATTGAGAACTTCACAGGAGCTGCTGCGGAAACGTCCCTCTTCATCGCCCTGAGCCGGCCGCTCTCTTCGCTCCCCAAACCCGCGCGCATCCGGACAGAAAACCATGAACCCTTCTTTGACCAGCTGGACACCGTAGGCGTAGTTGTACTGTTCAACCGCCTCTTCAATCACAGGAATATCGGTACGCCCCGCCGGAGAGAGTTTACCGCCGCTTCCATGACCGTGCGGTGCGACAATCGCGGGACGCGGCTCGCCCTCCCGTAGGTTGTCGGGGATCAGCGCATAGACCGGCATGACAATACCGGGTTCCGTCTGAATCTCCATTCGATGCCGCTCATATCCGTCGAGCTTCACACGCTCAGTGACGACCGGTTCAGCGGAACATGGAATCATCGTGGGTAAGCCGAGTAATTCGGCGACCTTCCCCCGCAGTTCCGCCTGCCAGGCTTCGGCGTCCGATCGGGTGGTGGACGAAAACCCCATCCGTCTACCGAACCGTCGGAACCGTTCTTTCAGATAATTTTCCGACGGGTAATAATGATCGAAGTGGATTGTGCGGCTCCCAGCCATGGTATTCTCGCTCCTGATGATGGTTATGATCGGTGGAAACGATCTTATTTCGCTAAGGGGACACCGAAAACGGAACGGTGTCAATAGAGGAAAGCCGCCGTTTGTAGGTCGCGCAGTCACCACCAGACCGAACCGGAGTATTCCATGAATCCCTTCCGGAGGAACTCAAACATGTTGATCCCAACCCTGCTCATGGGATTGCTTGCGCTTATTCTGTTGATTATCGGGTATCAAAAAGGAGGAGGTCAGCACGTTGAAGGCATCCGCCTCTCATTCATCATGACTATCGAGGTCCTGCCGCTGCTGATCTTCGCTTTCATTGTTGCAGGCATGGTACAGGTCCTTGTCTCCACTGAGTTCATCTCCAAATGGGTCGGAGAAGGATCGGGCATGCGAGGGATATTCCTGGGAAGTATTGCAGGCGGCCTGACCCCCGGAGGACCTTTTGTCAGTCTGCCTATTGCAGTGGGGTTCTGGAAATCGGGCGCGAGTGTCGGCACGATGGTCGCGTTCTTGACAGGATGGGCGCTGTTGGCCGGTGCGCGTATTCCCATGGAGGTAGGCATTCTCGGATGGAAACTGACTATGATCCGGCTGGCGTGCACATTTTTCTTCCCGCCGATCGCCGGGTGGCTCGCCCAAACATTCTTCGGACATATGCGATAGGCTTATCCCTCCCGCCGAGCCGATATGAAGAAAAACGCGGCTCACCAGGAGGTTCGCCCTCCCCTCGCTCCTTCTCCGAAACTCACCTTAATGACATTGCCGTCTCGCCAGGGTTCTCCGAAGATGCCGGATATCCTCGATGCGGACGATCCGCAACAGAAACACCAGCGCCCCATAACAAGCGAGAAACGGGAACGGCAGCAACAAAACCCAACTCGGGGGCAACAACCACCAACAAAACACTCCCGAAAAAGTCGCCGAAATCAAAAGCCCGAGCCAACGCCAGGTCGGCGGCGCAATGTCCGCCTCCAGTCGAAAGATCACCAACATGACAGTCAGTAGAAACGCCTGGGACCCCAACGAAGCGAAGGCGGCCCCCTCATTCCCGAACAGCGGGATCAGTGCCAGGTTCGCGATAAACGAGACGGCGACTGTCAGGAAAGTGAACAAAACCAACCAACGCTGCCGGTCGGAAGCGGTGAAAATGGTGATCACAAAAACATTCAACAGAGAGAAATTGAGCGCCATCGCGAGAATGCTCAGCACCGGGACAGAGCCGGATGACTTATTCGGGAACAGCGACAACCACCCGTCCGCCCAACCGCCAAGCATAATCGACAACGGAAGGGTGATCCCGGCCAACAGAAGGGACGATCGGCGAAACAGCGACGCGAACTTCTTCGGATCGTCTTTCTGGAGCCTGGAAAACACCGGGAACACCGCGATGATATACGCCGTAAGAAGAAGACTGATGCCCTCGATCGGATACTGCGCCTTGCCGTATACACCAACACGCTCGATCGCGGTTCCCGGCGGGAGGAGCCACCGCAACATTAATGTATCGAGGCGTAAATAAAGTATCGTGAAGAATCCATACATCGCCATCGGCCAGGATTCGGAGACCATCCAGCACGCCCGGGAAAACGAAAACCGAAACCCGCCCAGCGACACAAATCGTCTGAGCGGAATCAGCAACAATATGAACCAAAGAATATTCTCGAATCCGATAGCAACGGCAACGACAACCAGGGGAGCGCCGATCGCCAAACTCAGAAACACCATGACAAGACCGATAAGACGGCTGGGCATGCTGCTATAGAAAACGTACTCCATGCGTTCGAGTGCGGTAAATGATGAACGAGCGATCCCCGCCAGGCTGAGGGTGATGATGACAACGGCATACACCATTGCGATGCCGACCTGGTCCCCCGTCATGAATTGTAGAAGGACGAACGGCGATATCCCGAGAAAGACGACGGCAAGCGTCAGTTTGATGACAAATGCAGTCCAGAAATATCCACCCAAGTGCTCCGGATTCCGGGCACCGTCCCGTGAGACCAATTGATCGAGCCCCCCATCCATGAACGCTCGCCCGATCCCGCCGATATCGGTAGCGAGCTTCAGCACGCCGAATTGGGCGTCGGTCAAGAAACTAACCAGAAAAACATATCGGACCAGCCCCGCCGCACGAGCGATGAAGGAGAACAGCGCCATAAAGACTGTATTACGAAACAGCCGCCACATCAGGTGCTTCCTTCAGCTGATAGAGAGATTGAATGAATATGCACGTATGAATCCGGTGGCTCCTCGCGTCTTGGAACGTAAGGCAGGGCGATTTCCAGGACGTTGTGTCCTGCATGAAGTTGGATCGGCATTGTAAGGGACGATGAAGAAAGACGTGACTCGACATCCGGCCGGGCGATGGGGTCGATCTGTCCGACCTGCTCCGCATTAGCCAGGACATTCAGGATTAAATCAAGCTCGAGAATCGGTTTCGTTGCGAATAGGGTTAGATAGTACGAACGGCCGCCCTTCGGTACATACACATCCATCATCACACGGCCTGTTGTCTCAAACACAAGAACATTTCCCCGCTCACGGACACCCGCAGAAATCCGCGGTTCCGACTCCAGAAAATCGATTTCCTCGGGATCGGGCATATCCATCTTCAGACCGGTCTTGCCTGCGTAAAATCTCCCGCTGATGTCGTTTGGGAATCGGTCGATATATTCCCGCAGATGGGCACGAGCATCCTTGGACCGGCCCAATTCCAAAAGACAGCGGCCCACCACGTAAAAACCTCGTCCCACCGGTGTCGCACCGTTGCCGTACATTGTTTGAAACTGCGTCGTGAGAATCGGGCGAGGATAAAACCGAAGGAACTCATAAAAGTAGTCCCATGCCCGATCCGGCTGACCGGTGCGGAGCGCGATTTTTCCTCGCTCGTATCCTGCGCGAAGAGCGAGCGCCCCATCGTCGATTTGCATGCTCTTCTTCAAATACTCTTCGGCGGAGTCATACCGTCTCCGGTCTAATTCGATCATGCCCATTTTGAACCAGGGCCAACCGTGATTGTACTCCTCCAGATAGTCAACACAGTTCCGATACGATTCCAGGGCCCGATCCGGCTCGGAGGATTCCAACATCTCTCCGACTTGAAAATAAGCCTCCGCCGCCGCCTGCAAATGATGCGGATCGGAATCGAGACGGCTCAGCGATCCGTAGAATTCCGCAGCCCGGGTCAGCGGGCCGACCTGAGCGGGCTCGCCATCGGTGAGACTCACCGCCCCAAGCCGACTGGGTTGTCCTCCGTCTTCGATCCAAAACGGCGACACCATCGCTGCGAGTACCGCCGCCAACGAGATCGCCGCTGCGATCCCGATGGCAATCGCCAGTCGTCCGGCGGATACAAGGGAATGTTCCTCAGACATGATTCCGTATCGTACTGCTTTCTCCTGTCGTCCCAGAACCCTACCGCCACAATCTTGCCGTCAGCCGGGTTTCGACGTATTCTGACTTCGAGCGAGACCTGCAAATATGATTACCCTAATTCTCCTCTGTTCCTTGCTCTGTTTGGACGGCGATACGGAACGAAACGACTGGCTGGATTCAGCGGAAGATCTGCATTTCGAGATCCGGTCGGGCCGGCCGGAGCGTCCGAAACGCCCCGATATGACTTCAATCCCGGAACTGCGCTCGGCTTCTGACGTACAACATGCGACAGCGGCTGAATTCATTCCGGGCAGCACCGAGAGTATTCGTATCCTTCGTGTGCGCGACACGGAAGAAATCGATGCGGTTCTTTCAAAGCGCTTTTCATTGCTGGGCGTGAATGCGTTCCCGAAATTCTCAATCCATCCTCGCGTCCGGAATTACGGTGGAATGGCCTATCCGCTTGTACGCGCTTTACTGGAGGACGAAACGGTCACTGTAGAATACGGCGAGGAATCGGAACTCGAAAACGGCTATGTATCGGTGTACATCTTTCTGCCGGACGGCCGGATGATCAATACGTTGCTGGTAGAACATGGATTGGCCTTCCTGGAAAGACAATATAAAGACTTGAAGTACGGAGAAGAGCTGTACAAAGCCCTGCAAAAAGCGAAGAAGAAAAAACTTGGGTATTGGAGCCGGGGAG
>CAZTDD010000088.1:0-29216 GCA_964612675.1 uncultured bacterium
TGTCGATTCTGTATGTTAGATTGAACTAAATACGCGCCTTAGAAAACTCAGGTTTTATTCTGCAATAGACAATCCTTAGAGGATTACTCAGCGGCAGTCTTCCGCAACGTCAACCGCCAGACACAGCGTATACTTCTCAGGAGGCAGGCACCGCCGGTCGTCGCAGGCCTGCGATTCGATCTCGAATTCGAGAATAGCGGTCTCCTCAGCGGCATCCGGAGAAATCGAAACGAAGGTGTCGATCTCAGCCGAATCCTTGTACACCGATATCGGTTCGGAATCGGACGAGAGAGTAATTGTCTCCCCTTCCGGATAGTTGACCAGCATCTCTGTCGCGACTGAATTGCTTTTCAGTGTAATGGTTGTCGGAACGAGGGATTCCCGACCCGGGTCGTTCGAATTGATATGCCAGCCTTCATCGATCTCAAAATGGAACAAGATAGAGAAAGACTCGCCACGGTGAACCGGCAAACCTGACGGCTGGGCTTCGATTGTAAGAGGTTTCTTTCGAAGCCGTGCGGCCGGTTTATCCTCTTCGCATTTCTCTTCGACTTCGGCCACAGGACCGCCCGTATCCGAAAGATCGGAGTACTTCGCCAAAGCGAGCGCCATAGTCACCGTCGCGGCGGGAGCCCGATTCATGAGATCCGAAAAGGCCTCAAACATATCTTGAATGGCACCGAAATAGCGCTGCTTTTCGGTGATCCGGCCCAACTGAATCAAGACATTTGCAAGCATGCCGTTCCCCGACGGCACCGCTTTATCGAACGGATCTTTTGTGCGAACGAGAAGATCCTCGTGATCGTCCGAAGTAAAAAAGAATCCTCCGTCCCTTTGATCTTGGTAATGGCGGAAGAGAATCTCAACAAGACCTTCGGCCTCATTCAAATACCGCTCGTTTCCGGTGCTTTCGTACAACTCCAAAAGACCGTCGGCAAGAAAAGCGTAATCGTCGAGATACGCGTTCAATTTCGCGGTTCCGTCCCGACAGGTCCGGAACAGACGCCCCTCTTCCCGCATTTTTGACAGAATAAACTCCGCCGCTCTCTCCGCCGCGGTCGTATAACGCGGCTCGCCGAAACGGCGTCCGGCGTACGCCAGGCTTCCGATCATGAGGCCGTTCCAGCTCGTGAGAACCTTGTCATCCAAATGCGGTGGAACGCGTTTCTCGCGACGTTCAAGGAGTTTTTGTCTGTCCGCCTGCAGACGCATCTGCAATGCCTCAAGGGGCATATCTTCTTCGTTCGCGATTTCTTCAAGGGATCGGGTGAGGTGAAGGATGTTCGTTCCGGGACGGTCGCCGGTCGCTTCCTCCACAAAATTCCCGTGGGGCGAGACGTTGTAGACCCGACAGAAGAAACGGCTCTCTTCCTCTCCGAGAATTTCGTTGATTTCTTCAACCGTCCAAACATAATACTTGCCTTCCACGCCTTCGCTGTCGGCATCCAACGCGGAGTAGAACCCGCCTTCCTGCTCTACCATTTCACGAAGCACCCATTCGAGTGTGTCTTGCGCGGCCCGGCGATATTTCTCATCGTCAAAGAGAACGAAGGCCTGTGTGTAAACACGGGCAAGCTGCGCGTTGTCGTAGAGCATTTTCTCAAAATGCGGAACCAGCCAGCGTTGATCCGTCGAGTAGCGATGAAATCCTCCGCCAACGTGATCGTGTATCCCTCCCTGGGCCATTCCATCGAGAGTCTGAACGATCATCCGGCGAAGCGACTCATCCTTGGTGTGTCCATATTCGTACAGCAGAAGAGTCAAGTTGCCGTGCGGTGGGAACTTCGGAGCTGAACTGAAGCCGCCGTTGCTATTATCGAATGCGTTACGGAATGAGTCCAAGGCTTTTGCCACAAGAGTGCGATCCGGCTTTTCTCCACCGTTCTTTTCACCCATAGACAGTCGCTTCAGCATGCTCGCGAGTTCATTTGCCTGTTGCTCGACATCTGCACGCCTTGTCTGCCAAATCTCCGACAAGCGGGTGAGAATGGTAGCAAATCCCGGGTGGCCGGCCATATCGTACGGAGGAAAATACGTGCCCGCATACCACGGCCTGCCGTCCGGCATCAGCCATACCGAGTTCGGCCATCCGCCTCTGCCGGTCAACATCTGCGTGGCATTCATGTAGATCTCATCGATATCGGGGCGTTCCTCACGGTCGACTTTGATAGCTACGAAATCTCGATTCAGAATTCCCGCAATTTCATGATTCTCAAACGACTCCCGCTCCATCACGTGGCACCAGTGGCAGGTAGAGTATCCGACGGATAAAAAAACCGGCTTGTCTTCCTGTTTCGCCTTCTCAAATGCTTCCTCGCACCACGGGAACCAATCCACAGGATTTCGTGCGTGTTGGAGAAGATAGGGACTTTTTTCGTGAATCAGACGGTTGAATTCTGTTCCGCCGTCCGGAGGAAGTTGGGCAATTTGCTCGGGGGAAGGTAAGGTTGATTCCATAATAGTGCCTTTCTGTTCGTCCTTACAAGAAGTCAACAAACACAGAAAGGCAACCAGAAGGGAAGTACCGGATTCTCGGTTCGAGAAGCGACTCATTGTGTGACAATCCCTATAAGCGAAACGAGCGGCACCCGGTGCCGCTCGTATTCACTTTCACTTGTTCAGGTCGTTATTTCTTACGCTTTCCACAACCCGTGCAGATTACAGTACTCTCGGGCCGTGATCTCACTGGCATCGATACAGAAAACCGCCTCGGGGGTTTCACCGGGCTTCAGAAACTGACGATATGCTTTCCCGTCGGCAATCACTTCAATCCATTCGATCCAGTGCTTCTCTTCCATCGGATGCGGAACATCGCCTACTTTGACTTTGAAGCCTGTGTCGGCCTTCTCAATCACAGGAACGTGTTTTTCTTTGGCCGCGTCAACCGTGTTTTCGTCGACCAACGTCATCGGCTGGTCGCAGCAAACGAGTGTTCCGTCTCCCTCATGGATCATCTCAACCATGTTGCCGCACAGTTCGCATCTGTACACCTGAAGTCGCTTTGTCATGTTCTTTCCTTTCTGTCGGTTTTTGATTTCCGTTGCATCACCAATTCTCTCCCAGCAGTTCGAAGTGGGCCTGCGGATGAGCGCAGGCGGCGCAGGAGGCGGGGGCTTCTTCACCTTCATGAAGATATCCGCAATTCCGGCAGCGCCAGACGACTTTTTCCTTTTTCTTGAATACGGTCCCCTGCTGAATGTTGGCCGCGAGTTCGTTATACCGTTTTTCGTGTTGCTTTTCAGCGACTGCGATCGCTTCAAAGATTTTTGCAACGTTTTCAAAACCTTCTTCCCGCGCGGTTTTGGCGAACGAAGGATACATATCGGTCCACTCATAATTTTCGCCTGCGGCGCCGGCCTTCAGGTTTTCAATCGTTGTTCCGATGACACCCGCGGGGAAAGCGGCCTGAATTTCGACTTCGCCTCCCTCGAGCAGCTTGAACAGGCGTTTCGCGTGTTCACGTTCCTGGTTCGCCGTTTCCTCGAAAATGTCCGAGATTTGTACAAACCCTTCCTTCCGGGCGACGCTGGCGGCATAGGTGTAGCGATTTCTCGCCTGTGATTCGCCGGCGAACGCCGTCAGAATGTTCCTCTCCGTCTTCGATCCTTTGAGTCCCATAGTAAATTCTCCCTGTCCTTAGAGGTATATTAATCACCGCTGTGGGTGGAATATCCGAGTTGTTCAACCGCATCGCGAAGGGTGCGTACATTGAAGTCCGTTCCGTGGATAACCGCCGCTCCCGTCCGCCGGTCGATTTCGACCGACTCAACCCCCTCGTACTCCCGCAGCGTACGTTTCACACTCTGCACACAATGGTCGCACGTCATGCCGGAAATTTGAAACGTTGCTTTCTCCGGCGAGTTGTCAGACGAATTCAGGGACGAATCGGGACGATAGAAGATGGCAAAGCCCAGCACACCGAGCAAGAGAACCGCGCTGACATTTTTCAAACCGACGGGCAACATATCCTGCATATCGGCGGCAGGACTCCGATCCGTAATCAGGTAAATGGAATCCAAAAGCATACCAAAACCAAACGCTGCTACCGCCACGGTAAGTAAATAAACTGCGACCGTTCTTTTCCCCATAATTTTCCATATTGTGGTAACTGCCGCGGCGTTCGTCGCCGGACCGGTCATCAGAAAAACCAGAGCCGCTCCTGCCGAAACCCCCTTGGCGATCAAGGCCGCCGCCACCGGTACCGACGAGGTCGCACAAACATAGACAGGAATGCCAAGCAGCATCATCACAAACATACCGAGAATACCGGACCCCAACGTGCCGGAAAAATAATCATCCGGAATCAGCGCGGATATGAGTCCCGCCAGAAGAAGCCCGATGAAGAGCGATCTCCCGATATCGCGCGGCAAGGTAATAAACCCGTACCGCAGAATGCGAGCCATTGTTCCGCCCTGCGGTTCGCCGGAACAGCACGAGTCCGTGCATCCGGCGGAATTCTCTTCGACTTCCGGCTGCGAGGAAGGCAAAAACGATGCCGCCACGCCTCCAATCACACCGGTGATAAATGCAGCAAGCGGTCGAAAAATCGCGAATACCGGTCCCAAAAGACTGAATGTTACGGCAATGCTGTCCACCCCGGTTTGCGGTGTTGATAGCAGGAAAGCCGTCGTTGCCCCTTTGCCTGCGCCGTGTTTTCGAAGCGACGCCGCAACAGGAATCACACTGCACGAGCAGAGCGGAAGCGGAATCCCAAATAGGGTGGATTTCAACACCTGCCGAATCCCCTGCCCTCCCAAATGACGTTCCACCATTTCCGGACGGATCACAACGGACAGCACACCCGCCACAAAAAACCCGAACAGAAGATACGGGGCCATCTCGCTCAGAGTGTCCCAGAATTCAATAAAAACAACGATCAATGGTTCTGCAATATTCATGTCTTATTCACTGTATCTCTCGATAGTCGCTAAGAAACTCCATGATCTCTCTTTCATTGCGAATGCCCAGCCGGGTCAGGGCAAAATCGTACCGAACAGGATCGTCCGGCGCAATTTTTTTGAATGCCTGTGTAATTTCTGCTGCGGCATACATATTCGCGCTCTTTCTCGACGTGAACCGGAGTTCCTTGCAGATACGATACATGTGCGTATCCAGAGGAACGATCAGCTTCGAACGGGGCACCTTTTCCCAGCCGCCCGGATCGACCTCATCGTGTCTCACCATCCAGCGTAAGAAAAGATTCAGCCGTTTGCAGGCACTTCCTTTTTCCGGACAAGGCACGAAGTGTTTCGGATTTCCCGGCAGATCCATCCGCAACTCGGCTGCAAAATGCTTCATCGCTGGAAGAACTGTTTCGTCTGCTTCGCCGAGTCCATCCTGGAAACACCGATACAACGAACCGTAATTCTCCCGCACTTGCTTGATCCCGAGCAGCAACAACACCAAATCGTCCGCACTAGTGAAACGATGCCGAAAATCTGCGAACAAATCGCGAAGACGTTCGGCAGAGGACCGTTTGAGGAACCGTGCCGGCGATGGCATTCGTTCCAGTACGGATCGCACGCTCCTCAGGATTTGAACGACCCTACCGTAGGCAAGCGATGACGCAATCAAACCTACGATCTCGCGATCGTGAGGATTCTCGTACCGATACAAAAATTCCAGCGGATCCGGGTGAACGAATTCCCGCCGATTATACCTGTCGTAAAGTGCCTCCAGTTGTTCCCGGTTAATAGAGGGACCCATATCCGTACTCCGGTGGAGTCGCAATCCTCCGGCCCCCTTTAGCATAATTCCATATCAATACACAACATCCTTCTCGGTGACCTTGTGTCGAAACAGATGGTAAACCCATGCCTGATAGGCGATCACGATAGGGATAAATATCAATGCTACCGTCAACATGATCTTCAACGTCAACGGAGTCGACGCTGCTTTCTCGATTGTGATACTGAAAGCGGGGTCGATGCTGGACGGCAGCAATGTGGGGTACAAGCCAATCACGCCGAATAGCGTGCATCCTGCGATAGTCAACGCGGAACTGAACCACGCCTTCCACCACGCGTGTTTGTAAACAAAGTATCGTGTCAGGATCATCGCCCCTACCGCAATAGCGGGAACGAGAAAAAGCACCGGATTATTCATATAATTCCCGTAGAGATTCGTCACCGATCCCGTCATGATAAGGAACACAACAGCGATAACCAAAAGCAACGGCCACAATCTACCAGCAAGAGTGGAGGCGCGTTCATAAATGTCTCCTTCGGTCTTGACCGCCAGCCAGATCGCTCCATGGACAAGAAACAGAAAAAGGAACAATACCCCGCCGATCAAGCCGTAGGGGTTAAGTAATGTGAATAGACTCCCCTGATAAACACCTTCACCATCAATCGGTATCCCGCTGAAGATGTTGGCAAACGCCACGCCGAACAGGTACGCTGGAACAAAACTGCCGACGACCATGCCGACGTCCCAGATCGTTCTCCACCACGGACCGTCGATTTGCCCTCGAAATTCAAATGTAACCCCGCGCAGAATCAAGGCGAACAGGATCAGCATGAGCGGAGTATACAATGCGCTGAACATCGTCGCATACATAACCGGAAACGCGGCAAAGGTCACACCGCCGACCGTGATCAGCCACACTTCGTTCCCATCCCAAAACGGCCCCATCGAATTGAAGACAATTCGCCGTTCCGTTTCGTTCTTTGCCACAAAGGGCAGCAGTGTCCCGATCCCCAGGTCGAAACCGTCGAGGAGAAAATAGATCGCCCACAAAACGCCCCACAATAGGAACCAGGTGGTTTCAAGCATGGTTCGGACCTCCAGTCTTCTCCGCGTTTTCCGAGGGTTCGGAATCCAGTTGAGGACCCTTGCGAATAATCTTCAACATTAAATAAAAGCCGATTAAGCCGAGCAGCGAATACACTAGAACAAAACCGACGAGACTTGTTGCAACTTGTGAGGTAGCAATGGGAGAAACCGCGTCCTCCGTTCGCATGAGCCCGTATACGATCCAGGGCTGACGACCGACTTCCGCCAAAATCCAGCCCGTTTCGCAGGCAATATACGGCAGAGGGATCGCCAAAATCATTACCTTCAAATAAAGCGGATATTCCAAGAGTTTATTTCGAAGGAACCATCCCACCACCGTGAGAAAGATGAACAGAAATCCCAGTCCCGCCATCACACGGAACGAGAGAAAAGTCAGCAAAACCGGCGGCCTGTCTTCTTTGGACCACTCTTCGAGTCCTTTCACTTCGGCCGACGGCGAATGAAAAGCGAGCATGCTCAAGGCGCTCGGTATAGGCAGAATCTGGACCAGATTCCGCTCGTTTTCTTCATCGGGAATCGCGAATAAATAAATCGGCGCATTCGTTTGTGTTTCCCAATGCGATTCCATCGCCGCCAATTTCGTCGGTTGGACTTCCGCCACTTCGGCGCCGTGCTCGTGCCCCTGGGCCACGACGACCAACGACGAAATCAGTGAGAAGAGTAGAGCCATGCGGAACGATTTCTGGAACAGCCTTACCTGATTCCCCTTCAGCATGTGATACGCGCTCACCCCCATCACAAGGAAACCGCCCATTACGAACGCGGCAGCAACCGTATGAATAAACTGCTGTATGGCGAAGCTTTGTGTGACGAGCGCCCAAAAATCCGTCAGCTCCGCTCGACCGTTTCGGATCGTGTACCCCACCGGATGCTGCATCCACGAGTTGGCCATCAATATCCATAGAGCGGAGAGGTTCGAGGCGAAAGCCACAAGCCAGATTGTGATCGCATGCCCCCGCGGGGAGAATTTATCCCACGTAAAAAGCCAGACCGCAACAAAGGTCGATTCCAGAAAAAACGCCAGTGTCGCTTCAATGGCGAGGAGTGAGCCGAAAATATCTCCGACGTATGCGGAATACTTCGACCAATTCGTCCCGAATTGAAATTCCAACGTGATACCGGTCACGACACCGAGCGCGAAGTTGACCAGAAAAATCTTTCCCCAGAATCGGGCCATTTTCCTGTAATCCTCGTCACCGGTTCGCGCATACTTCGTCTCCATAATGGCGATGAGCACCGCCAACCCCATTGTGAGAGGAGCAAACAAAAAATGGAAAAGTGTCGCGACCGCAAACTGCAACCGTGAGAGCATTAAAACATCCATCGGATTTGCCGTCCCTTCCAATAAGAACATCGACGGTACGAACGAAAGCCCGACACAGAGAATTCATCCGGGTTCCGCCGAATGGGTCTTACCGATATTTAGCGCTCGTCCAGCCTCTGAAGGGCCTCTTGCACCAGGTCTTCCACTCGCTTCGTTACAATCCGCTGTTCCAAACAGAATCGCAGTTCACTCGAGTCGCTCCGAAGACTCTCCAGGCGCTTCCTGGCTTCTTGAATTCTCAAGAGGCCGCATACCCAAGCGGCTAGGCCTCGAACCGCCGGGTCCGACGAGTCCAAATACGGCTGAACCGAATCAGTCGTATCAAACTCCAGCAGATACTCCGGCCGAACTTGAGCGACGCGTCCGATTCCCCAGAGAACTCCTCGCTGCAACGGTTCGTGTTCCAGGAAATTACCGTCTTCTCTCGTATACGAAACAAGAATCTTCGTGAACTCCTTTGCCAGCCCGTCGTGACGAGCCATGACTTCGCCCATGGCTTCCGGAGCTCCCCAGCCGATAGCGCCTGACTCCTCGAAAAGACTCCACATCAGTCGACGCATCACAACGCGAGCAGACTCAAGGTCCGAGTCCGCCAATTTCTCAGTCGCCGCGCCGATCACGGATACCGCCCGACACTGAACGGCCGAGTCGGCACTCGCCAGAAACGGCAACAGCGCGTTCACCGCACGAATAGGCGGAAGCGCCTCCAGCTCGGTCAGGCATTGTTCGATATCGCCGCGTTCGAGCAGCGATCCCAGGGTCCGTCTTAACGCACGACTAGTCATTTGCGGGCTGTGTTGCCTCCCAGAGTCCCGGCGAAAGGGTAGAGCCTTTGCTTAGTCTCCGTTCTTGATCGCCTGGCCCACCTTGCGTCCCAGTTCGACACATTTCTGCAAATCGTCCGATTCGGGCACATACTGAACGCGAATTCCCGGATCGACCAGGTTGATCTTCATTTCTTCCATGGCCTGGTTCAGCAGTTTAAGCGATTCACCGCTCCATCCGTACGACCCAAATGCCGCGCCGACGCGTCCTGTCGGACGCAGCCCTTTCATGTAACACAGCATATCTGCGACTTGCGGGAGAATACCGTTGTGGAGCGTCGATGAACCGAATAGAATCCCCTTCGCATCGAGGGCTTCCGTCATTACATCGTCACGGGCATTCACCTTCAGGTCGAGCACTTTTACGCTGATCCCTTCCAGAATCAGCCCGTCCGCCACAGACATGGCCATTCGTTCTGTGCTGTGCCACATGCTGTCGAAAATCACCAACGCTTTTTCTTTTGTTTCTTGACGACTCCAGCGCCCGTACGCATCCAAAACATCTCGAATGTGACTTCGCCACAGAAGACCGTGGTCTGTGGCGATCATGTCGATCTCCAAGTTCATTTCGTGAACTTGTTTCAGAAACTTCGCCACGATGGGAGAGTAGGGCATAATAATGTTCGCATAGTATTTCGCGGTATGATGCATCAGCTCCGATAGATCGACCTCGTCGTCGAACCGCTCGCTCGACGCCCAGTGCTGGCCGAAAATGTCATTGGAAATGAGCAGACGGTCTTCACCGATATACGAACACATGCTGTCCGGCCAATGGAGCATCCGACTCTCGATAAACTGGATCGTACGTTTCCCGATCGATTCGGTGTCGCCGGTCTTGACCACATCATACGCCTGAGCCGAACTGCCAAAGTGCTGGAGCAAGGCCTTCTCTCCTTGGGGGGAGCAGAAAACCTTCTCCGGGCGGACCGCGTCGACGATTTGGGGAAGCGAACCGGAATGATCCGGCTCGACATGATCGACCACAATGTAATCGATCTTATCGGGATCGATGATCCGACCGATCTTGTCCAGAAGATCGTCCTTGAACTCGGCTTTCACCGTGTCGAACAAAACTGTCTTCTCATCCACCACAAGAAAAGCGTTGTACGTCGTTCCCCGATGAGTGGAATAACCGTGAAAATTGCGGATACTCCAATCCACGGATCCTACCCAATAAATGTCTTTCTTGATTTCCAACGGCTCCATCTATCAAACCTCGCGGATAGAATCATCACCTGTAGGGGTATCATACAAGATTATTCGGGACTGAATTCCTCTTTGCCCGCTCCGCATACCGGGCATACCCACTCATCCGGAACATCTTCAAATGCCGTACCCGGCTCGACGCCGTTGTCGGGATCGCCTTCTGCGGGATCGTAGACATAGTCACAGACTTCGCAGACGTAACGTTTCATGTTGGTTCTCCTTTCGAATGCTCTATGCCTGTCATAGAAGATCGGGTCGGATACCCGATCGCTGTTTTCACAAATCCAATAATTTCAACTCGGTCACGCCTCTGCTTCTACCCCAGCGCCACGTCCAGCGTCATCATCACGGCGAATCCGACCATCGCAGTCATGGTCACCAGGTCCGCTCGACCCTCGCGCTGCGCTTCTGGAATCACTTCCTCCACGACCACAAAAATCATGGCTCCCGCCGCAAAACTGAGCGCATACGGGAGTATCGGTCTGGCAATCAGGACAATCGAAGCACCAATGACGCCTGCAATAGGCTCCACCATTCCTGAGAGCTGGCCGTACCAGAAGCTCTTGCGTTGCGAGAACCCTTCACGGCGTAAAGGCATAGAAACCGCAACTCCCTCCGGGCAATTCTGGATGCCGATCCCCAGTGCCAGAGCAATGGCACCGCCCAGAGTGGCCGAGGGCAATTCTGCTGCAACCGCCCCGAATGCAACCCCCACGGCAAGCCCTTCCGGGATGTTGTGCAAAGTGATCGCCAGTATCAGAAGTGTGCTGCGCCGCCAGGTTGTAGAAACCCCCTCCACCTCATCATCCGAAAACCCCAGGTGGAGGTGCGGCAGGAATTTGTCCACCAAGCGTAGAAAAACCCCGCCTGCCAAGAACCCCGTTGTCGCCGGAAACCAGGATGGGACCGGCCCGCCTTCCGCCATATCGATCGCCGGGGCGAGCAGCGACCAGTAGCTCGCCGCGATCATGACCCCGCCCGCAAACGCCAACATCCCGTCCAAAACCGCGCGACTCATGTCCTTTTTCACAAACACAATCGCCGCGCCGAGGGCGGTGAGCCCCCATGTAAAGCACGTAGCGAGAAAAGCCTGCAAAACCGGATGCCAATTCTCCATAGTCATCTCCGTTATGGATGGGTCTATCCAGAAGAAAATCGTTATTCGGTATGCATCTTATCCCGTCTCGAGGTCGAATTCCTGGAGTCCAAACCAGAATCCCATACCGGTCAGCGAATCGATTTGCGCCTGGACAATCGCCTCGTGCCCCTCTTCAATCTCCACAAATCGGGCAAACATCCGCTGTCCTTCGCCCTCCAACTCGCTTACCATACGTTTATAAAAATTGCTCGTTTCGAATTCCGTATCCAAAGCGTTTTGGAGCAGCTGAATCTCTTCATTTTGTCCGGGGGATTGTCGATCCGACATCTGTGCCTCGAGTTTCTCCACTCCCTGTGCGATTTTGTCTCGGCTTGGAAGAGCCGTTGAAAGCTCATCGACTGTGATCTTCCCGGTGTTCTCCCACTCCGTGAGCTTCGACTGCAAATACTCGATATGTTGCTGTTCTTCCTTCACGAGAATATTCAACAAACGTTTCGCCTCGGGACCCGATACCCGGTTCAAACCGTTCGCATAGACATCTCGCACTTTAATTTCATATTCCAGGGCGGTTTTGATCGCTTCTTCAATAGTCATATCCCTCTCCCGTCTTGAAAACAAAAGTATCTTGCCTCGTGTGTAGAGTGCGTTAGCGACGATCTGCCCGCAGATATCGCGTGTGCACACCTCAGAGGAGCGTAACCCACCAAAACTGTCTAAACTAGTAATAGCTCTCCATAATTTCCCGAAGCACCGAGCGCTCTGTACTTTGCTCCACCAGGGGACCGCGCGACAAAACCGGAAATCGTTTACTGAATACCGTTCTGTCGTTCCTATAAATCACTCCGATAGGAATCCGATCCCCCCACTCCTGGGCCGTTTGCGTCGCCGCTTCATGGTCGGTGGGATCGTAATCCTCCGGAAGCTCGGTCGCTCGCTTCTTGTACCATGCGAATGTATTCAGACGATTGAAAGAAACACAAGGTTGTAGTATGTCGATCAACGCCAATCCCTTGTGTTGGATTCCTTTTTGAATCATTTCCGAAAGATGATCGGTAAAACCTGCGAAACTTCGTGCCACAAAACTACAGCGCATCGCCACCGCAACCGCGACAGGGTTGAAAGGCGAGGCGGTCACACCGTGCGGTTGAAACTTCGTGGAGAATTCCTCTTCCGACGTAGGGCTCGATTGTCCTTTTGTTAGTCCATACACCTGATTGTTGTGGACCAACAGCGTTATGTCCGGGTTTCGGCGAATTGTGGAGAGAAAGTGGTTTCCCCCTTCCCCGTACGTACACCCGTCTCCGCTGACGTCGATCACCGTCAATTTGTCATTCGCCACTTTCGCACCCGTCGCATTGGAAAGCGAACGCCCGTGCAGTCCGTTGAACATGTTCAAATTCAAATAATGCGGCATTTTCGCCGCTTGCCCAATGCCCGAAAACATCAGAATCTCATGGGGGTTGAGATCGAGTTCCGCCAGCGCTTGTTTGAGCGCCTTCCGAATGGCGAAATTCCCGCATCCCGGACACCAGGTGGTTTCTTTTGCTCCGAAATCTTCTTTTTCGACCATTTTGACTCACACCCGGGCCGCGTTCCCGGCCCTCATGCATTCAGTTCTCGTAAAATCCATTCCGGCGTAAAGGGCCGCCCGTCATATCGGCGAATGTGCCTGGGAATGAAGAATCCGGTCTCCCTCCGAATCAACCGGGCAAACTGGCCGGTCGCATTCCCCTCAACACAAATAACCTCGCCGGCCTCTTCGAGCCGATCCAGAAACTGCTCCGGAGCCAACGGCCAGACTTGCGAGAAATGCAACTGACCGACTCGCTTCCCGTCCGATTGCAGACGCGTTACCACCTCCGCGACAACACCGACGGTCGATCCCCACGTGACAAAAAGCAAATCGGGTTTGTCGTCCCCCTCATAATCCGGCGGCACAACCTCTTTGCAAATACCCTCTTCCTTTTTGAGGCGTTTGTCTACCATCTTTTTGCGGATTTCAGGATCCTCCGTGATATGACCGGTCTCGGTGTGTTCGTGACTATCGCCCTTCACCAGGTGCTTGGTCTTACCCGGCAAAAGACGCGGAGAAATCCCGTTTTCGGTGAACGCGTAACGCCGATATTCGCTCCCGTCGCTCGGAGGATCGCTTCCGACCCGAACAGGGGAGAGATTATCGAGATCGAACGGCTCGATGGCCCTGTACGAATCCGCCAAAAACTGGTCCATGAGGAGAAACGCCGGGCCCTGATAACGCTCGGCCAAATCGAACGCTTTGCGAGTCAGATGAAAGCACTCTTCCAACGTACCCGGAGTAAACGTGGGACGTGGATATTCGCCATGGCCCGAGTGCAGGACGATTTCCAGATCGCCCTGTTCGGTCCGTGTCGGTAATCCGGTCGCCGGGCCGGGCCGCTGCCCCAACACCACAACAACCGGTGTTTCGGTCACGCCCGCGAGACTGATCGCCTCGACCATCAGAGCGAATCCTCCACCCGAGGTCGCAACCATACTCGGAGCGCCTGCAAATGACGCCCCGATCGCCATGTTGATCGCTGCGATCTCATCTTCCGCCTGTTCAACGACAATGCCCGTCTTGTCACCGTGAGCGACCAGATTGAGCGGTACCGCGGTGGACGGCGTCATCGGGTAAAAGGAACAGAATTTCACTCCCGACGACATCGCCGCGAGAGAGATCGCTTCACTCGCGTCAAGCATGAGACGCTTTGGCGCATGCAATACTCTCGGTAACTCTTTCCGGCGAAACGAGGACTGCTCGACACAATACTTGTATGCATTCGATAACGCGTGCCGGTTCTTTTCGGCGGCTTTCTCGTCCTTCTTCTTGAATCGCTCGTCCAGAAGCCGGCCGATCGATTCTTCCTGCAGACCAAGGATATAACCAACGACGCCCAGAACGGCGATGTTGACATACCGGCCTTCCGCAAGTTCCTTATAAGGGACTCGCAGGCACGAATCGTCCGCCGACTCAAATGCTTCATCCGCAAGCAGAATCCCCTCTGAATCCAGACTCTCGCGGTCGACTGAAATCGTGTCTTCGTCCAACGCGACCAGAAGATCGACCACTTCGGTGGGTGAGGATAGCGGGTTCGCACTCGCCCGAATCGAAAATGTATTGTGACCGCCTCGGACTCGCGAGTAATAGCTCTGGCTGCCCACAATAAAATAGCCGCTTCGAACGAGACTTTTTGCGAGGAGAGTCCCTACGGTAACCAGTCCTTGGCCCGCCTCTCCGCCGATCGTTACGTTAAGAGAACCGTTTTCCATCGTTGTCCTTCCCCATCGCAGGCTACCGGCCGGTTCACGCGGATTCTTCACTGGACGGCGGTGTAAACGTTCTGGCGCCGAGTTCGCGATTCAACATAAACAGCCCGCCGCGCGCGTCCCCAATAAGCCGCAACTGATCGACCACCTCGCTCGCCGAAGCCTCTTCCTCCACCTGCTCGTTCACGAACCACTGGAGAAACGAATTCGTAGCATGGTCTTTCTCCGCGACCGCTTTGTCAACCAGGTCATTGATGAGACCGGTCACTTTTGTTTCGTGCACATACACCGCTTCAAAGGCCGCCAATGGGGAATCCCATTCACTGGGAGGCTCTTCGATAGGAAGAAGTCTGACTTTGCCGCCTCGCTCCAGAACAAAGTCGAAAAACTTCATCGCGTGCGCGTTTTCTTCCTGGGCCTGAATTTTCATCCAGTTGGCGAATCCGGGCATCCCCTCCGACTCAAAATGAGCCGCCATCGATAAATAGAGATAAGAAGAATACAACTCCGCATTGATTTGATTGTTCAGTGCTTCCTGCATGGTATTGCTGAGCATGGTCTATCTGCTCCTTTCCAAGAATCGGATCTTCCTGTGCCCGTTCCGGACGATTTGAGTTTCAAAACGGAGCCGCACAACCGCTGCACGTTTCTTTGATTCAGAGCCCGCAGACACTCCACCGTCTTCGTTAAACAAAGAGAACGATTGCGTCTATCGTCTCTCGGGACGTTTATGTCAATTTCTTAACAGCATCCACCACTTCGCCGTAATCCGGCTCGTTGGAAATCTCTTCCACAAGCTGAATATACTGGATGGTGCCCTCTCGATCGACTACAAAAATCGCTCGTGTCAGAAGTCGGAGTTCTTTGATCAGCACGCCGTATGCGGTCCCAAAGGAAGCGTCCCGATGGTCCGAAAGGGTCTGTACGTTGGAAACACCGGCCGCACCGCACCAACGTGCTTGTGCAAACGGAAGATCCATACTGATTGTCAAGACTTTCACATCGTCGCTTAGTTTCGTCGCTTCTTCATTGAAACGCCGTGTCTCTGCGTCGCAGGTCGGCGTATCCAGGGAAGGAACAGCCGAGATCACGACTACCTTTCCTGGAAACGAAGACAACTGAACCGGCGAGAGATCATTAGCCAATACGGTGAAATCCGGAGCCTTCTGACCGACAGAAACCTCGTCACCCACCAGTGTTAACGGGCCGCCTTTGAATGTGATCACGCCGCTGCGTTCTTTCATGATTTCTCTTCTCCTGTCTTTGTGCTCAATGACCGAACAACAACCTCGTCCTTATGTAGACGCCGTCCGAATACTGTTCGGGCTTCTGCGCTCCACTCGGAGGTTGTCACTTCGCGACTCCGATGAACAACGCCTGAAACACAACCCCCTCTGTATCTCCCCCAGACTTGATGCCTTCGCAAAAAGTCCAAGAATCGTCCCTCACCCTACCCCTCTCCCGGGGGGAGAGGGAACTTCCGATGCCAACTTTCGACTCTTTGCGACCCCGTCAAACTTGGCGGAGAAGAAGAGCCCGTTCCTCCCCCAAAGAGTGGGCGAGGAATCTCATGGCTTGCCGAAGGCAAACATGAGAGCCGTAGAGGAGGGGGTTGACGAATCGACCATTGATCAACCATACGGATACATACCGTCTTTGATCTTGTCGAGCGTTTCGAGCATCTTGTTGTGTTTCTCTTCGTCCTCGAGCAGATAATTCAGGAGATATTCCTGAACGACCATTTTCTTACCTTTGAGGGCTTCGAGGTTCTCTTTAGCCATGTCCATGGCTTTCTTTTCGATTTCGATGTGATGTTCAATCCCACTCCAGACCTTGGACATCTCTTCGGGGGTAATACCAACGGGGCGATGTTCCAGGGTGGACGCGATGAACTCCTGGACCTGATGATGGGTCTGCGAATCGCGTTGAATAATCTCCATAACCAACCGGATCAATTCGTTGTCGGTCTCCTCCATGATCTTTCCGGTCGAGGCAACAGAAGCGTCTTCAACCTTTTTCCAGCGGTGCATGTTGCCGACGATCTGTTCCTGAAGTTCTTTCGTTGATGCCATCGTTGTGCTCCTCTCTTTGTTGTTTTATTTGTGTGCTTGTCCAGGTCACCCGGCAAGCCTAATTCCATTCCAGCATCCGGTCGTCATACTCGACTTCAAAACGTAGCTTGTGTTTGGCCTCCTCCTGGGCGAGAGCCAGAAAAGTATTCCTGAGATTCTCATCGTCCGTCGAGTCTGCGAGGTTTGAATACAGCTTGTAGGCGGATTTCTCGGCCTTCATGGCAACGATTAACGCCTGTTGATAATCCATATCGGGGCTGATTTCATCTTCGACAAGGTAGTCGGCGAGTTTGAGATCCAGAACTTTGTCTTTCGCAGGTTCCAGCTGTTTTCCTTCTTTGACTGCCTCGAGTTTTGCTTTGTGACCTTTTTCTTCGTTGGCGAAATCCTGGAAAACCTTCTTCATCCACGGCTTGTCGACTCTTCCGGCCAAATCCGTATAAAAAGCGGCGGCTTCTTCCTCTTTCCCAATGGCAAAATCCAGAATCTCATTGACCGAACTCAGACTTGTCATCCTTCGTTCCTCCTCTAGTGTTCTCTCCCTGAGAATCTCTCGGGGTGGTTTTCTGCGCTCCACACCCCGGACAAATGCCTAAGAACTCCAGGTGGTAACCCGTGATGTGGTAATCCGTCGATTCCCTGATGGATTTCTCCAGCCGTTCCAACGGTTCAAACGGAACATTTTCCACACGGTCACAGTTCTCGCAGCGCACGTGATAGTGATCGTGAAGGTCTGCATCAAAACGCCTTTGGCCCCGGCCCAGCTCAAGAATCCTCACTAGACCATTTGCTGCCAATACGTCCAGATTCCGATACACCGTTCCTAAGCTGATGTTTGGTAGACGCTTGCGAACAAGTTCATAAACGTCATAGGCAGTCGGATGAAACGAGGTTTTCTTCAGTTCATCGAGGATCAACTGCCTCTGACGTGTCATCCGAAAACCGCTTTCCAACGTCAATGCCAACCTCCTGCTGACAATGTGCCAAGAATAGGAATCATTCTTGAATCTACGAAACGGGTTTACCCATTACAAGCTCACTACGCGTAAAAAACCGAGGATTCTCCTAAGGGGTTGAAACGATTGAATTTTATCCAACAAAAAGAGAGGCGTTCGACGCGATCTTATTGAACAATTCGAGGATAGAAACTACATTGACGGGTTAGTGCTTGTCGGTAAATCGCATGTCGCTCTTGGTCGGGCTCGAAAACTTCTCCGCAACAAGCGGGGATTTCATTGTAATTATCGATCTGACCGGTCGCGTTCAAAACCATCAGCGCGACACCACGACTCGTCGCTTCCGGCTCAATCGAAAGACAAACCGGACGTCCGAGAACATCCGCTACTATCTGCGTCCAAGTGGGTGAAGAGAGTAAGGCGTTGCCGTTTGCAATCAGCGAGGTGTCCGCTCCACAGACTGGATTGAGACGCTCCGCTACAATCGCAAGCCGGTACGCGACAGCCTCCATCGACGCACGAAGAATCTCGATAGGCGTAGTCGCGGCGGTAAGCCCCAGAATCCCGGCGCGGGCATCGCTCGCATAACCTGGACTTCGTTCACCAAACCAAAACGGCAGCACTGTAAGGCCGTGCGAATCCGGCACGATACGCTCCAGTTCGGACTCCAGGTTGCTCCGATCGATCTGCAGCGTATTCCACAACCACGCGCAGACATTGCCGCCTTCCGCCAGAGCACCGCCAAGAAGACTCACATCGCGGTCTACACGATAACACCACAATCCCGACGGCACCTGCGGAGCGCCTGGCACCGCCACACGCATCGCGGAAGTCGAGCCGATTGTCACCACCGGCGAATCAGGACCAACACCGCCGCTGCCGATATTCGCAGCCACACCGTCACCCACCGCGAGGAAGAACGGACACTCGGCCAGCGCAGGCCAGCGTCGCGCATACTCGGCCGACAAGCCGGTCAGACGATCGTCGTAATCGGCCAACAAGGGCAGCTGCTCCGATGAAATCGGTAGTTGAGACAGTACCAGCTCATCCCACTCCAGCTCTCGGCGGTTCAAAAGACCGCTCCATGACGCCACCGAATAACTGCACGGGACCTCCTTGGATCCAAACCAACGGCTGTAACAGTATCCTCCCAAATCGGACCAGCGCCGAACCCGCCGCCATATCTCCTCGTTGGTTCGTGACAACCACAAAAAACGTGCAGGCATGTACGCCGTGTGCTGTGGACAGCCCGTTCGCTCGACAATCACATCTTCCTGCTCCTGGATAACAGAGCGCCAGAATCGCAAATCTTCTCGCGATCGTGTATCCGCATAGGTGTACACCGGGGTAACCGGCCTCCCCTCCGCATCCAGTCCGACCGCGTTGCCGACGAGTGTATCCATGCCCACGGCGGCAATCCGCTCTGCCCTCCCCGCGGCCTTACTGAGAACGCCGTCGATTATCCGTTCTACCGATTCGCACACCTCATCCGCATCCAGCGTCGCTTTTCCTTCCGTATCCGTCTCCAGACGGAGATCGCTGCGACACGAGAGATCGTCTACAGGCCGTGCGTTCGTGTCATAGACCGTGCCTCGGATCGAGGAACTGCCGATATCGATTACCAAGATCCACATTGTGTCAGACATGTGCGACGCACCTATTTCAGTTCGAGAAACTGCCGATCACTCTCGCCTGCGTTCCACAAATACGCTGGAATAGAATACTATAGGCGGTCACTCGAATTATGAAGCACAGGCGATATCGTAAACGGTGGGCGGTTATCTTCTCTTCTGTTTACTGTTGCTGTTCTGGCCGAGGGAACAAAACGAGCAAAAACTGGTTTGCTTCTCCACGGCGGTTCTGATTGGTACGCAGCTTTGTCTCTCACACGGCGGCGGAATGTACGTCGGATTTTATCTTGCCTATTTCGTAATGATGATGGGACCTCCCTCGCTCACCGAATCTCAATCCGAGTAACTATATTCAGCCCCACAATCCTGCTCACTGTCCCAGACAATCAGGCACCGTTTGACGGCTCGTAATACTTTGTAACAATACCCGTAGAAACACTCCGGAGGAAGATAATGGCCGGGCCGAAAAAGCAGGAGATCATCACATTCAAAGTGGACGAATCGCTGTCCGAAGCGATGCGGGGGATACAGAATCGATCGGAGTTTATCCGAGCCGCGATTCTCACCGCACTCGACAGTACCTGCCCACTCTGCAAAGGCAGTGGAATCCTCACACCGGAACAGCGGCGGCATTGGGACTCGTTTGCGGCAATCACTCTATCGAGGAGTGTGGAGAATGCCACGCCGTGCATCTTGTCTGCGAAATAGGAACCAAGGAGAACAATGGTTTTGAAGAGGAACAAAATGGACTTTAGAGCCCGACTGCTATCGATACCGTTGTTTCTGGCGGCGATGATCGGCATCGAGTCGAGTGCCGCTCCCGTGAATGTCTTTGTGAGTATCCCTCCTCACCAATACCTGGTAGAGCGAATCGGAGGAGAGCACGTAAATGTTCATGTGTTGATCGACCCCGGAGAGCAACCCAATAGCTTCGAGCCAAGCCCCAGACAGGTTGTCGAACTTGCCGGCGCCCGCGTCTTCTTCAGCGCCGACCTGCCTTTCGAAAACCGTCTTCTCGGCAAGATAGAGGACACTCACAAACATCTGAAACTGGTCGATCTAACCCAGGGTATCGATAAGGTCCCCATAACGCGGCACTCCCACCACGAGGACGAGGCGGAACACAACCATGAAGCACATGGTGACCTGGATCCGCATGTTTGGCTCTCTCCGCCCCTTCTAAAAACGCAAGCCCGCAACATCGCCGAGACACTGCAAAACATAGATCCTTCAAATAGAGAAACCTATGCAAGGAATCTCCAAAACCTCCTTAACGAGATCGATAAAACACATCGAGACATGAAAGAATCTCTCGAACCATTCAGAGGTGAGTCTTTCCATGTGTTTCATCCTGCATTTGGCTATTTCGCGGATGCGTACGGTCTGGAACAACGGCCCGTGGAAATCGGGGGAAAGACTCCCACTCCGAAGCAACTCCTCGATTTCATCCAAAAAGCGAAACAAGAAGAAGCGAGAATCATCTTTGTGCAACCTCAGTTCGATCGTCGGGCCGTCGAGACAATCGCAGAGGCCATCGACGGATCGGTGGCAACGATGGACCCCCTGGCGAAGAACGTCCTGGAGAATCTCCGCGAGATGGCTGCGAAGATCAAAAATGCATCGAGTGCGTCGAGAGAATAGGAATTCTGTTAATAGAAACCGCACGAGTCTAGTACCTTGCTGGTCCAAAAGCCCGCTGGTCCAGGAGTTGGACTCCTGGACCGGCTTCCCGTAGGTGATAGAAAACGATGTCTGTCCAACATGCAATTCGCCTAGAGAATGTCTCCTTTACCTACAACCATACTCACGTTTTGGAGAATGTTGATTTAACCGTCTCGGAAGGGGATTTCGCTTGCGTTGTGGGACCGAACGGCGGAGGAAAAACGACGCTCTTCAAAATCATGCTGGGGCTTCTCGACCCTGACCGGGGCGAAGTCCGTGTACTCGGACAGTCCGTCGAGCGGGCACGAAAACGTGTCGGATATATGCCGCAATACGTTCATCACGATCCTCAGTTTCCTATTACTGTCTTAGATATCGTGCTGATGGGCCGTCTCGGCCGAGGCGGACTGTGCGGTTTGTTCGGCTGGTACAAAAAATCGGATCGGATCGCCGCATTTCAGGCTCTGGAAGAAGTCGAGATGACCGACAGCGCGAGCCAACTGTTTTCAGAACTCTCGGGCGGCGAACGCCAGCGGGTCCTGATCGCTCGGGCTCTCAGCTGCCATCCCGATCTACTTCTCCTCGATGAACCGACATCCAATGTCGACGCAGCCACGGAGGCGCGACTGTTTGAAATACTCAAGGAACTGAATAAACGAATGACGATTTTGGTGGTCTCCCACGATTTAGGATTTGTCTCGACCGTTGTGGACAAAGTGATTTGTGTGAACCGTAAGGTCTACGTACATCCGACAAGTGAAATTACAGGCGAAGTAATCCAGGACCTCTATGGCAGCGACCTGCGTATGGTCCGTCACGACCACCGGCACGAGGGAGAGGGACATACCGCATGACTGATTTTTTCGCGGCTCTACAGAACCCCGATATCGCGTTTATCCGCTACGCGCTCTTCGCCGGTCTCCTCGCGAGTGTCGCGTTCGGGATTATTGGAACCTATGTGGTTGTCCGTCGGATTACCTATATCGCAGGGGCGGTTTCCCATTGTGTGTTGGGAGGAATCGGAATCGGTCTTTATCTGCAGAACGCTGTAGGGTGGACCTGGTGCGATCCGATGTACGGAGCGGTCGCGGCAGCGCTCCTTGCGGCGATCCTGATCGGACTGGTGAGCCTTCACGCCCGTCAAAGAGAAGATACCGCCATCGGTGCGCTTTGGGTTGTGGGAATGGCCGTCGGCCTACTGTTCCTGAGCAAAACACCGGGCTACACCGATCCGATGAGTTACCTGTTCGGCAACATTCTCTTCATTTCCCCAAAAGATCTCTGGTTGATTGGTGTATTGGATGCGGTGATCGTCGCCCTGAGCCTGCTGTTTTATAACAAGCTGATTGCCGTATGCTTCGATGAAGAGTATGTGAGGCTGCGCGGTATTTCGGCGAGTTTCTACTATCTGCTTCTGTTGTGTCTGACAGCGCTGACGGTGGTGTTGCTTGTCCGGGTCGTCGGTATTGTCATGGTCATCGCGCTCCTCACCTTGCCCGCAGCCGTTGCCGGGCACCTCTCACGTTACCTTTGGCATATGATGGCGCTGGCGATTCTCTTTTGCATGATATTCATCACCGCTGGGCTCGGTGTGAGTTACACCTATAACCTCTCTAGCGGCCCGACAATCATCATCGTCGCATCAATCGTCTACTTCCTGATTGTGGTAAAAAGCAGCCTCTCGCACCGATTTTTCAAACACGGTCCCCATATTTCATCCAAAGATGCCTGATAGAAGCAACCCGCCCGAGATAAACTCGAACGCTACTGCCGAATTTAGGTTCATCCTTTTTTTTACTCCAGGACTTGTCTTTTCCACGAATCCGTATTACTGATGGTGTCGCAAAAAGTCAGCGGGATGCGAAAAGTGAGGTGTCAACCCCCTCTGTATCTCCCCTTACTGCAGCCACGCAAGCGTGGCCCGCTTGGGGGAGAATACGCTGCAGACACGCTCGTTTCTTTTTCCTCCCCCGAAGATCGGGGGAGGTTAGGAGGGGGTTGAAATCCGTTTTTCCGACTTTTTGCGGCACCATCATTACTAATCATGAACACTATTACCAAAGCGAGAGAAGAGACCCATGCCGAGACAATCCAAGCCTATCCGCCGACCGAAAGTCGCTTTCTTCCTGATTTTCTTCCTCTGTGTCACAGGCCTCACAAACGCTGTCACTTTGACTCTGCCATTCGACGAACGTCCCGAGTGGGTAGAGCGAGATGGAATCGTCATGGCCGGAAGCTGGGAGCCGCTCTTGTTCCGTGTCCGCCGTGACGGCAGCGATGGATACACACCGACCGCCGAACAACGCGAAGCCTACCTTCGTGAACACAGCCCGGAAATGATCGGAAAGTTGAAAGACCTCGGTGTCAATTTCGTCATGATGCATTGTTACAAGGGTGCGGGTCTCGAAGCCGAAAGCGAGAGCATGCAAGACGCAGTCAAGTTCTCGAAAGTCTGCCACGATGCCGGTCTGCGTGTGGGTGTTTATAACTTCAGCGGGGCGTTCATTTGGGAACTGTTCTTTAAGGAAAAACCCGAGGCCGAGAATTGGGTCGTCCTCGATGAAGAGGGAAAACCGGTCCAGTATGGCAGCGCGCCCTATCGGTATTACTGGAACCGCAACCATCCCGACGCACGGAACTTCTACAAGAACCTTGTCCGTTTCGCTATCGAAGAGATTGAGACCGACCTCGTTCATTTCGACAACTATTCGGTCGGTCCCGGCACGGACAAGGTCTCCGCTGAACGGTTTCGAGAATACCTACGTGAAACATTCACACCCAGAGAGCTCGAACAAGTAGAAATAAAGGACCTTGATTCGATCCAACCCCCTCTGTCTTCTCCGGACAATTCTCTCTTGAAAAATGCGTGGCTGGATTTTTCCTGCCGGTCCTTGGCGGATTCGTATTATGAGTTGTCGCGATACGCGCGCAGTCTGCGGCCGGATATTCTCGTCGAATGCAACCCGGGCGGCGTGCGGGATCGCATACGTCCGCCGGTCGATCACGGCAGACTGCTGCGCGGTGGCGAGGCGTTTTGGGACGAGGGACGGCATCCGGGGTATCGCGACGGAAAACTCTCGACACGAATCCGCACCTACAAAGTCGCCCGGCGAATGAAAAATATGGCGTTTGCCTATTGTACGAATCCGCTTGAAGCCGCCGAATCGATGGCGTTCAACCGCGACTGTCTGGGGTGTATTTGTTGGTTCGAGTATGCCGACCTCGTCGCAAAACCCGGTGTGGATGAACCGGTATCGACCGACCTGGCACCATTTGTCCGGTTCTTTCATGACCGACGCGATCTTTTGCGGGATACGGAGGTGATTGCCGACGTCGCGGTGTTGCGGAGTTTCCCCTCGCAGGTATTCGCCGATACCAAGTACGCACAATTGACAACGCAGGTCGAACAAACACTGATCGAAACCTGCGTGCCTTTTCAGATCTTGTACGATCATCAGCTGAACGATCTGACACGCTACCGGTGTCTGATTTTGGCGGGCTGTATCGCACTCTCGGACGAGCAGGTCTCTCAGATCCGCGATTATCTCGACTCCGGCGGCAGGGTTTGCGTCGTCGGCGGTGAGGCGGGTGCGTATGACGAATGGATGCGTCCGCGCAAAGAGTCTCCGTTCCCCGATCTTCCAATCCTTGAGCATATCGAACCCGCAGACGTCTTTGTTGAGAAATTGGAAAGAAATCTGAAAGAGGGCTTTTCCCTTTCTGTAGATGCTCCGGTCGGTCTCTGTGCGGAATTAACCGAACAAGAGGACCGGAAGCTCGTCCATCTCGTCAATTATCGTATAGAAGAGACAATGAACAACGTGAGCGTTCGGGTTCGAATCGATCCGGAAGAAAGCGTGAAAGAGATCGTCACGTCAAGTCCGTCACGCAAAGAAGATTTACCACTCGATTTCGAAGTGCAAACCGGTTTCGTGAAATTCACCGTTCCTCAAATCGAAACATATGAGGTAATCCAGATAGGCTACTGAACAGCGAAGTGTGTATAATACAGCTATAAGTGAGCGTCATTGCGAGCGAAGCGAAGCAATCTCATTTTACAAACACAGAAAGAGTAGATCGCCACGCTTCGCTCGCGATGACGGAGAATTGACCCACCAGCTCCCGGAGCCCTTGTAATGATTGACATGACCGAAACCGTCATCATGGTCGCAATTACCGCCGTCGTGCGGATCGTTCTCCCGTTTGTGATCCTCTACCTGGTCATGCGGTGGCTGATCGACCAGGTGTACCGATAAACGATACCCTGACCGATCCAGTCAACGCTTCAAAATCTCCTCCGCCAACTTCTTTCGCAATTCCTGCAACACCTCTGAATCCGATTTCCAGCTGCCCCAGGTCGGCACTGCGCTCCGAACAATGTCGTCGACAACGTCCGCTCCGCCCCGCTGCTCCAACAATGCGAAATACTCGTAATCCTCCATCCCATCGCGGAGGTTTTTCAATCGCACACTCGCCACCGGTCCCTCGATGCCCGCTTCATCGCCGGGATAGAACAAAAATCCGTCACCGTTCCATCGAATTCGAAATCCCGGATCGTCCCACGGATTCCGCTTCGGACTCGACCAATATACGGTTGACCAATAAAGAAGACCTGTAACTCCGTACCGCCGATTCAGCCACGGCGCAATACGATAGCTGGTGACTGGAAAATCAATCTGCCAATACGGCGGGTTATCGTTTTTTACGTCATCATAATCCGGATGATATCGCGGTGCGGATTGAACGAGGGCCGAGTAACTCCACACGTCATCGCCTTGCTCCTGCACTCGTTTCACACTGGGCTCGTGAATGAAACCGAAAAGCGGACACCAAATATCAATCGCTTCATCCAGCGTCCCCCAGTCGGGATTTTGTGTGTATGGTTGTTCAACAACCAGGCATCGGATCTTCGGCTCCGCTTCTTTCACTAACGCTCCTAGATTCCGTACCCGCTCGTACGCTTCCGCATCGTTCGGCTCATCCAGCATGTATAGATACGCGCCTTCCTGCAGCCCTTTCCGCTCCAAATAGGCGTACCACGACCGATAAAACTGAATCGCTTTGTCTCGGTCCACGCCCAATACATCGCGAAACGGCGCTCGGGGAATTTCGAAATTCGTAACATTGTATTTATCAACAAACTTCATAATTTGTCGGTCGGTCTCTTCGTCAACCTCGATGCTTCCATCTTGCGAGATTTTAGGATGCAGACGTCGCGGGAGTGGAGGATTGATACGATGATCCGCCATCATCTCGATGTAGCGATCTTCAAGCAAATGATATTTTTCCGAATTTCGGTCCAATCCGTAATACGCCGCGACATAGTGAAATCCGCCGAAATGATTTTCGTGCGTCGGTCCGGCCGGAAGTGCGAAATCCCAGACTGTCAGCCGGACGGGAATCTCGACAGGATCGACTCTACGTGCCCACACTTTGACAGCCCCCTCATAAACTCCCGCAGCGGCATCGCTCGGAACACGCACGTCGATCCATATGGGCTGATGCTGCCCCTCCCACAAATCGAACTGCGCCGCACCGAATCGCGCACCTTCCTGCTCCCGGTTTCGCCATCGCGCCGCAAGTGTTTCCTCGCGCGTATACGGATCGACAAACGGAACTAACGGATCGGTATAAAGATCCGGCGGACAAGTCGCACGTGGTGCCGAATGCCGAAGAAGAACGTAAATCGCACGATGCAGAATGACGTTCTCCACGGGTATCTCTTTACCGTTCTTGGTGCGAAGCGGCGACATCTCGGCGTCCACACGATCCAGATTTCCATCGACGGCTGTGACAACAACCTGGAACGATTCCACTTCGCCTTTGGCGCAGAAAACTTCCGCTGTTGGTTCGCCGTCGACTTCCCCGGTTTTCGGTACACGGATTGATCCGGAAACGCTTTCCAGGTGGATGGAAGCGGCTCCGGATGGCAATGTGATTATGAGGCAGAGAATTGGTGTTATCGCACTCAGTTTCAGATTGAACATTGTTCTTCTCCTTCACAAAGAAACCCTCTATAACATTAAGGATACCAAACCCGATTGCCGCCCGACAGGAGTTTCTATCCCAACCTCCAAGACTGGCCTTGATTGACTTCTCGACACGGGCAAGCCATCATGGGGGAAAACAACCCCTGGAGGAGGCGAACATGCGTAGACTGCAAGTGAGCGTGTTCTTATTGAGTTTTTTGACAATCACGTTTGGATGTGCGACGCAACAGAAGCAAGCAAAAGAAGAGATCCAGCCTGCGGGCATCGATTTATACGTGTCGGTGGATGGAAACGACAGCTGGTCCGGGAAACTGGCCGACCCCGCCCAGGGCGGAGCCGACGGACCTTTTGCCACGATTGAGAGAGCGCGCGACGAGATTCGCAGCCTGAAGAGAGGCGGCACGCTGCTCGAACCGGTGACAGTCCACGTCCGCGACGGTCACTACCAACTCTCGGAACCGCTGACCTTCACGGCACAGGATTCCGGAACCGCCGACTGCCCCGTCACCTACGCTGCCTATCCGGGCGAATCGCCGGTAATCTGCGGCGGCCGGAAAATCACCGAGTGGTACCGGGGACTCGGAGGCGTGTGGAACGCGGAAGTCCCGGAAGTGAAAGAAGGCGACTGGGTATTCCGTCAACTCTTTGTCAACGGGGAACGGCGGCAGCGTGCCCGTATTCCAAATGAAGGCTTCTTCCAGGCGGACGGCGATATCTCCCTCGGCCCGCCGGCGCAATTCAACTACCGCGATAAAGACATCCAGCCGCTCTGGGCCGGTCGAGGCGACGTCGAGATCGTCGCGCTTCAAAAATGGGCGGAGTTCCGAATGCAAATCCGTGGTATCGATCCTGTCAAACGGGAGGTAACGCTCTCCGGCAAATGTGCCCCCTCGAATCGCGAAAAAAACGCCCGCTACTGGGTTGAGAACGCCGCTGAGGCGCTCGATGCCCCGGGCGAATGGTATCTGGATCGACGAACAGCGGTCGTATCTTACAAGCCCATGGCCGGTGAATCGCTGTCCGATTTCGAAGCCGCCGTGCCCGTAATCGGAACGCTGGTTCGACTCGACGGTGGCGAGGCCGGAGAGGAACCGGTGAGCTACATCCGGTTCGAAGGCCTCGAATTCCAACACGCAAGCTGGAGCCTACCCGAATCCGGCTATACCGACTTACAGGCAGCTCACGATATCCCGGCCGCATTCGAAGCAAACAATGCGCGGTTCTGCAGCGTCGAACGCTGCCGCTTCGCACATCTCGGCCGGTATGCTGTCCAGTTCGCAAACGGGTCGAAATACTGCCGTCTGGTCGGCAGTGAAATGACCGATCTCGGCGCGGGCGGCGTCAAAATCGGCGAAACCGGACGTCCCGCGAACCCCGATAAAGTCACCAGCGGTATCCTGGTCGCGCACAACCATATTCACAACATTGGTATCGTTTATCCCGCAGCTGTCGGTGTGTGGATCGGCAACAATTCCGACATTCACGTCGCGCACAATCACATCCACGATACCTATTACACCGGTATCTCCGTCGGCTGGACCTGGGGCTACAACGAGAACAACAACACCGGGAATAACATCGTCGAATACAATCATGTCCATGATATCGGTCGCGGCATGTTGAGCGACATGGGTGGCATCTACACGCTCGGGATTCAACAGGGCTCCGCGATTCGCAACAATATTTTCCACGACGTCACTTCGTACGGGTATGGCGGATGGGGAATCTACACCGATGAGGGCAGCAGTCACATCGTCATCGAGAACAACCTGGCATACCGCTGCAAGAGCGCCAATTTCCACCAGCATTACGGACGCGAGAATATTATTCGAAATAACATTTTCGCATTTGGAAAAGAATATCAGATCATGCGTACCCGCATGGAGGATCATCTCTCATTCATTTTCGAGCAGAATATTGTGTATTGGGACAGTGGCGAACTGCTCGGGAGCAACTGGAAAGACGATAAGTACGAGATGGACCACAATATGTATTGGGACACGCGTGGGAAAGATTTCAAATTCTCCCAGTGGACCTTTGAGGAATGGCAGCAGCGCGGAATGGACACGCATTCCTTTATCATGGACCCGATATTTGTGAATCCATCGGAGAATAATTTCGAATTAAAGCCCGGCACACCAGTCTGGCGCATCGGATTCAAGCCGATCGATTTCAGCACAGTCGGCCCCGACCCGACCATTCTACGATGATTGCAGAAGTGGAAGCCGCGTCGGTAATTGAGGATTACGAGTGATTAGGAAGGGTAGGGTTCCCAAGGCGGTATCAAAACGCCGAGACTATGCGAAACAGCGCTTCGCCCCCAATCTTGATGGGACCGCAAAAAGTCGGGAGAGCTCTTCTCCCTCTCCCTC
>CAZTDD010000089.1:0-28933 GCA_964612675.1 uncultured bacterium
ATTCTTGCGAAGATCGAAAGACTTGGCGAACGTATTTCTGGGACAGGACACTAGTTCATCTTCAGTTAGGTCCCCCGAAGCCAGTCGAATGAAAGTCTTCACAGCGTCTTTTTCGGACATCGTGATCTCGAACCCGTTCAGAAGCAAGAATGTTGCCGCCACAACGAAAGCTGTCCGTTTGTTACCGTCAATGAAAGGATGGTTTCGCGCAAGGCCAAAGGCGTAGGCGGCAGCCAGTTCCGGCGCACCGATGTTGCTATACGCCGCCAAGTTACGGGGCCGAGCCAGTGAGGATTCCAATAGGGCTTCGTCCCGTATGCCGCGACCGCCCCCATGTTCATCCAGCTGTTCATTGTGAATAGCCAGTGTCGCCGCCTTGGATATCCAGAGCCAAGTCATTCCGCCAGCTCACGTAAGGCGTTCCGGTACCGGCGCATCACGGTTCGGGCCGCGTTCATTTCCTGCTCAAATACGGAATCGTCAAGCGTGATTTCGTACCCGTCAGCTGTCTCTACAAAGCAAACGGAATCGCCCTCTTCTACCCGAAGTCTCGAGAGAATCTCTTCGGGCAGAATCACGCCGATAGATTCGCCAATGGTTGTCACTTTCGATTTCAGCATCATGCACACCTGCTCTCTGTATCTTTCATTATAATAGGTACGAAAACCAGGAGTCAATTAAAGACTACGCTCGTCCAGGAGTTGGACTCCTGGACGAAAAGTGCTTGACACCCACCACCCACATTGGGCTATAGTAGTGAAAAATGCGGTATTTGCATTACTGCGACATTCGCCTCTACGGCTTGAAATGGATTGCATGTTTGTAGCAATCACGTCCGACGATCGACCCGCCCCAGGTGGAGCTTCGTGTTGTCAACCTATCGCCGCTTGGGAAGGAAGAGAAGACCGCTATGAAAATACTGCTTTATGTCTTTTTTCTGTTTGCATTGTCGGTATTTGTCTCGCCCTCATTCTCTCAACAAACCGACATCATACTGATCGCGGATGGGGGAGAACTCGCAGACGTGCATTGGTTGGATTCACGTTTCTATAAGCTGGATTTGTCCATCATTATGCGTAAACCGCGCGGCGGTCTGGTTGTTCGAGGTGTCGTGAAGCATCCGTATGGAGAAGGGCCGTTCGAAATCGAGACGGCTTCCTCCGACATTGTAGCAGATGCCTCCGTTTCCACTTTCAATGACCGACTGAGTTTCTACGTAAGGTTAGCTGACCATGTGTGGACGATTCAGGCCGAGCTCATCACCGCAAAGCCGCTGCCCGTGTCCGGGGAATACACTTATTATTTAGATCGACCCGGTTTTCTCGAAGGGAATTACCCCCATCCCTTACGTTGGTTGGAACTCACGGTCACCGATGCAAACGGGAATCCGGTCTCCGTTTCGACGAAGACGAATCCTCTTTTGCGGACGACGGACAGCACGTCGAGTTTTTCCCTGACGACCGAAGGTTTTAGCCAAGAAATGCCCGTCCCCGACGTGCAGGAGATCACCTTGATTGCCAGCAACTATATCGACTTGTTTCCCACATACCGGTTGTATTACGACAGAGACGACGACGCCTTCATCATGAATCCGGGCGAGCAGATATACGGTGTTTCTTCCGCTCCGGGGCCGTTGACGTTTGAAGTGGTATTCGACAATGGAAGCCGCTGTGAAATGACGCACCCGCTCCGAGGTCACTCCATTGTCTTACGCCCCTATTGCGACGGACTGGAAACCGACATTCAGCTTGATACCGAGCCCTCACCTACGCTTGTCGACCCGCCGACAGGATTCACACGGGGCGAGTACAGTTTCGGCTCGGTTCCATCGGGGGAGGGAAGTAACGGCCAAGGTTTGACAATGACTTTGGACCAGAGTGAAGGCCTCACATGGTACGGTCCGGTCATCAACACAGGGAAAGGACTCGTCCATGTCCGGTGTTTCGTTCGAGTCAGCTCGCCGGACGTATCCGTAGCCCTGGGTGCTTTAAACGTCCCGGCGGGAGGGACATATAAGGATCTTGACGGTTCCATTGGAACAAACCAGCCCGTTGACGGGGAGGAATTCGTCGATCGGTGGGCGGCACTCGACACTGTCATCGATCCGGCTGACGATGGTGTTGTGCCGGTTCTGCAAGCAGTGAGCGATGCGCCGGGGACCGTGCATGTTTATTGGGATAACCTTGTTGTATCGCCTCTGCAGAACATGTCGCCGCAAGGCATTCACGAGCTCATGGAGGGAAGAGCGCGTTGTACTCTCGCTCCAACATTCACCCCCACGCCAGACATCCATGCGACGCCGACCCCTTCGCCAACACCGCACGCGATTACGGTGGATTTGCCTGGACGATCTCTATCGTCTAAACGACTCGAATTTGTGTATATTCCGGCGGGAACGTTCCTGATGGGATCTCCTCCAGACGAGCACGGAAGAGACGAGGATGAAAACCAACACAGCGTCACGATTTCGTCGCCATTCTACATGGCGAAATATGAGGTTACCTACAACCAGTTCATGATTTTCCTGCATGAGAAAGGTGACCATAGTCTTGAAGGATTCACTTACTTCGACGTGGATTCTTCACCATACGTTGAGCCGCGTAACGGTGGTTGGGCTCTTCTATCTGCTTTCAAGGACCACCCGGTAGGCGGTGTGTCGTGGTATGGTGCCCGAGATTTTGCCGCCTGGATCAGCGAACTGCACCCGGAACTCAAGTGCCGCCTCCCCACCGAGGCGGAATGGGAGTACGCATGCCGAGCGGGAACACAGACTCGCTTCTACTGGGGCAGTGCCAACGCCAACGACTACGCCTGGTACAGCGGGAACTCCGAGTCCGAAACGCATCAGGTCGGCCAAAAACCACCGAATGCCTGGGGGCTGTATGACATGAGTGGAAATGTGTGGGAGTGGTGTATGGACCCGTACGGAGATTATCCTCTGGGAGACGTGGTCATTGATCCTTCCACCATCGAAACAGACGATCACGTTGTGGAATACCGGGTCGCTCGCGGCGGAGCGGCTACATCCGCCGTAGACGATTGCCGTTCGGCTGAGCGCTCCTCTGTCTTCAGCCAAACCGGACACACTTTCCACGGCTTTCGAATTATGGCTGTTATCGATGAGGAATAGCGGTGCAGTTACAGCCACCCCCAAACGGACAGGCTGTGTCATAATGGGCAAAGTGTACGAAAAAGCACTTCGCCCCCAAGAGGGACACGCTTGCGTGGCCGCAGTAAGGGGAGATACAGAGGGGGTTGAAACAACTAAACTTATCAACCCCACCCGAACCCTCCCCAATCTTGGGGAGGGAAACAGAAGGGAGTTTTGACACAGCCTCGGAGTTGGGGTTGGCACCCGGTGATGTTTCGATTCAGCCACCCCCCAATTCCCGAGTTGTGTTATAATGGAAACACCATGGACAAATGGAAATTAAGAAGATGAGACAAGTTGTCATTTTCCCTGGTGAGGATGGTTTCTGGGTTGCTGAATGCCCCAGTCTTCGTGGCTGTCTGAGTCAGGGCAGAACAAAAGAAGAGGCAATTGTCAATATCCCAGAAGCCATACAAGGCTATGTCGCGGCGCTCGAAGAGGACGATATCCCGGTACCGGAGGATCGGTTTGACACGCTGGTGGTGGCGGTATGAGTAAGTTGCGGGTGGTTTCGGAGGTACTCAACATGGAATGCTTGATGGATCACATTGTCTTGAACGTGGAAGATGACGAGAAGATGGTTGACTTCTACTCGAACGTCCTCTTGCTCTCGTCCGAACGGTTGGAGGAATACCGCTCGGGAAAAGTCCCGTTTCCCTCCGTCCGTCTGAACGCCGATACCATTATCGACCTGTTTCCGAAGAAAATGTGGCAGGACACCGCCCCGCACGGACCGGGACGCGAAAACCTGAACCATTTTTGTATCGCAGTCACCAAGGATTCATGGGATAAACTCATCGACCGGCTCAAGGCCAACAATATCGAGATCGAAGAAGGCCCCGTCCAACGTTGGGGCGCGCACGGTACCGGCACGTCGGTCTATTTCCGAGACCCGGAAGGCAACCGGATCGAAGCCCGGCACTATGAAAACCACGACGACTCGGAGAAATGTCTGCTCGGGTCGTGAGTCCACTGCCGGACATCAGAATGTGCAACCACCCCCAAGCGGAATTGGGGATGGCACCCTTTCCCGAGACCCTGTCTATAGGTCAATCTTTCTGTTCATCTATCGTTCCATCCGTCCATCCAACCGTCCTTTCTTTCTACCCCGTTTCGTTTCATTCGTCACTCAGCACTTTCCCCCGCCTCCCTCATCTGGACATGTGCGCTCAGGTCGCCTAATGTGTCTTACCTTGTCTTGGGAGGCTGGTATGAATGACGAAAAACGCGACACCGAATACACAGGCCTGATTCTTGTCGATCTTCTGCACCTCGATTGGCGGAACCTGTCCAGATACAAGGTCGATCTGCTCGGTTTCTTTGGCGCTCTGGCGCTGGCCCTGCTGATTGTATTTGTGACGTGGTTCGTCGCGAATATCGGCGCGTAAGGAGGATTTTGTGTTTGGTCTACATCCCGTGGATATCGCTATCCTGATCGTCTATCTCATCGCGATGGTCGTCATTGGGGTCTTGACCAGCCGCGTTGTCAAAGACCAAGAGGATTTTTTCCTGGCGGGCCGCCGCCTCAACAAATTCCTCACGATGATGATCAATTTCGGTTCGGGTACTCACACCGACCAGGCGGTGATTGTCGCCGGACGCGCGTATAGTGTCGGGCTGTCCGGAATCTGGTATCAGTGGATCTGGATGTTTTGCACGCCTTTCTATTGGATGATCGCACCCATTATCCGACGGCTGCGATGCGTTACCTGTGCCGATTTTTTCTATGAACGATTCTCGAAAGGCTTCAGCATTTACTACGCGTTTGTCGGGATATTGATTCTGGCTGTCGATACCGGGATCATGCTGCAGGCCACAGGAATCACCATTGAAGGCATGACCAAGGGCGACATTACCGCCGAAGCCGCCGTGTTTATTATGACCGTACTGTTTCTGTTTTACGGCATTCTCGGAGGTCTCCTCGCAGCGGCAATTACCGACACCATTCAGGGAATTCTTACGGTTGTCCTGTCGTTTCTTTTGATTCCGTTTCTACTTTATGAGGTTGGAGGGATGTCGGGGCTCCATCAGAAGCTCGACCCCGAGATGTTTCATTTAGTGGCGTCCGAAGGCACAAAAGGGCTTACCCTGTTCTGGATCATCATCGTCAGTTTCAACGGGCTGGTCGGAATTGTCGTCCAGCCGCATACCATGCTGGTGGTAGGTTCGGCGAAGAGTGAGATAGAGAGCCGCGTAGGGCAGTGTTTCGGGAATTTTATTAAAAGGTTCTGTACGGTGGCCTGGGCGTTCGTTGGGATCGGCTGTGTGGCGATGTACACGTTAAGCGAGCTCGATGGCCATCCCGAGCGGGCATTCGGGCAGGCGGTGACCGATCTGCTGCCCGTTGGATTCAGCGGATTGATGTTGGTGTGTGTATTGGCGGCGGTCATGTCGACGTGCGACGCGTTGATGGTTGCCGGTTCCGCACTTTTCACAAACCACGTCTATGCAAGATTTCTGAAGCCGAACCACTCGGAAAAACACTATGTGTTTGTCGGACGCGTGGTATCGTTCTTCATTGTCGGGGGAGGACTGGCTTTCGCTTACATGATCAAGGACGCGAAGACCGGTCTCGAAATTTTCTGGCGGGCGAATGCGATCATCGGCATCGCGTTCTGGATGGGGATCATGTGGCGCCGAATGACCGCCGTTGGTGCGTGGGCGAGCTCGATTGCTGCCCTCTCCGTATGGTTAACCGTCCATTTCTTCTTTCCCGAAACACCGATGGAATGGGAAATGTTGTATTATCTGGTTACCGGTTTCGCTGCCGGGATCATTGGAAGCCTATTGACACAGCCTCCCGATCCCGAGCGAATCCGCGCATTCTATGGGAAACTGGCAATCCCCGCCAATGCAGAAGAGCAGAAAGCGGAAGAGTAAACAGTAGGGAGGTATCGATGCGACTCGGAGGCCCTGTTTTTGTACAAACCGACGATCCCGCTGAATTGGCCAAGGCACACCGTACACTCGGATACGGAGCCGCGTACTGTCCGTCTGCGTCCATCGAGGACAAAGACCGCATCCGGGCGATTCGCGACGCATTTGAAAAAGAAAATGTCGTCATCGCCGAGGTCGGCGTATGGTGCAATATGATGGACCCCGACGACGAGAAGCGGCGTCACAACATGGGGCGAATGATCAAGGGTATGGCGTTGGCCGATGAAGTTGGCGCGTGTTGTTGTGTCAACATAGCGGGCTCATTCAACCCGGATATGTGGTATGGCCCGCATCCCAAGAACATCACCAAAGAAGCGTTCGATCTGGCGGTCGAAAACGCGCGTCACATTATCGACTCGGTGGAACCCAAACGAAGCAAACTGACTTTGGAGACAATGCCCTGGGCGATCCCCGACAGCGCGGATTCCTATGCCAATCTCGTTCGCGCCATCGATCGCCCGGCTTTCGCGGTCCATCTCGATCCGGTCAATTTGGTCAACTGCCCGAAATATTACTATCGGACGGGGGACTTGCTTGATGAGTGTTTCGACAAACTCGGTCAGTGGATTGTGAGCTGTCATGCCAAGGATGTCTATATGGGAGAAGAGCTAACGATGTACATTAAAGAGGTTCGTGTCGGCACGGGGGTATTCAATTACGAGCGCTTCCTGACCCGGTTATCCAAGATGGATCGAGATATCCCGCTGATGATGGAACATATGAGCGGTAAGGAAGAATACGATCTTGCCCGGGTGCATATCCAGAAAGTCGCGGATGGGTTGGGGTTGAAATTCAATTGAATGGTGTAATTGCCTGGCTAAGGGGATTCGACTTACGGGCGAAACTGCACAGGCTGCCGTAAGGATGTTTATTCTCTCTCACCAAGCGGGACACGCTTGGGGGCAAAGTGCTCTTTTGCATAGTTTCAGTGTTTTGGGACCGCCTCTGTAACTCGGCCGGACGAAACAAAAAACACAATCGGTAGGGCGGGGAGCTCGGCGGTTTGTTATCCCTCAGCCCTGATGGAGGAATCATTATGCGTAGCGATGTCATGAAATCCGGTATTGAGAAGGGCCCCCATCGGTCGCTCTGGATGGCTACAGGACTCGGTCCGAAAGACCTTGAGAAACCGATCATTGGGATAGCCAATTCATTCAACGAGATCATTCCCGGGCATGTGGAACTGAACAAAATCGCAACTGCGGTGAAACGCGGTGTGTTGATGTCGGGCGGTACGCCGGTCGAGTTCAACACGATCGGAGTCTGCGATGGAATCGCCATGAACCACCTCGGTATGCGGTATTCACTCGTCAGCCGTGAGACCATCGCGGACAGCGTCGAGATCATGGCCCAGGCGCATCCGTTCGATGGGATCGTGTTGGTTTCGAATTGCGACAAGATTACGCCGGGGATGTTGATGGCGGCTCTGCGCTTGGATATTCCCGCGATTCTTATCACCGGCGGGCCTATGTTGACAGGATACGACAAAGCTCGGCTTCAAGGGGATCTTCCAGGGTGTGACAAGGAATTCATCGATCTGAACGATCTGTTTCAGCGAATTGCGCCGACGAAATCGGGACAGATGCCTCTGGCGGCCTATCAGGCAAGCTGCCGTTCCGGATGTCCGGGACCGGGATCGTGTTCCGGTATGTTTACGGCCAATACAATGAGTTGTCTCTCGGAGGCACTCGGTATTGCCCTGCCGGGAAACGGGAGTATCCCTGCGGTGATGGCCGACCGCGTTCGACTGGCCCAGACGGCGGGCGAACAGATCATGCGGCTTGTTGAAGAAAACATCACGCCCCGTCAGATCATGTCAAGACAGGCGTTCTTGAATGCAATCGCATTGGATATGGCTTTTGGGGGCTCCTCAAACACAGCGCTTCACCTGCCCGCCATGGCGCACGAAGCGGATATTGAGATCGGTTTGAACGATTTCAATGAAATCAACGAAAGAACACCGCATATCTGCAACATGGCGCCCGGCGGCCCGTGGCATTTGGAAGACCTGGACCGGGTCGGTGGCGTCATGACGATTCTGAAAGAGCTTGAAAAGAACAAGCTGATCGACGGGTCCACGATCACTGCAACGACGCAACCGCTTCGCGAAAGCGTGCTGGCCGCACCGGATCCCGATGGGGAGGTTGTTCAAACCATCGATAATCCCGTTCATGCGACCGGCGGTCTCTGTTCGCTCTATGGAAATCTTGCCCCGGACGGCAGCATTGTGAAGGCGTCTGCCGTTCTACCGGAAATGATGCAGCATTCAGGTCCGGCGCGTGTCTTCGATTCGGAAAGCGAAGCGTGTGAGGCGATTCTCGGCGGCAAGATCGAGCCGGGCGATGTCGTTGTGATCCGATACGAAGGACCGAAAGGCGGCCCCGGGATGCCCGAAATGTTGACACCGACGTCGGCAGTCAAGGGAATGAACCTTGCAAGCAAGGTCGCTCTGATCACGGACGGACGGTTTTCCGGCGCAACGACGGGGGCCTCGATTGGTCATGTCTCTCCGGAAGCAATGGAAGGGGGACCCATCGGACTGATAAAGGAAGGCGACATCATCGAGATCGATATCGCGAAACGGTCGCTTAACGTTCAATTGTCCGATGAGGAATTGGATCGTCGCAGAAAAGAATGGAAGAAGCCACAGGCCAAGATCAAAACCGGCGTTGTGCTGCGCTATGCCGAGATGGTTTCCTCGGCCGCAAGCGGCGCGGTTCTCAAACAGCGAATTTGATTCGTTTGATGGTTGTAGGATAGTTGTCGGTAGAAAATCGCTGATCCAGAAAAACGCTGGTCCAGGAGTTGAACTCCTGGACCAGCGGTCAAACCGTATCGTACCAGCGGTCAAATCGAATCACATCATCGCTGCCGCTTCGCCGTCTATCTCGAAAAGAAGATCCCCGCGACAGACATCCGCAATCATCGCAACTCCTGGGAATTCAGGAACGTCGAGCCGTTTCACGACCCGTTCATACGCTGCGGGATCGGTCCCGGGCTTGAAGAAGATGCACGCGTGCCGGATATGCGGAAAACTGAGCCCGACCTGGCCGAGAAGGTCACGGATATTGATCAATGTGCGTTCCACTTGGGCATCCATATCGTCCGGTGTCAGACTTCTACCTTGCTCATCAATCGCAGCCGTCCCCGAAATGTAAACGTGAGTAAGCCCTTTTTCACGCAGATAGGCACCCCTGGAGAATGCCGAACCGTAATCGAATGCCTCGTTTTGACGCGGGTTGCTCAAACGGCAGATTTCGGGATATTCCTCATCCTGCGCGCGTACCGCGATCAAGTCGAGTGTGCAGGCGAGACCGGTGGGACTCTTCCCCTCGATACCGGTGCTTGCCGGCAACAGATTATCGTCGCCTCGGCCGAACAGATTCGCCCGGGCGTAAATCTTGTTCCGTTCGTTATTGAATTCGCTGTACCAATCGAGGATATCGTCGAGGTAGAACCACGTACGGATGACGTTGTTGAACTGGAGATCATGGCTTTTGAGGAGATCTTCAGTTCCCTGTATGATTTCTCTTGCCTGATCTCCACGGGGCAAGTCAGGGCTCACGCCGAGCGATCGGCCAATATCGCCAAGAAAGAAAAACTCGGTGTCGAATCGCCGCAATAACCGTCCACAAATACGTCCTTTACATTCCAGGTTTGACACCTCGCATTGAGCAGCGCCGCCGTGAACCGCCGCGATAATGTGCACCCCCGCGAGACCGGTTCCCGAAATCGGTTTGCCCTCCACATACGTGGGGGCGGGGAGGTCATCAATTCGATCCCGGCCAAGCGCTTCGGTTCGTCCGGAAAGCACATCTTCATGGACCTCCCGGTTTCCGTAAAGCCGTTCCTGCACGATTTCTGCACGGGACGACTCGAGGTAAGCAGCCACTTCGCCGTAGATCTTAGCTGCCATCTCTTTTGGACCCTGTTCGCCACTGTGGACGGGAGCGGATATGTAAGCCATTCCCGTACCAACGTCTTCGATCTTCACAAACTCAGAAACAAGCACAAGAAGCTCTCCTTAGTATTTGGCCCCGCCGGAGGACCGGAATACATTTCCCCGAGAATTGGGGTGGACAAACGGCCGCTGCTGTGATTTCCCCCTGAAAACCGGTTCACAAACGCCCGTCTGCGCATAGAAGTACATATATTACATGAAAAAGGGGGGTTTTGTCCCGGGGAGAGGGGGCTTTCCTGCAGGAACCCCGGTTTGATCTCTCGCCCGCCGATCCCGAAGCGACTATAGAAAATCCTCTCTCTGTGGTGTGAAGGCATCGAAGACGACACTATCTTCCAGCACTACAGCGCCGTGGGGAATGTCCGGCGCGACATAATACGTGTCGCCGGTTTTGAGGATTTCCTTTCGTCCGTCGATCTCCAACTCCAAGGTTCCATTAACGATATAACCGATCTGCTCGTGGGGATGAGTATGTACTTCGAGGACAGCCCCCTTTTTGAATCGAAACTCCACCGCCATCAGTTTTCCGTTATGTGCGAGAATTCTGCGTTCGACTCCCGGGGCGAGGTCTGCCGGCTTTACCGATCCATGTTTCACGATCATTGGAACTGTCTCCTTACCGGGATTTGTATCGTCGCGATCAATGACGGATTATGGACTTGGGAGGACGGGATCGAAAGGGGGAGTCCGACGGGGGATTCGCTCTGCAAGGACAAGATCGCCTATCGTCTGCTCGGTAGACTCACCGTGCATATCCGGATATGTGCACATGGCCGCGTATCGCAAGACACAGGATGATCCACATCGAGAATAGGGTTCCCGCTATGAATAAATACCGTCGCAATTGTGGCAACGGCCGCTTGAGGTAGGCGCTCAAAAGAATCTCGGTCAGCGGTCCCATGGTATAGAATAGATTTGCGGAAACAGCCACCATCAGTATCGCCTGCCCCAGAACATGCATCTTGAACACGTTTGCACAAAGGTGGCCTACTTCCCACCCCAAGTCTCTTAGATACGCCAAGCCGATCAGTCCTTCGACAAGCAGAATCGCGTTGTACCAAATACGGAGTCTCTCCCAAGCCAGCCAGATACTCTTTAGGGATTGTGTACTCTTCATTGTTGTGCCTCCCCGGTAAGCAGAATTCTCGGGTCACGACTGTTCCCTCACGAGACGAAGTCCGAGGCTACAGTGGAAATCAAAACGTTGTTCACAGGTGAAGCGGCTGGAGCTGGAACGGCTCCAAACCGTCTCGTTCTTCTCTTGAATTCTTTCACGGCGGCCGTGAGATCCTTCGCATCGAAATCCGGCCACATTTTATCGAGGAAGAGGAGTTCAGCGTACGCGCTTTCCCAAAGCAAAAAATCGCTCAGTCTCTGCTCTCCGCCTGTTCGAATCAGCAAATCGACATCGGGGGCGGCCAGCAATTGGGAGAACGTCCCCCGGCTGATAGGGAGATTGCCGCCCAGCTGGGATGCCGCGCGGAGGATTGTGTCCCTGCTCGAATAATCGATTGCGATGCGAAGATGAAGACGTTCACACTCATTGGTTGCCGTTTCCGCCGCCTCGATCGCGGTACGCAGAATGGGGGAGAGGCGGTCACGCCTTCCGATAACGCTCAGTCTGATGCCATTCGCAACGCATCGTCCCCTTTCCGATTCGAGATACGTGTAGAAGAGGCTCATTAGCTCGTTGATTTCGCTCTCCGGCCGCTTCCAGTTGTCCGACGAGAATGCGTATAACGTCAAAACACCGATTCCCAACTCCGGTGCAGCTTCTACGGTTTGTCGCACGGCTTCGCTGCCTCTTTTGTGTCCATCGGTTCGCAGGTGGCCGCACCTTTTGGCCCAGCGGCCGTTTCCGTCCATGATGATGGCTACGTGGAATGGTAACGTCGGGGTTTGTGTGAAAGTACTTTGAAACATAAAGTTATTGCTCCAAAAAAAAAGGTCATTTGTTTCTCATCGCCTGGACTAACGCTTCCATGTGATCAAGGTAACGCTCCAGCGCCTGTTTTCCGGCGGCGGACAATCGATATTCGGTTCGCGGCTTCCGTGCGCGGAAGGATTTCGAGCATGTAATGTATCCTGCTTCCTCCAGTTTCCGTGCATGTACGCTGAGGTTCCCGTCTGAGGTTTTTAGCAGTTTCTTCAGTTCGTTGAATGTGAGCCGTCTGTTCGCTGCCAGAGCGCTCAGTATTCCCAGACGTACACGGTCGTGAACCAGGCGGTCCAGCTTGGTGGCCGTCTCCGAGGCCAGACTGTGGACCACCTCCAATGACCGTGGTTCGGCGACACTGGCTCTTGTCTCTGTTTTCTTTAGTGCGTTTTGTTTAGCCGCCATGGTTCCACGCAATGATGGCTCCGAATAGGATATGGATTCCTCCGAAGCCCGCTCCCATGAATGTGTTTCCCCAGTCAGGTGCCGCAATCAGCGCTGCGATACCGGTCAGGATAAAACAACAACCCATAATCGGTATTGCACGCACCGAGAAAGCTCCGCCCGTCACTACTCCCGCTCCGTATAGAAGCAGCCACATTCCCGGCAATAGGTCGTGCGCTTCGCGGGCGGCGAGGGCGAACGTCAGAGGAATCGCAATCGCCATCGGAGCAGAGAGATTCAGCAAGAACCTCCAGCCGATGGTCGAAAACAGCGAGGTTTCGACCAGACGCGCCTTGTATCCCATTGCGACGGCGCCGATTAAGAAAGCCAGAACCGCTTCGCAAAGCCAGACGTTCAGCCATACTGGCGCGTCCTGGACATTCGATGCGAGGTACGCTGTCGGTAGCGCTGTACACCCCATCAACATCGTCCCCCAGCCCGGCACGGCGGTAAAGGAGCCGGATCGCTCCATCATTTCACGAATGAAACGCAGATCCTTCACAGCGTGAGAGTGGAGCGACGGCGTCTCTTGTTTTTGTTCGCCTACTTGCAGTTTTGATAGCATGGACTACTTATAGCAGTTGTGTGGAACAGTGTCAAGTACTTTATTTTGCAAAGTATTCTCAAAGAATCACCCTACACCCGTTGAGGACGCGTTTTACGGAAGCGGGGTTGGACGAGAGCGCACCGAGCCTCTGTTACTGAACCTGTTTCATTGTGTAAACCAGAATTATCCTCCATAATGGTCTTCCGCAATCGACTGGATTGAGCAGCGTGATGACACCCATTGGCTGGTGATGAGCAACCCTGACAGCCAACCGACGATGCGAGTCATAAAAACCACTATGGATGACAGGACTCCCGGTTCTCAGTCTGAAGAATCTCCGGCATTCGACACGCAATACCCGGAAGGCCGACCGGCGGTTGGCATCGCGCTCGCACTGACAGCCGTGGCAATCTTCTGGTCTTTGCGTGCGGTTGAGATGACCGGAGGCGACAGCGATCAATGGTGTCGCGAGATCGAGGCAGGATATTGGTTCCGAAAGCGTCAGATGCTTTCTTTTGCCGTAATGCAGCTGACGCACCAGGTGACACATACCCTCTTTGGGTGGAACGGCCGTTGGGCGGTAAACGCGACATCGTGTCTAGCGGGCGGGTTTTTCGTCTATTTTGCGTGGAGGCTCCTGGGATGGGGGGCGATGCGTTGGCTGGCGGTCGGCCTGGTATTCAGCGCCGGCTTCATGCAGGTCTTCTTCGGCCATATCGAGACCTATGCGGTGCCCATGACGGTTTTGCTCTTTCTCTTGTTGACCGTACGTCGATACTTCGCGGGCCGAGTCCGTGCGATCCATGTGGCAGCGGCGTTCTCGTTGGGCGTTGCCTCCCACCTCGTGTTCTGGTTTCTTGTACCGATTTTCGGAACGCTGCTTCGCTACAGTCGCCGAAAGATCAAGGACCTGTCGGAAATCGCTCTCGGTGTATCGCCTGCTCTCCTACTGACTCTGGCGATGTGGCGATTCATCCGTTTGGGACGAGGAGAAATGATCGGGGATCGGCTAATGCCGCTCTTCGAGGTATTTCCCGGGTTGGCGAAACGCTATGCTTACCTGTCTTGGGCGCACTTCCAGGACTGGCTCTGGTTTTTGTGGAACGCTTCTCATTTTGCCCTGCCCATTGTTGTTGTTGCCCTTGTATTGTGGCGTCTGCCGAAAGGCCCCTGGCTCGAGGTTCTGCAAACCGCGATCGTCTGTTTTTTGGCGTTCACTTTTCTCTGGCACCCGGACGCCGGTCGTTTGGATTGGGATCTGTTCAGCTTCACGGGCTTACCGGTGGCTCTGTTGGCCGGAGAGATCGTCCGCCGATGGCATTTTCGTTGGTCGCCTGCTCTCGTCTCTCTATTAATTTGTGTATCTGCTGCTTTTCTCTTGGGTAAAGTCATCGACGCGGCTCGTCTCGGCGCGCGGGGCGAAGGGAGGGTACGTATTGCGCTCCATCCGCAAAACGATGCCGAGATTACCGCGATTGTCCTGGATGGTCATTCCAAGAAAAGAGAAATCCGGCACGTTCTGGAGGGTACCCATACAGTCATGGTGTTCCAGGTCCAAGGAACATCCGTTTTCAAGTACGTGGAGTCATTCCACATCGGTCCTGGACAGGTCCATGAGATTATTGTTCCCGCTACACCGGCTTTGATGGGCCAGGCTTTCATATGGTCGGAGGGAACCACTTCCGCTCACTTCTCGTCCAAGTGATTCGATGTGATATCGGCATGTATATCGTAGATCCCCCCTGAACTTGGAAATACGATCCCGCCGTCGCGCAGCGGAACGCGATGTCCGTTCAGGATGACCTCACGTACCCGGCTCTCTTTTGGTAGACGCAGATGCACATGAACGTCAACATGTTTTTCCTGGTCCGGTACGATCAATGTTCCCAGGAGAGTCTCGGGAGATATGCGCTGGAGGTTGAAGGTGATCAGGCCGTATAGAGATGGGGCGTCCACCACGGAAATCGTGCACCCGGGATACAGCCACGAGCGCTCGGTCGCCGGTGCAAGATGAAGCTGGTCGTCATTCTCCCACAGAATCATATTACGAAGAAGCAGCACATATCCTGAAACCGCACGGATATCGGGAATGTCTCCCGAGCCGATACGGTCTTCGGGCGAGACAATTTCGCTCCACGTTTTTGTTCGCGACGCATGGTTCATAAACGCATAAAACATTTTGGGTACTTTGTCCGAATCATTCAATGCCAGATAGGAACCGGCAACCTGTGGGCAAACAGAAAGGTAGCTTCTGTTCCTATGAACGCCGACGGCGGTCGGGACTCCGTTTTGATACCTCTGTTCCAGCCAGCGCAACGTGGCGGGAATTTCTTCCACATCGGGAAACTCTTTCACGGGATAGACCGCCTCGAAAATGTCCCATAGACAGTGTCCCGTGCCCCCTGCGGTTGACGCGGGCAGGTAGCCCTGTTCTTTGACAAAGGCCTCCTCCATTGAGTCTTCAAGGTCGCGTCGATAGCGCCGGTGTTCGTTGCGCCACTGACGCGCGTCAAATCTCTCACCGATTTCTTCCGCCATTTCCGAGGCCAACCGTAGCCCAATCAACGACCAGATATTCTCTCCAAAGTAGTAGTCGAGATTCTGTTCGTTCTCACTCGATGGAAGAGGAAGAATACCCTCAGGAGGAGCCTGCTGATTTGAGGTGACTTCGGATTCCCGGTTTCGGCATTGAACAATCCGGTCGCAAAGATTCACGATTGTCGGATAAACCGTCATTAGGTATTGGTCACTCTTGCTTAGTCGCATCTCAAGCCAAAGAGCCCAGATGATTCGTCCTGCGCCGAGCCAGCGAAAACGTGTACCGCTCCACTCCGTGTTCTCGTAGGTCTGGATGAGATGTTCCAAATACTGTCGGGCGGCCCAGCTATAACCGGACATGCTCAATGCGGCACACCGCATGGTCTCTTCATGAATATGGAGGCACGCATCCGCCAGACTGTGCATTTCGGAGTAGTACGGAGTCGCACCGGGGTTGCCGGATAAGAACAGCTGGGTTAAGCATGACCGATAGAATTCAACCACCACTCTGTCGGGTACCGAGATATCGACGCTTTCGTCAAGAAACGGCCACCACCACGAACGTGTGTCGTTAAGAAGCCCTGATGGGTTTGAACTCATTTCGGCTGTCAAGTCGTTGCCATCCCAAGGAATCACGGCGAAAAAAGAGGCCCACCCATCCGGTGGTATGGAAGTGTGTACGATTCCATCTGATCCCCCGGCTCTCTCGACGTTCGGATTCCCGCAGTCGGACCGAAAGAGGATCGAATCACTCGATGAGCCGGTAATTAGAGTTGTACCGATCGCATCCGACTGTGCTTCCAGATCGAGAACCCAAATTGCATTGAGAATTGCCTTCTGATCGGGACTTTTTCTGTTTGCTGTGGATGAGATGTCGATCCAGCCATCCCGGTTCTCATCCTGACCGAGGAACTGGAGAATTGTCGGTCTGTTCTTTCCGGAGATCTCTACGGGGTCGACCGTGAGTGCCGAGTCGCCTTCCACTCGTAAGTTTAGTAGGCGTCTGCCCGGCTTTTCCCAGTATCCCTCGCAGAGACCGAGGATGACTGTGTACTTTGTATCCCCTTCGGCCGGAAACCGAAAACGAATCGGAGTGCCGTTGGGACCGACCGCGGCCCTTCGGAACACATCTGCGACACCATCCGGGATATCCACTGATGTAGATTCTACGTGATGGTGTCCGACATACCCCAGTGCCTTAGGTCGCGACCGCAGCTCGCACCCCGATACACGGTACCCCCACCTTCGAGGAACATAGGCCCGGATCCCAGTCGTCGCCTCCAAAACCAATCCAACATCGGTAACACGTGCATCCATCGAACCGAATTGGAGGGACCACTCCACGCTACGCTCCTTGTCGCTTGCATTTAGAACTTCTATGCGCATGACATCGCATGGGGTGTTCTTTGTCGGTAGGGTGAAAGAGGTTTTACGAATCTGTAGATCTTGAATTTCGGCCTGTGTTTGTACGATCGGCAGATACCCGTCCACGAGGTATTGCTTCCATGTGACGCGCGGGACCGAATCCGAACCGTCTATTCCGACCGGTTCAGCCTCTAGAGAATACCCATTGATCAGAAGAGATCCGTCATTCAGAACCACAGGATTCCGGGGTCCGTCCTTAATCCCGATCGGGGTCCGCACATTCACAGGGGAATAGCAATGGTCGACAGGCGGAGCTCCATCCGCGGGAATCGAGGCCGGCCCCGCTAGGAGGATGGATAACAAGATAAGCGTTTTCCATATCATGGCCGACGGCCTAGCGCACTCGTTTCATCACCGATCCCATCATACCCGCTCTTGCAGCATCTTTATACGGTCTCCCCTCCGCTTTGATGGGGAGTTGGATTGGCCGCCTTACGTCACGTAACACCTCTACATTTCTTTCCTTGAACGGCCAAGCACGAGGTAGAATCCGATGTCAAATCCCAGGACCATCATGGGATCGAGCGCAACGAATTCCCAGCCCAAGGGCGACAAAAGATTGAGATGATCCTCGATCTTCTTCGCCTTATGGCCTGCCGTCACACAAAACCAGTCCGAGATCACTTTGTATTCCATCATCGTTGAGGACTCCAAGGATAAGGGGCATGTTATTACAATGGCAGCATGTTCCCTTTTGCTTGTTCCTTTGTCCACCCCAGGCCAAAAAAGAAGGCAGCTCCGCTCGGATGGAACTGCCTTCTTCAATCGCCTGTTGCTCGGCTCAGCGCAGGCACCAATCGTCAACGGATGTCTCTTCATCCGTGACCACGAAATTGTCCAGCCACAGCCAATTCTGTTCGAGATCGGCGGCGCAGAACCGGATAATCATCATGAGCGTAAACCGCGTCTCATTTTCGCCGGTGGTATGTGTCGTTTCAATCGTGTGGAATTCGCCGTCGTCAAATGTTGCTGGGTCGACATAGGTGGTTTCGGGACGTTCATGCCCCTGATAATTTTCGATATCGTTAATATCTTGTTGGCTCTGCAGGTCGCCGTCCTTGATATCGTATTGGATGTGGTTGCTGAATCCGCCTGGGTCGCCCAGATCGAACCGATAATCCAAATGAATCGTGTACGTGGTTCCGCCTTCCAGCCCTGTTACAAGACGAGCGAGATACAAATCGCGGGGGTTGTTATTGTCGTTGTACGCCGAGTTGGCGTACTGCGAATACTCGCCCTCGGTCTTGATTTCCGAATCCGGTCCCATCAGGAATTGGTTGTCGCCCACCCAGCTCACGTGATCGACGTACCAGTCGTCATCAAAACCGCCCTCGGAATCCCAGTAGAACGAGTTATCCGGCTGATACCAGGGGCCCTCGAATCCATCCTTCAGCGTGAACGCCGAAGATGTGTTTCCAGCGAAAAACACAATGAGTAATGCGAGTCCAAAATGTCTCAAATTCAAGATCTTCTCCTCTTCCCGTCAGACAACCGTTGTCGTCCGATGTGAGATTTTTGGGTAGCTAACAAGCGTATTCAGAAGAACTCAAGAGCTGTGCGCGCCAATATCGCTGTCTCAAGGACACGCTGACTGTTCGTGGGAGGGCGAAGCATGGGAGGGCGAATAATCTCCTGATGAGCCGCTTCACTGACCGCCTCGAGCTCGGAGCACTCCTCTCGCGGCGAGCCAGATGAGCAGAACGACCAACAGCCAAGGTATGATGAAAACGATAGAGGCAAGAATCCATGAAACGCATGCCGTGACAATCGAACACGAATACAGGAAAACGGAAGCCGTATCGCGAATCACTCGACGAAGTGGAGAGAGGACATCGTCCGGTTGCGACAGCGAGATCGGCTCCTTCTCGGCTTTCTGCGTCAGTTGGACCTCGATGACTGAGAAATCGACTTGCCGGTCCCAGAGCCTCTTACGTCCTTCGAGCCGCTCGATTTCGGTCCGGACACGCTGGATTTCTTGTTCGACTTTCAGAATCTCCTCCAGTTTCTTGACTTCACGCTCGTAGAGCGTCAGAAGACGTTCTTCCTGGATTTTGAGATTGCGGACTCTCGTTTCAAGATCGAAATACTGCTCGGTAATGTCTGTCGATTCGAGTGTGACCTGCCTCACGTCACCGAGCGAGGATAGCTCGTCTAGGACTCGATCCAAGTCCGCCGACGGCACCCACAACGTCAGCCTGGCCCACGGCGACTTCCTGTCCTGGGAAACAGACACGCCAGCGATGAGCCCGCCGCGTTGAGTACAGAGCGCTTCCGCCCTCTCTTTTGTATCGAGAACGTCCTCCGCCACGATCTCGATCTGGGCGTTTCGGATCACCTTTCGCTGGTCGGCGACCCGGCGATTTTCATCCGTTGTCTTCGCTGGCTGACGGTCTGTTGCCAAGGGGGCTTCCGACATAGATGTCCTGACGTACCCTCCGGCCGCCATCTCTCGGCGCTGTGCACGCCCCCCTTCGCCAACATAGCCCAGGGCACTCAGTTTCTTATCAGACATCTCGCGCCCAGCCGTCACCTTCTTGCCGCGACGCAAACCTGCATAACCGCCCCTTGCCTCCGTGCTATCTACTGTAGACACTTCTGCTCTGACCTGTGCGTTCCTCATGTTTTGCAGGTTGGAGACCCCCAGAGCGCCGATGCAGATCAGAAGAACCGCAACGCCGCCTGCAATGCGCCACAAAGGAGGCCGGCTCCAGCGCAACGGCACGAAGAGACGTTTCTTGTTCCCCGACGACTGGGGAATGGAAGCCATCAAGCGTTTCACGGCGGAGTCGGCGAACTCGGCGGCATCCACTTCAGCAAACGCATCACTCAGCCGTTTTGAAGCCGACCGCAGGTTTTCGACCGTATCTTGGCAACGAGGACAACTCTCGATGTGCGTCGAGACAAACTTGTTCTCTTCCGGCGAGAGCTTGCCGTCAACGTATCGGGAGAGATAGGGTTCAACCTGCCTGCATTGCTTGTTTCTCATGGCCTATATCTCCAATGCTTCCAAATGGACGCGCAGCTGGAGTCTTGCCCGCGTGAGGCGCTGATCGACTGCGTCGACCGAAATCCCCAGACGCTGCGCGATTTCGCCGTACGACAATTCCTCAAAATAGCGGAGAATAACGACCTCACGATTTCGTTTCGAGACCTTCTTCAGGACTTTGAGGACGGCGGAGATTCTCTCCTTCACAGCGAGTCGCTCGGATGGGCAGCCGTTTGCTGAGATGGACTCGGGAGGATTGGTCCCTGGTTCGTTCGCCCTCTGGTGAAGGGGATCGGTCTTTATTTTGCGAAACCAATTCCATGAACAGCGTTTGGCGATACCGAGTAGCCATCCACGGAAAGCCTCTTGATTCCTCAGTCGGTCGAACGAGACAAAAGCGCGGTAGAGCGTTTCCTGCGCCAGTTCCTCCGCACGATGAATGTCGCAGGTCTTCGCCAGACAGTAGCTGTATAGCGCCGGGTAGTGCTCGACAGCCAGACGTTCAAACTTGTTGGCTTCCATTCGGCCGATACAACCATCCCCTCAACGTTTGTCGTCCTACGAAATCGACTTTATCTTAATAGTAGCGTGCAGGTAGAGAATTCCGACATTTTTTTCTTGACGGATTCAATTCGCCGATCTCGCACATCGGAATCCCAACCACCGTTCGAAGGAATTGGGTTCTTTTGCCCTTCGCTTTGTAATTCGTATAAAAACGGCATTCGGGTCGTCCCAGTTTCCTCCCCGAACGACCTTCCCACGTACGGGTTCCTGGTTTTCTTTGAATGGGCCATATCTTGTGCCGATCCATTCTTCTGTAAATCCTCCAGGATAACGTTCGTAGTCGTTATGGCACCATTCGCTTACATTCCCGCAGATGTCATAGAAACCGTATCCATTGGGCTCATAGCTGCCGACAGGTTTTGTATTGATTTTCCGTAATCCCAACAGGCGCGGAATCCCTTCCAGGAAGCTCTCGCCCTGATAGCGATAATTCGCTCGGGTTGGGTCGGGTGAGTTCCCCCACGGAAACCATTTGACGGCTTTTCCACCTTTGGCTCCCCATTCCCACTCCGCTTCCGTTGGAAGCCGTTTGCCGGCCCACTTCGCATAGGCGCTCGCGTCGTTCCATGTGACATTGACAACCGGATGGTCGGCTCTCTCCTCTGTTGCGTATGTCTCCCACTCCCCTTCGGGGTCGTATCCACTAGCGTGAACAAACTCGGCAAATTGTCTGTTGGTGACCTCATACACGTCCATGTAATAAGAATCCAATTCCACGGTGTGTTCTGGAATTTCATCGCCGAACCACCATTTCGCGAGCAACTCATTCATGTGGGGGACCTTCTTTCCCATTTCGACCAGTTCCTTTAGGTCTTCTTCGGCGATCCCGATTTCAACCGTTCCACCCGGGATCAGAACCATCGAGTCTCCGCTCGATGGTTCATTCCCATTGGCGGCCATTCTGGTAACAGCGGCTTCACTCGAATTCATGCTGTCTAAGAGTGAGGGGCCGGTGTGACATGATAGGGAAAGAACAGATATGAAAGCACAGACCGGGAAAATACTCATCATCAAATGTGTGCTCTGTGTGGATTCGCTGTAACGGTTTCTGCGCGTTTTCATTTGCGTCTCTCCAAAAGCGAAGAACGTCAATCTACGAAGAAATGGTTTTGGATAGATCTTCGTTCCGTATCTCCTGCCCGCACTGCCAACAGTGCCGATCCATTAATTTGACTAATGCGTCACATCCCGGACAATTCCTGCCGACCTGCGTTCCGCATTTCGAACAATAGGAAGCGCCTGACGCCAGCGACGCGCCGCAGGAAAAACATCTGCCCTTATCGAGCCGGTTCCGGATCATTCGTTCTTGCGTGAAATACTTTGTCTGAACGATGTATATTGCAGCAATAAATACGCCCGCTCCGGCGAACCCGGCGAATATCTCCGGCAGACAGTCGAAGACGAAAATCGCTATCGAACTGAGCAGCAACAATGTTCCATACCAGAGAAACGCTTGAATTACCGTATTGACAAAGCGGCGTTTGCTGAACGCGAGCCGACTTGTCACCAATATCGACACGATCGACATGGCGAAGGCAATTCCGTAATAGATGATTCGCTTGCGTGTGAATTCATCCGCCTGGACCCACTCATGCAGCCAGTATTCTTCAAGACGATGAGCAAGTTCCCACGTTGCGAAGAGCAGGCAGCCGATAACCCCGACCATGAGAATGGTCTCTATTTTTGTTAGCTGAATCTCGTCGGGGGTCGTTTCAACTGCGCGATTGTCCTCATAGTCCTCTTTCATAGTTCGTGTCTCCTTTTGCGGACTATATTCATTTTTTCCGCGCTCGATAATCCTGTGAAAAGTCGGTCGTTGTCTCTTGATCCCGTATGATCCCTGCACCCTCCTGCCCGGCTTTGCCCACGATCTACCGGGTTCGCGATTCTCGTGAAGACAACCCCCTCTGTATCTCCCCCAACTGCGGCCACGCAAGCGTGGCCCTCTTGGGGGAGAAGGAGAGCGTGTTCTTCCCGCGAAGATCGAATTCGGTGCGTCATCCTGTTCCTCCCCCGAAGATCGGGGGAGGTTAGGAGGGGGTTGACGTTTATATCACTGGCTTCTTGCCTCTTACGAACAACCTCCTATTTCAAATGTCTCTTCAGTCTTCGCAACACCAAACGATCACAATCCTCTTGTGATTTCGGATCGACCGCCTGGAAGTCGCTATGGTGATTATTCTGGAAATCGACCATTACCCACTCTCCTTCTTGATTGCAGATGAAGAGATGAACACCCCCGACAACCTGTTCGTCGGGATTCCCTTTCTTCCGTCCGATCATATAATCGGCATAGAGCGCGTAATCTGCATCGGGAGGGTTTTCCCTGAGATATTTTCGAAATTCTCGGGCTGTATCCCAAACAACCCTCAACTGATTGGAACTTCCTTCGACATCGAAATCCATTTTCGTTTCATTGACTTTCGCTTGACCGATTCCTGCCTTTTTCATCAGAGTGGCAAGGTGTTCTGCACGATCAACGCTGTTTTCATCGCCGATATGGACCGGAAAAACCTGAATCGTTGCCGTCTTCAGATCTTTCTTCAGTTGATCTGTCCGTTTCTTGATGGCCGCCCGTTCTTCTTCAGGTGGGAGATGCGATTTTGCCTCCCACAGTCTGGCCATATTCCCCTTCGGAGGGTCCTTCAGCTCATGCAGACCGAATTTCGTGTAAAGCCTTTCTTTCATCAGCACACAACAAGTCATTGGATCCTTCGGTTTGATTCGCCTGAACGTCGGACTTTCCGGAGTTTGCGAATCGCTCCACACCAATTCCCCGGACTTGGTTGTTACGAAAGTGCGGATTTCGTCGACCCCTTTGCCGGGTGTCCCGATAAACTCACCGTAAATCGCATAGTCAGTGTCCACCGGATTCTTCTGAATGAATTCGGCGAACAATTGACCTGTCTGCTCGGTGTTTTTCTCGGGAGGGTCCTGGAAATCCGTATCGGAAATCTCGATATTCATCACACCCGCTTGTTCGAGAAACAAACCCATGACTTGCGCGACATTCTTTGACATCGGCATTACTTTGCCGGCCAGGGAAATCGGGAAGATGGTTACGGAAGTCGTTTCTTTGTCGAATGGCAGCATTTCTTTCTTAACTTGTTGGGCTTTGACCGGTGTGATCTGCAGGAGGGCATATAAAATCAGAATGAATGCTGTGAATAGAACCGGCTTCGCGAGTGAGCGTTCATGTTTTTCCGAACCTACTGTGTTTCGCTGGCAATCGATTTTACCGTTCATGTTCATTGTAAATCCTCCTTTTTAGTTGTTTTGTCTGGAAGAATTGTGGGATTGTCCTTTCCGGACTATCCTAATTGACACCTCCTTTCTTTCATGGCGCATGGATAAGTATTTGATAGATAACTCAACTCATGCTCGGATTTAGGTCTTTCTCTTGCGGTGTATCTTGCTGGGTCCCATCCTTTGAAACCGAATCGAATCACGCGTCCGAGATAGGCGAAATTGATCGCGGCGGCATAAGGCAGCGTTGCGAATCCACGAGGCCTTGTGACCCAACGCGCAAGCCGCCGCAGAATCCTCCACGGTCGGTAGAATCGATTCGTAACCCAATCGTGACCGGCCTGTAGTTCTTCGCCTGACATTGAACGGTGTTTGAAAACAACATGGTGGAAATCATAATGGGACCAATCACAATCCACGATCCGACTCTGCATGGTTTCATATTGCGCCGTTCCGGGAAGCGGTGTGAATATCGAGACTTGAATCGCATCCACTTCCAAATCATCGAGAAGCGACAAGGTCTTACGAAACACTGTTGGATCGTCCCCCTCAAATCCGAATACAATTCCCGCCTCAACGCCGATGCCGTAAGAATGCAATATCCTGATTTTCTGTCGATATTCATTTACTCGATGGAATTCTTTCTCCACTTTTTCTAAATTCGTATCGGAAAAAGTCTCTAAACCGACAAATAACCCGATGCATCCCGCGTCAGCGGCGAGTTTCACGAATTCCGGCTCGTCGGTAATCCCGAGAGTCGACTGTGTGATCCAGTATTTGCCGAGTGGTTTAAGACCTTCGAACAGTTTTCGTGCATATTCCCGGTCTGCCGTGAGATTGTCGTCCACAAACATGAAGGCTCTCGTTGGAATTTGCTTGACTTCCTCGATAACCTGCTCGACAGGGCGTCGAACCTGTTTGTGTTTGTGAAAGGCGGACACGGAACAAAACGAACACCGATTCGGACACCCGCGTGTGGCTTGGACAGCGTATTGCGTCGAGTATTTGCCGCCGCGCATCAAATGGCGCGGGAGCGGTTTCAATGCGGACAGGTCCGGGGGAGTGTTGGCTTGGTAGATTCCATTGAGATTTCCTTCCCGTGCATCGTTCACGACACGCGGCCAAATCCCCTCCGCTTCCCCCACGACGACAGCGTCTGCGTGTCGGATCGCTTCATCCGGGCAAAGCGTCGGATGCATTCCCCCGAGCACAACCGGTACACCTCTTTGTCGGAAGCGTGCTGCAAGCTCGTACGCGCGCGGTGCAGCGGCGGTCATGCAGGTAATCCCCACGAGATCCACGTCTGCATCCATCGGCACCTCATCGATCTGTTCGTCGACAATTTCGACTTCTACACCTGCGGGCGTTTCTGCAGCCACGGTAAGAAGGCTCAGAAGCGAAAACCGAAATGTTCGTCCGTTGAAAACACGACTACGGCCGATGTGATGCCAATCTCCGCTTGCTGGGGCTATAAGAAGAATATTCATGGCGGTCTCCTTTGTTCTTATATAAAAAGTTTATTAGTGAACTATTAGGCCAAAGAAATTACGGCCTTCGGCCGTTTTGTGTTTCCTGCACGCGTCTACGATTTCAGCGTGGCTTTGACGTATCTTTCAATCGCTTGCGCAACCGCTCCAATAGGGAGCAGATGATATCGTGTTCTTCATCAGTGAGTGCCGACATGACCTCGTGCACACGCCGATTGTATTCGTTTTCGGCTCGCTCAAGGACTTCCCGGCCGCTTTCGGTCAGGCTGACGAGTTTGACCCGCCGGTCGGACGAATCGGGCGTTCTTCTGACCCAGCCGAGCTGCTCCAGACGGTCAACCAACCCCGTCACATTCGAGCGATTGACCAGCAGCATGTTCCCAAGGACCGTCTGGTTCATCTCAGAACCGTTGGACTGATATTTCAGCAGCATCAAGACATTGAACTGGGCATCCGTCAGCCCGAGCGGCCGCAGGATTCGGTCGCCCTCCTTTTCGAGCAGCGTTCCGGTCATGGCCACGCTCAACAGCGCCTCATGCGCCCGGCTCCCGAAATCGTGATGAAGCCCCAGTTCTTCTTTCAAGCCCATTGTAAAATCCTCGGCTTCTAGTTTCTGTCTATATTATTCACCACTAAACATAATTTGTCAAGCCTTTTTTCGCGTTCGAGGGAATATTTTTGCGAGCCGTTGGACGAATTGACGTTGAGAGCTACATAACAAACTGAATTCGAACGACTTATTCGAACAGGATCGTGTGGAGGGGAAAAAGTTCCGGTTCAGCCGAACGGGCCGTCTCAAAGCAGCCAAAGCGAATGAGAGAGCGCTTCGCCCCCAAGATTGATGACACGGCAAAAAGTCGGAAATTGGCGGCGGAAGTTCCCTCTCCCCCCGGGAGAGGGATAGGGTGAGGGGCTATCATTGCACTGGATTCAGGTATTATTCTTTGCTTGTGTATTCGCCAGACACAGCAAATCAAGCAGAGGCAAAAGGTGTTTGTAATGACAGGAGTTCATTAAATACGGAGGGAGGGGTGGCGCAAAATGCAAAGATCCCTCACCCCGCCCTCTCCCAGAGGGAGAGGGGGAAGAACTCCGCCGGACTTTTCGCGGTGCTGTTAATCTTGACGGGGTCGCAAAAAGTCGAAAGTTGGCATCGGAAGTTCCCTCTCCCCCCGGGAGAGGGATAGGGTGAGGGGCGATTCTTGGACTTTTTGCGACGGCGTCAATCTTTGGGAGGGAAACAGGAGGGAGTTTTGACACAGCCTCGGAATTGGGGTGGCACCCGATACAGACTGCTCCACGGGTGGCTCCGATGGGTTGTCACGCGGCTCGGCGGGAGCCTCGCCTTCCCATGGCGGCTCGGAGAGCCGTCCTTGCTTCTGTGACATTGGCAAAATGGTAGAATCTTCCGCAGTGGACAATTCAGAGGATGCCAGTGTCCTGACCTATATGTAACATATTCGCACGTCGTGTGACCGTCATCGCGAGCCACGGACCGTCGGAGCCGGTGATTTGAGAAAGAAAACGTGGTGTCCGTTGCCGTCATGGCGAGCGAAGCGTGGCCATCTCGCCGTTATGCGTCGAACGATGAGATTGCTTCGCTTCGCTCGCAATGACGATAAGTTACGATATATCTGCGACACTACACTAATGGCTGACAGAAGATTGGAAGGAAAGTAGAATTCACATGAAATCATTTCACCGCCGGAACAAGGGAGCCTTTACGCTTATCGAACTGCTTATCGTTGTGGCCATCATCGGCATTCTTGCCGCGATTGCCGTTCCCAACTTCTTGAATGCCCGGGTCCGTGCTGGCATCGCGCGGGTGAAGGGCGATTTCAAGGCGATCGATACCGCCCTCCAGATGTACAAGATGGATCACAATGTGTATCCACCGGATCGGGGCGGGCCCAACGTCGGCGACGGCGATGATGCATCGTACAGCCACCTGACGACCCCGGTCGCGTATCTCTCCAGCATCGACTTGTGTATGGACTTTTTTACATCGAAGGGGGGCCGTTTGGAGAGCGGTCAGCGGGGAATACGCAACTTCTACGATTACGGGATGGTGCCTTACATCACGGAATCCGGAGTGGGTTATGTCGTTGTAAGTTTTGCCCCGGACCGGATTCTGAATATGCCCTGGGCGACCAGTGCGATGGATGCCATGGCGGATAGTGACGGGGATCGATTGACCTTTGTCTATGAAAGCACCAACGGTCTGGTCTCCTCCGGGGACATCATTCGCACCGGTGTCGGCATGTTTCCGAAGTAGGCGCCAAGCCGAGCTTTGAGCAGGGGATTGCCTCCTTTTTGAGATCAATCAGTACTCCGACGATGCCAGGAAAATCATGTGTGACGAGGGGGCTATGGAGAACCCGTCTTACTGCCCTTCTAGTTTATGCCTATCCCCGAGTGCGTTTCGGACCGCACGGGGATCACGCGCACAATGAAAAAGACCGAATACAATAACCTCCTCCCCACTTAGAGTAAAATAGATCGCATAAGGGAATCTTCTCAATAGACAACGTCTGAAGTCTCTGTGGACTTTGGGATACATGTAAGGATTCCGAGGAATATCGCTCACGCAAGCATAAAAGACTCGAAGAAACTCTTCCCCAAGTCCCAGTGACTTGGTCTCATACCAGAGATAACCGCTGATGACATCTTCCTCGACTTCGGCGACAAAACGCGGCACGAAGTTCATTTTCTTTTTTCGATCCTGCTCTGCAGTTCCTCAAGAGACAAAAGGTCCGACGGTGCAGATTCGGATTTGTCTAGTCTCCTGTCCAATTCGTCTCTATGGCTTTGAAGGACAGGAACAGAGGATTCATCCGAAGCGATGCTGTCCCAAAGCTCCTCGACCAATAGGATCTTCTCCGACGTTGTCAGTTTCGTGATTTCGGGAATGCTGCTTACACGCACTGTCTATCTCCTCACACGTCCATTTTCATTATAATAACACACCCCTGTTCCTCTTGGTACGCCGTGTTGCTCAGACTCGCAGGGGGATTTGCTGGTCTCCTCCGGGGACATCATCCGCACCGGTGTCGGCATGTTTCCGAAGTAGGGTTCTCTGATCCACTGGGCATGGAATAATTATCGGGAGAATCGTGTTCAGGCGATGCGACCGTGAGTTCCGCGAGGATCTCATGAATGAAAGGATTGTACGTCATATCACGGCATTGTCGGGGGCGTTCCTCCCGACAGCTGCATGAGAGGACGTGTCGACCGACGGATCTGCTCCTACCAAAACGGATCGTCATTAGAGCAAACATTGAGGGGAAGCGAAGGACGGTTGGTTAAGATTAGTAATTCTTAGAACTGGGAGGCGTTTAGTTGGACGACAAGGTTCTGGATCGGAGGCTCGAGATTGTCGAATCCCCCTGAATACGGGAACGTATCCGTTCGATTGATGAGCTGAAGGCGGTATTTCATGTGCGGTCGGAGATACACAAGAAAATACCCACCTTCATTTGTTCGGGCCATGCCGCCGTAGGTCTCTCCCCCGTCCTGGTCCTCCACAGCCTCGGCTCGAACAATCACGCGTTCAAGCGGTTTGTGGCTGTTGTCAATGACGCGTCCGTGAATATAACTGTTCGGTTTAAGGACCACATCGTATCGCATCTCCCGTGTATCTGAGGGCATCTCAAGGTTAACCCAAATTCGTCATTAATTTGCGTAAACCATTGATTTTATTGAACCGAGGGT
>CAZTDD010000090.1:0-28681 GCA_964612675.1 uncultured bacterium
ACCTGGCCTGCGATCCCCGCGTCGTCGATCATGAGGGGCGGAACTTTTTGGATTTTCTGTTGCATAAACTGATGATCATGAAGCACGAAGATCCGGATGCAGGTGCGACAGAGGAAGTCCTACCGCTTATAGCAACCGACGACGACCATCCGGAATACCACGAGATCGCGGAGGCGCTTTGCCTGATTGCTGATGAAGAGTACACGCAGGCCGTGGACATCCTGACGGAATTGAATGATTCCTACGGCTCTGAGTGGGGAGTGGGAGGAGAGGCAAAGTCCGGGATCTACAGTGAATACCGCAACCTGCCCGCGTATATCTCCGCAGCGCTGTTTATTGAGGGAGACGATTACGATCAGGCGCGCACCCAGCTGGCTGAATTCTGGTCCCGCAATCCCGAGCGGCCTGAGTATGTACTGAAGATCGGTCTCAGGATTGTCCGGTGCTTGGAGGCGAAGACAGGGTATCCGTCCGCCGAATGGCTTGAGATTACGACGTTTTTCCTGGATGCGGGTTTTGCTGACGATGAGCCGCTTAGAGAGCACATCGAGGATGCGTGGATCGCCCATTTCTTGGACCTTCATCAACTTGCTTTGATGTCTTGTGAACGTTGGCGTGAGCAGGAGGACATTTGCAGAAGAACCGTGGCCGAATTTGATCTCGATTATCCGGGGTCGATCAGCGCAACGTACTCGCTGGCTCATCTCCTTTACAGACAGAAGGGACAGCCGGAAGAAGCCGAGCCGATTTTCACTCGTATCATTTCTGAAACCACTTTTCCCAGTTGGATTCGATGGTCTCAGAAAGATCTGCTCAGCATTTGGAAGGAGCGTGGTGAACCGCCTGAAAGACTCATCCCCCTGATGGAAGACCTCCACGAATCGTCTCCCAATGACCGTGAAAAAAGTATGTGGTTAGAACGCATCCGTAGAATGAATAAGGCGCGCTGACGTAAAGGAGGTTCGCATCATGGACAGGCTTTTGTATCTTATGAAACGTTCCTTTTGTCTCCAAAAACGTACGGTGCACACTGCCAGCTATAGAAGAGGATCTCGGGATAGAGCGTGGTGGTTATCTGCAACGATCTATAATGGCATAATCTGCGTAGTTCTGTTGTCCCTGTTTTTGCCTGACAATCATGCTCGTTCCAAGGCGGAAGCATGCGCGCAAGGTACAGTGACAATTGAGATTGGTCAGGTTTACAATGCCTCGGAAAATAAGACTAATGCCCAAGTGAACAGTGACATTGCCGGGGCAATAGAGTCTGCGACCGATAATGCCTTGAGTGACATCAATGTGACAATTTCTGCTCCTGACGCTCAGGAGGAGGACACTATTGAGGAAGTTGACAATGATAATTTTGATGACTATGTAAATCAATACGGTAATGCCTGGAGTGACGACACAATTAACATCCTAATTGTGAAGGAAATAACTGTCCAAGGGGCCGAAGGAGGGGGCGCTTTCAGCGCATGCATATTCACGCAGGGCCAGAACCAATGGGAGAAGAAACTCGTGTTCTTGGAGGAAAACCTAGGCTCTGACGACCAGCGCGGCAATGTTCTTCTACACGAATTGGGGCACGCGGTTGGCTGCCACCATACCGACTCCGCATCGAATTTGATGGATCCGCCAGTCGACGGTGATGACTGGGATATATCAGAGGATATCGCTGAACTCGAACCTGACTCCGAGGCCTACAGTCCACAAAGCGATCACCGCAACCAGGAATGGCACCTCAGGAATTACGACGAGTGGAACGACCAATTTGATGACTAACGAGATGGAGGACTTATCATGCGAAAACACGTATTTAGCACGTTAGCGGTGTTCCTACTATGCAGCGCAGGCAACTTCGCCGGTTGCTCGCCTACAGAGGAGCATTTTCGGGCATGCGGCAGGCAACTGAGTAAAGAAGAAACCTTGAATCTCAGAGACGCCGTGATCCATGCGCTCTGTTGTGCGGACGAAGATTTGGGAGAGGCAACGGCTGCGATCCGCGGCACGTTTCGGGGAATGTGTATCGTGAGGGGAGTAGACACCTATGAACGCAACAGCGTTTTCGAGACGGCAGCCATCTATATGATCGCTGGGTTGGGCGAGCACGCCACGTGCGAGATCGTGCCGACGGTCTTGGAGTTTGAGAAGGTTGCCGCGGAGGGAGTGGCACAACGGCGCAAGACAGGTCCCATCGATCTTCGCGTGGACCCCTCGGAAAAGCGTCTTGACCAAAGATTGGACTGCTTTTCGCACGTTATGGATGAGGCCATTGATCTGAGTTTGTCGGAACGGGATTTCAGGTTATGTTGGGATCTTGTTGAGATGGCGCTCCAGTCGGAGTTTGTATATGTACGCTGGGTTGGTGTTTGTGGTCTGGCAGACCTGATTTCGGCAGCGCGCAAGGCGGGTGTCAACCTGATATCCGAAGAAGAGATGTGGGCACTTTTCGAGAGAATCAAGGAACATGAGGAGTCATTTCTTGACATTCCTGACGGGCAAGGCGACTTCGTGGCGTCATCTCGAACCTCCCGCTGTATCATATCTTCTGTGAATGAACTTGCTGATTCGTTAGATCCTGAGGGCCGGTTTCACGATCTCCATTCTCATGTAAGAGTATTATGGTCGGGCATTTATTGATTTGGTTTCATTGGCGGGAGAAGTTGCTGCTGCGCGGGAGTGGCCTTTTGGGACGGAAGTCGTGTTTATAGCAAACACATCAGTGACATTGTTTTCAGTTGTTCTTCTCCTTTCTGCGACCGGTAGCTGGGGACTTCCGCCCGACGAGCGATGGTTGAAGGCAACAGAGGTGTTAATCGACCATGGTAGGGAATTAACAATTGATGAGCTCGCTGCAAAAAAACAGGAATTCGTGCAGCTGTTGAGCAATAACAGGCTGGAAAGCGAGGCGGCGAGAAAACTCTTACCACCGTACTATTATAAAGGAAGCGACTTGTTTGAACGTGGAAACCCAGCGGGTTCTGTGCCGGTTTATCTTGTCGCGGGATTCTGCTCGAAAGCGACACCCGAATTGTTCGAGTTTTTGGGAGATTTGGAGGATGTGCTGCGTACGCGCGCGAAAGGCAATGACGACGCGTCGCTAAGGGTGAGCAGAAACGTGTACTCAAAGGCGTTGCGAGTGGCACGAAAAGTGACATATGAAGAGGGAAACTTATGTACGTGTCTGGGTGTCGTGCGAATGGGGCTGCGATCGCCGCGTACCCAGGATCGGTGTTTTAGCGTTCACATGTTGAAGAAGCTAATCAAAGCGACACCTGGAAGAGGCGTTGGGGATTTGCTCTCGGCTGAACAGGTTTTGTCCCTCCTGGTAGATCTTGAAAACCGTCAACGACATCCCATACGACAGAATGATGGGGGTATTTTAACCAGTTCACTGCGTTCATCTGTGATATCGGATATCGTGAGCGACATCCGTGGGTTCATCAAGACGGGCGTGTGGAAGGAGCGAGAAGGGCAACTGCAGATCATCTATTAGAGGTTGGCTGACCGGCTGACAAAGGTCAGCAGGATAAACGGACCCATGAGAAACCTGCTAGCAGCCATTACTATCGTATTGACCGCGGCCCTGTTGTTCGCTCAGGCCGACGAGACCGAGGACAAAGATTCCGGTCATTCTTCGAGTTATTTGCACGAATTCTGTGAATACGAACTCTTCGGGGGAGAGTCGTTTGCGGACGTGCAATCTGAAGACGACAAAGTACTCGAATTACGAATCACGGGTCCGTGTGTTGAAGACGCTTCGATTATCTTCCCCGTCCGTTACGATGAGCCGCTTCACGGACTGGCGTATATCGGCAGAACTCACGTGGGCGCGATATGCCATCTGAAACGTCTCAAGGATGATCTGATACAAATTGACGGTACAATTTCGTTCACGGCTTTTGAAAAAAAGGGACGCGCTCGGATTCGGGAGAACGTGACTACAAAGCGCCAGAAACTGAAGGAGAACGTTGTATCCGGCATTCTTGCCGGTCGATACGACGAAGATCCGTCGGACGCCCCAGACGCGCCCACCAAGGAATGCGGCGAAAAGGACTGGCATTGGAATGTCAGGGCGGTTGTGCGTGACCGATACGGCAACGGGGAGTCGGGCTGAGTCTCTGGGCTTGATATAGTTTGGCTTCGATAAGGAATAGGTAAATGCGTATCATTCACAGGAACAACGAAGATCCAAAGAAGTTAAGGACCGTTCTCTTTTTCATTACATTTGTGTTAGCGTCTTCGTTATTGTTTGGGCAGGCTATTTACAAAAGTAGTCTCGATTATTTTGAGAGATGCGAGTATAGCCTTTTCACTGGTGAACCGCTCGCGACACGGGACCCCGTGGAACAGGTCGTGGAACTGAGGTTTGTGGGGGAGTGGGTCCAGAAGGATATGAGGTTGTTGCTTCCGGTCCGCTACGACAAACCGCTGCAGGTTCTGGCGGGTGACAAAGAGAATTATGTTGGTGCGCGATGTGTTTTGACGCAGCTTGGCCCTGATGTTACCGAACTGAAAGGGAAAATTTTGTTTACGATTTTTGACAATGAAGAGCGCAAAATAGAAATAGTCAATCTTGACATAAAGGGAAAGCATCTGCCCGACGATACCCTAATCACCGTTCACTCGCAAAAAGCAGACACCGGGGAGACAACGGACGACCAGGAAAAGGCGGATAAAGAAGAGACAAGCGGTGACGTTCCGGATTCCAGCGAGGGGACCCGTTGGAACTGGCTGGTGACGGCGGAGATTCGTGACGTTGTGGTGGAAGAAGGCCACCGGGTGTACTGAGTATTGCCTTTTGTTTTTATGGTATCGCGGTTGAGTGGCTCCCACCCCCAAGCGGAATTGGGGGTGGCACCCGGTGGGGAAGCTGAAGGCGAAGACTGCGAACGAAAAGACAAAGCGTTCAGCCTGAATTTGAACAGTCCGAGAAATTACGAAGAGCCAATGCGCTGCCGGGGCAACGCACTCCATACCCCTACGCATCCTCGAACGCTCTGTGCACTTCCTTCGTCCAAAAGATGATTCCCTCGCGAACCAGCTGGGCAGCATGCACAAGGTCCGGCAGAATCTCAATATGCTCGTCCCGGGACGTCTGGATCGCCTGTTCCAGCGCCTCCAGAACAGCACGCAGGTGTTCCAGCCGGCCAAGACCGGTCATTCCATAACGGAGATGCAGAGACCGAACCTCATTCTCCGCCTCTCGGTAATTGTCAACAAGAGACTCCACCGATCGAATGTGATCCGAGACCAACCCGTCCCGTATCATTCGTCTAAGTTCTCCCGATGTTGCGGAATTCTCGCTCATATCCCGTATCTCCCAGCGAAGATTCCTCCTTCAGCAGGCCAGTATACTCTGCTCCCAGCAGTGTGCACCGCTGCAGTAGAAGCATACAAGAAGACACATCGATTCGAAAAGGCAACCTCTAAATCGGAAACCCGCATTCGTCAAGCATCCGCGCCACTTCCAACGTCGGCAGACCAATCACGTTGTGATAGGACCCCTTTACCTGCGCAATAAACCTAGAGGCACCTCCCTGGATCGCATATCCCCCCGCCTTGTCCATCGGCTCGCCCGTTGCCACATACTCCGAAATATCGTCCGGGTTGAGCGACCGAAATCGGACCTCGGATCGGAAGACCCTCACCAGCTCCGTCATATCCCGCTGACATACCAGCGCGACACCCGTCCATACCTCGTGCCAGCGGTCCGAAAGCGACATCAACATATTCTCGGCGTCCCGTGTCGATCGCGGCTTTCCGAGAATCCGGTCATCGATTGCCACCACCGTATCTCCCGAGAGAACCAGTCGATCCGGGTGATACGACGCCACACTCAGCGCTTTTTCCAGCGCCATCCGCGCGGCATAACTGTTCGGCAGTTCGTCCAACGCCGGCAACTCCGCCAGATCGCTGGGCACTACCTCGAATTCCACACCGACCTTCTTGAGCAACTCGAAACGCCGTGGGGAGGCGCTTGCCAAGATTAAACCTGCAAAAGGCGGCACTGCTGTTCTCCTTCTACCGTCGCCAGCGCTGAAGCAACACAGCGACGACAATGATACATCCCTTCAGTACGAACTGGACATTCGAGTCCACATTTCGCATATTCAGGATATTGATAATGATCCCAATAATTAAAGCGCCGGCAAGTGTATCGATCACCTTGCCGACCCCACCCATCAGGCTGGTCCCGCCGATCACCGCAGCAGCAATCGCATCCAACTCGTAGGCGAGACCGTCCGTCGCCGGATTTCCCTGGACCAACTGCGCACACTGAATAACCCCCGCCAACGCGGACAAAAGCCCCGACAACGCGTAGGTCACCACGATGGTCAGAGTAATATTGATTCCCGCCAGCCGCGCCGCTTCTGCATTTCCACCAATCGCATACAGTGTTCGACCGAACCGCGTCCGGCTCAGGATAACGTGAGATATCGCCACGACCACGAGAAAAATAATCGCCTGCGCCGGGATCGGCACCACCAACAAATCGAAACGGTGCGCAATCCACGCGAACGCTGGATCGGCACCGTCAAGCCCGTAACCGATCGGCTGACTGGGGCCGCCCGTAATCAACCTCGCCCCGCCGCGAACGGCGATCATCAGCGCAAGGGTCGCGACAAACGGCTGGATCATACCTTTCGTGATCAACAAACCCGCAAGAACACCGAAGAGAATACCTGGGACGAGCGTCACAAGAATAGCGGGAAATGCGGACATGTCCGCTTGCATCAACAAAACCGCCACCGTCGTCGAGGCAAACGCGAGAATCGCCCCCACCGACAGGTCGATCCCGCCGGTAATAATCACCAGCGTCATCCCGACCGCCAGAATTCCCTTGACCGACACCATCCTCACAATCTCGGTCAAATTCATCGGATCGAGGAAGACCAACTCCCCCCGCCGGATCGGCGAGCAAAAACACGCAACAATAAACACCAGCACCAACACGGGCCACGGCCCGGACAAACGATAAATCCAGTCTCTCTTCATTCGTGATTCGGCGTTCCTATCAGTGGAAAGTCACGGCCTTTGATCCTACCAGAACCTCCCCACCCGGACAAACTCACGTCGTTCCTGTTCCTCCCCCGAAGATCGGGGGAGGTTAGGAGCAATGTCATTAAGTTAGGAAAGGGCGAAGCCGTTTACTGGGAGGGCGAGGCTCCCGCCGAGCCGAAATGAAGAAAAATGCGGCTCACCAGGAGGTTCGCCCTCCCCTCGCTCCTTCTCTCAAACTTAACTTAATGACATTGAGGTTAGGAGGGGGTTGAAATCCGTATCCCTGACTTTTTGCGAACCCGCCAACTGTGCCCGGTCGCTCAGGAGGGGGTTGAGACTTCACACTCGATCAAACCGACTTCCCTCTTTCACCTCGAAAAGAATTAAGATATCTTCAAGCAACGCAAAACGGTCAACAGCAATCACGACGACGGGAGGAAGTTATGTTTACCGGTTCTGCTGTAGCGCTCATCACCCCCTTCAAAGACGGTGCGATAGATTATCCCGCACTGGAGAAGCTGATCGATTTTCAGATCGTCGGAGGAACGGAATGCGTCCTCGTGTGCGGCACAACGGGCGAATCCGCCACGATGGATCACGATGAGCACAAAGAAGTCATCAAGCACTCAGTGGACTATATCAAAGAAAAACGTGGCAACAAAAAATATCCGCTACTCATGGCGGGCACCGGAAGCAACAGCACCGCCGAGGCGCTGGACCTGACAGCATTCGCCAAAGAAGCGGGCGCGGACTGCGCGCTTCTCGTAAACCCGTATTACAACAAACCGACACAGCGCGGCCTCTTGGAACATTTCCGAAAAATCGCACGTGAAGTCGATATCCCGCAGATCGTCTACAACATTCAGGGACGCACTGCCGTAAACGTCGCTACCGAGACCATGGTCGAACTCGCCGCGGAGCCCAATATTATCGGTGTGAAAGAGGCAAGCGGTAATATTAACCAGATGGGCGATGTGATTCGTTTATGTCCGGATGATTTCTACGTCTGGGCGGGGGACGACAATATGACATTCCCTCTCGTTGCCTTGGGCGGCAAAGGTGTCATCTCCGTCATCGCCAATATCGCCCCGAAAGAAACATCCCAAATGGTCCATGACCTCATTGAAGGCCGTATCGCCGAGGCCCGAGCCATGCATTACAAAATGGCCCCGTTGGTGAAAGCGCTGTTCGTTGAAACAAACCCGATTCCGATCAAGACGGCGGTGAATATTCTCCACGGCAATCCCGAATACGGTTTGCCGCACGCGGGCGAATTCCGGCTGCCGATGACCGACCTGGCGCCCTCCAGCCGTGAGGTTCTGGAGCGTGAGCTCAAATCCTTCGGGTTTTCCTTATAGGATCTTGTTGTCGGAATCAAGATGGTCAGGATAGAAGGATAAGCAGGATTAGGAATTCTTCAGAGTTCATCCTGAGCGTCCTTTCATCCCGACTATCCTCTCATCCTGAGTGTGTTTTCATCCCGACTATCCAGATTCAGACTACTTCCCCGGGTGGCCCCGATTGCTCGAATTCGTCCGTTCGAAGGCAATCGGGGCGACAAAGGAGCAGGAGGCCGGGTGGCGTTTATCCGTTCTTTTTTCGTGCTTTCGTGGCTCTTTCGTGTCTTCGTATTTCATTGCCTTTCCAACCTGCGTTGTTCCACTTCGGTTTCTTGCCCGGCAGCCTTTTTAAAGATCAATGATAGGAGTCAATGGGTGCCACCCCCAACTCCGCTTGGGGGTGGGAACATCAAAACGTCAGAAAAACTCCACCGCCGGCGGCGGAGATTGCACATCCCCAAAGGCACGCCGCTGCGCGTAAAGCGCCCATGCCAACGCGTACACCGTATCGTCATGGATCTTCTTCGATCCCGGCGGATGCCCGAAACTGAATCGCCCTGTAGCCCCACGACGGTACTCGAACGTCTTGAGTTCTTCGATAAGCGTGCCGGAGAAATCCTCCGGAATTGTAATCAGTTTCCCACGAAACAGGTTATACAAATCGTTGAAGATAATCTCTTGCGTCGCTGCGGTCGGAGCGACCAGTTCGGTCTCTACACCTTGCCCCGCGAGAAACTCATGGAGCGCCTTCCCCTGATACTGCTCCACAGCGGTGTGAGCGATTCCATATCTCTTAACCAGCCCCAGGGCCGTATCAAGCAACGTTTTCGTCGACGCCCGGCTCAACCGAACAACATCGACCACTCGAAAACAAACGGAACGCTCGTTCGCTTCCCCGGACGACCGCACATAAGGCCACGGCAAATCGCTCTCCCCACCCGGTGTGCTTTTGCGACATAGCCGCGCAAGGACCACAAACGCCGAAGCGTCGTGCTTCTCGTCATACGAAAGCGCAAGATCCGCTCCCAGCGTGGCGATCTCACCGTCGTAAAGCGTTCCGGACTCTCCCGGCCCTATCGCCTCGACGATCATCCCACCAAAAAGCGAATGACTTCCGCTCACCCATTCAGCAAGCACCTCGGCACGAAATTCAAGATCCGTGCGCGTCTCGCGAAGCCGTTCGATCTCTTCATCGCCGATATCGGGATTGACAGTGCTCGCCCATCGAAACGAAATGATATCTTCGCGCTTTTCTTGACCCGCGAGAAACAGGGGATAGACCCACGAATGAACGGAGGACGGCGAGGAGGCGATCACCATCTGGCCGTTCCCTTTCGCCGTCGTGATCAGCGCGTATTCCACGGCCGTCCGTATCTCTTCCCCCTGCTCCATGAAACACGCTTCATCCAAAATAATCGACAGACCGCCGTCGCCTGCAGGTGTCCGTTTCGGATGATAGCCGCGAATGGTATCCGGTTTCGCCGGGAGTAAAACGATGGACGAACCATTCTGCAGGTCGATACGGCTCGCTGAAGAAGATTTCACATAGTCCTTGAGTCTCGACGATTGGATAAGTTCATTGATCCGTCGTCCGAAATCGCTGCTCATCCGCTGGCCGGAGGATACGACCAGCACCGTATGATTCGCTTTGCGGCACGCAGTGAACGTGGCAAAGACCCTCGCCGCAGTGGACTTCCCCGCGCCCCGCCCGGCGATCATCACGACAATTCGCCGGCGAGCGTTACAGAACTCCTGCTGGTGAGGACGCAACGTAATGCCAAGAGATTCTTCGGCAAACGTTGCTGGATCGGCCGGCCATTCCTGCGGTAACTCGGTCTTCCACGGGTCGTTGCTTGGGGCGTGCTTCTGTGCGACGCTGGCCGTCTTGTTCGACGAAAACGACAAGCCGATTTCTTTGCTCAGTCGCAACAGATTCAGAACCTGCTGTGCGCGATCCTGACGGAGAGTATGCCGGTCCTTTGAGCCCGGTTCACATTCGCCTATTTCCCGGTCAATATCCGCGATGGTCTGTTCAGTTGTTGCGAATTGCTCGATAAGAGGCCGTAGTTTCCGATCGTGTTCCGTCAACTCTTCCAACTCGGCCGTACGGAGCTGGAGAGAATCGTCATGCTCGTCTTCTTCACTGGGTGGACGTCTCAGGCGAAACACGCGAAGGCCGCGATGCAGAGTGTATTCGATGAGCTGTCGCTCGGCTTTCAGTCTGCAGAGAACTTGTTTGATAGTATTCTCACTTCTCTTAACCACCTGTGCGAGCTCCCGCACGCTGCATTGAACGATACCGATGTCATCGGTATGTTCGTCCAGCCAATTCAGCACAAGGTCTTTCGCCGTGGGGGTATCGTCGGTACTGATGTTACGCATGAGAGAACCCATCCAAAAAAGTCCGCTATCGAGTCGTCGCAACGGCTCTATTATTTGCGTGGATAGCGCATTTTCTGTGGGTTTTAACAAAACAGGGACACGGCGTACCGTGCCCCTGTGTGTTGCCATAATGTTCCTACCAGTATAAGACTACTCCGCCCGAAAGCTCGGAACCTGCGTCGCTCCGTACCGATCCAGAAGTTCCCTCAATTTCTTATGCATCTCCTGACGAATATCGTAATGCGCGGCGCTGTCGATTAGGTTGTTCATCTGATGCGGGTCCTCTTTGACGTTGTACAATTCCTGCAGGTCGAAGATTCCGTGATACCACATATAGGAGTATTCCTCCGTGCGCACTCCCAAGACCGTGGGTGTCTGGGGGAACGCCTCTTCCCAGAAATACTCGTACAAAATCGCATCCCGCCATTCCGGTTGGTCTCCTCTCGCAACGGGCAAGAAAGACATCCCTTGAACCGTGTCGGGAATCGACACACCGGCGGCGTCCAAAATCGTCGGACAGACGTCGATATTCAGTACCAACCGCTGCGTCCGCCGATTCGCCGGGACGATCTCCGGACAGTGGACGATCATCGGAATCCGGATGGACTCTTCGTACATACATCGTTTGTCAATCAACCCGTGTTCGCCGTGCAGAAAACCGTTATCGCTGGCGAAGATGACAAGCGTCGAATCGAGAATCCCCATCTCATCCAATGTGTCCAATATCCGGCCGACACTCTCGTCCACACTCAACATGGTGCGGTTATACTCGAGAATGAATCGGTCGAAATTGAATTGGTCATGGTACATATAATCCACGCCATGCCAGCTGTGGCGCTGGCGGCGAACCCAGAGAGGTTTTCCTTCGTAATTCTCTTCCGTATCCGCCATGGAATCGGGATGCTTGATTTCAACTCCCTTGTAAGCGTTACGGTGTTGGGGTGCTGGAACGAATTCCGCATGAACGGCCTTATGGGATAGATAAAGGAAAAACGGTTGCTCGCGATCCTTTTGAAGCCAATCGATCCCGTAGTCCGTGATGAGTTCGGACATGTGACCTGTGCGTTTGACATGCTCGCCGTTCACATTGAACGTCGGGTCCGTATAAACTCCCTGACCTCGAAAACTGACCCAGTGATTAAACCCGGGACGAGGCGCGTCCGTGCTCCCCCCCATGTGCCATTTCCCAACAAATGCCGTGTCGTATCCGGATTTCTGAAGTTCAGCAGGGAACGTCGGAGTTCCTTTGGGAAGAAGTGTCGAATTATTGAGAACCCCGTGAATGTGCGCATACTGACCGCTCAAAAAACTCGCACGGCTCGGCGAACAAAGCGATGTCGTCACAAATCCGTTCTCGAAAAGAATCCCGTTCTCCACCATACGGTCCAGGTTCGGGGTCTTGAGAAATGGATGCCCCATGCAACTCATCGAGTCAAACCGCATGTCGTCGATAAGAATAAAAATGATATTACGTCTGCCGGCGGCCTCGGCACGCTGTAACGAATTCAAAAACGGCAGCCCCGCTCCGGCCGCTCCCGCGAGGCTGAGGAAATTGCGTCGGCTCAGACGATTGGATGTAGGGTTGCTCATAATGGTTCTCTCGCACTCCTCTTCAGCGTTTTTTGCACATGTTGTTCTGAAGTTCCCAGCGGCATTCCGCCTTCCAGGTCAAATCTCGATGCGGCGCACCGAGGGTTCGCAAGATCTCTCGCGCCATCAGACGATTCCCTTTGGGATTCATGTGGACACCGTCCGTCGTGAGAATATTCTCGTTGGCGGTCTTCTCTTTCAGTTGTTCCGCGAAAGCCTTGAATAGGTCGCAAAGCAGCAGATTCTTCTCATCGGCCAGAGTGCGGAGGAAGTCGTTGTACTTCCGCAGCATCTGATTCTCTTTGCTGTCCAAATCCTCATAAATCGGAGTCGCTGTCAGAAGCAGCACTTTACAGTCCGCGCGGAGGCAACGCTCGATAATCTCAGTCATATTCTCTTTGTATTCGGGCAGCGGAACCCCTTTCCCGCTGGAAGAAAACTGATGCCATACATCGTTGACTCCACAGGAGATACTGACCCACGTGGGATTATGTGCCAGGACATCCCTTTGAAGCCGGGCCAACATGTCGTTAGACTTGTGTCCGCTGATGCCGGCATTGATGACCTTCACGTCGTGACCGTTGACCCCACAGTATAGCTTGAACAGGGTTACATAACCTTCGGGTTGATCGCCCGCCTGGGTAATACTGTCGCCCAGAAAAACGATCGTGTCGCCGTCATCAAGCATGAATGAATCCGCCGGGGCGGCGCACAGACGTGGCCCCATCAGCAAAAAAACCGCATAGAGACCCGCAAGTCGAGGGATTGAGTACGTAAACACGGGTAGGACTCCTTTCGGTCTGAGAGTGGCTACAGGATAGCACAACAGAGAGGGTCACCGAATAAGACAGGGAACAAATCGTCCTTCGACAGCCTATAGATAGGAAAAAAGAGTAACTCACGATCCACGGGGTCGTTACCATGGGGTGTCTTCCCTTAGGTTGAAAGGAAGTTTTTGTAAGATTACTGAAAGGGTAAAGATAAGACTAAAGCTACTGTAGATATTAGTCGAAGACCATAAAACCAAGAACGAATCGATTTTATTGCTTTATCTTCCGTAATCGATTCGATTATCCATAGATAAAACTGAACCCGATAAAACTGAACCGACTCAAAACCCCGATACCTACCGGTATCAGGGTATTGCATATAGATCATTTTGATACAGGAGTGGATCATTTTGAGTATCCAGAATCCTATTGACAAACAGACGATGGCTCGACGGAAAAAGAAGGGCCGTTCTGTTTGTTCTTCTTGCCGAAGGAGGCGACAGCGCACGGGCCGATCCGGAGAACCGATTACCTGTGCGGGGCCACGATGGCCCGAAAATTGCTTGTTTGATGCCGCATATCAAAACAAGCACTAGGTTGAGGTGAAGCATCATGTCCTCTGATATCCGTGACCTGTGTTACATTCTGGCGTTTGGTGCCGTCGCTACAGTGGGTTTGTTCGGGCTGGGGCTCGAATTCCTCGCCCTTTAAGCGCATCAACCTAAATTCGGCAGTAGGATGGGAAGCGCGGTTCCTGAGCCCGTCGAAGGGCCGCGCCGGCGTTGGTGATCGGCCTTTCGACAAGCTCAAGAACCGATCACCATTTGGGTGAAAGCTGAGAATGAACGCTACTATCAAAAAATCAGCGGCTTACCCTCGCAACCACACCTTCAACTGCCGAATTTAGGATCAAACGTCTTCGCATCACCAATCATCGAACCCAATCCGTAAACAACCTCTCGGAGGGCACCTCGCTTTCCGAGAGGTTCTTGTTGGGTAATATGAACTCCGCTCCCCCCGAAAGCGCTTTGCCTTCTGATCCCCGCAGCCAAACCTGACCGAACAAATCCCTGCCCCGTATCCTGAACAGCCTTGATTCTCCTTGCCTATTTGTCTATATTGCCAAATAGGCAAGGCATTCTCCAGACAACTAATGTAGAACGAAAAGAAATCATGGACAAAAACACACACGCTCGCTTCGAGGCACGCGCCCGAATCATTAAAGCCATGGCACATCCGTCACGGCTCTTTATCGTCGATCAATTGTCGCATGGACAGCGCTGTGTCTGCGAACTAACCGAGTTGGTGGGCGCGGATATTTCGACGGTTTCGAAACACCTGTCAATTTTGAAAAATGTGGGAATCGTGAGCGACGAGAAAAAAGGAAATCAGGTGTTTTACACATTGCGAATTCCGTGCGCTCTTCAGTTCTTCAAATGTGTAGAGTCCGTAATCGAATCGAGTGCAAGGGAACAGCTGGAATTGGTGAGTTGATCTTTACAACACTGCTCGCCATCCGCCCCTTCTGCATCATATCGAGCCCCAAACCGTCGGAGCCGGTGATTTGAGGAAGGAAACTGTGGCCTCCGTTGCCGTCATGGCGAGCGAAGCGTGGCCATCTCGTTTTTCGGTTTCGACGCTGAGATTGCTTCGCTTCGCTCGCAATGACGCCTGAATCTATGGAAACATCAAATCATGAATTGGAAAAACGAATGGAAATCCCTCACGCTGCTCATCGCGGTCTTTTTAATTTTCTTCTATCTACCCGTCGGCAGAGGCCGATTCGATAATGCGGTTTTGGAAGCGCTTCATTTGGCGAAATGGTACGCCCGGGAACATGTAATTCTCTGCCTGATTCCGGCGTTTTTCATCGCCGGCGCAATCGCTGTTTTTGTCAGTCAGGCATCGGTCATGAAATACCTCGGCGCCGGGGCGAACAAGTATATCGCCTACGGGGTGGCGTCGGTCTCCGGCACAATTCTGGCGGTTTGTTCTTGCACGGTCCTGCCGTTGTTTGCGGGGATTTACCGTATGGGGGCGGGACTTGGGCCTGCGACAGCGTTTTTGTATTCGGGACCTGCAATCAATGTTCTTGCCATCATTTTAACGGCTCGCATTCTCGGTCTTGAACTCGGCATCGCCCGCGCGATAGGCGCAATCCTATTCAGTGTCGTGATCGGACTGATCATGCAGATCGTATTCCGTCGAGAAGAACAAGAAAAGATGGCCGCTCAAGCCGCAATGCCTGAGCCGGAAACCACCCGTCCGCTTTGGCAAACCGCAGTCTATTTCGCAACGATGGTCGCGATTCTGGTATTCGCAAACTGGGGTAAACCCGAACAATCTGCGGGAATCTGGTACGCGATCTATTCCGCGAAGTGGGTCGCGACCTCTGCGGCCGCGTTGGTGTTCGCCGTCATCCTCGTCGCATGGCTCAATGTTCGCTGGTGGTATGTTGTCGCAGCAGCATTGCCTGTGATTATTCTGGCCTGCTTATTTCCGGACGCTCCGCTCATTGCCTTTTCCGCCGGTGTGGTCGGTTTATCCATCATCACCAGCAAAGGAGAAGGCGAGACGGGCGAATGGTTCGATTCGACATGGGAATTTGCGAAACAGATTCTCCCTTTGCTTTTCGCCGGCGTCCTGATTGCCGGGATGCTCTTGGGACGCCCGGGAGAGGAAGGTTTGATTCGCTCGGAGTGGATAAGCAGCCTGGTCGGCGGAAATTCGATTTCCGCCAATTTGTTCGCCTCGGTAGTAGGCGCGTTTATGTATTTCGCCACATTAACCGAGGTACCAATCTTGCAGGGGCTGATCGGCAGCGGCATGGGCAAAGGTCCGGCATTGGCGCTGTTATTGGCCGGTCCGGCGTTGAGTTTGCCGAATATGCTTGTCATCCGCAGCGTGATGGGAACAACCAAGACGATCGTGTTTGTTTTTTGCGTCATTGTAATGGCGACAATTTCAGGACTCATTTTCGGAATGTTCTTTTGAAAAATGAACCACGAAGGCACGAAGGCAGAAAGAAAAGGAGAACGCCATGAAAACAATCCAAATTCTGGGAACAGGTTGTCCGAAATGCAAAAAAATGGCAGAGGCAACGGAAGAAGCCGCGAAATCCATAGGTATCGAATACAAGATCGAAAAAGTGACCGATATTCAGCAAATCATGTCGTTCGGTATCGTTTCCACACCGGCACTGGTCATTGACGGCGAAATGAAAGTCGCGGGGAAGGTACCGAGCATGGAAGAAATCAAAAGCATGCTTACATAAGGAGGTGCAAATGAACGCGAAATCAGGTTGGAAACTTTATGTTCTTGTCAGTCTGGCGGTCCTGGTAATCGTGACATCTGTTGCTTTGGTGACACGCGTGTGGGTTTTGACCGCGATTCCAATCGGTTTTCTTTTTGGCTTCTTTTTACAGAAAGGCGATCTGTGCGGTTCCTCATCGTTCAGCGAAGTACTTCTGATGAAAGACTGGCGGAAGATGTGGGGGATGTGGGTTTGTATCGTCGTGTCGATGGTTGGCTTCGCTGTGTTGGCGCTGCTGGGCTGGATCACGTTGAATCCGAAACCCTTTATATGGCTGAGTGCGATTGTTGGCGGGGTTATTTTCGGTGTCGGCATGGTTTTAGCCGGTGGATGTGTGAGTGGATGTCTGTACAAAACGGGGATAGGTAACCTGAACTCGATGGCGGGACTGGTCGGTATCCCGCTGGGAATCGCGATGGTGGAATACGGACCGCTTCATGGATTGCATACCAAGATGAAATCGGTTGCGATTCGGGCAAGCGACGGCGGATCAGTCACGCTCTCATCCATCACCGGCCTGCCGTATTGGTTGTTGGCTATTGTTTTCGGTGTAATCACGCTGCTTATCGCACTGGCCGTCAAGAAAAGGAGGAATGCCGCTTCCGAGGGCTGGTCGTGGGAGCGACTTCTCACACGATCGTGGAAGCCGTGGCAGGCGGGGCTGGCGATCGGTCTTTTGGCCATGCCTGCTTACCTTTCCTCAGCGGCGACCGGTCGCAATTATCCGCTCGGCGTGACTCATGGTGTGTTGCACGCCCAGCTGCTTGTCACCGACCACAACCTGAACCACGTGTGGCAGAAACAAGTTCCGGCAAATGCAAATCCTGCGGCACAGACACCGAAGCCGCCGGCAGGAAAGAAAGTTGTCTGGTGGCTGGTGTTGCTCGTGACAAGTCTCGTGATCGGATCTTGGGTGTCCGGACGCCTGTCGGGGGAGGCACGTCTGCTGCGCAAACCCCCAGAACAAACCGTTGTCGCGTTTTTCGGAGGGATACTGGTGGGCACCGGGGCGGCGTTCGCCACGGGTTGTGTCATCGGCAACATCCTCTCCGGCTGGGCCTTGATGAGCGTCGGGATGTTTCTTTTTGGAATCGTCACCATTTTGACCAATTGGGTGACGACGTATCTCTACCTGATGGGCGGTTCCTTATGGAGTCGCTGAACCGGAACAGGCAACGATGATTGTGAAGAAAGGAGTTTGACATGAACGAAACAGGCAAATGTTGCGAAGGCGCACCCAAGCTGATTTTCCCCTGCTCGGGTGCTGCGGACACAGGAGAGATTTCCGACCGAACGGCCAGGAGACTCACAAAGACCGGCATGGGAAAAATGTTCTGTCTGGCGGGAATCGGGGGCGGAGTCGAGGATATTCTCTCGGAGACCCGGGCGGCTTCACTGATTGTCGCTCTTGACGGATGTGACGCGGATTGTGCCAGACGGACGCTGGAGAAGGCCGGATTCAATGGCTTTCGCCATCTCCGGGTGACCGACCTCGGTCTGGAAAAAGGCAAATCCCCGGCGACGCATGAGAATATGAGCAAAGTTGTCACAAAAACAGAAGCGCTCCTCACTGAGTAAGCAAAAAAGGAGATTGTTGAACATGAAGCCCAGCGCAATGGTAGTCATCGGAGTTGTAATTGTCGCCGCGGTAGCAGTCTTGGCTTTCAAGAAAGGCGACAGCCCCGCACTGAGCACGCCCCACAAGGCGGAGGAGACTCAACGGAGTGCCTCTCCTTCGAATCGAGCGCGTCTCCCTCGATTGCTCGATCTCGGTGCGGACAAATGTATCCCCTGCAAGATGATGGCACCGATTCTTGAAGAGTTGAAACAGGAATATGAAGGCCGTATGGAAGTTGAATTCATCGATGTGTGGAAAGAATCTGAAGCGGCAGCCCATTACGGCGTTCGTGTGATCCCCACCCAGATCTTCTTCGACGCGTCCGGCAAAGAGCTCTTCCGCCACGAAGGGTTTTATTCCAAAGAGGACATGTTAGCGAAGTGGGAAGAACTGGGCGTGGATATCGAGAAAGGAGAAACAAATGCTACGACGAAGTAAACTCGCGCTCATTAGCGCACTGATTATTCCGCTTGCTTCAATCCCCTGGGCCGGCGAGGCGCACAAACCGACCGACAACACAGTCGAGTCGGTCTATCCGGGTCTCGCTTCCGGGGCGTTGACTTTTGCGAAAATCGGGGAATTGCCGGACAACGTCTGTGTGCGCGCAGACGGCGTGGAAATCACCACCGACCACATCGAAGAGTACATTCTTGACACACCCTATACCGTTCAGCAGCAACTTCGCAGAAACACGTTTTACGTCGCCGAACAGATCGCTACGGAAGAAGTCCTCTTTCGCGAGGCCAGGGAACAAATGTCAGAAGATAAAACCGATCCGTCCGGGACGGCACAAAGGCAGGTTATTCAATCCTATCTGCAGAAAATCGTGTCGCCGGTGAAAGTAACAGACGCAGAAGCAAAAACTTTTTATGAAGAGAACAGCGAGCTTGTCGGTGGCGCGGCGTTCGAGAAAATCGAAGACCAACTGAAGCAATACCTTTTGCACCAAAAGCAGCAGGATGTTGTCACCGAACACATTCGGACTTTCGGGAAGCGCACGGCCGTCACCGTTTCATCCACGTGGACACACGAGCAGGCCGAAACGGCGATGGATAACCCAGTCGATCGCGCTCGCCGCAGTGGGAATCCTTCGCTGGTCGATTTCGGTGCCAGCGGATGTGGGCCCTGCGACATGATGACCCCGATTCTCGACAGATTGAGAGACAAATATGCGGGGAGACTCAATGTCGTTTTTGTCCAGGTCCGCGAGGAACAGGTTCTTGCAAGCCGCTATCGTGTTCAATCGATACCTGTCCAAGTGTTCTTCGATGAGAACGGCGACGAGCAGTTTCGTCACGTCGGGTTTTTTCCCCAGGACGAGATCGAAAATAAACTGGCGGAAATGGGGATAGAGTAAGAATGACGGAGATCTTCACAACGCTGACACGGGCCGTGGAAGGGACGCCATCGATGGCTCTCACCGCCGCGTTCCTCTGGGGAATTCTGAGCATTCTGCTCAGCCCGTGTCATTTGGCCAGCATACCGCTTATCGTCGGGTTCATCGACGAACAGGGGCGGATATCGACCAAGAGAGCCGCCGGCATCTCAACATTGTTTGCTTTGGGGATCCTGATCACGATCGGTGCAATCGGCGCGGTCACCGCTTTGGCGGGCCGGATGATGGGGAATGTGGGCCCCTATGGGAATTATTTTGTCGCCGTGATTTTCTTTGTCGTGGGTCTTCACCTACTGGATGCGATACCGATGCCGTGGTCCGGCCCCAACTCGATCGGCATGAAACGAAAGGGTTTATTGGCGGCCTTGATACTCGGGCTGGTTTTCGGTGTCGCGCTTGGACCGTGTACCTTCGCCTATATGGCGCCGATGCTCGGCGTCACGTTCAAGATGGCGGCTGCGAATCTATGGTATGGAGTTTTGCTGCTTGCCGTATACGGTGTCGGCCATTGCTCTGTGATCGTTCTCGCCGGGACATCGACAGAACTCGTGCAGCATTATCTGGATTGGAACGAGCAATCCAAAGGAGCGGTGATCCTGAAAAAAATCTGCGGCGTCCTGGTGATTCTCGGAGGTCTGTATCTGCTTTACACCGCGCCGTAACGGCACGAACACGATGTCCGCTCCGCCGTAATTGAAGCGCGAAAAGAACTGTGAGGAGAACAACGATGACTGATGAAGCACGTCCCTCCGATGAACGGAAAATGACGAGCGTGTTCGAGCGGTATCTCACCCTCTGGGTGGCACTCTGCATCGTCGGCGGCATCGTACTGGGGAAAATCGCCCCCGAGCTGGCCACGAAGCTGGATAGCATGGCGATCTACGTCCAGGGTGCCCCGGTCGTCTCGATCCCGATCGCGATTTGCCTTTTCTTCATGATGTACCCGATTATGGTAAAAATCGATTTTGCCTCCGTGGTCAGAGCGGGCAAAAGCGGAAAACCTGTCTTGTTGACGCTTTTTTTCAACTGGGCGGTCAAGCCGTTTACCATGTATGCAATCGCTTCGTTCTTTCTCGGTTTTCTTTTCCACGGGTTCATAGGCAGCGAAGCCACGGATCTGGTCAAAATGCCCTTCGGCTTGGACCTGCCGGTGGGGGCCGAGCACGGAGCCGGCACCGTCGTGCTTCACGATGGCGTCAAAATGCTGGAAGTGCCGTTATGGCGCAGCTATTTGGCAGGATGTATCCTCTTGGGCATTGCTCCCTGCACCGCCATGGTCCTGGTTTGGGGATTCTTGGCGCGAGGGAACGACGGCCTAACGCTCGTCATGGTCGCCATCAACTCACTGACCATGCTCGTACTCTATGGCATTCTGGGCGGTTTTCTCCTCGGGGTCGGACGGCTGCCGGTTCCTTGGCAGGCTTTGCTCCTATCGATTTCCATCTATGTGGCCTTGCCTTTGATCGCAGGTTACTTTTCGCGAAGGTGGATCATTCAATCCAAAGGGGAAGAGTGGTTCAAAACAAAATTCCTCCACATTTTGACACCCGTCACCATCATCGCTTTGCTGGCGACCCTTGTTCTGCTCTTCTCGTTCAAGGGCGAAGTCATTCTGTCCAACCCGCTTACCATACTTTGGATTGCCATCCCACTTTTTATTCAGACGAATCTCATTTTCGCGATGACCTATGGTGCAGCTAGAATGTTGAATCTTTCGTATGAGGACGCCGCCCCCGCTGCGATGATCGGCGCTTCCAATCATTTTGAGGTGGCCATCGCGACCGCCACCATGCTGTTCGGCCTCTCGTCAGGGGCCGCACTGGCTACCGTCGTCGGCGTGTTGATCGAAGTCCCGGTTATGTTGATGCTGGTGAGAATCTGCCTGCGAACCCGATCGCTCTTCAGGGACCGGTAACGAATTCGGTGTCCGCTATTGGACCCAGCCACCCGACGAGACACACCCTCACGGACACCGACGGATCGAGACGCTCGTGACCGTTTTTATCGGTGTCGTCCTGGCAACCATCAGCGGAATCGTTTTCGGTGCAATCTGGAGTTAAAGCAAGATGAAACCAATGAGACGAACATCCCCTGCGATCCTGGTGCTGGCTCTGTGGATGCTTAACGGATGCGCCGTGCTCTCGCCGACCAACCCTTATCGCCCGGTTTCGCCCCAACTTCGTTTCGAGGCGCGTGACAATCGGCCTGATGCTCAGACCCTGTCGGCTCCCGGGGATTTTGGAAAGCTCAGCCTTTCCGAGGCCATTGCAATCGCATTGGAGAACAATCCCGAAATCGTGGCGACAGGTTACGATGCCGCGGCGGCTCAAGCCCGCAAAGACGGGGCCTGGGGGGCGATGCTGCCGTCTCTGTCGGCGGAAGGCGCCTATACCGATTATCTCGACGATCAACGTCTTGTGCCCGCGCGATACAACGGGGAACCCGGGACTTTCAGCGACACAATCTACGCAGGGGATCTGGTTATAAGGATGCCCCTATTCGCCGGTGGCACACTGATCAACGAGGCTCGCGCGGCGAAACTTCTGAGCCAGGCCGCGGAACACAGCCTTGGCCGGACCCGCGAGGAACTCGTGTTCAACGTGACGAGCGTGTTCTACGGCATTCTGGCGCAGGAACAACTAATCGAGTCGCTCTCGTTCTCGCGAGAGGCCCTTGAGTCTCATCTTAAGCGCGTCAACGACCTGATCGCGGCGCAGAAAGCGGCCATAGTGGACCGGTTGCGCACGGAAGTCCGCCTGGCTGATGTTCGGCAGAAGATCGTGGCCGAACGGAACACCCTCGCGATCCAGAAGCAACTCTTAACAAACCTGATGGGCGTCGAGGCGACAAGCCGGACCTTCGGGCTGCAAGGAACACTGGACGAATCGACGACCAGTTCCCTCTCGCTGGAGGAGGCAGTGGCTGCCGCCTTCGCAAACCGTCCCGACTATCTGGCGGCGCGCAAGGAACTTGAGGCGCAGGCAAAACGACTCGACGTCGCACGCGGGGCGCAGTCGCCAACGGTCAGCCTTTTCGGCGCGTATGGAGGGCGTTGGGCGGCGGACCCGAGCGAACAACCGGTGGGTACCGACGACTCCGAGGATGTGGGCCGGGTAGGGATAGGGATCGAGATTCCGCTTTTCCAGGGCGGGCGGATTCGCACGCGGGTGAAGGAAGAGCAAGCCAAACTGGCCGCCGCCCAGGAGCGGTTGCACAAGATGGAACTTCAAATCCGGCTCGAGGTTGAAACCGCTCTTCTGAATTTCGCTTCCGCGTTGGAACGTGTTCAGACGCTTCGCAAGTCCGTGGAGCAGGCCGAGGAGAGTTTGCGTATCGAACGGCAGAAATACGAAGTCGGCAAAGGTGCCATCGTGGATGTCCTCGATGCTCAGGCAGCCTTGCTCGAAGCCGAGACCAACTATTACCGCGTGCTGGCCGACGTCCAGGTCGCCCGCGCGCAGATCGAACTGGCAACGGGAGAAACAACGGAATGATACCATCCCAGACATGCCGCCTCGAAAAGGTACGCATCCTTAGAATCGCCGGTCCCATGCTGGCGGCATTTTCAATCGCGTTGGCTTTTGCCGGTTGTGGCGGTGGAGACGGCGGCCCCGCGCAGCCGCAGAAGAAAGCACCGCTCGTCCAGATAGAGACCGTCGCAACAGGCCAGATACAGCGGGCAATCGAATTGACCGGCGAAGTGACGCCTATCGAGTCCATTCAGATCAGTTCCACGGTGGAAGGTCCCATCGGTTACTGCCCCTGGCGGGAAGGGGACCGCGTCGAAGCCGGACAGAAGCTCATCGAAATCCATCGCGAGCTTTACCGGGCCGAAGTCAAGGCAGCCGAGGCCGCGCTGGCGGTGGCGAACGCAAAATTGGCCGATATCGAGGCGGGAACCCGGCCCGAGGAGATCGAACAAGCCCGGCAGAGCGTCCGCGAGGCTGAGCAAAGCGCCGCTTACGAGAAGGCCGACTTCGATCGAATTGCGCAATTGGTTGAGACTGGCACCTTGCCGGGAGAGGACCTGGAAAAGGCCCGCGTCAAGCTGACCGCCGCCGAGGCGAAACTGAACGCCGCCCGTCAGCAGCTCGAAATGCTGGAAGCGGGCTTCACCCGCACGGCCATCGCGGTACAGCAAGCAACGGTGAAAGAGGCCGAAGCCAGGCTCGATCTGGCGAAGGCGCGCCTGAACGAGTGCGTCATGGCCGCGCCCTTCTCAGGGACGATCACCAAGGTGTTTGTTCGCCAGGGCGACATGGCGGTGCCGAAAACGCCGCTACTCGAGATGGCAGATCTGGAATCCCTGGTGGTCCGTTGCGCCGTGCCGGAAGCTCAGGCAGGTGCGGTGCGCCAGGGGATGAAGGCCGAAGTCCGGCTTGACACCCTGCCCGGCAGATCGTTGTCCGCCCAAGTGACGCGCGTCTTCCCTGAACTCGATCCGCGAATGAGAACTCGAACCATTGAACTGACGGTCCAGGATGATGCGGACCTTGCGCCGGGGATGTTCGGGCGCGTCCGGTTGATCGTCGAATCCGTCGATGATGCCGTCACCGTCCCGATTCAGGCCGTCATCGTTACGCCGTCGGGAGCGCAGGTGGCTTTCATCACTGCTGACGGCAAGGCCGCGCAACGCAAAGTTCAGACCGGCATCGAGCAAAGCGGGCGAGTCCAGATTCTCTCCGGGCTCAAGCCGGGCGAAAAAGTTATCGTCGCCGGTCAGGAAAAACTCAAGGACGGCGCGGACATCCGCCTCCCCGGCCCGCCCAAGGATGGACAAACCGCCCCGGCGGTTCCCCAGAAAGGCGCAAAGCTATGATGTTCACTCATTACTCGAATGGAGGTCATCCACATGTTTAGCCGAATCATTGTCGCAACCGATTTGTCGCTGGCGTCGTTCGCCGTCGTTGACTGCGTGAAGGGCCTGCGGGCGTTCGGCGCGCGCGAGTGCCTGCTCCTGCAATGCGTGAGCGCGCTGGAAGGCGCATCCACGGCCCTGTCCTACACGACGGAATACCTGGAAGCCAACATGGCGGAACAGAAGCGCGCCTTGGAAGAACAAGGGTTTTCCGTCGAAGCGCACGTCGCTTTTGGCCCACCGAAGACGGAAATCAATCGCATCGCACAGAAAGAGGGGTATTCGCTGGTCGTGGTCGGCTCTCGGGGGCACACTCTCGTCGGAGAGTTTCTCCTTGGGGGTGTCGCCGAGGCTGTGATTCATCACGCCGAAACACCCGTCCTGTTGCTCCGACTCCAAATTGCAAAGGGCGACAAGACAATCTGCTGCCAAGCCGCAAGGTGCGAGTTCGCCGAACATGTGCTCTTTCCCACCGACTTTTCGGAAAACGCGGACCACGCCTTCCGATATGTTGAAAAAATCGTGGCCGATGGCGTCCGCCGGGTGACGTTGCTTCACGTTCAGGACAAGACCCGCATCGATCCGCATCTGCGTCATCGGCTCGACGAGTTCGACGAGATCGATCACGGACGCCTCGACAAGATGAAATCGCGTTTGGCCGAAAAGGGTGATGCGAAAATTGATATAGAGGTGATCTTCGGCCATCCCACCCGGGAAATCCTGAGAGTAATTCGGGAGCAGGACGTGAACCTGGTTCTGATGGGAAGCCAGGGGCGGGGCTTCGTCGAGGAGGTTTTCCTCGGCAGCGTCAGCCACAATGTGGCTCGTCATTCCGACGCCGCAGTCATGCTGATTCCCGCGAAACGCTCATAGCTTTGGACAATAGACGGAGATGTTTTCCTCTCGAAAGGAGATAAATGATGGATACCACAAATCCAAAACCAGCCATCATGATGTGCACGTGCAGCGGCGCGAACAATCAGGCTTGAGTCGCGGCGAATGCGGCCATATAACCATTGTTATGCCTGAAAAAAGGAGATTGCAATGAAACAAATTGTCGAAATATTAAAGTCAATGGACTTCACCTTCTTTAGGAAGTGGAAAACATAAAGTATCGCCCGCTATGCATCTTACAGAAAAAAAGGCGCTGTTTTTGGATGTCAGATCTACGAAGGAACTCGAAACAATTTCTTTCGGTTTAATTCATCACATGCCTGTTCTTCATATCCCCATAAATGAGGTGCCTGAACGAGTCTCAGAAATTCCGAGGGATAAAATTGTCGGTGTGTTTTGTTCCTCAGCAGTCCGGTCAACAATGGTGTACCTTTATCTAAGGGCGCTCGGGTTTGACAAGGTGAGAATCATTGAAGGCGGTTATGCTGAACTTGTCGAAGAGCTTACGCCCGGTAAATTGCTGAAACACTTTTCCCGCAATGATGGTGAGAAATGAACTTACTGATAGTCAGCATAATCGTATTTGCCATCGCGATCATCATGACGATGACAGGCCGGGGTGGGGGGAATTTTTATGTGTTGGTCCTGGTTGCGGCCGGACAGGCCATGCACCAGGCGGCAACATCGGCGCAGTTCATTCTTATCTTAACTGCTTTTGCAGGGATGTTGGTATTCCAGAAAAACAAGACTGTTGATTGGAAGCTCGCGCTTGTTATCGATCCCCCAACGGATATTATGGCGTTCGTTGGAGGATATTTTTCCAGCTATGCCAGCAATGTTTCTTTAAAATTGCTGTTAGCAGGACTTCTTGTCATCACTGGGTTCTTGATGCTCGTAAAATTAAAAGAACGCCCCATTCATTCTACAAAGAAATTTGGTTACTGGCACAGAGATTTTCAAGGACAAAGATATGTAGTCAATCTCTGGTACACGATTCCCATTACTGCGCTGGCCGGCTTAGCTGCCGGTGCGGTGGGGATATCCTGCGGCTCATTTAAAGTCCCCTTAATGGTTTTGCTGTGTGGGGTTCCTATGCGGATTGCTGTTGGAACATCTTCGGCGATGGTTGCCGCAACGGCCAGTATGGGTTTTATCGGTCATGCCACACAAGGGCATTTCGATCCTAAAGGTGCGATTCCATTTGCATTAGTCGCTGTGTTTGGCGGACTGATAGGAGGCAAATTCGCCTTGAAAACCAAACCGGAAAAATTAAACAAAATATTTGCATACACAACATTGGTAGCCTCTCTGTTTATGATTTTCAATGCTTTCTTTTCTAGAGGATAAAAGAAAATAACTGTAGGAATCGAATATGAAACTGACACAATATGCTGTAAATCGCCGTCTGGCCACCAGTGCCATCCTGGTAGCGCTCGTGGTGCTGGGTCTGTACGGGCTGCTGCGCTTGCCGGTGGACTTCCTGCCGGAGATCACCTACCCGATGATCAAGGTCCACATCTGGTGGCGCGGGGCTACACCGGAAGAGATTGACAAGAGCATTGCCGATCCTATCGAGCGGCAAATGGCCACGGTGGACGATCTGGATTACTTGGAATCGTCCTCCATCGAGGGCATGTACACGCTGTTGGCGAACTTCAAGTACGGCGTGGATGTCAATGTGGCGTATCAGGACGCGTTGGCGGCGATGGCGCGCGCGGCCCGGCAGCTACCGGCCGACATCGACCCGCCCATCATCATCAAAGCGGACCCGTCGCAGTTGCCGGTCGTGCAGTTGACCATCAGCAGTGACCAATGGGATCTGGTGCAGCTTCGCACGTGGGTGGAAGAATGGTTGCAGGACCAACTGTTGGCGGTTCCGGGCGTGGCCGGGACCGAGATCGTTGGCGGACTCAAACGAGAAATCCGTGTCCACCTGAATCCGGACGCCCTGGAAAAGTATGGCATCGGGCTGCCTGACGTGTTGAGACGCCTGCGGGAGGAGAACATCGAGCAGTTCGGCGGGCGCGTCACGGTCGGCCCCAAAGAAATCATCGCCCGAGCCATGGGCGAATACAAGTCGCTTGATGAGATTCGCGATGTGCTCCTAACGCGCGATGGGCGAGCAAAGGTCTATGTGCGCGATGTGGCCGAGGTGCTCGACTCGCATGAGGAAGCGCGCGTGATTACGCGCCTGAACGGCCATCCCTGCGTCAAGCTGAGCGTCCTCAAGCAGGCTAATGCCAACACGGTCGAGGTGGCCGAGGCGGTAAGCGGCCGGATTGCGGAGTTGGGGCCGGGGCTGCCGGAAGGTATGACCATCGGCATGGTTGAAAACCAGGCCGATTACGTGACCGCGGCGCTGGCCGGCGTGCGCAACGCCGCGGGTGAAGCGGCAATTCTGGTCATCCTCATTGTCTGGCTGTTTGTCGGCTCCTGGCGGCAGGTGCTCGTCTTGATGATCGCCATTCCCCTGACGCTGGTCCTGAACTTTGGCCTGATGAAGCTGGCCGGTTTCTCGCTCAACATTTTCTCCCTCGGAGGGCTGGTGATCGCCATCGGCGTACTGCTCAGCAACTCGATCGTGGTGATCGAAAACATCACTCGGTGGCGGCAGGAAAACGTGGGTGGCGACGAACATGGCATGGCTGTCAAGCCCATCAATCGCCTGGCGGTGGACGCCGCCGCCGAGGTGGGCGTGGCGGTGCTGGCGGCGACGCTTTCGTTCCTGGCGCTGTTCGTTCCCTTCCTGCTGGTGCCGGGACTGGTCAGTCTGCTGTTTCGCGAGCTGATTCTGGTTATCGCCGGCATCGTCGTCATCAGTCTGATTGTAGCGTTGTCCGTCACGCCCATGCTGATGTCTATCGTCTTCGGGCGGGTAGGATCTCAGACCGAACTCACCCGCTTTGACCGCTTCTTCAACCGCCTGACCGAAGGCTATGTCTGGACGCTCGAAAGGATCATCCGTTTTCGATGGGTCGTTGTGCCCGCGTTCCTGATTGTTCTCGTCGCGGCCGCCTTACTCATGGGGCGTCTGGGCAGCGAATTCCTGCCGCAAATGGACGATGGCCGCATCATGGTCAAGGTGAAACTGCCGACCGGCGCTTCGGTGGCCGAGACCGACAAGGTCCTCGAGCGGATCGAGGAACTGATCGGGGAAGACGAGCGTATCGAAAGCCTTTTCACCCTTTCCGGCGGCAAGGTCTGGGGCCTCTACACTTATGAGATCGCCAACGAGGGTGAGTTGAACATTCAGTTGGTTCCCCGCTCCCGTCGTCAAATAAGCACCGACGAATACATCGCTTATCTCAGACCGATCGTCGCCAAGGTCCCTGTCCCCGGCGGGAAAGCCATGGTCATGCAGATGAAACTCAAGGGCATCCGCAAACTGGGCGATGCCGACATCGAAGTCAAAATCAAGGGACAGGACATCGAACGGTTGTTCGATCTGGCGCGTCAGACCGCCGGCGCGATGAATCAGTTGGCTCATTTCACCAATGTCTATGTTTCCATGGACATGA
>CAZTDD010000091.1:0-28601 GCA_964612675.1 uncultured bacterium
GATTATCTTGTGTATTCGCCAGAGACAGCAAATGAATCAACGGCAAAGGGTGTGGCTAATGACAAGGGTCTGTCACACACACAAAAGTGTCAGCGGATAATGCAACGTACCCTCACCCCGGCCCTCTCCCAGAGGGAGAGGGAGAAGAACTCTCCCGACTTTTTGCGGCATCTTCAAAGACTGGGGGAGATTCAGAGGGGGTTGAAAGCCTTCTTTGTTGTGCCCCGTCGACCTTTTGCCGGACCGTCAACTATGTGTATGTGGCTGGGAAGAAAGGACAAAGGCAGGAAGGCCGGCGTTAGCTCCGCTCAATTACCACCGATTCATTCGCGCTACTAACGGTTCCTTCGATACTCGCGTGGATCGGACACCCCAGTTTGTCTTCCGGAACGTCTCCGATCAGATCGCCCACACGGACCCGATCGCCGACCTTCACAGTGGGAGAGGCAGGAGCCCCGATATGCTGCCGTAACGGGATTTCCACGCGGTTTGGCTGTGGGACTTCCCTGAGAAGCGGGCCGACATTCTCAAACACATCCAGACCGAGCCTTCGCATGAGGTTCGCGACGGGGATTTTCCTGTCTCGAACCAGCGGGTGAGGTTCACTCGGTTCGGCGGGCGGTGTCCATTTCAGGTCGCTCTCTCGAATAATCTCTTTACCGCGTACACAGGCGTCTTTCGGGTCGAGGTCCTCCGGGCAGGAGTACATGCTGCACAAGTTGCATTCGCAACAAAACTCGACGCCCCAGAGCTGGCCGAGGCTATCCTCGGCGAATCCGAGGGTCCGCATCGCCTTATGCGGCTCAATGGGATGTCCCAGAAGGAAACGCGGGCAGAGCTCCGTGCAGAAGGAACACTGATCGCAGGCGGAGCGACCGATGCGGTTCATCTGCGGTCGGGTCCTCAAATAGCGCCTCGAAACAAAGTGATCGCGCGGCAAGACAATCAGTGCGCCGGTAGTCTTGGTGACCGGTCGACTCAGATCCTCCTCCAGCCGTCCCATCATCACACCACCGGACAGAACCACAGGATCTAGAGCTGTTGGGCCGCCAGCCAGATCGATGGACTCTCGGAAAGACATGCCGACAGGCACTTCAACGGTCACCGGACTTTTTACCGCACCAACGACACTTAAGTACTTGGTAGTGACTGGTTTAGCCTTGGCAAGATTAAGCATCGTCTCAACGTTTTGGACCAAAACGCTGACGTTTGGGGGAATCTGACGCGGTTGAATAACTCGTCCGGTCACTTCATATACAAGAATGAACTCGTCACCGGCGGGATAGAAGTCGCCCAGTTCGAATATCTGCAAGTGGGAGGGGAGACAGGAGCGAAGCATCTCAATGACTTCACGATATTTGTACTTTATGCCAATGTAACCTATGCGGGCTCCGACAGCTTCCATGGATTGGCAGATGCCGGTGACAATCTCGTTGGGAAACGCCTTCATTAGCTCCTTGTCTTTATGGAGCAGAGGCTCGCATTCGGCGGCATTTAGAATGAACGTGTCGGCGGATCCCTTGAGTTTCACATACGTGGGAAAGCCCGCACCGCCTGCGCCGACAATTCCACATTGCCGGGCCGTGTCCGATATGGTCGAAGCAGCAACTGTCATCAGAGAAATCCCTTCCTCACAGCGAGAACAGTAGTCTGGCGTCTGTACATTGAAACGTCAACGGTACGAGCTACGATAGAGTCGGTCGGCGGATTCCGCTAGAGTGTAGCAAAAAGCGTCAAATCTCCATGAATCATCCTTTTCTTGTCTGGTATGTAACAGGTCACGGCTTCGGCCACGCTACGCGGGTGTGTGCCGTTCTGCAACACCTTCCCGACAGTATCGATGTAGAGATTGTTACAAGTGTGCCGCGTTGGTTGTTTGATCGGTCGCTCGCCAGGCCGTTCGGGTACCGACAGCTGCTGCACGATCCCGGCTTGGTGCAAAAAGACAGCGTGCTCTTCGACCCCGAGGCTACGGCGGCAATCTGGCGTGATTTACTGAACAGGTACCCCTTGATGGCACAGGAGGAAGCAGAGCGGTACAAACAGTCCTCACCGCTGGCCGTCAGCGATATCTCTCCGTTTGGAGCCCTGGTAGCCGAAAAACTCGGCACACAGGCGGTTTGTTTGGCGAATTTCTCCTGGAATTGGATTCTCGGCCCCTCCATTCAGAATTACGAACCGCTTGCTGAAATCGCAGCGGAACTCGCCGAGATTTACCATCGGTTCGGGCTTCTTCTCCGTACACCGTTTCACGGCGATCTCTCTGTTTTTTCTCGCGTTAGAGATGTCTCGCTGGTGGTTCGGCGTCCCTCCATGTCGCGAGATGAGGCACGGAAGCATTTTAATCTTCCTACCGACCAGCCGGTGGTTCTGTACAGCTTCGGTGGACACAGCCAAGCCGGTTTGACCGACGCGGTTCTAAAAAAGTACTCAGACATTCTGTTTATCAATTTCGAGGATGACCGCAGGTTGCCGAATTTACGGACTATGCCGAGAGAGACCTATCATCCCGATCTCGTTGCGGCCTCTGATGTTGTGTTCTGCAAGTTGGGGTATGGAATTGTGGGAGAAGTCTTGGCGAGTCAGGCAGCTGTCTTTCATCTCGAAAGGCAAAATTTCCCGGAATTCGAAATGTTCGAACAGCAGCTGCCGAGGTATATCCGGATGAAACGCGTCAGCCGGGGCGATTTTGAGCTCGGCAAATGGGATGGCCTGTACGAGTTGTTGGAAGCACGCCACAACGAGCCACCTCTTGCCCCTTATACGGACCTGGACGGAGGACGTGAAGTGGCGCAGATTCTCGAAGATTTGGCCGAGCGTGGTGAGGAAGCGTGGCAGGACCTTTATTGATCGCTCATCGGGGGGACTCCGAGAACGCCCCTGAAAACACACTCGCGGCATTCCGGAAAGCGCTCGAAATCGACCCGCCGCCGGACTTCATCGAGCTGGACGTCCATCTCAGTCGTGACGGTGAGATTGTAGTCATGCACGACCCGTCCCTGGATCGAACAACGGACGGTCATGGGTTGATTCTTGAACTCACATGGCGGGAGATTTCGATCTACTTTGCGTCGTACCTTCAGGTGCACGCGAAACGATTTCTCCACGAGCGGATTCCGCGCTTGAGAGACGTGTTGGATCTTGTAGCGGGAACGAATATAGGACTCATGATTGAGGTTAAATCCGAAGAGGCCACTGAACGGGTATTGGACCTTATTCGCGAACGTAGTCAAGGATCGGAACACATTATTGCTTCTTTCGATTTGCCGGTGCTGGAAACCGCCGCGCAGATTTCCCCAGATGTCCGGCGGCTATGGTTGGTGGATGTTCTTCGAGACGATAGGATTGAATGGGCGTCGAAATTGGATGTCGCTATTGTCGGAGCCGGTAGACGCACTCCGTACGATTGCGTCAAGCGTCTACAACAGAACCGGAAACAAGTTTGGATCTGGACGGTAGACAGTGAACCCGAGGCGGAACGTTTCGCCTCCTGGGAAGTGGACGGACTGATCACAAACCGGCCCCGTGTGTTGCGGTCTTTACTCCGGAAGGGATAGTGTTTCTATGGCGGTCTTATTCGAAAAGCGAGATATTCTCGGGAAGGAAGATCTCAAAACAATCCGCGTTTATGCTTTCGACGTTCCTCCCGACACGGAATCGCTTGAAATCGAATTTCACTACTCTCCTGAAGAGCCGGAATCAACCGAGTTTATATTGCCGGATGTATTGGCGGCGATGGACGAGTATTTCTCGGGGCAGGTTCCCGATGAGGTTTTTGCCGTCCTTCCCCAGAAGAAAAAACAGGAAATCGTAGACTGGCTGCTCGAACAGTTGCGCAATCATATTCATTTCAGTCTATTCGATGCACAAGGCGAGTTTCGCGGCTGGTGGGAAAGGAGCCGTGAAGGAATCCGGCCGCCGGTGATTGTGTCGCCGGAAACCGCCGATCCAGGCTTTATTCCCGGCGAAATTCCCACCGGGACGTGGCGGTTGGAACTGGAGATTCACGGGTTGGTGACGGATCACTGTGAGTTTTCACTAGTCGTCCATTCAGAATCGAAGCGCGAAACGACCGTCGTTCCGATTCCCTCCTCGTCTCCTGGTTCCCCAAAACAAGCGGGACCGCGATGGTATCGAGGTGAACTGCATCTGCATACGCATCACAGCGATGGCAGATGCTCTCTTCGCGAGATGGTGGATTCGGCCCACCGGAAAGGGCTCGATTTCATCGCACTGACGGATCATAACAATACTGCGGGACTTCGTGAGATCGAACGAAACTCGCCGGTTACGGTGATACCCGGCATCGAGTTTACAACATTCAAAGGACATGCACTGGGTCTGAATATTGACCGGTATATCCCCTGGACGAGAGACGGAACCCCTCAAGACCCCATGCATCTCTCAAATGAAGTACGAAAACAGAACGGACTTTTCTGCCTGTCTCATCCGAACACCATGGGTGATCCGGTTTTCCCCGGCTGTAAGTGGACTGACGAGCGTCTTCAAGCATCGGCAATCGATCTGATTGAAGTATGGCACGGCGACTACGAGCGTGAGGCGATTGGAACCATCAAGACCCTTCTATTATGGGACGCGCTTTTGCTCGAAGGACATCGGACTGTCGCGGTCGCGGGCGGAGACAAGCACGTTGCGTTCACAGACGAAGATGCGCCGGGTATGCCGTGGACCATGATTCACGCCCAAAGCGCCGATTGCGAAGATTTGATAGACGGACTGCGCCGGGGGAAAGTCTACGTGACCCGGGGGCCGCTGGTTGACTTTTGGGTCGAGGGAGGGGGACGTCAGACGGGAATCGGTGAAGAGGCGGAATTTCTTCGTTCGACTATGTATCTTCTTTGCCTGACAGCGAGAGGGTTGGGTCAGGGGGCGTACGTGCGGATCTTCCGTGAGGGCGGTCTCTATGTCGAAATGCCGTTGTCTTCGTCCGGAAACAGCGATCTGACTTTTCGGTGTATGGTTGACCGGGACGAGACCTGGTACCGTGCCGAGATTTATCGGTATGCGAAACCGCGAGATCAACTTCTGGCCTTTACGAATCCGATCTATGTCCGCAGGAAAGCACATGGCTATTTGCCGGCATAGTAAGCGTACACACCTCCCGACGAGCAGGTACAACAGCCATCCGAGTCGCCGTAGATCCGAATCGAAATTTGAGTTTCAATGCTCACAGACCGTCTGACGAGACGCCGGGCACGCAGCCGTAAATACCACTCACACTTTGCAGAAATATAGGAGAATCGCCATGGAAAAAGGAAACCGTCGAACCTTCTTGAAGACAACAGCCGGTGCGGCACTCAGTTTCGGTATGATCGCCCCGCACAGGGGATGGAGTGCGAACGATACGATCCGAATCGGCGTAGTCGGGATTCGCGGACGCGGCCGTTCGCACATCCAGAGTTTCGGAAGTTTGGAGAACGTAGACGTGACGGCCATTTGTGATGTGGACGAAAACATCCTGAACGACCGCGCGGAATCGATGAAAGATCATTTGAAACAACCCGTAAAGAAGTACGTCGATTACCGGGAGATGCTGGAAGACAAGGATTTGGACGCGGTTGCTATCGCGACCCCGAATCACTGGCATTCCATTATGGGAATCTGGGCGTGCCAGGCGGGTAAGGACGCTTACGTGGAGAAACCCTGTTCGCACAACCTCTACGAGGGTCGAAAACTCGTCGAAGCCGCACGCAAGTACAACCGCATTGTCCAGCACGGTACCCAGGCACGCAGCGCACCCGCTTTCCACGAAGCGATGAGTCTCCTCAAGGACGAGAAAATCATTGGTGACGTCTATTACGCAAAAGGCCTGTGTTACAAGTGGAGGAATACAATCGGTGAGAAAAAAGAGAAACCGGTTCCCGACGGCGTTCATTATGATCTGTGGACCGGCCCCGCTCCTGAAAAACCATTTACTGAGAATCGATACCATTACGAGTGGCACTGGCAGTGGGATTACGGCAACGGAGATATGGGTAATCAGGGCGTTCACGAAATGGACATCGCACGCGCCGGGTTGGGCGTGGGGTTACCGAAGGTTGCCCAGGCGCTCGGCGGCCATTTCATGTTCGAAGATGACCAGGAGACGCCGAACTGTCTTCTGGCGACGTTCAAATACCCGGATGAAGACAAGATGCTGGTGTTCGAGGTTCGCCATTGGATGACCAACAACGAGCTCAACATCCCGAACAACGATCGTCCGGGGAATCAAGTGATCGGCGACGTGTTCCTCGGAACGAAAGGGATTATGCTGACACACGGCTATTTTGGGTATCGTGTGTTCTTCGGCCGAGAGCGAAAACCGGGACCTGAGCGGCACAGCGGGGAAGAACATTTCAAGAACTTCATTGATGCGGTTCGCAGCCGAAAACGATCGGATCTGAACGCGGAAATCGAGGAAGGACATCTTTCCGCAGGGCTTTGCCATCTGGCGAATACCGCGTACAAGCTCGAACGCACACTGCATTTCGATCCGGATACCGAGAAATGTATCAACGACGACGAAGCAAACAAACTGCTTCGCGACGACGTACGAGGGTATCGCAAACCGTTTGTCGTGCCGGATGAAGTATGAGCGTGCGCACTGTTCCCACCCCCAAGCGGAATTGGGGGTGGCACCCCTTATCGCAACCAAGAACTCAACGAGAAGAGAATCGTCAATACATAGACTTGAGAAACAAAAACACTGGGAAAGGATGGGACCGATGGGCACAGACCGACTAGACCGACGTCAGTTTTTGGGGAAAGCGACTCGATCCGGAGCAGCGCTGGCCGTTGCGGGTTCCGTAACCGGCTCACAGAAGTCTTTAGGCGCGAATGACAAGATTCGTATGGGATTGATCGGGTCCGGAGGCCGGGGTTGCCGGCTCATGAGATTGTGCCAGCAGGCTGATCCGGCGATAGAATTCGTGGCTGTATGCGACGCCTATGAACCCAAACGTCGTCGGGGAATGGAGATAGCGGGCTCAGGGGCGAAGGAGCTGATCGATCATCGCAAGCTCCTCGAAATGAAGGATATCGACGCTGTCATCATTGCCACCCCCGAACATCTTCACGGCACTCAGCTAATCGATGCAGTTGAGGCTGGGAAAGACGCGTATGTCGAGAAACCGATGACCTACTCGATTGAGGAAGGTGTGCGAATCATAGAAACGGTCCGCAACAGCGACCGGATCGTCCAGGTTGGTATGCAGCGACGAAGCGCTCCGATGTGTATCGAAGCGAAAGGATTGGTGGACCAGGGGGTCCTTGGGGATGTGACGCTGGTGCGCGCCCAGTGGTATTGGCTGGTCGGCCCGTTGAATCCCAATGTCGAGTTTCAGGGCGATTTTAATTGGGAATTGTTCCTCGGTCCCGCTCCGAAGAGGCCGGTCGATCCGCGACGAGCGCTTCAATGGAACTGGTACTGGGACTACTCGCAAGGGATGATCACAGGCCAAGGCGTTCATCTTTTGGACCTGATCCAGTGGTTTATGGGGAAAGGAACCCCGCTGTCGGCGGTGATGCAGGGCGGTTCGTATCGGCTGGGTGGCGAATGCCCGGATGTCTTCAGCGCGAGTTACGAGTATGACGGTTTCACGGCATCGTGGATTCTTTCCTACAACAACTCATTCGACAACGGTTGGAAAGTGACTTTCCAAGGTACAAAGGGCACACTCGTAATCGGCGAGCCAATCTTTGCCGAAGGAGAGAGAGGATATCGGATCTACAAGGAGCCGTGGCGCGATGTCGAGAACCGGACGCCGATCTACAAAAGCGAAGAGGGGCTTCCGACGGAGCCGCATATCGCGAATTGGCTCGAGTGTATGAAAACCCGCAAGGAACCGAACGCGCCGGTCGAGGTCGGCCACACCGCCGCCGCACCATGCCATCTCGCGAGTTTGGCATATCGCAACAAGACTGTGGCGAAGTTGGATAAAGCGTGCACGAAAGTGACGCTGGGAGGGTAGCTGGAAATAAGCCGCCCCCCATCGGCATGTCCTTCGGGCTTGACGCCGCCGCAAAAAGTCCGAAATTGGCGGCGGAGGTTCCCTCTCCCCCCGGGAGAGGGTTAGGGTGAGGGGCGATCATTGCATTGGATTCGCGTAGTATGATTATCTTGTGTGTTCGCCAGAGACGGCAAATGAATCAGCGGTAAAGGGTTTGGATGATGACAGGGGTCTGTCACACACAAAGGAACGTCAGCGGATAATGCAACGTCCCTCACCCCGGCCCTCTCCCAGAGGGAGAGGGAGAAGAGCTCTCCCGACTTTTTGCCGGACCGTCAGACGTGATGCAATCGCAAAAAGTCTGGAATACGGATTTCAGCCCCCTCCTCTACGGCTCTCATGTTTGCCTCCGGCAAGCCACGAGATTCCTCCCCCGATCTTCGGGGGAGGAAAAGGAAACGAGCGTGTCTGCAGCGTCTTCTCCCCCAAGCCTGGCGGAGGAAAGCAGCGTTGACGCGGTCATAGTCGGGCTCATTCGAGCCCGGGATCCCGGCAAAAAAAAAGTGAAGAATTCGATTGATCCTCGGTACAAGAAAAGAATACAATGGTCCAGACTCATACCGCAGCCGGAGGTAGGACCGCGATGGATGTAGAATCTGGCAAGACTGGCAGTGAACCCGCCCGACGTACCGAACCCGCCCCTGCTTCGTCATCCCCAAGCAGCAAGGAAGTCGTTACAACCCTGGGACCCGACACGGAAATCGAGGGGACGCTGAAATTCAGACATACCCTCAAAATGCAGGGTAAATTCAAAGGTGGAATTTCCACAGAAGGCCACGTGATCGTCGGCAAGTCTGGAGAAGCGCACGCTGAGATACGCGCAGGAAGCCTTGTCATCGAGGGAAAGGTGACGGGGAATATCAAGGCCGATGATATCGTCGACCTGCGTTCCACCGCCCAAATGCATGGGAATATCACCGCGTCGAAACTCAAAGTGGAGGACGGTGTTGTTTTGATCGGCGACATTGATGTGATGCCGAAACAATCGCGAGGTACTCAGCAGAAGCCGACCTCCTAACATAGGCCGACGTTCTCACTTGTCCGGTCGGGAAGCCTTTCTTTCTAAAATCACCGGCTCCGACGGTCCGGGGCCCGCAATGACGGTTATGGTGCCGTTTCCATAGGCACCATAGGCTACTGTTTGGTTTAGCGGAGGACTATGAAGAGAGTCGTTCCTCTGTCATAGTAAGGCTGGTGTAAATCGCTGGGCTTTGAAACACGCCTGAACCCGGCAGGAAAAACATACCGCTCAGCCTTCCATAAATCATCGAAAGACCTCGGCTTTCGGTTTGGTTATCTTTAACCGAGCGTTTCTCGGAACCAACAACCTGATTGTGAACAATGTTGAATCGGGGAGCGCGAAAAAAGTACCGTTCTTACGGAGAGGTCTCGAATGTCCGCAGTGGACAAAACGAGCATGTTTGACACGTTTGAAATCCTGACCATACTGCGAACTCGCGAACACAAAACAGAAACGGGTTTTTGTCTATTCGAAAGCCGAAAATGCCCAATGCCTTCGAGTTCACAGAAACCGAAGGGTTTCTTTGGTTTTGTCGGAGAGGAAGTGTAATGACGGAAGGACAGGAGCCATCCTACGAAGAACTAAAGCACCGCTTGGAGGTTGCCGAATCGGCTCTCCAGGCTCTTGGGAAGGGACAAGCCGATACAGAATCGAGGGACCGCGACGAGCGATTGAGTATCCTCTTCCAGAAGGCCGCGGACGCAATCTATGTGTGCAAACTGGATGGGCGCGTTGTACAGGTCAACGAGCAAGCCTGCCGATCGACAGGGTACACGGAAGAGGAATTGCTTCAATTGCATGTCACCGACATCGACGCTGAAACAACGTCGCTCGAAGAACTCCGGGCGTTCTCTCAGTCCCTGTCACCGGGAGATCCGGTGACGATCGAGTCCAGACACCGCCGAAAAGATGGATCGACGTTCCCGGTCGAAATTACCATTGCTCTCATTGAAATCGCCGGAGGACCGGGTGTTATCGCAATTGCGCGGGATATCACCGAGCGCAAGCGATCGGAGGAGGGGCTTCGCGAAAGAGAAGCCACCCTCAACAAAGCTCAAGAGGTTGCCCAAGTAGGCTCGTTCGTGTGGGACCTGCGAGATGATTCGTTGGAATGGTCCAAGCATATGTTTGCTATTGCCGGTTTGAACCTGGAAACATTTTGCGGAAACCTCCAAGAAACCATCATCAACATGGTTCATCCCGACGAACGTGCCTCCATACAGAAACAGGTCGCCGCGATGGTCGAGCAGAAGCGGACGTGGCCGATGGAGTTTCGGCTTGTGCGTCCGAACGGTGAGGTACGCTGGGTGCGCTCAGGGTCGCGGTTCACGTTCGACGACGACGGTAATCCCATAAAGTGCATTGGAGTCCATCATGATATCACCGAGTTTCGACGGGCCGAAGAAGAGATACATGAGAGTGAAGCCAAGTTCAGGACGTTGGTCGATCACGCGCCCGAGGCCCTGTTCTTGCATGAATTGGGCAGCCGGATCATCGATGTAAACCAAGCTGCTGTGGAACGATATGGTTACAGTCGGGACGAGCTGCTGCAAATGAAGACCAGCGATATTGATCCCGACTATGCGGAGCGTGAAGACAGGGGTGCATTCTGGCGTGAGATCACCAAACAAAAGCGAATTCGATTCGAGGCGTGCCACCAGCGCAAGGACGGCAGCGTCTTCCCCGTGGAGGTTAGTCTGTCCGCGATAGAACTGGGAGGAAAGAAACGGATCCTCGCCCTCGCGGACGACATCACCGAGCGCAAACAGGCGGAGCAGGCGCTGCGAGAGAGCGAAAAACGCGTGCGCGCCAAACTGGATGCGGTTCTTTCACCGGAAGGGGACTTCGGGAATCTTGAGCTGACCGACGTTATAGACATACAGGCGATCCAGGAAATCATGGATCATTTCTACAACGTGACAAAGATCGGCGTCGCGGTTGTGGACATGAAAGGCGATGTGCTGGTGGCCACTGGCTGGCAGGATATCTGCACGAAATTCCACCGTTGTCATCCGGAGACGGAGCGAAATTGCCGGGAAAGCGACGTCGCGCTGTCTGCAGGAGTGAAGCCGGGAGAATTCAAGATTTATCGTTGCAAGAACGGTATGTATGACATCGCGACACCGATCGTTTTGGGGGAGCGACATCTGGGCAATCTGTTTCTTGGCCAGTTTTTCTATGAGGACGAGCCTCCCGATCATAGAGCTTTTCGTGCTCAAGCACGGCGGTACGATTTCGACGAGAAGGCGTATATGGACGCACTCGACCGCGTGCCGCGTTGGAGCCGAGAAGTCGTGGATTCTGTGATGAGGTTCTACTCCAACTTTGCGAATATGATCGCCTCCTTGAGCTACGGCAACCTCAAACTGGCTCGATCCCTGGACCAGCAACGGATGGCGGAGGTTGAGAAGAAGAAGCTGGAACAGCAATTCCATCAGGCTCAGAAGCTGGAGTCCATCGGCCGACTGGCTGGTGGTGTCGCCCACGATCTCAACAATCTACTTGCTCCGATCCTGGGGTACGGTGAAATGCTCCTCGAAGAGACAATCGGAAATGACCCGCGCCGAGAACCGGTTCAAGAAATTGTGAAAGCGGGCGTGCGAGCCCGCGATCTTGTACGGCAGCTTTTGGCGTTTAGCCGTAAACAGACGCTGGAGTTTCAACCCGTTATCCTCAACTCCCTGCTCAACGATTTTGAGAAACTGCTCCGCCGGACGATCCGTGAGGATGTCGCCATCCATATGGCATTAGCGCCGTCGCTGCCGCTCATTCAGGGGGATGTTGGGCAACTCGAACAGGTGATCATGAACCTTGCGGTCAATGCGCAGGACGCCATGCCGGGCGGTGGCGAACTGACCATCGAAACGGCGCTGGTCGACCTGGAGGAAAGCGACACGGTGGACGAGGAAGGTGTGACCGCCGGCCCCTATGTCATGCTGGCGCTGAGGGACACAGGCTGCGGTATGGATTCCGAAACCCGCGAACGTCTTTTTGAACCGTTCTTTACAACAAAGGCGAAAGACAAAGGTACAGGTCTGGGGCTGGCGACAGTCTACGGAATCGTGAAACAGCATCGGGGCACGGTACGGGTCGACAGTCATCCCGGTATCGGTTCCACGTTCCAGGTTTATCTTCCTGTGTCTGAAGCAGACGGTGTCAAGAAGCAAGACGGGAAAAGACCGGCTCTCGATCTAAAAGGTTCGGAAACGATCCTGTTGGTGGAGGACAACAGAGAGGTGAGGAATCTGGCGCATGCCATTTTGAAGCGAGAAGGATATACGGTTCTTGTTGCAGAAGATGGAAACAAGGCGATTGAGATTCTGGAGCGTCACGAAGGACCGGTGAACCTGCTTTTGACCGATGTGATCATGCCGGAAATGGACGGCAAAGAGCTGTATGAACGAGTATCTGCGGTCTGTCCCGATGTCAAAGCGCTTTATATGTCCGGGTATACCGATGACGTCATCGCCCCTCACGGGGTCCTGGAGGATGGTGTCCAGTTCATCCAAAAACCCTTTTCGGTCAAATACCTTGCCACAAAAGTCCGAGAGGTGTTGGATCGAAGTTGAGACCCCCGCTTCCCCGCAATCGTGACTACGATTCGCCGAGACCTATTCCTACTTTCCATCAGCGTGATTGACACGACACAAGATTACAGAGTATCGTTTGCATAGAAGATGCAACGATTTTCACCGCAGAGATATGCATACAAATATCGGAAAGCGAACCAGGTAGAGACTATGTCATTTTGTTTTGCGTCAAAGAAAATAAACACCGGCTTACTCCTAGGGATAATCGTATTTATCACGGGACCTATATGCGATGGGCGAGCATTGGACGAGGCGGAGGCAATGCGAATACTAACCGAGTCCGGTATTCGCGGCGGTGTAATTGTCCACCTTGGCTGTGGCGATGGAGAGGCGACGGCCGCCTTTCGAGCCAATGAAAGATACCTGGTTCATGGACTGGACACGAACCCCAAAAACGTGGAGCAGGCCCGAAGACATATTCAGTCGATTGGACTGTACGGCGAAGTTTCGATCGATAGACAGATCGGCGATTCCCTACCCTACACCGATAATCTGGTTAATCTCCTTGTCGTCGAAGAACTCGGCCGTGTGCCGATGACTGAAGTAACGCGGGTCTTGTGCCCGAGTGGTGTCGCGTACATCAAGCGCGGCGACGAATGGGAAAGAAAAACCAAATCTCAGCCCGATGAAATCGACGACTGGACCCATACCTTATACGACACAACCAACAACGCCGTAAGCGAAGACTCGGTTGTCTCGCCGCCGTACCATATTCAATGGGCGGGGGAGCCGCGCCGGGCACGGCAACATGAGCGATTTGCGAGCATCAGCGCTGTCGTCTCGGCAGGCGGCAGAGTCTACTCCATCCAAGATGAAGGTCCCATCTCATCTATCGTATTGCCCGCCGACTGGTATCTGGCTGCGCGGGATGCGTTTAACGGTGTCATACTCTGGAAGAAGAAAGTCGGTCCCTGGGAGGACCATCTACGCAGCTTTCGAAGCGGGCCGCCGGAAATTTCGCGACGCCTGGTTGCTGTCGACGACCGTGTTTTTGTGACGCTCGGCTATGGAGAACCGGTTAGTCTGTTAGACGGATCGTCGGGGGAACGGATACGAGAATATCGCGGAACGGCGAACACATCGGAAATTCTTTACAGCAGGGGCATTCTCTATCTTGTTGTGGACAACAAAGAGAAGACCGAAGCCGCAGAACAAGCCGCGCGTCGCGGTGAAGAGGGTTCCCAGTCAGGCAAACGGATCATGGTCCTGGACGCAGAGTCCGGAGAGTTGCTTTGGGAGAAAAAAGACGCAGCTACTTCGCACTTGATGCCCACCACGCTTGCCGTCCACGAAGAGCAAGTATTCTTCCAAAATTCTGAGAAGATAGTATGTCTGAACGCGAAAGACGGCGAAATGATTTGGGAGACCCCCCGCCCGGTCGATATGAAACGTCCGGGGTGGTCCACTCCGACGCTCGTTGTCTATGAGAATGTTGTCCTTTCGGCCGACCGAGCGGCACCCGGGATGGTAGAAAGAGACCCTGATCTTGTACACAAGACGTCGTGGGTAGATGCTCCGGCAGGTATGTTGTTCGCGTTTTCGGCTGAAACCGGAGAGCAACTGTGGAGTTGCCGCTGCCTTGAGTGTTTCAACGCACCCGTCGATGTGCTTGTCGCGAACGGCCTTGTCTGGTCGGGCGAATTGGTCATCGCTAAAGAACCCGGCATCACCGTCGGGCGCGATCCACTTACCGGCGAGATCAAGAGAGAGCGGCCGGACGATCAGACGTTCTTCCAGGTGGGGATGCCCCACCATCGATGTTACCGCAATCGAGCAACGCATCGTTATCTCATACTCGGCAGGGCCGGTGTAGAGTTTGTCGATGTTACATCCGGCGAAGCTTTTCCAAACCATTGGATTCGAGGAACATGCCAGTACGGCATTCTTCCAGCCAATGGTCTTCTCTATGTACCGCCGCATTCGTGTGCCTGTTACAGCCAGGCGAAGCTGAACGGGTTTTACGGGCTGGCTCCGAAACGAAAGGGAAATAGCACTTCTATAGGAGATGAACGCAAAAGTCGACTGGAAAAAGGTCCGAGTTACGGCGCGACTCCTCCGAAGTCGAAACCGAATGAAGACGATTGGCCGACGTATCGCCATGACGGATCGCGGAGTGGCAGCACAGAGACACCGATACCTGCAAAACTCGAATCTATGTGGAAAATCAACTTGGATAGAGAGCTCAGCGCGGTGACAATCGCGGAAGGCAGGGTTTTTGTCGCCACGATCGACAACCATACTGTTCACGCTTTGGATGCCGAGAGCGGTCAGCCTGTCTGGGACTATACTGCCGGTGGCCGGGTCGATTCGCCTCCGACGATTTATGACGGCTATGCATTGTTTGGATCCGCGGACGGTTATGTGTATTGTCTCCGCGCTTCAGACGGCTCTCTTGTGTGGCGCTTTCGTGCGGCTCCAGAGGATCGACGAATTGTGTCTTACGATCGACTCGAGTCTACATGGCCGGTACACGGCAGTGTTTTGGTTCGTAAAGGGGTTGTTTATTTTGCCGCCGGGAGATGCTCGTACCTGGACGGCGGAATCTATCTGTATGGTCTTGATGTTGAAAATGGGGAAATAACCTGGGAAACCGTTATCGACAGCCGCGATCAAGAAACCGGACGTCAACCGAAAGGTGTCGTTGAGATGTTTGACTTGCCCGGTGCATTGCCGGGTGTCCTCACTGCGGATGCGGACTCGATTTACATGCGCCACATGCGATTCGATTTTGACGGAAACCGGCAGGAGCAAGAAAAGGCACATTTATTCAGTCCCACGGGTCTTTTAGACGATACATGGTGGCATCGTTCGTATTGGATTTTCGGTACGCGTTTCTATACCGGATATCGTGACTGGTTCCGAGCGGGCCGTGAAGTTCCGGGGGGTCGAATTCTGGTTGCCGACGACACGATGGTATACGGATTTGGACGGAAACCCTCCTATTTCCACTGGAAGACTCCTCTCGAATACCATTTGTTCGCAGCAAGAAAGGATCCACAGATTGTTGAGTCACCTGAAAAGCAAGATCGGCTACCCGAGTGGGGACAGAAGCAACTTCAATACGAATGGACGGCGGATGTCCCGATTCACGTAAGAGGGATGGTTCTTGCGGATGACAGACTTGTTGTCGCCGGTCCGCCGGACATTGTGGACGAAAATGAAGCGCATCGACATTTCGGCGATGCAGCCGTACAGAAAAAACTCGCCCAGCAGGCCGAAGCGTTTGCCGGTAAATCAGGCGGTTTGCTGCGGATCGTATCGATTTCGAACGGAGAACAGTTGCTTGAAAAAGAGCTCGACTCTCCTCCTGTATGGGATGGTATGGCTGTGGCGGATGAGCGTCTATATTTGGCCACGGTGGACGGAAATATTATATGTTTTGGAAAACAGCAATAGAGGAAATGATCGTCCCTCACCCTAACCCTCTCCCGGAGGGAGAGGGGAACCTCTACTGTCAGCCGGCGACTGTTTCTCGCCCTGTCAACTCCGCTTGGGGTGCAAAGACAACGCGGGGTGCGAAAAAAGGAATTCGTTGACGTGCGGATAGTGAAACAATATCCTCGGGTGCCACCCCCAACTCCGCTTGGGGGTGCAGAAACAACGCGGGGTGCAAAAAAAGGAATTCGTTGACGTGCAAATAGTGAAACAATATCCTCGAGTGCCACCCCCAACTCCGTTTGATGAGACCGCAAAAAGTCGCAGGTTGGCATCGGAAGTTCCCTCTCCCCCCGGGAGAGGGGTAGGGTGAGGGGCGATCATTGCACTCGATTCGGGCATTATTCTTCGCTTGTGTATTCGCCAGACACAGCAAATCAAGCAGAGGCCAAAGGTGTTTGTGATGACGGGAATTCATTAAATACAGAGGGAGGTGTGACGCAAAATGCAAAGCTCCCTCACCCCGCCCTCTCCCAGAGGGAGAGGGAGAAGAACTCCGCCGGACTTTTTGCGAACCCCCCAACTCCGCTTGGGGGTGCAGAAACAACGCGGGGTGCAAAAAAGGGAATTCGTTGACGTGCGGATAGTGAAACAATATCCTCGGGTGCCACCCCAACTCCGCTTGGGGGTGCAGAAAAAGAACGGAGGCCAAATTGAAGAATCTCCAATTCATGACAACTCGGTTTTCAAAGATCTTCCTCTGGTGTTTGTTGATTGTGGTCTTCGTACCGACTGCGAAGGCCCGAGTTGAGAGCATTCAGATCACGTCGAGGGCCCCCTTGGCCGACGGACATGAATTTGCAAATACGGGTCCTTACGAGAAATTGGCTGGAACAGTCTTTTATGCCGTCGATCCGGACGATCCTGCAAACGCGGGCATTGTCGATCTCGACAAGGCCGAGCAGGATTCCGACGGTCTGGTTCATTTCAAGTCCGATTTCTACATTCTTAAGCCGAAGGACCTTTCCCGAGGAAATGGTTCGATTTTCTACGATGTAAACAATCGAGGCAACAAACTCGCCCTTAATGTTTTCAATGATGCAACGTGGAGCAGCGATCCTTCTACCCTGAAGGAATGCGGCGACGGGTTTCTAATGCGTGAAGGATATACCATTGTGTGGAGTGGCTGGGATGGCGAATTGCTCCCCGCAGAAGATCGGTTACGATTGTCCGCTCCGATAGCAACCAACAATGGCGAAGCGATTACCGGGATTGTCCGGGCGGAGATATTTACAAATGCACCACCGGAGCAGGATGAGGTCACAGATACTCTGTCGGTTTCATGGCCGTCAACGGCGCTAACGTTGCACGGTGGTTATGAACCTACTAAGCAGGGAGAAGAGAATGCGACGCTGACGTGGCGGCTGCGAGAAGCGGACCCGCGTGTGCCGATTCCGCGCGCTCAATGGGAAATCGTCGCCAAAGAATTCGAAGAAGGCGATCCTGCATGGTCTTCACTGCCCCAGGTGACCCTGTATCTACCCTGTGGATTTCGTCCCGGGTATCTTTACGAGCTGATTTATGAAGCAAAGAATCCTGTTGTCATGGGGCTCGGTTTCGCAAGTGTGCGGGATTTGATTTCCTGGCTTCGATACAACACCGACAAAAACAATCCCTTACGAAAATCGAATACGGCCACATTTATCGACCGTTGTCACGGATTCGGCGTATCGCAAAGCGGCCGATTTCTGAGGGATTTTCTATACCAAAGATTCAATGCGGACGAAGAAGGAAGAATTGTCTTTGAGGGGTTAATGCCGCATGTGGCTGGGGGTGGGCGCGGGTTTTTTAATTCGCGTTTTGCGCAACCTACACGGACGAATTTCCAACACGATGGACATCTCTATCCGGTGGATCAGTTTCCATTTACATACGCAGATACGACCGATCCGTTTACAGGGAGAATTGACGGGATTCTTCGAACCGCCCGTTCGAGCGGCACAGTGCCGCGCATTATGAGTATTAATTCGACGGCGGACTACTGGACACGGAGTGCGTCACTTTCTCACACGGATCCATCGGGGAGGTTCGATGCGGAGATTCCAGAGACTGTTCGCATTTACGCAATCGACGGCGCCCAACACGGTCCCGGGCATTACCCTCCGGGACAATCGACGGGTCAGCAGATGAATAATCCGACAAATTACCGCCCGATTCTGAAATCGTTGCTTGTCGGGCTGGACAAATGGGTCCGTGGTGACGAGCCGCCTCCACGGAGCGCGTATCCGCGAATTGACGAAGGCACTCTGGTCAACCCGAAGCAGGAGGCGACCGGATTTCCGTTTATTCCAAACGTTCGATATCCGGAAGTAATTCAACAGCCGAGTTTGTGCAATTACGGAAAAGAATTTTTGACGGAAGGGATTATCTCGATTGAACCGCCGGTTGTGTTGGCCGACTATGGCGTGCGAGTGCCCCGTTGCGATGCCGACGGGAGCCCCGTCGGAGGAATTCGGCTACCGGATATCGAGGTTCCCGTAGCTACGTTTACCGGGTGGAACCTGCGGAGTCGAACGGTCGGCGCGGAAAACGAGCTGGTCAGCATGAACGGCTCGTATATTCCGTTTCCGAAAACGAAAGAAGAACGGATTCGTCTCGCCGATCCGCGACACTCTATCCAGGAGCGGTACAACAGCTTTGAGGACTATGTTGCGAAATATACAGTTTCCGCCCATCAACTAGTCGAAGGAGGATATTTGCTCCAAGAAGACGTGCAAAAGATGGTGGAAGAAAGAGAACAGTTCAAGAGTTTGTTTATATCTCATTGATTCCCGAGTAATTACCGATGCCACCTTTTCCAGGGAATCAATCGCTCCTGTGAATGGGATCATCTGCGGCAAAAACCCACCCACCCTTGAATCGCCATACTCCGATTCGTAATTAAACCCTAGGTGTAATAGCAGCAAGATACACTAACACAGGGAGATGGAAAAATGGTAGAACCGCACAAACCTGCAATGCCGATGGTCTGGGTCAAGGACAAAGAAGGCAATACCTATATTTGTCCTAAAGAATCCCTCCAGGACCCCAAAAACTTCAGTGAAGAAGAGCTGAAGGAATGTATCGATGAATCAGACAAGCCTTGGAACGACTGACCCATTCTCGGCTTGCCCCCTAGATTCAAAACGAAATCCCAGTCAGAGTCACCTTTGACTGGGGTTTTCACTGAAAGAGACGGTTGGGACTTACCGGCGTCGAAGGAATGTGTCCTTCGTATATCGCCGAAGACTCCCTTCAGAGAGATGAGAGCATGTCCAGACAAGTTCGATTGTATGCCTTGAGCACGTGCGGCTGGTGCAAACGAACAAGAGAGTTCCTCAACGACCACAACATTGCATTCGAGGATATCAACGTCGATCTCCTTGAAGAGGAAGAAAAGAAACGGTGCCGTGCCGAATTATCCCAATTCAATCCGAGGCGCAGCTACCCAACGGTCGTCGTGGACGAGAAAGATGTTATCCGCGGGTATGACGAAGATCGTTTGTGCGAGGTACTGGAATTATGAGTCGAGACGAAGCGCGGGAGCTGATGCTTCGACTGAAAAAGGAAGCGGAGCGGAGCGGCTATCTCCTGAATCCCGATGAGGAACTCGTTCTCGATCTCATGGAAGGGTTGATCGCAAACGAAAAACGCTATGGGTATTGGGCCTGTCCATGCCGTGAGGCCGATGGAACGCGTGAGGCGGATTTGGATATCATCTGTCCCTGCGATTACCGTGACCCCGATCTGGACGAATACGGCGCCTGCTACTGCGGCTTGTATGTTTCAGAGGAAACGGCAAACGGTCAACGTCCGCTGAAACCGATTCCCGAGCGGCGCCCTTCACCTGAAGAAAAACCCCCAATGAACACTCAATCCCACTCAGATACCAGACAAGTCTCTTTTTCTGGTACGAATGTTCCCGTCCATCGATGTGTTGTCTGTGGGTATTTGTGTGCGCGCAATACCCCGCCGTTGAAATGCCCCATATGCAAAGCCGACAAGGATCGTTTTGTTCAATTTTCGTAAAAAAAGTGTTTTTAAACGCGGATATCGACGACTATTCTTCAGCAACGTTGTTGCGCAACGTGCCCACGTCTTCGATTTCCACTTCCACAATATCGCCGGCTTTCATCGGTGAAGTTTGGCCGGGTGTACCGGTGTAAATCAGATCGCCCGGTTCAAGCGTGACAAACCGACTTACAAAACTCACCACTTCCTCGACATCGTAGAAAAACGTATCCGTTCGCTGCTGCTGTTTGACTTCACCGTTCAGTCGTGTGGTCAACAGTAAATTGTTGTAATCCGCACCGACGGTAATACACGGACCCGCCGGAGCGAACGTATCTGCGGCTTTCGCACGCCACCACTGAAGATCGCCCGTCTGCCAGTCCCGGGCACTAACATCGTTACCGCAAGTCACACCGAATACATACGTGCTCGCCTCCGATACAGATACCTCTTTCGCCTGCTTACCGATCACGATTACCAACTCGCCCTCGTAGTGACAATCCTCGGTCCCCTTCGGGATGATAATAGTACCCTCCGGGTCCAGCAGAGCCGATACCGATTTCCAAAACAGCTCCGGTTTTTCGGGTTTTGCCGCGTCCCCGAGATGGCTCGCGTAGTTTCTTGCAACGGCAAGAACCTTGGTTGGTTCACACGGAACCAGAAGTTTGACATCGGACACTTGATATGTTTTTCCGGTATCGCGCGGGGACTCAAAGATCGACCCGTTCAGTTCATGAATGGTTTCTCCCTCCAACCGTCCGTAGGCGATCGTGCTTCTTCTTCGAAAGCGAACGTATTTTTTAACCGTTTCGCCAACTGCGCTGCGTCCTCCCGCAGCGATCAGACCGGCGGCAGCGAGACTTTTGAGTAGTGTTCTTCGACTGATTCTCATCGGACGTTTCTCCTTATCCTCTCGGACTCACCAGACCGGCGGACGAGTGGTATTCCGACGGAAGAACGGACTCCGTTCGGCTGGATTGGAACGATCTTCCCAGAAATGTGTTCATTGTCAAGAATCTGCTTGTGAAGCTGCTTGTGAAGTCTATAGGTCTTTGTACTCTTCGCTTTCCAGTTCCTCTTCGGTGAGAAGATCTCCGTAGTACCTTTTCATACAGGTTGGGCAAATACCGTGGGAAAACTCTGCATCCGAGTGTTGGCGGATATATTCTTCCAGTTGGTTCCAGTACCCGGAATCGTCTCGGATCTTCTTGCAATGGGAACAGATCGGCAGAAACCCGCTCAAGGTTTTGATTTCACGCAACGCATCCTGTAGCTCGGTTACGAGCACTTCCCGTTCGGTCTTGAGAGCCGACACAATGATGATGGGCACCAGCGCTTGAAATCCAAGAAACGTTTGATTACCTTCTATTTAGGCAACCCCACCCTTTTGACCCGGTATGAAGAATTGTTACAACTTTGTTGATGCCCCGATGGGGGAATCGTGCCTTGTGGACGGTGAGAAATACGGGAACGGGAGAAGAGAGAAAGGAAGGGTCAAATGCCTTCGAGTTCAGAGAACGAAAAGAACCAAACGGAGCCATCATCGGGAATTGAGAAAGTCGCGACTGGAATCCGCGGCATGGATGAAGTCTTGAATGGAGGGATTCCTAAGGGATCGTTGACGCTGTTGAGCGGCGGCCCGGGGGCAGGCAAGACAATGCTGGGGCTGGAGTTCCTGGTTCGGGGGGCTCAGGCGGGCAACCCGGGCATCTTACTGACCTTCGAAGAGAGGGAATCCGATTTACGGAGCTACGCCCGGAGTTTTGGATGGGACACGGAACGCCTTGAAGAACAGGGGCTTCTGGCGCTGATCGGTGCGCGCCTTCAGCCGGATGCCATCCTGTCAGGCGACTTCGACTTGCGCGGGATTCTCGCCATTCTCCGCCAGAAAGCACAGGATCTAAAAGCGCAACGGGTTGTTATCGACGCGCCCGACGTCTTCCTGCGTCTCCTCGACAACATCGCCAAGGAGCGAGCGGAGCTTCACGTTCTGCACGATTGGCTTCGAGATGCCGGGCTGACAACGGTCATGACCGTGAAAGGAGAGTCGAGCGGCATCTTCTCGTCGCATTATGAATTTCTTGAGTATATGGCGGACTGCGTCATCTATCTCGATCAGCGCGTTTATGAACAAGTGACAACCCGTCGTCTACGAATCCTGAAGTACCGGGGATCGACCTATGGTCGCAACGAATATCCTTTCGGTATCACTGAAGATGGCGTGTGGATCATCCCAGTGACCCAAACCAGTCTGCGACATTGCAGTCATGGAGAGTCGTTATCCAGCGGTGTCGCCAAGATGGATGAAATCCTGGGGGGCGGCTACCCCCGGGCATCGTGTACGTTGATCACAGGCAGTTCGGGAACAGGGAAAACCACCTTTGCCTGTTCTTTCGCCCTTTCCGCGGTAAACGCCGGCGAACGAGTGCTCTATCTCGATTTTGAGGAATCCTGGGATGCGCTCTCTTCCTGCATGCTCAGTCCCGGCATCGACCTTCGACCAGCACACGAGTCGGGGCGGCTGCGGTTTCTTTCCGCGATGCCGGAGTCTCAGGGGATTGAAGAGCACCTGATTTCCGTCTACCGCACAATCGAAGAGTTTCAGCCGAATCATCTCGTGCTGGACGCCATATCCGCCTGCCGTCGCATGGGTTCGAGCCACGCGGCCTTCGATTATCTTCTTCGCTTGGTTGACCATTGCAAACAACGCGGTATCACTTGCTTGCTGACCAATTTGACGTCCACAACCGATGCTAGCCAGGAGATTACCGGTATCGATCTATCGTCTGTGATCGATACGGTTGTCATTGTGCGCAATGTAGAAGCCCAAGGGGGTTTCAAGCGGGAGTTGAGTGTGCTCAAGTCGCGCGGACGGGGACATTCCAACCTGATCTACGACTTCCGAATCACCGATGGCGGGGTTGTAATCGCTCAGAAGGAGGCTACCGATGGCGAATAGCAATGGAAATCGGAACTGTATCGCCACTCGTTATATGGTACGGCTTTTTGTCGCGGGCGATGCTCCGAATTCGCGGGTCGCGCGAGAGAATCTGCGCCGGCTGCGTGAGCGTGTTGGCGAGTGTGAATTTGACATCGAAATTATCGATGTTCTGAAAAACCCTCAGGCAGCGTTGGAGCACGGAGTTTATGTAACGCCTGCCCTGCAGATCATCGAACCCGGCCCCGGAACGCTGGTTTTTGGGAATCTGAGCGATCACGAAACCCTGCAAACCTTGTTTCCGGAGCAGATCCAATGATGAACGAACGCCAGCCATCGTACGACGAGCTGGAACGGCGTCTTGCGACCGCAGAATCGGCACTCCGAGCCCTTCGCGACGGTCAGGTCGATACGATTCTTGGTGAAGGTAACACCTTGGTTGTGCGACTCGCTGAGGCGGAAGCACGCGAATCGCACATCAAGCAGGTCTTGCTGGCCATCCGCAGTGTCAACCAACTGATCGTCCGTGAAACAGAGGCGGCGTCTTTAATTGAGAGCGCTTGCAATAGTCTGACCGAGACGCTCGGCTATTACAACGCCTGGATCGCGCTACTGGATGAGAGCGGCTCTTCGGTAACGACAACAGCGTCCTCAGGTTTTGACGGCGGTTTCGAAATCCTGCGGGACCTTCTCAAACGCGGCGAATATCCCACGTGTATGAAGCAGACTCTGGAACAGAATACCCTTGTGGTGGTCAAGAATCCTCCGGCTGAATGTCATGACTGTCCACTCGCATGCGAATATGCAGGGCGAGCGGGGTTAACCCGCCGTCTGGCTTTCAAAGGTCGGGTTTATGGAATTCTCTCCGTATCGGTCCCCGACACGTACGCCTATGACACTGAAGAACAGGATCTCTTCAACGCCTTGGCGAGCGACCTGGCCTTCGGGTTACACAAAATCGAGACGGAGAAACAGATCCATCGCCTCGAACACATTTTTAGCACCATCTCTCAACCCATGTCGTTTGTCTCGAAAGACTACCGCTACCTGGCAGTAAACAAAATCTACGCGGAATTCTTCGGCAGACACCGGGACGAGATTCTCGGACACGCGGTGGCTGATTTCTGCGGAGAAGCCGTCTTTGAAAAGGAAATCCGTCCTCGTCTGGATCGGTGTCTGACGGGGGAACCGGTTCGCTATGAAGTCCAGGTCGTTTTTCCCAAGAAGGGTCTTCGGTGGATGGAGATGGAGTATTTCCCGTATCGAGATGACCACGGTGAAATCACCGGAGTTGTGTCGCACGGTCTCGACATCACTGATCGCAAACAAAACGAGCAAGTTCTCTTGATAGCGAAGGAAGAGGCGGAACGCGCCAACCAGGCCAAATCCGAGTTCCTGTCACGGATGAGCCACGAGCTGCGTACACCGATGAACTCGATCCTGGGTTTCGGCCAACTTCTTGAATCCGATCCAGACAGTCCCCTTATGGAATCTCAGCAGGAAAATGTAGGCCAAATCCTCAAAGCCGGACGACACTTGCTCGAACTCATCGACGAGATTCTCGACCTGTCCCGAATTGAATCCGGCCGATTATCTTTGTCTATGAGCCCGATCCCGGTAAACTCGACGATTCTGGATGCTATCGCCTTCGTCGAATCGATGGCGGAACAAAGAGGGATCCGTCTGCATAATCGAACAGAGAATTGTGCGGGACTTCATGTTTTGGCGGATTCCACTCGACTCAAACAAGTACTAATTAATTTGCTATCGAACGCGATCAAATATAACCGCCCGAATGGTTCCGTCACCGTAACCTGCGAGAAACTGGAGACCGCTTATCTTCGAATCAGCGTGATTGATACGGGCCGCGGCTTAACTCCCGATGAATGCAAGAGGGTGTTTGAACCGTTTGAACGACTGGAAAATGACAAGATGGAGGTAGATGGTACGGGAATCGGCCTGACTATCGCACAGAGTATGGTTCGTTTGATGAAAGGGACGATCAATGTCCTGAGTAGGCCTGGTGAAGGAAGCTGCTTTTATGTCGATCTGCCGATGACAGATGCATCTTCGGAAACCGTTGTAGCCCCTCGATCAATCGAGCAGGAAGAACGCGAACAGGACACAGATCGGGGGCATACAGTCCTGTATATAGAAGATAATCCCGCCAACTTGAACCTGGTCAGTACCGCACTGTTGCGATTGCCGACTGTAAAATTGCTCTCCGCTCATGATGCAAGAACCGGTATCGAAATGGCGCTGGCCTATCGTCCCAACTTGATCTTATTGGACATCCATTTGCCCGGAATGGACGGGTTTCAGGTTCTCGAACGTTTACGCGACCACGAACAAACAAGAGCCATTCCGGTAATTGCTCTGAGTGCAGACGCGATGCCGGAAAATGTGAACAAAGCGCTGAATAACGGCTTCCGGGAATACCTGACGAAGCCGCTCGATATACGACGTTTTCTCAATGTGGTACAAGAGTACCTTGGGGATATGTGCAGAGACACGTAACAGCAAAAAGTAATTCACAGGAATTACGACGATCGCGAAACCTCGTGAGTAATTTGTCGAGAGGAAGTGTGAACGATGGAAAAACGGGAGCCATCCTACGAGGAACTAAAGCGTCGCCTTAATGCTGCAGAATCAGCGCTGCAGGCTCTTCGCGAAGGGCAAGTCGATACAGTCTTGGGCGATAAAGAGACATTGGTGGTGCGCCTTGCGGAGGCGGGAGCACGCGAGAACCACATCAAACAGGTTCTGCTGGCTATCCGAAATGTCAACCAGCTGATCGTCCGGGAACACGACCCGGGACGGTTGATCGAAAGCGCATGCGCAAGTCTGACCGAAACGCTGGGGTACTACAACGCGTGGATTGCCTTGTTTGACGACTCCCACAAGACCGTTACGATGACGGCGTCCTCAGGTTTTGACGGCGGTTTCGAAATCCTGCGGGACCTTCTCAAACGCGGCGAATATCCCACGTGTATGAAGCAGACTCTCGAACAGGATACCCTTGTGGTAGTCAAGAATCCTCCGGCTGAATGTCATGACTGTCCACTGGCAAAGGAGTACGCCGGCCGCGCCGGGCTGACACACCGTTTGGCTTACGGGGACAACACCTATGGCATCCTCTCGGTGTCCGTTCCCGGCAACTTCGCGTTCGATGCGGAAGAGCAGGATCTCTTCAATGAATTGGCCGAGGATCTTGCCTTCGCACTGCACAAGATTGAAATCGACCACCAAATTCGGCGACTCAACCAAATCGTTACAACCATCCCTCAACCAATGTCGTTTGTTTCCCGGGACTACCGTTACCTTGCCGTCAACGACATCTATACCGAGTTTTACGGAACCTCTCAGGAACAGATTCTCGGCCGCACGATGGCTGATTTCTGCGGAGTAGATCTCTTCGAACGCGAGATCAAACCCCATTTGGATCGCTGTCTGGCGGGCGAAACGGTCCGTTATGAAGTCCAGGTCGATTTCCCGACCAAAGACACTCGTTGGATGGATATGGAATACGTTCCTTACCAGGACGAGAAGGGGGAAGTAACGGGCGTCATTTCGCATGGTCGAGATATTACCGAACACAAACGCGCGGCGGAGGCACGTGAGCGTTCCCGATCGTTGCTTCAAGCGACCCTGGAATCCACCGCTGATGGGATTCTGGTCGTGGATCAAGACGGCCGCTGGTCCGGTTTCAACCGACGTTTTGTCGAGATGTGGAACGTCCCCGGTCAAATCTGCGATTCAGGAGACGACAAAGCCGCACTGGACTATGTATTTCCTCAGCTGGCAGACCCGGAGAAGTTCATTGCCACAGTGCGCGAGATCTACGATGCTCCGGAGAAAGTGACGTTCGACACGATCAAATTGAAAGACGGAAAAGTTTTCGAAAGGTACTCTCAGCCACAACGTCTGGGAAATGAGATCGTGGGACGCGTATGGAGTTTTCGCGACGTGACCGACCGGAAACGGGCGGAAGACAGACTGCGAGAGAGCGAACAGCAGAAGAATTTGATCCTCAACTCGGGTTCGGAAATGGTGGCGTACTACGACACCGACCTGCGCATTATCTGGGCCAATCGCGCATCCGGCAAATCGGTAGGCAAGTCGCATGCGGAATTGATCGGACATCATTGCTATGAGATATGGCATCAACGCACCGACCCGTGTCCGGGCTGCCCCGTTCTCGAAGCACGAGACACCAAAAGGCCACAGAAGAAAGAACAGCAAACTCCGGATGGAAGACATTGGTACTTACGCGGCTATCCGATTTTCGATGAAGAGGAGAACGTTGTTGCACTCGTCGAGTTCGGCCAGGATATTTCAGAGCGGAAACGGGCAGAGGAAGAAAACGAGCGATTGGAAATGCAAGTGCGTCAGGCACAGAAACTGGAATCCATCGGCCGCCTTGCCGGAGGCGTTGCCCATGACCTCAATAATCTGCTTGCTCCGATACTCGGTTACGGTGAAATGCTACTTGAGGATACAATCGCAAACGATCCGCGCAAAGAACCGATTCAAGAGATTGTGAATGCGGGTGTGCGGGCGAGGGATCTGGTGCGTCAGCTACTCGCCTTCAGTCGCAAGCAAACACTTGAATTCAAAAGCATCGATCTGAACTCCCTGCTAACAGATTTCGAGAAACTGCTGCGCCGCACAATCCGTGAGGATATCGACATCGATATCGTACGGACCGATCCGTTGCCGCTCATCAAGGGAGATGTTGGGCAATTGGAACAGGTTGTGATGAACCTGGCGGTCAATGCCCAGGACGCCATGCCTGAGGGAGGAAATTTGACTCTGGAAACAGCCCGGGTCGATTTGGACGAAAACTATGCCGCTCAACATGATGGCGTGGAGCCCGGACCGTATGTCGCTCTCGCGGTCAGCGATACAGGCTGTGGGATGGATGAAAAGACACGCGAGCAGCTTTTCGAACCGTTCTTCACGACAAAGGAAAAAGACAAAGGCACTGGATTGGGATTGGCAACGGTGTACGGCGTAGTGAAACAGCACGGCGGGAACATTTGGGTGTACAGTGAACCGGGGCAAGGCTCCACCTTCAAGGTCTATTTACCTGTTTCAGAAGAAACCGAGATTCAGAAGAAAAAAGACCGGAAAACGGTGAAGGATTTAAAAGGTTCGGAGACTGTCTTATTGGTGGAAGACAATGAAGAAGTAAGGAACCTTGCGGTTGCGATCCTGAAACGAGAAGGGTATACGGTCCTGGTTGCGGAGAGCGGGAGAGAGGCGCTTGCGGTTTTGGACAGCCATAAAGCAACGGTCCGCCTGCTTCTGACGGACGTCGTTATGCCGGAAATCAACGGAAAAGAACTGTACAGACGAGTATCTGAATCCTGTCCGAACATAAAAGCGCTTTATATGTCAGGCTACACCGACAATGTAATCGCCCACCACGGGGTTTTGGATAAAGGTGTTCATTTCATCCAGAAACCGTTTTCCGTCAAAGCTCTCGCCGAGAAAGTCCGGGATGTTCTGGAGGAAGAATAGGGTGAAAAGAAAACAACCCCCTCCTAACCTCCCCCAGGCTTGACGCCGTCGCAAAAAGTCTGGGATACGGATTTCAACCCCCTCCTAACCTCCCC
>CAZTDD010000092.1:0-28526 GCA_964612675.1 uncultured bacterium
TTGATCCTGACTAAAAAAAGAATCCCGCAGGCCAAAATGACGAATTTGGGCTAGAATTCTCGAAAAACAGCCGACTTGACGCCAAATCGTTTCGTTCGGAGTCCCCACAAAATAAATAACCTCGTTGTGTGTACCCCGAATATACGGGTTATGCAAATCCAAGGCAAAACGCAATTTCCCGTTCGACCACACAGGGATACGCTTTCGCAGGGATTGGACTGTAGGATAAATGCTGCTCCCCGCGTAATCGCGGTTATGGTCATGCGGTTTCCGATTTTTTCCCTGATCTCCGTCTTGCACACCGTCTTTATCCACAAACGGGACAATAAAAAACTCTACTCGGCTGCAAAACCACCTTCCCAACTCGCCTGGATCGAGCACGGAACGAATAATTCCTTCCAACACATAGCTCGCCATCATTTCACAGGCATGATGTCGACAAGTTAGCAAGACGCGGTGACGAGGTGTTCCGTCAATTTTCCCGATACGCAGGTATTCGACCGTCCGACCCTCCCGGCTTTTGCACAAGTCGCCGATTTCGAGGTGCGGATGATTTTCATACCCCTTCAGAAACTCCGTAAGATCCCGTGCCGTATATGGCATCCCGAAGGAGAAACGAACCTCCTTCGTGTATTCCTCAAACGTATACTCGAAGGAGGAGTTTTGAACTGTATCCGCTCCCATCCAGCTCCAGGACTCGCCTTCGTCCAGACTCACCGCGGGTCCAAGTACACCAATAACGTTGCTTTTCGTGAAGTGAAACCTCATTGTTCGCCCACCAGCACCACGAACACGGAAATACCAGTAAAACCAATCTCCCTTTGTATCCCGAAGATCTTGATGAATATAGACATCGTCTCCCTCACTCTTCTCTACGACGATATTCCCTCCAGGAAATTCTGCATCCACCTGAATAGCGGATGCTTGAAAAATACTGATACTGAAGCAGGAGAGAAGCAGAAAGAGGGTTAGAAGACATCTGGCCAAGGAAGACCTGTCGATAGACAAATCAAATCCCCGCTTTTTCAACGACCTCGAGAATCCTCTCGTATTTTCCGAATGGCGGGAAAATATATGCCCCCTGGATTTCGGGACGGCGGTTCGCCTCTTTGAGAACATCGGCGGCAATTTGAATCCCCTCATTTTGCTGTGCCTCCTTGGTTGGTGCAAGACGCATGCGTTCCCGGATTGGATCGGGAATCTGCATACCGGGAACTTCGTTGTGAAGGAATTCGGCGTTTTTCAAGCTGGCAAGTGGAAGAACCCCGATAAAGAATGGAATCGGAGGAACGTGTGCGACACGGTTCAGAAAAGTCTCCAATAACTCGACATCGTATACCGGTTGCGAAAAAACAAATTCCGCCCCTGCCTTGACCTTTTCTTCATAGCGAGAAACCTCTCTGTCCAAGTCGGTGGCACCCGGATTACATCCTACGCCGATCACAAAAGAAGTCTGCCCCTTAAGAGGACGATGCGCAAAATCGAGACCGCGGTTCAGCAGATCCGCGGAGGCAACCAGACCGATTGCGTCCAAATCGAAGACAGCCGTCGCGTCCGGGAACATCCCCATCTTCGGAGGGTCGCCGGTGATCAGCATCAAATTCTTCAGCTCCATTGCGTTGGCACTGATCAAATCCATTTGCAGAGCGAGCAGATTCCGGTCGCGGGCACACACATGAATGATCGTTTCAATCGGAACTTCCTGTCGAACAAGGGATGCCAACGCAATCGGAGACATCCGACCGGTCGCACGTGGACCGTCGGCGATGTTGACCGCATCAATTCCGTGTTCGTACAGGAATTTCGCTCCTTGAATGCTCTTTGAAATGTCAATCCCTCTCGGGGGATCCAACTCCACCGAGATTGTGAATTTCGTTCCCAAGATCTTGCCGAAGGGAGAACGCTCCGCCATAGGAATCGGTTCGAGTGCCTGGTCTTCTTCATCCACGTCAATTTGCGCCGAGGTAACAAGTCGACCGGGCTGCACGGAGCGCAGAAAGGACGCCATTTCTTTGATCATCTCCGGTGTCGTCCCGCAACACCCTCCCACAATTTTCGCTCCAATGCGCACAAAACGCCGCGTGTATTCCGCCATATACTCAGGCGAAGCCAAATAGAGCATGCGTCCATCGACATTTTTCGGTAGACCGGCGTTCGGCATCACGCTGATTTTGATATCGTCTCCCGCTTCACCGGCGATTATGGGAAGCACCTCCAACATGGCGGGAGGCCCACCTCCACAATTCATTCCCAGAAAACCAGCGTTCCATTCACCAATTTTCCTCACCAAGTGAGCCGGAAAAGCCGGATCCGTTTCGGAGAATATCTGCAGGGACACGGAAGGAATTATGGGGACAGGCGGATTGAGATCGAGTACGGCGGAATAGGCAAGTTCAAGCTGCTCAAGAGAAGTAAAAGTCTCTAAAATCAGTACATCGACACCGCCATCGATGAGGAGAGTCGCCTGCTCTTGAAAAGAACTACGAATTGTCTCTCTATCTTCATCGCTGTTGAAAACGTTCAACACCGGATCGATTGAGCCGGCGACATACCGATTATCTCCTGCGACTTCTTTTGCCAGCTGTACACCGCGCTGATTGATCTCCTCCGTACTGTCTCCGAGTCCGTAAGAATTGAGACTCAGCCGATTCGCCCCAAATGTATTCGTCGTAATAATCTCGGATCCAACCGCTGCATAACTTTCGTGAATCTCGCGTATGGTATCCGGATTGGTGAGGTTTAGCTCGTCGTAGCAACGATTGACAAAAAAACCTCGTGCGTAAATTTCTGTTCCCATCGGGCCATCCGCGAGGACTACGCGTTCCTGGACAGCGTCAACAAATGATTGTTTCATCGGTTCACTCACTTTAGTATCGATTGTCTGTCAATATACAAAAATGGAAGCGTTTGCAAGAAAAATGCTGGTAATTAAAGTTTACCAGTTCCTCTTGCAAACGGAAGCGATGTTCGGGAGGCACAGTACAACCGCGATGCTATTCCGCATCAGTCGGTTTTCAAAACAAACAACGGTCGTTTTTCCAACCGGCGAATAATTACAGAGACCATCCCTTACGATAATCCATTTTCACATATTGATTTGCCTCGTTGTTGTTGGTCACCTTCATATTTGGACCATCCCACAGAAGTTTCCCCTCCGCCCGAAGCGCCAAATTGCCGAGCAGCACCCACTCGGTGAATGGTCCCGCGTAATCGAAGTTCCCCGGCGATGGAGGACCACCTTTGCACGACTGAATCCACTCCTGATAGTGTCCCGGAGAACGAGGAAGCATCTCCTTCGCTGCGTTGTATTGTTCCATCAGCGATTCAGGATACAGTTTGACATTTCGTCCATAAGATCCATTGATACTGACTCCGCGATTGCCGACGAACATATTCCCGCTCGATAAGTCGCTTAGATCAGTCTGCCCTTTCAAATGATCGGGGAGTTCCGGCTTGTTTCCACCGTCGTACCAGTACAACGTAACAGGCGGCATACTTTTGCGTGCCGGAAACTCATAACGAAGAACGCAACGGAGAGGACCTGTTTGCTCGTTCTTCCCTTCCTGGGAAACGCACTCGACACTCGATGGATACCCTAGTTGCAAAGCCCAGTTCGGCGCGTCCAAGACGTGACACCCCATGTCGCCGAGAGCCCCTGTACCGAAATCCCACCAACCGCGCCATTTGAACGGCGCGTAGTCCGAGTTATACGGGCGCCATGGGGAGGGCCCCAGCCACAAGTCCCAATCGATATGTTCCGGGATGGGCTCTTCGGGCAGCGGTTCGGGGATTCCCTGCGGCCAAATCGGCCGATTGGTCCACGTATGCACCTCACGAATTTCCCCCAGAACACCGGACCATACCATCTCACAAAAACGACGGTCGTCAACGCTGGAATGCCCTTGGTTACCCATCTGCGTGGCAACACCGTATTCCCGCGCCGCTTTCGTCAGTTCCCGCGCCTCGTGTATCGTATGCGTGAGCGGTTTCTGTACATATACATTTATGCCGCGTTTTATGGCGTGCATTGCGGCGACCGCGTGAACATGGTCCGCTGTTGAAACCGTCACCGCGTCGATGCTTCTTTCCTTGTCGAACATCTCCCGAAAATCGCGGTATTTTTTTGCTTTTGGATAACGGTTGAAAGTGCCGCCGGCGCGTTTCCAATCGACGTCGCACAAAGCGATAATCGTCTCGCTGTTACAACCATCAACGTCGCTGCTCCCTTTGCCGCCGACCCCGATCCCCGCGACGAAGAGTTTTTCGTTGGGAGAGATGTAGCCCATCCTTTTCAGATTTCGTCTGCGCGCCGTCGCACAACCGCCCATCGCGAGAGCGGAACCGAAAATGAAAGTCCGTCGTGAGATACTGCGGTGATCCATGTTCCTCTCCTTGTCTACCAAGATCGGCATAAAGAAAATCGTTCCCAAAAGGCAGGGGTGCCGTCGCCGGCACCCCTTTCTGTAAGATCATGTTTGCGTGGACCGGCGTATGGTACACCGGAATATCTAGAGCGACCAACCTCTGCGATAGTCCACCTCGACCAGGTCGTTCGCTTTGCTGCTGTTTGTGAAACGCATATTCGGCCCGTCCCACAATAGTTTTCCTTCCGCCCGGAGAGAGACCACACCAAGAAGGACCCATTCCGTGAACGGCCCCGCATAATCGAAACTTCCCGGAGAGGATGGTCCGCCTTTGCAGGCCTGAATCCATTCCTGATAGTGCCCCGGAGAACGTGGAAGCATCTGGCCGGGCTTCTTCGCATCCATATGCTTCGATCCCGGCAAGAGACGGGGATTTCCGCCATACGTTCCAATGGTGATCATGCCTTCGTCGCCGATGAACAGCGAACCATTATCGCCGTCTCCGAGTTTGATGTCGTCCGGAATACCATATTTGCCGCGCGGGGGAAACTTCCCGCCGTCGTACCACGTCAAGCTAGCCGGGGGCATCGCGCCACGTTCGGGGAATTCGAAACGAATAATCGAGCTCTCCGGCGCCGTCTGGTCGTTTTTGCCGGATTGGTAGATACACTCGACGCTGGTTGGGTATTTCAATTGAAGCGCCCAGTTCGCCGGATCACAAATGTGACACGCCATGTCGCCGAGCGCGCCTGTACCGAAATCATACCAGCCCCGCCATTTAAACGGTGCGTAGTTACTGTTGTACGGCCGCCAAGGCGACGGTCCCAGCCAAAGGTCCCAGTTCATTTCTTCAGGGATTGGCTCTTTCGGAAGAGGCTCGGGGATTCCTTGCGGCCAAATCGGCCGATTCGTCCATGCGTGGACCTCACGAACTCTTCCAATGATACCGGACCAGATCATCTCGCAAAACACGCGGACATCGTTACCCGAATGCCCCTGGTTGCCCATCTGTGTGGCCACATTGTATTTTTGAGCCGCTTCGGTCAATGCCCGAGCTTCGTGCACCGTACGGGTTAACGGTTTCTGGACATAAACATGGATACCTCTCTCCATGCACGCCATCGCGGCAACAGCGTGGCAGTGATCCGCGGTGGAAACTGTGCACGCATCGATGTTCGCGCCTTCCTTGTCCAGCATATCGCGAAAGTCTTTGTACTTTTTCGCGTTGGGATAATCTGCGAATGTTCTGCTCGCTCGGTTCCAGTCTACATCGCAAAGAGCGACGATGTTTTCGCTGTCGCATCCACCAACGTCACTCGAACCCTTACCGCCTACTCCTATTCCGGCTACGTTCAGTTTCTCATTGGGGGAACGATACCCCATCTTGCAGAGTTTAGGTCTGCGGGCCGTGGCGCAGCCTGCCAAAGTGGCGGCGGCGGCCGACCCCATCAAAAATGTTCTGCGGGAAAGCCTATTGTGCCCCATGTCGCTACTCCTTCCATCCTGTAGTCGCGTCAGCAGACATAATCATTCGATCAAGCCGGTCGTGTGGCGCGCCACAGCGAAGGTCCAGATCGAAGGTTCCTATTGATTACTTAGAATAGCATAGACTTAGCGTCCGGTGGAACCGGTGCCCCGTGTCCGACACGTTCCGAGGATTGCCCGGCATAACCCACTCTGTTTAATGGAGTTAGTTTCCCAACAAACGGACAGTGGTGCGCAGTCCTCCCTTTGAAGGATACGGACGCAGGCGGATATTCGCTTCTTTCGGCACCTCAGAGTGTAGAACCATGCCCGGCAATCGGTTATCCTGCCGGAGAGGATCAACGAAGAGTACATCCCCGTACCAGAGGAGGTACGAAGATAATGAACCACTCCGGAAACGTATCCCGCCGCACTTTTCTAAAAGGAACCTCCGCCGGACTTGGCTGGGGCATCGCCACCGCCGCGCACCCGGCAAGCGGCTCAACGAACAGAAAGACTGACCGCCTCCCCCGAGAAGTCTGGGCAGCCACCATGTCTATGCAAGGTCTTGAAGGACGGACGTCGCAGGATCTCCTTCAACGGGTCACGAAAAGAATGGAGGAAATGACCGCTTGTCAACCGGATGTGATTTGTCTTCCTGAAGTGTTTTCGTATCTACGTGTCACCGAGAAACCCTCACTCTCCGAACAAGCCGAGCCGGTCCCCGGGCGAATCACGGAGAGATTCGGCGATTTCGCGAAGAAACACAACTGCTATATCATCTGCCCTTATCACACAAGATATGACGACCGTATCTATAATTCCGCCGTTGTCATTGATCGAGGGGGAAATGTCGCCGGTCAGTATCACAAGATTCATCCCACAACAAGCGAAATATCGGCCGGAGTGACTCCCGGACCTGTCGATCCTCCGGTGATCGTAACAGATTTTGGAACCATCGGAATTCAAATCTGTTTTGATGTCAATTGGCCGGACGGGTGGCGCGTGTTACGGAAATCCGGTGCGGAGATCATCTTCTGGCCGAGCGCATTTCCGGGCGGTCGAATGCTGAATGCTATGGCATGGATGAATAAAGCCTACGTAGTAACCAGCACGTGGAACGACCCCACACGGATCATCGATATTACGGGCGAAGAGTTGGCCGCAACCGGCCGCTACGATCATTGGATCTGCGTTCCGATAAATCTCGACAAGGCGCTTTTGCACACGTGGCCGTATACAAAACAGATCGAAGACATGCGACAGAAATACGGTCGGAAAATACGAATAACACGCCTGCATGACGAAGGGTGGACTGTTGTCGAGAGTGCGTCGCCGAATGTTTCCGTCCCCGCGCTGCTGCGAGAATTCGATATTCCAACGCACGAAGAACATATTCTAAAAGGACATAGAAAACAGGAGGAAACAAGACCTCGCTCCTGAAGCAATACCCGTAAGAAACTAAGACGAAGGAGAACGAAGCAATGAAATACATATTGTGCGTTACAGCCGCCGTTCAGCTCCTCAGTATCTCATTCAGCACACATATGCTCCACGCTTCCGCTGTCTATCCCGGCAAAACGTGGGAAACAGCGACACCGGAATCGGTCGGCTTGGATGAAGCAAAGCTGAATCAACTGAAACAGTACATCGGCGGGCGGGGGTGTGTGGTTCGACACGGCCGAATGGTCTACACATGGGGCGAGCACACGAGACGAGGAGACGTCGCGTCCGCGGCGAAATCGCTCTACAGCCATTTTCTCTTTAAAGCACTGGAACTAGGCAAAATCCCGAGTCTCAACCAAAAAGTCAGCGTGTGGGAACCACGACTAAAGAAGATCAACCCCGAGTTGGGATACAAAGATCGCGATATAACATGGCGGCATATGGCCAACCAGATCTCGTGTTATGGTCTCACACACAAACCCGGCACGGCATTCGCTTATAACGATTGGCAGATGGCTCTGTTTTTCGACACGCTGTTTTTGAAAGTCTACGGGGCCACTTGGGATAATGTAGACCGAAAAGTCCTTCATCCTCTTCTGACCGATTCGATTCAGTGTCAGGACAATCCGACGTTCATGGCATTCGGCACAGGCGACCGGCCCGGCAGACTCGCGATATCGCCCCGCGACTTCGCACGATTCGGGTTGCTTTATCTCAATGAAGGAAACTGGAACGGCAAACGACTTCTCGACAAAGAACTCGCCATCCAAGCGGTTTCCAGTCCTCTCCCAAATTCACTTCCCAGGGCCATGGGTGAAGCGGCGGATATGATCAACGGACAACGCTCCATCGGGTCCCGGCGAATTCCGGACAGCCAGTGCGATCACATCGGTAGTTACAGTTGGCTGTGGTGGTTGAACGGAATCGACCGCGAAGGCCACCGCCATTGGCCCGATGTTCCACCGGAGGCTTACGGTGCATTCGGCCACGGGGGGCCACGGGCCATGGTCGTGATCCCAACACTTGATCTCATCATCAGTTGGAACGATACGAAAGTGAAAAGTCGTGAAGCGGAAAACAAAGCGTTAGGGCTTCTGGTAAGTTCCGTTCAAGACATCCCTCCCAGAGCCGGACAGATTATCGTCGACCCCGATCATCCGGAGTGGCTTAAACGGTACGAGCAAGGAGCGTTCTTCATGTGCGGCCCCGGCGATCCGGAAGGTTTTCTTTATCGCGGCGACGAGAATCCCGACGGCACTCGAGATGGTGACCAGATGGAACTCATTCGCAAAATGAAAGATACCGGCGCAAACTGTATTTACATGATGGCCGCTCGTTCACACGGAGGCGATGGCGAACCATCACACAATCCATTTCTCGATCACGACCCGAAAAAAGGGATAAATTATCAGATTCTCGCGCAGTGGGATCGGTGGTTCACGGCTATGGACGAAGCGGGCATTGTCATATTCTTCATTTTCTATGACGACAGCACAAATGTCTGGGATACAGGCGATAAGGTGAGCGAAGGTGAAAAACAGTTTCTTCAGAAACTCGTCAAACGTTTCCGATGTTACAACAATCTGATTTGGTGTATCGCTGAAGAATATCAGGAGGCACTGACACCGAAACGAGCAACCCGTATCGCGGCAATTATTCGCGAAGCCGATCCGTATCGTCATCCAATCGGGATTCATAAGTTAACCGGTTTGGATTTCTCCGAATTCGCTGACGATCCCAATATCGACCAATTCACAATCCAATACAATGTCGATAATCCGCAGGAACTTCATGAGGGAATGGTTAAAGCCTGGAAGGATGCCGCCGGACGATACAATCTGAATATGTCAGAAGCGGCGGATCACGGTACAGGAAAAACCGCACGTTTAAAAAACTGGGCGTCCGCGATGGGCGGCGCATATGTCATGCTACTGGAAATGGATATCGCAAGTACGTCGAAAAGCGATATGCTTGACTGCGGGCGACTCGTGTCATTCTTCGAATCGACAGACTTCTACAGAATGGCTCCTCATGATGCGCTTCGATTCGCAGACACAGAATACGTACTCGCCCTACCAGGGGAAAGTTATATCGCCTATACATCGAAAGCATCCGAAGGTATCGGCCTGAAAAACATGGCTGAAGGACTCTATAAATTCACGTGGGTTGACTGCGCTACGGGAAGGATATGGTCAAAGGAACATGTCCGAGTGGAATCGGGTACACAGGAATGGAAAATCCCCGCAGGATTCGGGAATGAAATCGCGGTATATATATCAAAAGAAGGGACTACAGATAAATGAAACGAATTCTGAAGAGCACATTTCCTCGATTCTTTTTTCTAGCACTATTCTGTCTTCTCTGCCTCACCGCCCAAGGCGCGGAACAGAAACCATACGCTGTGGCGACATTTGAATGCATCGGAATCTACTATCCTTCGGAAGATGTCGGCGGATCTGTCCCCTATTATCGAGAGCAAGGTGGATCGGATTGGCAAGAGTCGCTCGAATTGGTCTACGATCCACGTGATAACGAATACAGAGGGAGCATCGTTGGCCTCCAACCAAACACCATGTACGAAATCCAACTCCGGTCCGAGAATAAGAAGTTGGATCTCGAATGTAGAACGAAAAGCGAAGATTTCCCGATCGGCAAGACTACCCATCTTCCCAAAGGAACACTCGATTCCCCCCTGGAAATATCAGAATCGGGAACTCCCGACGCATATCATCTCGTGACACCACCCCCGAACTCAAAGACGACCATCGACGTCGGCAACGCCGCGGATTGTACAGTTGTTGTCGATGCGGACTACGTCATCGTTCGTGGTATTGAGCTAAAGAATGCCGCCAGACACGGGATTCTAATCAAGCGGGAACGGCATGATGTTGTGATCGAAGATTGCCACATTACGTTTTGGGGGCGCATCGGCGGCCCGATTACGTACGGCAACGTCGGCAATATGGACAGCGCTATTTACGCGGATACGGGCGTTGGCAACCTGGTCATTCAGCGAAATCTGATTCGAGACCCGCGTGGCGCATCGAATGATTGGGATACAGGGCATCCCAGCGGGCCTCAGGCCATCAGTCTTAGGAATAGCTCGGGCGGCAATATCATCCGGTACAATGAAATCCTATCGAGCGAGGATCACGGATTCAACGACGCGATCGGCGGCGGATCGAATTACAGCTTCGAAGGCAGCCCAAACAGAGACTCCGATATCTACGGAAATATTATTCGAAACGTCTGGGATGATGCTATCGAGAGCGAAGGTGCAAATATGAATGTGCGTATTTGGGGAAATTATACGCATCTCACCTTCAGTCACATAGCAACGGCCTGTACGTCGAAAGGACCTCTCTACATTTTTCGAAACGTATTCGGTGAAAGCCGCAGGACACACAAGAATCCTATCGGCGGCCCAATGATCAAAACCGGCGAGCGCGATCAATACGGTGGCGGCAGGCGGTATGTGTTTCACAACACAGCGCTCCAGCCCAATGGTTCTTTTCATGCCTTCAGCGGCCATGTCAATCCGAATTGCGTCACACGGAATAACGTCTTCGATTGCCCAGGACGGTTGGCCTCTTCAAGACAGGTCGACATCCCGTGCGATTTTGACTACGATCTTTTCACGGGCATGGACAGGGGGATCGCGCGGGAAAAGCACGGCGTGCGGACAAAGCCTTCGTATATCGAGTCGCATTATCTTGAATTCTATCCCGCGGGGAGTACAACTACGATAAAATGGGGCAAAATACCGATATCGCGAATGAGCAAAGAGAAGACCATAACCGATCCGGTCGTCTCCATTCCCAATCCGATGATCGATGGAGGCATACCCATTCCGGGATTCAATGACGGGTTCACAGGAGAAGCGCCGGACATCGGCGCCTTTGAATTGCGCTGCCCACCGCTTCGTTTCGGCCGCACAGCCGGAGGTCGTGTCTGGGCACCATGGGAAGTGCATTAGCGCAAAAGTAGGAATGCCTGGAAAGCGAGAAAAACCAATAGATTGCTTCGCAATTTACGATTATTAGGGAAAAGGAGAGTAACTCATGAAACGTAAGTCGCACGTATTCAGTATCCTCATTATCGCCTCTGTTATCCTGTTCTCACCTACTTGCAACGCACAAATATCTCAACAAGGAATTTCGCCCATAGTCGATGCCGCGAAATATCCCGATTTGCAGGCCGCGTTTGACGCGCTGCCGGATGAAGGCGGCATCGTTGAGCTCCCTCCCGGTGAATTTGAAATCGATCATCCGTTGATTTTGAGCCGAGAGAATACACGCGTCCAAGGGGCCGGCGCGGCAACGCATCTCATCAATACAAACGAAAACAACGAGCCGTGTCTGATTGTACGTGCACAACAATATCCGGAAGATAACGGAGCCAGAATCTGGCGTCTCCAACTCGCCGATTTCCGAATCAGTGGGAATCCCAAAAGCGGAGACGGTATGCTGGCACAGGGTGTTAACGAAATCTACATTCACGGCCTTGCCGTGGATCATAACGGCGGCCACGGAATCAATTTAATCAGCTGCTATGAAGACCCACGAATTTCCGATTCCATCATTACTTATAATGCAAAGGCCGGCCTCAACATCCACGCGGGACATGACATTGTAGTCAATGCCAACCAGTTCGAAGAGAATCAGGATGCCGTGCGCTGTATCGACAGTTTTAATCTCTGCATGAATGGAAACAACCTCGACGACCACCTGCGCCACGGCGTTGTTATCGAAAACACGTACGGCTCGGTTTTGTCGGGAAACATGATCGAGGAGTGTAAAGGAACGGCAATCATTCTTGACCGAGATTGCTACGGCATAACCGTCAGCGCAAACGTGATCGCCCATGAACAAGGTGGCGGAGTCGATCTACGCGATGCGTGGGGATGCGCCGTTTCAGCGAACACGTTCACAATCATCGCACAACAATCGCTTGTCATCGGCCCGAACAGCGGACGCATTACCGTGACCGGGAACAATTTCTCAAATGCTCATATTGGAGGCAAGGTCAAACGTGACGATCCAGCCGGCGGAATTCTCTTGAATAATACGGCAGACGTCACGATTACCGGAAACATATTCACCGGTCTCGCCGGCTCCGCGATAAAAGCAAACGGCGACTGCGAACGGGTTCTATTGTCCGGAAACATTATGTCGGACCTGTTCCGGCACGAGCCCAAGCAGCCTAAAGCGTTTGATCTGGGTACAACAAAAGCAGTCATCGGTGACAACATCACCGAGAATTAATACTTCTCGGTGCAAGTTGATATTTTTCAGAGTAGGGTGGGTTAGCGACGGTCTATCCCCAGATGCCTCAGGCGCGCATTTCAGAGGAGCGTAACCCACCGGAACTGTCTTCGTATCGTCGTGTTTCAATATTCTCTCGTACTGTTCTGTTTCCCAGCCGCAGACCGAAGGCTTTCCAGTGCGGCTTCCAGTACTGGATCTCCACTATCGAAATCGGATTCAGCAGCCTCGACAACAATATCGGGTTCTATTCCCTCCCCTTCAAAAACAGTCCCGTCCGGGCGCATCGCTTTCCATGACGGCAAATAGACAACAACACCATTCGAAAGATGAATAGGCTTGGGATTACCTGAGCTGCCGAAAGATCGGTCTCCTACGAGGACACAACCGGGAACCTGTTTCATCATTAAGAGAAACGCCTCGCAGCTGCTCATGATCGCTTCCCCCGTTAGCACGGCGACTTTGCCCCGGTACTTCGGCCGTCCTTTTTTCGGACGGACAATCCGCTCGCTCGGTTCAGAAAACCCGTCGGGTGAATGAATATCACGATAAACATGCTTTGCATACACTCTCAGTTGATCGATAAAACAACCGGCAAAATATCCCGCGAGCCGCTCATCGCCGCCACCGTTCGGTCGGACATCGACAATCAGTGCTTTTGTATTAATAAATTCATCCAACATTTCGAATGCCGGTTCCAAATCGTCGCGATTGTCCCAGGACCAGTTGGCGATCAGGATATAGGCGATGTTATCTTCGAATTTTCCCGAGGAGACCGTGGAATTATGCTCTGTCCAGCCGGGAACGATGCGGCTCAGTGTGTTCAGGTTATAGTTTCGTATGACATCTCGATGCGCCGTACCGAATCTTGCCGGCCCCGCCTTCAGCCAGATATGCATATCGTTCGCGTATCCAAGCAATTCGGCGGCAACCTTGGCAAATTCCACAGGTTTTCTCGCTTCACGTAGACGTGGCTCATAATCGTCGAAAAGGATATCCCAGTCTACCTTTCGTAAATCGCGATAGGAATACTCTTCATTGATCGCACGCCTAAGCTGAGCAATCGACTCTTCATTCTCCTCCTTGCCGAGTTCTTCTTGAGAGAGCGATTCCCCGGCCCCCGTCACAAAGGCGATCGGGTAAGGTACAGCAGGCTCACCGTTTTCACCCACGAAATTCTTGACAGTATGACTGTTTATGCTCAGCCAATATTCGTGGTTCGGCTCCAACCTTACGGGCAACACGCAGATACGCGTATCCACCCACCGTGGCTTTCCACGCGTTTTTGGAAATGCGTCGCCGCCCCCAACCCACGAGAATCCACCTGTTTTCATATCTTGATCGAAAACCACACGAATCTCATCCACGGACGGGTCCACATCGGTATCGCCGTTATCCGGAACCGCGTTGATGACACGAGGCGGTTCCGCACGCGACGCCGGGCTCATCGCAAACACGAACAGCACATGAATCGCTGCACAAAACAAGACTACATTCCGATGAATCATGTTCCCTCCTTCCCTTTTTCCACCGAAAATTTCTTATAGAGTAACGCAGAAACATCCTCATCGTCACGATGGTCGTCCAGTCCAATGGAAAGGTCTTCGTACCCCATGAGCAGAATCAGGTCGTGGATACTTGTTTTTGGCACATTGGCCACAGTTGCTGGTGTCCCACCGACTACTCTCACAGCACAAACGCCGGAAGAGAGTTATCGCGTGACGCTGTTAAGAGCTACCCTCCCCGGCCACGATCTCGAAATCGCCGACCAAATTTCCTCTGCATTGACCGATGCCGGTTTCGATGTATCGCTCATCGATGGAGATGATCTTTGCAGCGTCTCGGTCGTCAATACAGACACGTGCGATCTGTTGGTACTTCCTTCCGCTCATGCGCTGCCTGTGGATAGCCTCGATCCACTTACTGCGTACATCCAAGAGGGCGGCGACATTCTCGCTTTGCGCGCACCGGCGTACCAAACACCGCTTGGCAAAGTAGGTCCGAAGTGGCTTTCCAGACAGGACTGGCGGGAGATGCTCCGTGCACAACAGACGGAGCACCTCCTTTTTAATTTTGAGAACGAAGACTTGACAGCGTGGGAACGGCACACGAACGAGCCGGAGTCTCCTTTCACTGCGGAGCTCGACCCAGGCCACGACGGAAAAGCCCTGCATATTCATATTGGCCGGATGTCAGGCTGGGATGGCCTGGCGTCTCCGTTTCTCGAAAATCCTTTTCCCGATGGCCACGAATTAACCTGTTTTTACGCAAAAGGTGCCGGTGAAACGGACACTCTGAGTCTTGAGGCGGTCGAAAAGGATGGATCTCGTTGGATCGCTGTTTTTCCTGTAACCGACACGTGGCAGCGCATTGTATTGACGCCCGAGGATTTTGATTTCTGGCAATCGGTACCCAACAGAGGACATCCCGGCGACCGGTTCAATCCGCAGAATGCCCAGCGTCTTAAATTCGGTGTTGCCTGGACACATACAGGTCAACGCGGCGGCGAATATGAATTCTATATTGATGAACTTGGCACAGCGTCGAATCCTCACGGTGAATTCCCTGCTCTATTGCGGAGAATCAAGCCCATCGAGGGCTTATGTCCGGAGTACAAATTCTACACAATACACGATATCGCCGATTTGAAAACGAGGGGAACAATAGAATCGCTGCCGATGCCCGTGCCAGCGGATATCCTCGCTCATCATCCCCGGCCGACCGGTAAAGGGTTTAATAAAGGCCGCGACTCCCGATGGATCCCCCTTATCGACGCCCTCGCCCCCGATCAAGAATGGCGTGGTGCACCTTCTGTATGTGTCGCTGATTTTAACGGTAGCCTGCGCACAACCTTCTCCGTGCAGAATCCGACCTGGTATCGAGATCAAATTGTGCGTGAGTTTATTGTCGGCACAGTCCGCCGAATGGCGAAGGGTATCTTCTTTCAGGAGGCCGGATCGGAGTTCTTCACGTATCGCGAAAATACACCCGTCATTCTCGGAGCACAAATTGCCAATTATTCCAAGACCGACTCCACAAATCTGACGGTGGAATTTACACTCCGAGGCGATGGTACCGGCTCGACTATTCGAATCTCGCGACCGGTTGCTGTTTCAGCCGGTGAGGTAGAGTGTATTTCTCAACCAATTACGCTTCCGGATGAGGCAAACGAATTTGAGCTGACAATTCAGATTCTTGAAGACCGCCGCGTGTTGGACACGATTGACCAGTCCCTCTCGGTGTTCCGTCCAAAACCGGAATCGGAACGAGTATTTATCACAGCGCATGACGGCGATTTCTATCTCGGCAAGAACAAGTGGTACGTTCACGGCGTCAATTACATGCCCTCGACAGGAATTGCTATCGACAACGGTTCCGATTTCGAATACTGGATCGGCAAGCGGCCCTATGATCCCGAGTTTATTCAACGCGATCTCGAACGATGCCGAAACATGGGCCTCAATAGTGTTTCAATCTTTCTCTACCATCGTTCGGTCGATTCCTATAATCTACTCGATATTCTGCGAAGATGTGAGAATTTAGGTTTAAGGGTGAATCTTTCAATTCGTCCGGGCACACCGATGCACTATGATTGGGATGCCTGGAAAGAAATCATCCTTAAACACCGTCTGTGGGAAATTGACACAATTTACGCATACGATATCGCCTGGGAGCCGTTTTTCGGAACCGTTGAGCAACGAAGACAATACGATTCGCAGTGGCGTGAATGGATAATCAACAAGTACGGTTCTATTTCCAAGGCGGAACGACAGTGGTCTTATTCGGGTCCGCGATTCGACGGTGCAGTTTCGACGCCTACTCACGAGCATCTCGGTGAGGACGGGCCTCATCGAACAATGGTCGCTGACTACCGACAATTCGTGGATGAGTTGATTCACAAGAAATACGCAGCCGCCGCCCAGAAAATCAGAAAAATCGATTCAAATCACCTCATCAGCTTCCGCATGACCGTTACGGGCGATCCCACGTTCGACGGCTCACGGAAGATGCCCTATGACTTCAAAGGTGTCGCGAAATGTATGGATTTTCTCTCACCGGAAGGGTACGGACGAATTGGCGACTGGGAACGTGTGAAACCCGGCATGTTCACCGTCACCTACGCGCGTTACTGCGCACCCGATAAACCCGTCCTGTGGGCGGAAGCGGGCGTAAGTACATGGAATCGGCAGACTCGGGAAACCGATCCCGATCTGCTTGAATTTCAGGGGAATTATTTCGCCGATTTCTACAAAATGGTGATCGAGTCCTATTCCAATGGAATTGTCTGGTGGTGGTATCCGGGCGGTTTTCGAACAAATGAGAATTCCGATTTCGGCATTATCAACCCGGACGGTACGGATAGACCCGCAACAAAAACCATCCGGCGTTTCGCCGACGAGGTTCTGGCCGAGCGAACCATCCCCGAACCGGACTATTTCATTGAGGTCGATCGAGACGCCGATGCGCGCGGATTATTCGGTATGTACAAACGTGTGGAAGACGAATATTGGAACGCGGTAGAGTCCGGGAAAACAGTCGGCTTACAAGAAAAACTCTAGAATACCCAACCAAGGTGCCCTCACGGTCCAAAGCGGTAAATGTCTCCATCGCTATGCAGCCCGTTCGACATATCGTACAAGAGATAGACGAAAGACCGGGCGCTATTGGAGATCATTGTATTCACGTCCTCCTCTTGATCGGGACCCGGGCTTTTCGTCGACCATTGGTGCGTATCGTTCAAAAAGAACCGAGCGGCGGAGGCTTCTCCACAGCTTCCCCACGCCCTTGTTCTGCGGTCCATGTACCAATAGAGCCCGTAATTGTGTACCCCGGGCAATTCTTGACCAATCGCATCTCCAGGATGGAAGGGATCGCGTGCGAGGCTCGGAATATATGCAACAGGGGTTGTGAGAACCAGAAGCGCCCATCCTTCGCTGTGCCGCTCGGGTGGAGCAGCGCCGCAGTTACTGACCGGTGGGTAGAAATTATGGTCGAGACGGTAAGATTCCAGCGCAACGCTGAGCGCCTGCATATCGCCTTCGACACGGGCGATTTGCGCGCGAAGCCGTGCGTTCATGAAATTCGGCACGGCGATCGCGGCGAGAATCCCAATAATCGCAACGACAATCAGAAGCTCGATCAGGGTGAATCCTTTTGACTTCATGAAAACGCTCCACTCTTGATCCTATGGCGAATCTTGATCTTATGGCGAAAAGGCAAAAGGTCGCTAACACACCTCTTCTCCCTCTCCCGGTGGGAGAGGGCTGGGGTGAGGGTACTACTCTTTCCTGCGTTCCGGCGGCTGCCAGGGGACATCTTCGTACCGTTCCTGATGCGCCAACAAAGCTTTCCGCAATTCCTTGAATTTCGATTTCTCTACCGAAGACAAATCCTTTGTCTCTTTTGGGTCCTTCTCAAGATTATAGAGTTCCAACGGTCCCTCCGGTTTTGCGCGAAGCAACTTCCAGTCTCCCCGCCGAATAGCCTCAATTGTTTTTCCCTCGAAGAAAGAACCGCCTTCCCTCCGTATGAAAAACAGGTCTCGTTTCCATTCCCGTTGCTGCTTACCACACAATGTCGGCAAAAAACTCCGTCCATCGATATCGTGCTCAAGTTGAACCCCCGCCGCATCGAGCATCGTCGGCATGAGGTCCATCGTCAGTGCGACCCGATCCGATTGTGTCCCCGCATCGATTCTGCCGGGCCATTTGGCTGCGGTCGGAACACGGATTCCACCTTCGTACAGCGTTCCCTTCCCGTCACGAAGAGGACCATTATCGGCACCGACTCTGAGAAGCCCTCCATTATCGCTGCTGAATATTACGAGCGTATTGGAGTCCAATCCGGTTTCCTGCAACGTGTTCAAGACTTGCCCAATACCGTGATCCATGTGTTCGATCAGCGCCGCCAGTTTCGCGCGTTCGGGGTCGATTGCCTGTTCTCTCTGTGTAACTCGATCCACCCACTCGTCCGGCGGTTGAATCGGCGTATGCGGTGCGTTGTAAGCCAAATACAAAAAGAACGGTTTGTCGGCGTTTTGCTCTCGCAAATAATCGCTCGCCCATTCGGAAAACAAATCGGTCGCGTGGCCTTCGGGGTCGATCTCTTTTTCATTCAGTCGCATGTAATTGATCCCATGTCGGCGATGGTTGTAGTAATCATCCATCATGTCGCCGAGAAAACCATGAAAGAAATCGAAACCTCGTTCATTGGGTGTGTTGGGCGATGTCAGTCCAAGGTGCCATTTGCCAACGATTGCCGTCGCATATCCCGCTTGCCCGAGCAAAGCCGGCAGAAGCGGGTAATCGGTTGACAAGTATCCCCAGGAATTCTCCGGATGCGTACGGATTACACCGGGCACACCGACACGCTCGGGGTAACACCCCGTGAGCAGCGACGCACGGGTCGGCGAACAGACCGGACAGTTGGCATAGAAAGAATCGAAACGCATACCCCCGGTAACGATACTATCGATATGGGGTGTCTGCAGGTCTTTCGCACCGTAGCTGCTCAGGTCGCCATAACCGAGATCGTCCACCAGAATCATCAAGATATTCGGACGTTTCTCTGAGACAGCCGTGTTTTGTTTATCGCCTGCGGTCCCACAAGCGGATATCATGCTCGCGGTTAAGATCCCGCTCGACATTTTCATGAATTCTCTCCTCGTTGTCTGCATCGTTACAAATCCTCTCTAACAATTCGGCAGAAATGCGCCCATTTGCTTAAGTTTATTCTGAAGACCATTTACAGAAATCCCGGAGGGGCCGCCACCCGCTACAAAGACGTCAACGTCATGACGGATGGGAATACGCCGTTGTATCGTAATTGTCGCCGAGTCGGTGTGCTCTACCTGCCCATCATCGGCAGCCCCCTGAGAGGCAAGAGAACCAACACCCGCCGTGAAGGCCGTTTTTCTCAGAAACTGTCTTCTGTCCAAGGTCATCGTGTCTTCAGCCCTTCTAGTCTCTCGTGCTCTGGTCTCTCGTGCTCTAGTCTCTCGTGCGTTACCCCGCGACCATTGGTCTACTGGGCAAGGCTATCACGAATTGGAACCCTCAACAAATCCCATTCAGAAGGCTAATCCGTGATTCCGAACTCTGCAAAGTGCTACTCGCATTTGCAACAATCCTGTTGGACAGCCCCCAAACGCACGTGCTAATATGGGTTGTGGGCGTAGTTTCCGTCCAGCCGAGCAAATAGAAAAACAGCAGACCCGGAGGACAGAACCATGCGTAAGCCCGAACGTTGGAAAGGATTCACGTTAATCGAGCTTCTTATCGTAGTGGCAATCATCGGCATTCTCGCGGCGATCGCCGTGCCGAACTTCTTGAACGCGCAGACCCGCGCCAAGATCGCCCGCGTTGTCAGCGATCTGAAAGCGATCACCCAGGCCATGGAGATGTACCGTATAGACTACAACTCCTATATCAACGAGAGCGAACACTATGCAAACCTGATGGAAGAACCGACCGCCGAAGCCGGATTGAACTGGCTTACCAAGTTTGAATACATCGGCGCCATCCCCACCGACCCGTTCGAGAACAAATATGATCCTTCGAGTGGGGGCGATACGGATGTCTATGAGGTGGCCGTCGCTCCCGCCCAACCGGAACCCATCAAGAAAATGTACGACATTAATTCCCGCGGTCCCGATCAAGACGAGGACATGGGCTCCCGTTCAGACCTTCAGTTCGGGGCGAGCGTTCGAACCTATGCAGCGTCGAACGGCCTGATCAGCGACGGTGACATCTATCTGTTTGGAGGAGATGCGAGTGTTATGCAGGGACCGCTGATCATTGACGGGAAGGTATATCAAAACACCTTGCCCCCAACAACGATACCGTAAGGTTCGCAAAAGAACCGTTCCATTCTCATCAGTCGACGGTCTCTCGGCAATCCCGTCGGTCTGCGGTACCATTCTCTGTGAAAAGCACACCGGGAGACCAAACCTCGCGCGGGCGAACCTCGGGAGGGCGAACCTCCTGGTGAGCCGAGTTTTCTTTCTTCAACAGCCACGGTTCGGCGAGAACTTCGCCCAGCCTTGATCGAGAAGCATTCACACTTTCAGGAGGTAGAGATGCAACCCAGCCAGCCAAACAGACGAACCTTTCTAACAAAATCGGTCACAGGAGCGGCAGCCATCGCCGCCGGAATATCCAGCGTAGATCCTCAGCGCGTGCTGGGAGCCAACGAACGTATCAACATCGGAGTAATCGGCTGCGGAGGCCGCGGAACTCATCTATCCAAAATTATCCATACGCTTGCGGAGGAATGTAACGTTGAAATTGTGAGCGTATGTGACGTGTGGAAACGCCAATTAGAAAGCATTTCGTCTTTGGTTGAGCAACGACAGGGAACCAAACCAGCGACATGTCAACGATACGGTGATGTTTTGAATAACAAGGATGTCGACGCGGTCATCATCGCCACACCTGACTTCGCGCATTCACGCATCCTCACGGAAGCGGCGTACGCAGGAAAACACGCGTATTGCGAAAAACCAATGTCGAACAATCTGCGGGACGCGAACGCCGCTGCAGATGCCGTCGATGCAAGCGGTATCATCTGCCAGGTCGGCGTCCAACGACGGAGCCACAACCCCCACTACGAGGCAATGGACGTTCTCCGTTCCGGTGTTTTGGGAGTAATCATCGAGGTCGAATCCTGTTACAACCGATGCACGCCCAGCTGGGCACGTGACGCGTCAGGCATAAGAGAAGAAGACGTCGATTGGGAGCAGTATCTGATGTATCTCCCCAAACGAAGGTTCGACGCTCACCGTTATCGCTCGTGGCATCTGTATCGCGACTACACGATCGGCCTGGCGGGGCTACTGGGAGTCCACGTCTACGATGTCGGTCCGTGGTTCATGGACGATCCGATTCCCGAAACCGCAATGGGAATGGGAGGGACATTGGTCTGGAAAGAAGGCCGTGAACATTACGACACATTGGAAAGTTCGTTCATGTTTCCCAGAGGGTTTATGCTTCGTTTCGTCTCACGTCTGGGCAATGCCGCGGGCGGAGCCGAAGCGCAGATTCGCGGTACAAAAGGGACATTCGACTCGGGAACCCTCACGTTCAGCGGCGAAGGCGGAGGAAAAGAGGCAATCAAGGAGCCGATCAAAATCGACCAGGAAGGTGTCCCCGCCTGGTCGGATGCCAGACCTCATGTGAAGAACTGGTTGGAGTGTATTCGAAGCGGGAAGAAACCGAACGCGGACGTTCACGCGGGATACAGCCACTCAGTGATTTCTATTATGGCACATCTCGCCGCAGATCAAGGTACACAGGTTCATTTCGATCGTGAGAGGCGGAGGATTGTATAGGGAAGTAAAGCCTAAAATGCAATTGCTTCTACTTGATTCCCTTGTCAGTCGTTTGTCCGTCAACCGTTTCCGCAAGCCTTTTGCCGGCGTTCATTATGGTGAGACCGATGACTTCACCTTGCTCATAACGGATGATAACGTCATCATCGGTCAATTCGCTGTCATCAGCATGGCTCGGCTTTTTGAAATTCACATATAACACGTCCGCTTCAGCATCGTATGAAGACCAGAGATAACGTTTCGGCGAATGTCTCAAAGCAGGTATCAGGTGTATATATTCATCCACACTTATAGCGGCCATAATTGTCTCCTTTCAGAACCTACAAAGGTGCAAAGTCTCCTAAAAAGCCTCAGCAGTATCTCAAATTAACTTCGCTCGTCGCGTCCTCGGGTAGCCTATACCTTCGCCGGTCCGGGAGTTGGACTCCCGGACCAAGCAAATCCAAATCAGTCTTTTCCTCGGCAGGAACAAGCAGCTCCCCCTCACAATTCTCAGGTAAAGTGATCTTCAATCTACGATCGCCTTTCGCGCCTTTTGACTCAAACCGTATCGGTCCCTTCACAGTATGCGCTGTCAGTTGGACTTCTTCCAAATCGCCTAACTGAGGTCGAATCTCGCAGCGTGCAAATCCCGGCTCCAACGGACGAATTCCTGCAAGGCTCATGTAGAAAACATACAACGGGGCAACGGGACAATGACTCCACTGAGCACCGGCATCCGCGGGGGCATGCCAGTTTTCCTGCAGCGTGTTGTTCAACTGAACCGACCCCATCGACCACCACCGCGTTCGAAGATCGCTGAGAATCACGTCCGGGCGTCCACCTTTCCCGAGAGCCCAAAGCCGCCAGCCCGCATTTGCTGGATACGAGAATCCCATTTCCGATGGACACTCGACCAAGGCGCGCAGGCTCGCATCCGTTTTACCTTCCGGACATTGATCGAACAGTATCGCCGTCGCCAGCGAGCGGTCGCACAATCTGTCGGCCCCTTCCTCTGATCGCCATGGACGACTCACAACGAACGTTTCTCGGTCGGGCGACCAGAATGTAGCAACGGTCGCATTAAGAATCTCGCTTCCGAACTCCCGTGCCACATGCGCTTTCTCGGTATCGCCAAACGCTTCGCAGAGCGGGGCCATGGCCTGTTCGAGCATCGCGGCTGCGTAAAGATTGAACGCACACTGCTTATGACGCTGTTGTTGATAGGCTTCATGGTCGATCCACACACACGGTGTCCCGATATCCTCCACCGGCAGAAGACCGCTTGGCCGCTGAATCCGTTTCAAATAATCCACAAAACGTAGAAGACGGGGATACGGCTCCTTGTTCGCTGTCAAATCGCCCGTGTATAAATAATGATGATAATTATCGAAAACAAATCCGACTCCATGATCGAGTATCGGCCCCCATTTCGTCAGATCCAGTTGTCGTTCCATTAAACGTGCCAACCGGTCATACGCAGGCCAACAATCCAGAAATACTCCGTCCTGTGTCAGTCCTTGACTGAACGTTTTTAGAAACCGCGCAGGCTGGCGAGTTTCCCCAAACGATAGATAAACCGCATGAAGCTGATGTCCACAATCTCCGCTGTATTGTTGCCGCTCGCGTCCCATCCCATCGACAATAATATCTTGTGCGGAATTATTGAGCGTATTGATTGAGGCATCCAGAACCCTCTGAATCTTCCGGTCCGAGCAGGATATTTGCGCTTTATTCGGCCATGGATAAATTCGGCGTCGAACGCCGACTTTTTTGATAATCGCCTCTCCATGATTTCCATGCAGATGCAGCTGCATCCATCGAAGCGACTCGTAATCGAACGTTTCAAAATGGTTTTCCCCTTCCTTGCAAATAAATCGAGTCCACGAGTGAAAATGCGTGTTCAGTAGGGGCGGGCCGCCAACCTCGTGCGCCTCGTGGACCATCAATTCCACAATCGTTCCTTCCGGCGCTTCAATCGTAAAGTAAGGCCAACCGACGATTTGTTCTTCAAACTCAAACGTGAGTGCGGTTCCTTTCAACTCGTCGATTTGTACACGCCACCTTCCCTTCCCGGCATCGTTCACCGATGCACCGGGATTCGCACTATACGAACCCGGTGTTTCACATTCGAAATACTCCTCGGGTGGACGATGCCATTCGATTGTATATGACTCCACCAATCCCTTTACCGGTATCTTCGTCTCGTCGAGGAGCGGAATGCTGCGGGGCGACAACGTGGAGGTATCTCGATCTCCCTGGATTTCCAGCATGTACTCGGGATACGTGGAACAGACGACGGGCTTATCATTGGGACAATTATGTTCCATCGCCGGAAGCCAGTCCGGGCCGGGCTCAAAATCCGCCTTTGTCCAACCGAAAGGATACAGCCGCGCGTCAAATTCTTCCTGCAGCGCACGTAGATACCACCGCGTATAATGCCCCGGCTTCCAACAGCGCGCCAACAAACAACGCCATGCGGTATCCGAAGCGATAATCTCTTTTGCACCGTTTCGAGATTCAATTTCAAGCCAAAACAGAAAACCGGGTTTTCCAAGCGGCCATGTCCCGTCACCGCGTCCATAAAAAAGAACCTCGCATCCAATAACATTCTTTCCTTGGCGCAGTTTGGAACGGAGATCCAGCGGATCGACTTCCATCCAGCGCGGATCGCATGGGGCCGGTCCCCATTGAACACGCTCTCCGTTCACAAACAAGCGGTACCGGCTGTCCGCCAGAATCCAGCCGGCAGCCTTTTCTGGGATAGCCGACAAATTGATATCGCGGCGAAAGAGAACAAATGTGTTTTGCAGACAACGTTCGGATGGATACCATATCCATTTCGCCGGATCGAGGTTCGGTAATTGATCGGGCATGCTTTCCTCCGTTTGGGGCAAGTCGGCACTCTCCGCAGCGGAGATCGTCCGTCCTTTCGATGGATCCAGGAAACTCGCCGCACCGCTCGTGATAATCGAGCTCTTTATGAAACGTCTCCGTGTAATAGATTTCAGGTTCCACATGCGCTACAGTTCTCCGTAGGAACGATTCTGTTTCGGACGAAAGAGTATCAGATGCCGCCTGTCTGCACCATGTCGGTCTTTTGAAAGGCACTGGATATAGGAGACTGTACTATATACACAGTCTGTAACCGTGTAGTTCATTAGCAGACCTGGACAGGCAGCACCGGTGATTTGATGAAGAAGGCGTGACTGGTCACCGTCACTCGTCCGTTTCCCCGTCATCCTGAGGAGCGAAGCGACGTAGGGATCTCGTAACTTGTTGAGATGGCCACGCTTCGCTCGCCATGACGGCAACGGAGATCCCGTTTTCTTTCCCAAATCACCGCCTCCGACGGTCTGGGGCTCGCAATGACAAATTCTCAGGCATTTCCATAAGAGAAAAGGGAGTCAAATCAGTGAGTAAGAAACAATACGGAGTAGGGATTGTCGGATTCGGATTCATGGGCAAGACCCATACATACGGATATTGCACAATCCCCTTCTATTACGATGAATTGCCAATCCGATACGTCCTAAAAGGCATATGCAGACGGCATCAAGAAACACTCGACGAAGCGCTGCACATCGGCGGTTTTGAATTCGGGACAACAGAGTATAGCGAGCTGCTCAATCGTGACGACATTCACATGATTCATGTGTGCACTCCGAACCATCTCCATCGGGAACAGGTCGTCGCGGCGCTCAAGGCGGGAAAACATGTCTACTGCGACAAGCCTCTCGGGGCGAGCTACGCGGATTGCGAGGCCATACTCGAAGCGCAGAAAGAGTACGGCCGAGACTCGGTGGCCCAGGTCGCGCACCAGTATCGATACTACCCGTCTACAATGCGTGCCAGACATCTGGTGGGGGAAGGATTCCTCGGCCGGGTTCTCAGTTTCCGAGCCTGCTATCTGCATGCCAGTTCGATCAATCCGGACAAACCGCTGACATGGAAACTCGACAAGGGCCAAGGCGGCGGCGGAGTTCTGTATGATCTGGGCTCGCACGTTCTTGACCTGCTCGGTTCCTTGGTTGGACAATTCGAAGAAGTCTGTGCGTCGACAAAGATCGCCTATCCGCGTCGAAAACTGCCGGGAAGTAACAAAACTCAAGAGGTCGAAGCCGACGATCAGGCGGTTATGCTGCTGCGGACTACCGAGGGAGCACTGGGCACCCTCGAAGCGTCCAAAATCGCCACAGGCACAAACGATGAACTGCGTATAGAAATCCACGGTGAGAAAGGGGCGATCCGTCTCAATCTCATGGACCCGAATTGGCTCGAGATCTATGATGTTCGTGAACCGAGTGAGCCTATGGGAGGAATACGCGGATTCAAGCGGATCGAAACAGTCAATCGATATCCTCCCCCGGGTGGGAAGTTCCTACCCGGGTCTTTGAATGTCGGCTGGGTGCGAGCGCACGTCGCTTGTTTGTTCAATTTCCTTGCGGCTATCGGTGGCGGTACTGAGGCGAGTCCCACTCTGAGCGATGCCGCTCAAATCCAGAAAGTCATGGATACTGCTTATCGCTCAACGGAGACGCGAACGTGGGAATCGGTTGCATAATAGACGAAAGGAGAACCCGGGAATGCTGACGCTGCTCGAGGAATTAATACTGCTGGCGTTGGACGATGAGAAAGGGAAAATCGTAAGTTCGGCATCGATGGCGATTCCATTCGGTCTCTCGGGAGCTGCCATATTCGAATTGCACCTGGCGGATAGAATCCAGCTGCACGAGAAAAAGGCCGTGATCTCCGATTCGAAGCCCTGTGGTGATGCGATTTTGGATAATGTACAGCGTATCATTCAAGAATCCGGCAAACCTCGAACTCTCAACTATTGGATCAACCGTCTTCATTCGAAGTGCGACCTGCAAAGAAGAACCATTGACCGCCTCGTAGAGAAGAAGATCCTAAAGCACGAGGAGCACCGCATATTCTGGGTGTTTCCCGTACACAGGTATCCGGAAGGCGATCCTCATTCCGAGTTGGACGTTCGTCAGCGCATGCGTACAGTTGTACTGAAAGGGGACAAACCGGATATACGAACGATAGTCCTCCTCAGTTTAGTGAATGCTTGCAGCCTGATTACCGAAGTGTTCGGAAAAGAGAAAACAAAGGAAACCAAAAAGAAGATTGATCACCTGACTGAAAACGAGCCCATCGGCGAGGCGATCAAAGACGCTGTAGAAGGCGTACAAGCCGCAGTCATAGCCGCCGCCGTGGCCGCCTCGGTCAGTGTGACCAGCACGACATCATAAGGATACGATCATCGACAACGTTGGAGGTTCTAAATGAAAAACGATTTCCGATCCAGCGATAGCCATATTGAAAGGCGCACCTTTCTCATGGGTTTGTCCGGACTCCCCGCACTATCGGTTGTCGCCGACACCTCATCGAAGAATGGAAACAGACAAATCCGCATCGGCGTCGTCGGAGGAGGTTTCGGCTGCTCGTTCTATTGGCACCAACATCCCGATTGTGTTGTCGCCGCGGTCAGCGACCTCCGTGCGGACCGGCGGGACCGGCTGGTTAAAACGTACGGCTGCGACACAGTATATGAATCGCTGGAAAAACTCATCCTTGACGACAGCCTGGATGCGGTTGCGGTCTTTACCGGCGCTCCCGATCATGTTCGTCATTGTGTCGCAGTGATGAGCACAGGAAAACATGTTATATCGGCAGTTCCTGCTGCTATGGATTTGGAGGAATGTCAGCAACTAATCGAAACAAAGGAAGAGACAGGCAAAACCTATATGATGGCCGAGACGAGTTATTATCGACAAGAGGCCATCACGGCACGGCAGTGGTATAGCGAAGGCAAATTCGGCAACGTGTTCTATATCGAAACCGAGTACCATCACGATATGACCAACCACGGTCCGCGTCTCCGATTCTACAAAGGCAAACCAACCTGGCGTTACGGTTTCCCACCGATGCATTACCCAACCCATTCACTCGCTTTCGTTACGGGGATTACGGGCGAACGTCTCAGCGAAGTGGTGTGTTTCGGGGACAGAGCAAAAAATATCCCCTATTACGAGGACAATAAATACAACAATCCTTTCTGCAATTCTGTAGCCATGTACAAAACGAACAGAGGAAATCCCGTACGACATTCCGAATTCCGCAATGTCGCCGCAGGGATCTGCGAGCGCGCTCAATGGTATGGAGACAAAATGAGCTTCTTTATGCCGACACCGAACGGCGCACCGGCAACGGTCTGCCATATCGGAAAAAGACCCGAGAAATTCGATCAACCCATGCATTGGCAGACGGATATGCTTCCCGAACCCTTGCGTCACAGCAGCGGACACGGCGGCTCACACACGTTTATTACTCACGAATTTGTGTCGGCACTTGTCGAAAACAGAAGACCTACAGTCGACGTGTATGAAGCCGTCGCATATACAGCTCCCGGGATCGTGGCTCACCAGTCCGCCCTCAAGGACGGCGAGAAACTGCCTGTTCCCGATTTCGGCGGAGGAAGCTGATCTGTGATCGCGCGTGGATACTATCGTCGCTTGAATATCGTGGTCGGGCGAGGCTCCCGAAACCGTCTCAAAACACCGAGACTATGCGAAATAGCGCTTCGCCCCCAAGATTGACGGCGTCGCAAAAAGTCGAACGTTGGCATCGGAAGTTCCCTCTCCCCCCGGGAGAGGGTTAGGGTGAGGGGCGATC
>CAZTDD010000093.1:0-28329 GCA_964612675.1 uncultured bacterium
AACCTTCTAATGTCAGTGGCCGATCTTTTACCGGACCTTCAGAATAAGGGGTGACGTGCCGGAAGCGAAGGGCCTATTCAGAATCGCGAGGCGACAGGAAATCAAGACATGTGTTTCTTGCAAACGATGGAGTTCGTAACGGCCCCTGAGCGCGGGCATGCCCCTCCAAAAATTCACCGTTTCTCCGCCTCGCTGTATCGTTTAAGAATCATCGGCAACAGTCCTCCACATACCGCCGCGAAAATAATCCCGCACAGAAGAAAAGGATACCAGATCCCATACGGTTGTCCGCTCGCCAGTGCCCAGACTCCCACGAGAAACAGGAGAACCCCCACAACGATGAAAAAGATGAAACCGCCGACGATCAACGGTTTCGCTTTGCCCTTTGGGGCAAGCCACCCGGTCAGAGCACCCAGCAATCCCGCCAGTGTGCCGCCGCCGCCTCCGACAATCGCCCCGAACAAGGCACCAAATCGATTGGGATCGTCAAACCACGGTGTTGGGTCCATGAATTCACCTCAGTCCTATACTATTCGGCCTCAATCCCGCCTTATCCCACAGTCGCGACGGGGCGGCAAGAAGTGAGCAAAATAGATCTCAACCCCCTCCTAACCTCCCCCGATCTTCGGGGGAGGAAAAAGAAACGAGCGTGTCTGCAGCGTATTCTCCCCCAAGAGGGACACGCTTGCGTGGCCAAAGGTAGGGGAGATTCAGAGGGGATTGATACCTCAATTCTCGCATCCCGCTGACTTTTTGCAGCACCATCAACTCCGCTTGGTGGTGGTTCGGTCAATAAAGCCTAAGCCGCCTTCGCCCCCGGTGCACTGGTGGCGAGATCCATAATTTTCTCCTGCGTCGCCTCATCGCGGGAGAGTTCACCGAGCAGACGGCCTTCCCCCATGACCAGTATCCGATCCGCCATCCCGAGCACTTCGGGCAGCTCCGAGGAAATCATCAAGATGCCCAGTCCCTGCTTGAGAAGCCGTCCCATCAACAGATAGATCTCGCGTTTCGCACCGACGTCGATTCCCCGCGTGGGTTCATCGAAGATCACTAGTTTTGCACTCGTCAGGAGCCATTTCGCCAGAACAACCTTCTGCTGATTCCCGCCGGATAGGTTCTGGACAATTTCTTCCACCGACGGTGTTTTGATTCGCAAATCGTTGACATATTCCTGCACCGTTTCGCGTTCCATCCGGCTCCGAACGAACGCCCAGCGGCAGAAGTCTTTTAATGTCGGCAGGGTGACATTTTCACGGATTCGCATCCCTAAAACGAGCCCCTGTGTTTTTCGGTCTTCGGTCAAAAGGCAAATGCCTCGGTCAATGGCGTCACGGGGATGATGAACCGAAACCGGTTTGTCATCGAAAACGATCTGTCCTCGTTCCAGCTGATCCGCACCGAATATCATCCGTGCCACTTCAGTCCTGCCTGCGCCAACCAGGCCGGTCAACGCGACGATCTCACCGGCATGAACCGAAAACGAAACATCTTTCACGCGCCCGCGAGACAATCCTTCTATACGAAGAAGCTCCGGACCGCGCTCGATAACCTCCTTCGGGAATTCATCCGTGATCTTTCGACCCACCATCATCTCGATCATCGAGTCGCGGTCCACGTCGGACACATCGTTTGTGCCGATCCATTGACCGTCGCGGAAGACTGTGACCCGGTCGCACACATCGAAAACCTCTTCCAGGCGGTGCGATATATAGACAATGCTTACTCCCTGCTCTCTTAGATTGCGAATCAGCCTGAAAAGGCTGTCCAGTTCATGCAGAGTCAATGTCGCGCTCGGCTCGTCCATGGCGATGATTTTTGCGTTTACCGACAAGGCTTTGGCAATTTCGACCATTTGTTGCTGAGCCACCGAGAGGCGGCTGATGGGAGTATCGAGGTCAAATGAAATACCCAGTCGTTCGAGTAGTCTCTGCGATTCTTCTTTTTCCCGCCGGAAATCGACCAGCCCGGCTCGCGTGGGTTCGCGCCCGAGAAAAATATTCTCCGCCGCGCCGAGCTGTGGCACCAGGTTGAATTCCTGGTAAATAATGGAAATCCCCAGCGCCTGGGCTTTATTCGGCGAATCGATGTGAACCTCAGTCCCGTTCACCAAAATGCGGCCCGAGTCCATTCGCTCGGCACCGGCCAGGATCTTCATCAACGTCGATTTGCCTGCTCCGTTCTCGCCGACCAGCGCATGTACCTCGCCGGGGCGGACACGGAGTTGAACATCCTGCAGGGCCTGAACGCCTGGATACGCTTTGCTGACATCCAGCATTTCCAACACAAATTCGTTATTGGGGTGTTCCATTCGAACCTCGTTTTAGCACGGCTTCAGATCCGTGATTGCGACCGAATCCGTCATTCCGAGGAGCGAAGCGACGTGGGAATCTCGCCGTTGAATCGGACAAAACGAGATGGCCACGCTTCGCTTGCCATGACGGTTAAGCGACCCGCTGCGAACAGTCGCACTTTCTTTCTCTACCCACCGACACCGCCAGTTAAAGGCTCGCGATGACGGAGTACCCATTATAGGCGGCCGGAGTCCGATACCGAAGATCGAATCGCGTCCAAATGAGCCGGATGATCGTAAACGGAACTCGGCCACATGGTCCTCAATCGAATGTCGTCTTTTCTACATACCACACGCACGCTGCCATGCCAATGAGTACAGAAGAATCCAGCGCCGGAGTTTTGGTAGCGCCGAACAACCCGTTCGTGCGGATGGCCGTACGGATTTCGGCCCACTTCCGCAACGGCGACAGCGGGAGAGAGATGCTCGATGAACTCCCATGAAGATGCGTACCGGCTGCCGTGATGCGGAACTTTTAATACTACCGTCCGGCAATGATCTTCTGGCAGAACAATCTCCGGCTCCGAAGGGAACCCGATATCGCCTGTGAGATAGAATGAAACATCCTGCCAACGTGCACGAAGAACGACCGACTGCTCGTTGATATCATCCGTGGCGGGCACGCGTTCCCGCGAGCCTCTGGGATGAAGGACGTCGATCCGGAGATCGCCAAATCCCTCGATACGGTCGCCTGCACGAACAACTTCCCATTCCGCACCGTTCTGAATCGCACTTTGACGAAACAACCTCCAACACTGCGTGTCCGCATCGATACCCGGGTCGAGAATCAAATCGACGGGGAACATCGACAGAACATACGGAAGCGCGCCGATATGGTCCGCTTGGGGATGGGTCAATACAAGAAGATGAACACGCTGGACACCGTGGTCCATGAGGAACTCTGTCAAAGCCTCATAGCCGTACGGTGTCGGGCCTCCATCCACGAGCACCGTTCCGCCGTCCGGCGTTCGCAGGAAGGTGCAGTCGCCTTGCCCGAGAGCCAGGAAGGATGCTTCAAATGGACGCCGCATAACCCGCGCGGCATCCCACCATGCCCCCACGGCGACAAGCGCCAAACAGACCAGGCTCATGCGCCACGGCCGGGAAACTCGGTGTTTCTGCTTCGCCTCCGTCACCGACATCGCAAGCAAGATCAACGGAACAACCGCGACCAGACCGATATGGATACGGCTGACAGGTACATGTGCCCACCACCAACCGGCAAAATACTCCGCCACATCAAGCAGCCAACCGGAGGAGATCTCAACCAATGGCTGCAGAACATTCGCAATCTGTTCCAATCCAAAATGATGGAAAGTCAAAAAGACATACGACAGTGGTAAGAAAATCGTGACCAACGGAATCGCAACGAGATTTGCAATAACGGCGGCTAGTGACCAAGCATAACCATGATAAATAGCCACAGGGGCAATTGCGATCGTGATTACAAGAGACGCGAGAGCAAGTTGAACGAAATAAGACAAAGGAAGACGGTTTGGCAGGGGAACAAATCGTTGGATTGCAGGCATCACAAGGACCAGACTCAATACTGCGAGGAATGAGAACTGAAAGGAAGCAAGAAAGAGTTCACCCGGCCAGGGAAGGAGTATTAGTAAAGCCGCAGCCGCCAAAGCGTTCAAGCGGTCTACCCGCCGATCCCAGAACACGCCCAGCATCAAGAAAACCGCGATTGTCGCGGCACGTAGTGTCGGCACACGGGGACCGACCAAGAGCAAGAACCAGCCAATCGCTAAAAAAGCAATCATGAATGCCCTACGGCGTGGGATCCGGATGGATCTCAGCAGCCAAAGGAAGGCGGCAAGAAGAAGCGTGAAATGAAGGCCGCTGATGACGATAATGTGGGCCAAGCCACTGCACGCAAATGCGCTTTTCGCTCTGTCGGAAAGGTGTCTTTTGTCGCCAAGAGTCAGCGCACACAATATCCCCGCCTCTTCGGACGGAAATTGTTCCTTTATGACACGGAATGAATGGTTGCTGAACGACCAGACGGTTCTTTTGAACCGCTCCCAAAGATTGCGCGGCGGTTCGGCGGGAAACAACTCCAAAGCGCTTCGTTCAACGTATACTCGCGCTACCTGAGATCGCGCGTAGTAGAACTCACGCGGCGAGAACCCTCCGGGCAGAGAAGCATCTTCCAATACCGATAAATCTCCTTCTGCATGAACCCGCGATCCGATGGGGATATCTGTGTCCTTCATACCGCGAATCCGCAGTTCAACCGATCCAGGGACATCGTGGGTTCGCCCCCATTTGGAGGCGGTCACCTCTGAGACATCAAAGCGAGTCCAACCGTGTTTCGTGGCCGGGTGCGATTCCACGATCCCCCGAATCGCTACCGGACCGATCCGTGAGAGATGACTCACCTGTTGTTGAATCTGACGATAATGAGCATCCAGAAGTTCGATTCGCAACAGCCCGACAAGGAGGGCCGCGACCACAGAACAAGTCCACAAAAGCCGCTGAACATGGGGACTGCGACGGAGTGCGAGGAGAAGAATCAGCGCGATAACGAGGAGCAAACAGGCAAAGACAAAAACAACACTGACCGACAACGCCCAGCCGACAATAAGACCGGCGATATACCCCATCGCCACTTTCACCAACGGCCGTGCCGGCAGGCGTCTCGGTGTCCTCCCGTCCGGCTCACCCCAAAGATCGGGTTCGTACATGATGAAACAATCTCAAGCGTCTATGCCATAAAGTTAAGGCTCGCCGGGCTTGTCGCGGGAGGGCGAATCTCCTGATGAGCCTCTTTCTGCTTTAGGTATCGACGGCTCATCAGGAGATTCGCCCTCCCGATATTCTCATACGAATGGCTTAACTCAATAACATTGGCTCAAGCCTGGGCCGTACCTTCGGTCTCGGGGCCTTTACGCCCCAACGTCCCTCCGAAAGCGATAATTCCTTCGACAAGCATCCAGGCTTCCAGGACAATAATCGCGGCGCTTACCGCAAACAACTGATAATTTGGTTCGACACCGGCGGGAGGAAGAATGAATCCCGTCGTCTGGCGGAAAATCGCCCAGCCGGTCATAATCAAAAGGAAAAACATCGGGATCGCTGTAAACAGAATCGGTTTCCGCCGTTTCGCCAGATAAACCGTCGCGATCATCAACGCCAAACAGCCGAGCATTTGGTTGATTGTTCCGAACAGCGGCCAGAGAATATAGCCCCCCGAGCCGATCACCCCTTTGACAGGGTCCCGGAACAGCGACAGCGAAAGAGCCAACAAGCACACAAGTATCGTCGCGGGAATCGGACGGGCCAGTTTCGGGATTTTGAAGCTGCTCGCCAGCTCGGTGATGATATAGCGTTCGATTCGCGTCGCTGTATCGAGCGTTGTCGCACAGAACGAAACGATCACCACCGCTACAAGGGTCTGCGCAAACGCTTCGGGTATCCCGACAGCAGCAATATACGACGCGCTGCCTCGGACAAACCCCGCCAGCGCTCCGGCCCGCGCACTGCTCCAGCTGGCGTATTGTGTCGACCATTCCTCGGCAGACAATCCCGAGCAGCAGGCGATCACGACAATGATCGCGAGCATCCCTTCGAGCAGCATCGCGCCGTACCCAATCGCACAGGCATCGGAGGCGCTGTTGAGCTGTTTCGCTGTGGTACCGGATGCCACAAGACAATGGAACCCGGAAATCGCACCGCAGGCGATCACGATGAAAAGCATCGGCAAGAGTGGCGGCGCTCCCTCAAACCCCGTCGTCACCGCCGGAGCGACCATGGGCATTGGTGCAATTGCAAAGCCGATGATGATCAAAACCAGACCGATGTATAACTCATTGGAATTGATGTAATCGCGTGGCTGTAAGAGAACCTGAACCGGAAGAATCGAGGCAAAGAAGCAATACCCCAACAGAATAACAACCCAGATGAAATACGGCGAAAGAAAGCCGGTGTTCCCTTCCGGAAGAAATCCCTCGATATCAACCGGAACGAAATGGCCGAGAACAATCGTGAGAAACATCGCGAAAACCGCCAGGGCGGCGGCTATCGGCAAATTGAACCCCTTTCGATATACGGCCCATCCCAGAGAAACCGCGATAGGAATCTGAAGCCAAATCGGGAGAACCGACGACGGGAATTTGATGAACAACAACGCAATAAAATAGAGGAAAACCGCCAGTACAAGAGTCAATAAAAAAAGAACAAACAGAAAGAAGACAATTCGGACGCGTGGATTGAGGATATCGCGGCTCACGTCGCCCAACGACCGACCGCCGTGACGCACGGAAATAGACAGAGCGGCCAAATCGTGAACCGCTCCGATGAATATCGAACCGAAGACAATCCAAAGCACCGCCGGCAGCCATCCCCATACAACGCCAATCGCCGGACCGACAATCGGACCGGCTCCCGCAATCGAGGTATAGTGATGCCCGAACAGGATCGACCGGCGAGTCGGAACATAGTCCCGCCCGTCGTTCCGCTCATGACTCGGCATCGGAGTCTCTTCGATGAAATTGAATATCCTGTGGGAAATGAAGCGTCCATAGAACCGGTACGCCAATAGAAAACCGATAGAAGAAAAAAGAACGATTGCGAGCGTTTCAAAAGTAGCCACGATCCGCCTCCGGCTGATCCACTGTGGGACAAGTATGAGATCCAAGTATATCGTGGCTGGAATTCGATTTGGAGTGGGCGGTGGAAGGGTTGGTTTCAACGTGACTACGCTGGGGAGGCGAAGATCCTGCTGAGCCGCGTTTCATTTTACAACACAACGGCTCGGCGGGAGCCTCGCCCTCCCGGTGCCTGTCTCCTAGCGGGTAGGGTGGTTTAGCGACAAGACGGACTGCCCATCAACACATCAACTCCCGAGGAGCGTAACCCACCCAAAACGCCCATTTCTCACCTGCCGTATTCCTCGATGCGTTTCGGCCGTCTCACGTAGTGATAGATCAAAGCGCCAATAAAATGCGCGAACAAAACCACCATCACCCACGCGAGTTTATCCGGATTCTCGGACGGCTCCTTTGTCAAACAGTCGATCAAAGCGTAGATCCAAATGGCGAACGGAACGGCGATAATTAAGCCGTACGATGCGAGCAGGAAGAGGATTCTGTAGTCGACGGGTCGATTTTCAAAGAAGTGAACGCCAAGGGTCCCTCCCCGGTCTGTGCTCGGTGGAGGTGTGAACGGTGGTCCGCCTTCGCGGGCTTGGCTATAGCCAGCACTATCTCCACTTTGGATTGTTGTCTGAGCAGGAAAGGCCGGTCCGGGAATCGATAAGCATCCAATCAGCAGCACCATGCACAATCCGCATCTTTTTCTCATAATTGCTCTCCTTCAACGAGAGAATTATGCCCCGTTTGATCTTTCGGTCAATAGGGAAAAGTCACAAATTGCTCGGGAGAATCTCCCGTTTTTTCTAGGAGAATTCTCCTATGACAAAATGGCACACCTGTTGAGGCAATCTCAAATTCACCCGGTAGCAGGCAACTCTTTCCACACGTGCTCCCATTGTTCCAATCCCTCTACGGTAAGAGAATTCGAACAACGAGGGAGAACGGGGCGGCAGGCGACGGCTTACCCTGAGCCCAGTGTGTGGGGGTGTAGGGTGGGCTCAAAGCGACCGATCACCGCATCCGCTCGCCGGTACGCACTCAGAGCGTAGCCCACCAAATGAACTGAAGAAAAGGTGAAAAACATGCAGAAGAACTTTATTTCCTTGATCCTCGTTACGCTGGTATTCACGTTCGAGGCATTCGCGTTCCAGGCGGGCATCGCCGTCCGCACGGTAAATCCGGACCCACTGCTGCCGGTTTCGGGTGGGGTGGGACCGTCCAGTCCGGCCACCGAAAAGGAAGGCGATCTGACAGTCCGCGCAATCGTGTTCGAGCAGGAAGATACGCGAGTCGCTATCGTCAGTGCCGACTTTCTCGGGTTTCCGGCGGTTCTCGGCGACCGAGTACGGGATAAAGTAGACGGAATCCCGCCGGAGAATATCCTGATCGGGGCCACTCACACCCACAGCGCACCAGACTGCTACGGGTTTCTCGACCGGGAAGGTCGCTGCGGAGCCGATTTGGAGTATCTGGATGTCGTCTGCGATAGGATGGCCGAGGCAATCAATGAAGCTGTGACCAACCTCCGGCCCGCATCGATCAAAATCGCAACCGGAGAAGCGAAAGGAAAGATCGCATACAACTATTACGCTCCACAGCTGTACGATCCGCGCTGCGACGTCATTCAATGTCTCGATAGAGACAACAAACCGTTCGCAACATTCATCAATTATGCGATCCACCCTGAGGTGCTCGGGTCGGACCAAGGCGTATTGAGCCCCGACCTTATCGGTCCGTTGTATGAGGAAATCGAAGAGGACGGTGGAGGGGTGGGCATATTCATGAACGGTGCCCTTGGCGGCATGGTGACCGCCGACAATCGAGCCCCCGAGGGAGAAGACATGCGAACGTGGAAAGAATGCGTAAGGATCGGCGAATTGCTCGCCGATGAAGCGCTGCGTATCGTGAAAGACGCACCGGTACAAAAAGAACCGAACCTTTTCTGCGATGCCACCTACATCACATTCCCCATCGATTCGCCGATGATGCAGGCGATTGTGAAATCATCGCCGTTGGGATATGAACTGGACAACAACCGAATTACAACACAAGTAAACGTTGTCAATCTCGGAAACGCACAGATGTTGACCATCCCCGGCGAAGCGCTCCCGAATATCGGGTATTATCTGAAACGAAACATGCATGGAGAACACAACTTTCTTCTCGGACTGACCAACGACGCGTTCGGATACATTCTAACCAAGGTCGATTTCGACAGTTTCGAGCGCTATGAGTACATCACGAGAACCGGCCTCGGAGAAATGACCGGAGAGATTTTTATCCGCGAGGCGCTGGCGTTTGTGGACAGTTGCCCCCGGCCGGCGGAGACTGAATGAGGCCTTCGCTCGGAATGACGGTCAAGAACACGGTGACAGCCGGGTGCATATAGATCCTCTCGACAAGCTCTCGGTAACTGTGCAAGACTACTGAAAATGGAGTCTATGCACGATTGCTGAGGGCATAGCCCACTGAAACTAACACGCGGAGAGGTCGACTATGCGCAAATATCCCTTCATTTCTATCGCAGCCGCAACATTGTTCTTCTTCTGTGCCGCATCGCCTGTCTCTGCCGACGTCAGTCTTCCGTCGGTGATCGGTGAGAACATGGTCCTGCAGCAGGGGATGCCCATACCGATTTGGGGATGGGCCGACCCGGGTGAGGAAGTCACGGTCAAACTCGAGCGTCGAAAAGAATCGGCAACAGCGGATGGTGACGGATGCTGGAAAGTCGAGATAAAGAAGATGAAGGCGGGCGGTCCGTATACCATGACCGTCTCGGGAAACAATACGATCAACCTGTACAACATTCTTGTCGGCGAGGTTTGGGTATGCAGCGGTCAATCGAATATGCAATGGTCGGTCCAGGCCTCCCAGAATTCGAAAATGGAGATCGCCGCCGCGAATTATCCGCGAATTCGTCTGTTTACAGCCGAACGGACAGTTGCCTCGGAGCCACAGAAGGACGTACCCGGGAAGTGGGTCGAATGTTCGCCGGAAACTGTCGGAGAATTTTCAGCGGTCGGGTATTTCTTCGGCCGTGAACTTCATAACAAGCTGCAGATCCCCATTGGTCTGATCAACAGTTCGTGGGGAGGAACACGGGCCGAAGCGTGGACGAGTATGCCGACGCTGAAATCCGACCCCATGTACCAGGCGATATTGGAACGAGGCGAACGCGATGTAGAGAATTTCAAAGAGGCGTTCGATCAATATGAGGAAGCGTATGAAAACTGGAAACAAGAGATGCGGGAAGCGGAGGTGACAGGAGAACCCGTACCGAATCCGCCGCGTATGCCGAATCTTGTTTACCGCAATCCCCATCGTCCCGCTGTCCTGTACAACGGCATGATCGCCCCGCTGATTCCGTACGCAGTCCAAGGAGCCATCTGGTATCAAGGCGAATCGAATGCGGGCCGTGCCTATCAGTATCGAAGCCTTTTCAAGGATATGATCCTCGATTGGCGAAAGAACTGGGGAAATGAAGATCTCGCATTTCTGTTTGTTCAGTTGGCCAATTTCATTCAAACCTATTCGCCCGACACAGCCTGGGCGGAGCTCCGAGAAGCCCAAGCAATGGCGCTCAAACTGCCCAATACCGGCATGGCGGTCACAATCGACATTGGTAATCCTACCGATATTCATCCGCGCAATAAGCAGGAGGTCGGCCGCCGTTTGGCGTTGGACGCGCTCGCCGGCACATACGGTAAGGACGACGTCATCTACTCAGGCCCCATGTATAAATCCATGGAGAAAGAAGGAGCCAAGATCCGTATTTCGTTCAACCATCTCGGCGGCGGATTGATCTCCGGTGACGGCAAGGATCTGCAAGGCTTCCTCATCGCCGGGTCGGATCGGCAGTTTGAAGAAGCCAACGCGATGATCGACGGGAACGATGTCATTGTGTGGTCGGACAAGGTCACCCGCCCGGCGGCGGTTCGTTACGCCTGGAAAGACAATCCCGAGGAATGCAACCTCTACAATCGAGCCGGCCTGCCCGCCAATCCGTTCCGTACCGATGACTGGCCCGGAGTGACCGTGAACGAGCGGTGACATATCGGCTCAACTGAAACCGTTTCATTGAGTTCTAATAACAGCGAGTGAATGCCCGGGTGGGTAGAAACCCGGGCATTTTGTTCAAAGCCGAATGGAGGACGTATTACCCCATGTTGCGAAAGACGGTGTTAAGTATTTGTCTGAGCGTTACGGTGTTTCTTACAGCGGACACACTAGCCGAATCGGTTTCTGTGTCGGAGTCGTGGGTCTATAAGGCCGGTGAGACGGTCGGCGAGAGTCCGAAGTTTTATCCAAATGCGTTCAATCCAACCCACGTGGTCGTTGTCTCCGGCGATGGGATTGTCTCACTGGTGGACGGCAACGGAGAGGCGGTGTGGACCACGGACTCAGGCGGGAATTGTGCTGCATCCGCTGGGATCGGGAATCTGGATGACGACAATCACGCTGAGATTGTGGTGGGACTTCATGACGGGGACGTGGTCGCATTGGATGAAAATGGACACGAGATGTGGCGTTACAAGATGGCGGGGAAAATCGCGAATTATCGATGCCCGATGCTGATCGATTTGAATGACGACGGGCGATGCGAGGTAGTTGCCACGGATTGCTACGGGTATGTCGTTTGCCTTTCGCCACGCGGCAAGCGCCTATGGCGGTTCCGAATCGACAAGTATTACGCCTCCGCGACCGCCGCAGCGGACCTGGACCGGGACGGTGAAATCGAAATTGTTTATGGGACGGAAAACGATCGTGTTGTCTGCCTGACCGCAGACGGTCAACTCAAATGGACACAACGAATCGAAGGGAAATTCGGCAGAACCGCGCCGAGTCTTGGCGACATGAATGGCGACGGCTATCTCGATGTTGCGGTAACCATGAGTTTCAATACGCCGAATGGAAAGTTGTACGTGCTGTCGGGACCGACTGGAGATCTGCTGTGGGCAGGCCCGATTGAGATGTGGGCCTATGCGTCGAACAGTGTGGTGGATTTGGACCGGGACGGATCGATGGAGGTGATCTGCTGTGGACGGGCACGCCGGGTTCATGTGTTCAACTCTGACGGAACATTACGTTGGAAAAAGAAGATTGAACTGAATGGCTTTTACCGCGAGTGCTCTGTGGCTGATGTAAATGGGGACGGTCGGTACGAGTTGCTCAACGGAAAGCGGTTCGGTCCGGGCTTCGAGATCTTAGGCGACAATGGGGAACACCTGGGTTACTACGCAAGTGAAGAGTGTCATGTGACTCCGCTTGTGGGAGATGTCGATCACGACGGGAAACTCGAGATTCTCACTGCGAAAATTCAAAAGGGAGAACTGCTCTGTTTCGATACGGAAGCCCCGGCTACAGAGAACGCTGTGCTGTGGCCTTCGTACCGCCGCGATTCCGCGAATACGGGTGTCGGAGAGTTTCCGCAGCCTGCTGAAAAAGCATATCCGCTGGAAATGGAAGACAAGAAACTCGATGTGAAAGTCAACAGACCAATCGTTTGGGGAATCAACGAGGCGGTCATCGAATGGCCGTCCTCGATGCCCGAAAACGCTCTCCTCGATATATCGGTGATTTCCGAAAAGGGATCGACCGAAACGACCGTCGTCAAGTTGAAGCGTATCGCGCTGTCGAGCTTTGTCTCGTTTCATGTGGCGTATCGTGGAAGAAACACCGTCGTATTCGATCTTCGGGACGACAAAGACGGCCATCTCTTGGCGAGCCGAGAACTACGAACTAAGAATTCCGGTCTTAAGAGTCTTGAGCAGTGGACTAAACCTACGCTGGACCGATCGATTGCTCTATCGGAGAACCTTGCGGGTCGCGAGACGCGAACAAGCCTCTATCTCAGGCAGCGGGTGACGGATCTCCAGGCCGGTCTCCAGAGTATCGAAGACTTCATGCAGTCCGATGTAGCCGATACCGATGAAGGCCGTGACCGTCTGCTTCAACACATCAACGATTTCCGAAAAGAAGCGAGAAATCACACAACGCTGGTCGATGTGCTCGATTCCATTCCAGCCGATGAGAGCATTCCGCCGATTTTGATCTGGGTCGATCCGAATCCCTGGGATGAAGAATCGCCGTGGGTCGATCTATCCCATGAAAATGCAAATTCCAACGAACCATTATCGACGTGGATGTACAAGAATGAGTACGAAGATGTCGCTCTCAATCTGTTGAATATCACGCCCGATCCTTTGACCGTTCAGGTTCGCGGGGAAACAGCGGATTTGGAGCACATCGATGTTCGCGAAGCGATTTCCGTTCCTCGCCAGGACGGAACATGGGTTGTGGACGCGCTGCCCGAACTGAACTCGGCACACACGATTTCTCTGTCACCCGGCGAAACGCGGCAGCTATGGTTTGTATGTAACAGCAACGGTGTGGATGCCGGGATACACGAATGGAACCTCGATTTGCTTGTGCTCGGACACAAAGATACAACTCTCCCCGTAACTCTAAAAACAGAAGTGGTTGATATCGATCTCGACGACACGCCGCCTTTCATGCTGTGCAACTGGTCCTCGCTGGGCCGTTTGGAGTCGGCCGGCTTTTCGGGCGAAGTGCTTCAGGAGTCCATCGAGTATGGAATGAACGTGCTGTACATTTCAATGCCCTCAGGAGAATGTAATGAGAACGGCGATTTGATCGGTGAGCCGGATTGGTCGAGAACCGACCGGGAATTATCGCTACTGACACCGGACTGTTTTCTTTTTGTATCGGTCCATGTGCGTACACCGAAAGGAATACAGAAAGGAAGCCCCGTTTGGAGGAAGGCATATCGAGCGTGGGCGGAGCAAGTTATGGCACATCTCGAAGAGAGAGGCTTTCCTCCAACCCATTGGGCGATTTACCCGGTTGATGAACCGGGACTGTATGACGGACCGCGAATCGAACAATTTATGGATGTCGTGACGGATGTAAGGGAGGCGGCACCAGAGGTGCCCATCTACGCGAACCCGGCGGGGGCGATCAGAAAAGAGAATTTTACGCCATTGCTGCCGTACGTCGATGTTTGGTGTCCGGAACTGGGGACTCTTCTACGCAGACCGTGGATGCAGGGATTTTTCCTCGACGACGAAGGCGCTCAGGTATGGTGTTACGAAGCGCCGGGCTGGTCGAAACATCTTCGTCCGCTGGGATTCTATCGATCTCAACCGCTGATCGCGTTTTCCATCGGTCTCACCGGTGCGGGCTATTGGGTCCATTTCTACAGCGATCTATGGCGTAGCGACTCAGGTGCAGAATACGGAGCAAATTACGGCACCGCCGGCATCTGGGTGGAAAGCCGCCGTTGGCACGCCACACGAGATGGAACCGAGGACGCACGTGCGCTTCGTCTCCTGAGAGGCCTGCTGGAAGAGGCGGAAAGGCGGGAGAAAGAGAGTCCTGTTTGCGAGCGGGCGCGACGGCTTCTGCGAGAGGTTTTACCCGAAGCGCTGGAACCTCCCAAATCGGCGGATGATGTAACGCGCCACGTTGTCGAGGATTATGATCCGGATCTCAGCAAGCTGATGGAGATCCGGAGACAGACCGCGGAGTTGACAATAGAACTACGGCGGATTGTAGATGAATCGAACTGACCCAGTTCCCCAGCCGGAAGAGTATTTGGCAATTCCGCTGTTGGATCTCGGTGTGCTATTATGACCTAACAGCAAAACGCTTACGCCACCGTCATTCCGAAGAGTGAAGCGACGTGGGAATCTTGCTGTTGGGACACGCAACGAAGAGATCGCCACGCTTCGCTCGCGATGACGATTAAGCGACCGGCTGCGAACAGTCGCGTTTTCTTTCTCAAATCACTGGCTTCAGCGGTTCGGAGTTTGTAAGAAATAGACTTGGGCAGGAGGGCATGATGGATCGACGCGGTTTCACACTGATCGAGCTGTTGATCGTCGTGGCGATCATAGGGATCCTTGCGGCGATTGCCGTACCGAATTTCATGAACGCCCGGGTGCGCGCGCTCGCCACTCGGTCGATGGCGGACATCCGGTCGCTCGCTACTTCGCTCGCCCTTTATCGAACGGATAACGGAATCCCCCCATTCTATCCGCCCGGGTGGACGGGATCGTCGGGTTCGATGGGGCCTGCAGACGATTTGGTCGCCTCGTATAACCTCTCGCCTTTGACCACTCCCATCGCCTATATGTCGACAATCCCCTACGATCCGTTCGTTGAACACGATCAACCTCAGAGAAACCGTGGAGATGGAATTCACATTGGCTGGTATCTATATGTCGGAACCCGGCCGGAGAATCCCGAAAATGTTCACGGCCACTGGAAGGTGTGGGGGTATGGTCCCGACAAGACACGACAGGCTTTTCCGACGCGTCCCTATGCGATGTCCAACGGGGTCATTTCCAAAGGTGATATTATTGCGAGCGACAAAACCGGGTTTCTTACGGAGGACATCAGCGCGACAACGGAAGATCACGATGTGTTGTCCGTTGCGTTTTGATCCATCTGCGGAGTGATTTTCGTCACTTCTTCCTCTTATTCTTTCTTCGTCTTCTGCGCCAATACTCGAATGTGTGCTTCAACGGAACGGGCCAAAGCATCAAGGTTGTAGCCACCTTCCAGGACGGAGATGATCCTTCCCTCACAGCAGCGTTCGGCAACCGCTTTGACAATCCAACTGATCTGGGCAAACCCTTCCTCCGACATTCCGAGCCCGCCCAGTAGATCGTCACGATGGGCATCGAAACCCGCGGAAATCAGAACGAAATCAGGCTTAAATTCCACGACGGCTTCCCTGAATTTCTGTTCGTAAATCTGCACAATGGTCTCCTCATCCGTCCCTGCCGGTAACGGAACATTGAGTGTAGAACCGTACCCCAGGTCTTTGCCTTTTTCGTCTTTTTGCCCGGTTCCAGGATAGAAAGGATCCTGGTGGGTACTGAAATAGAATACCGTCGGATCGGGATAGAAGATCTCCTGTGTTCCATTCCCGTGATGGACGTCCCAATCGACAATGAGTATCTTCTCCAACTGATATTGCTTTTGCAGGTATCGGGCGGCAACGGCGACATTGTTGAAGATACAGAATCCCATGCCGCGGTCTGAGGTCGCGTGATGCCCCGGGGGGCGGACGGCACAGAACGCATTTCGCACTTTTTTGTTCATTACCGCATCGGCCGCTGCGAGAACACCGCCCACCGCAGCGCAGGCCGCATCGTATGACTCGGCCGAGATCGAGGTGTCGCCGGTATCGAGGGACTCCTCGCCTTTCTCACACTGTTCTCGAACACTCTTGACATATTCCGCGTCGTGGACAGTTTCAATCCAACGAACAACATCCGTCTTCTTCGGTTCTATCAGAACGAGTTCAGCTAACAGCCCCACCTGTTCCAGTCGATTCACAATGGCCGTCAACCGATCCGGCTTCTCGGGATGTCTCGGGCCGGTCAGGTGCTCCAGGTAGATCGAATCGAAAACAAAGCCGGTTGTTCCTTGACGATTCTCTGATGAGTCGTTCGTGGCGGCGGTTGCGGTCGACCCCATGATGATCACTCCTATGAAAAAAGCGGCAAGTCGCATGATCGGTCCTCAGCGCTTCGGCAGATGTGGTCTTTCTTTATATCATAGTACACAGTCTCGGAAATACAGTCACTTCTATCCACTACGAGTCCTTAACCTCCTTCCGTTTCTTTTTCCTGCCTTCGTGATTCAATACCTTCACTCTCAGGAACCTCCGGATACGCCGCCCGCAATTTTTTATGGACACCATTACTGTTGTGCACTATACTTACTGTATCTGTTGCTTATGTAAGAAGAGTCTGGGCCTGTCTGTAAATCGTGATGGTGCCGCAAAAAGTCGTCGGGATGCGGGAAGCGAGGTGTCAACCCCCTCTGTATCTCCCCCAAACTTTGGGGGAGAAAATGACGCTGCAGACACGCTCGTTTCTTTTTCCTCCCCCGAAGATCGGGGGAGGTTCGGAGGGGGTTGAAATCCGTTTTTCCGACTTTTTGCGACGGCGTCAAATCGTGAGGGAGGTACAAAAACCATGAACGGCGTTGGGGTTCAATTCCAATTCAAATCATGTACCTGGATCGCGTTGGTTCTGTCCGCTGGTATCTTGGTATCAGTTATTCAGACTGTTGTTTTTTCTCAAGACACCTACGCTTTTGATGTCCCTGAAGAGCCCATCTTGATAATCGACAATCCTCACCCGGCGGATGTAGGAGACATAAACTCCCTGGCATTTTCGCCGGACGGCACGAAACTGGCGACCGGAGGTAGAGAGGATATCGTCCGGGTGTGGGATGTCAGCTTCTTGACAGGCCAACCACCGACACCAACGCCCACACCCGCCCCGGACACGGGATACACCGATTTCGCCGTTAAAGTGTTTGATTCGTCGACGTTTCAAGTTCTGCGTGACGCTTCGGTGATCTTAGCTGATCCGTTCTCGGTCGTGAATACCAGCGTATTTGGCACGGCTCTTTTTGAGCAGGTGCCGTGGGGACATTGGATGCCGCGCTCTATGAGAACGAATTCGCTGTCCCGGATATTACCGGTTCGCTTGGAACGACGATTCTGACGCGTGCCCGTCGGGTTACAGAGCAGTTTGGAACCATCGATGTGGTGTATCGTGTGGAACGAGGGGCGATTATTCCTGTATTTCAAGCGACAACCTGTAGCGAAAGACAGAAAGTCCAGGTGCTTTTTGACAACCTGGAGATCTACACATTCTCACATCCTTTATCCATTGAGTGACAACCATAGGGTAACGACGGTTGCGAAACGAGCATTGATTGTTGACAATAGCCCGTGTTTTAGTGATTCAAGGCTCTGGAATAACAGAACCAATTGAACGCTCCCGCGCCCAGCATGGACGGTGATTTGTAGCCGACAGCAATTCCTATGATGACAAATCTGAAAATGTCTGCAATGCGATGGAAACCGGTCACCATCGCGTATCACATATTGGAGAACTACCGTGCCAAAAGACGTGCAGCGCGAGGCGTATCGGAGTCCCATGCCGGCGCAACCCACACAGGCATGAGTTTAGAAGACAGTCTGAAATATGTAGATACAGTATTCGAGGATTATCTCCAGTATGGCGAATTGAGGCTGGACTCTCTAAAAGACAAACGAGTTCTCGAACTCGGTCCGGGCGATAATTTCGGCGTGGCCCTGAAATTCCTGATTGCCGGTGCAAAACAGGTTGTCTGTCTGGATCGCTTCTACTCGAAGAGAGACACCGCTCAGCAGCAGAGGATCTATTCAGCGATGCGGGACGAGCTCTCCGAGACGGAGCGAAGTCGCTTCGACTCTTCCGTCACGATTGATGAAGGGATCTCACTAAACGAAGAGAAGTTGCTGTACATTCACGGCACCGGCATCGAATCCGCGGATGAAATTCTCGAACACAACTCGTTCGATTTGATTGTATCAAGGGCCGTCCTGGAACATCTGTACGATTTGGACGCGGCTTTTCAAACGATGGACAGCTTGCTCGCTCCCGGTGGAAGCATGATCCACAAGGTGGATTTCCGCGACCACGGCATGTTTAGCTCCGTGGGATTCCACCCGCTGACGTTCCTGACAATCAACGACACTGTCTACAGATGGATGACGCTGCATTCCGGAAGACCAAACCGCCGTCTGCTGGCCTATTACCGACACAAGATGCAACAACTGGGGTATGATCACACGATTCGGATCACTCGTCTCGTGGGATCGTACGAAGACATAGTCCCCCACAAGGAGAAACTCACTAGAGGCGAAGACTATGGAGACTCAGAGATTCAAAGGGTGGAGGATATTCGTCCAAAGCTGCACAAAAGGTACAGAGCGATGCCAACAGAGGATCTTCTTGCTGCAGGAGCGTTCATCGTGGCCGGGAAGCACAATCCGGATAGGCGGTGACCGGGTTTCGTCGTCTTCTCTAAGACCGTATCTATAGTAATATCAAAATCGTGAAATCAACTTGCATAAAAAAGGAGGAGGCCGCATTAGGACTCATGCGGGTGAAATGTGATTTTTATCCTCAGCACCTGTCAACAGGCCCCTGTTAAAGATACTGTTAGAAATAAAGTATCTGTTGAAGATTTTGAAACAATTATGGTGTCTGGACCGTATTAAACTAGTAATGCAGGGTTACGCGTCGTCAGCTTAAGGTGTGCTGAGACTTCTTGGTTTGCCTCAGACTCCGCTAACCCATCCTACACCGTACTCTATTTCGCTCGCTAATGACGATTATTGTGCACTTTCTTTGATAGGAGAACAGGAAGGATGAAACACCACCACTGCTACGTCGTGCTACTCCTCATCGCTCTTGCAGCAATCGGACTTCATCAGGTCGCCGGCCAGGAATCATCCAACGTAGCCCCCTTGAAGATCGGTCAGTCCATCCCCGAGATCGAGGCGTTCAGCGTAGAAGGAATGCCGGTCTCCTTCCATGCACCGAAGGACAAGGTGCTCTTGATCCAGTTCTGGAACACAGAAGCAGGAAGCAGTGAGAATCAGGTGAAAAAGGACATCCGGCTGTATCGGCGGTTTCACGATCACGGGCTGAACGTAGTGAGTGTCTGTACAGATACGAACGAGGACCGGATTGTCTCATTCTCGAACCGCTGGCAGATTCCCTGGCCGCAACTGATGGATGAGGACGTCGACGAGGGAAACCCCACAGACCGTTTGAATATCCCCGGGGTACCGTTCAACCTGCTGGTGGACGAGAACGGCGTCATCCAGGCAATCGATCTAAAGGGAGAAGGAGCGCATACCGCAGTCGCCGAAGCCTTGAATCTCTCACTCGACGAGATTCCGATGCCGGAAGAGCCCACGCCCAGAAGCGATGGGCGGTCCACTGGAATGATAATGGGAGGCATGGGCATCGCCGCTCCCGCTCGCAGTTCCCCAACCTTGCTGGGGACGGCCGAGGAGCGCGAGGAGGCCGAACCATGCAAGAAGAATCTCCGGAAGATCAGCATGGCCCTTACCGAGTATCGCCACGATCACGACAACGAGCTTCCGAAATGGCTTTCGGATCTCTTCCCGGAATACCTTCAGGACAAGTCGGTCCTGCTGTGCCCAACCAACCCGGTGAAACAGACGTTCATGCCCAACATGGCCGACCCGGAGCTGCCTTGTAGTTACACCTACGAGTTTGCCCCTAGCTCCCGCGAGTGGAAAACAGAACAGCTCAGCGAATACGGCGACAAGGTGGCCATGGTTCGATGTGTCAATCACCGGCGTCCGCTTAGCTTGAGTTATGGCGGCGAGATCTACTTCACCGACGAAATCATTTGGGAAAATTCGTTCGAACAGGGCCGCAGCCTCAATGACCTGGACGCACGGGTCCGTAAGCAGCTCCGACGACTGGGCGTGGCACTTCTCGAATATCGAGAGAAGAACGGCGATAACCCTCAAGAATTGCAGGATCTCTATCCCGAGTACATCAAAGACGAATCGCTTCTCCAACCGCTCGACAGTTACGCACTGGTTTATGAGTTCAGTTCCAAGATAATGCACTCCGACGGCCGGACCTATCGTGAATGGAAAACGGATCAGCTGAACGAATTCGGCGATTATGTTCCCATCGTGCGCGCCATGGGGGTCCAAGTAGGCGGGAAAACGACCAACATCAGCCTCGCCTATACCGGAGAAATCTTCGAAAGCCAAGCTATTTGGGAGGACTTCTTGAGGCAGGCGCAACCATCAGAGCCGACGGCGACCATAGCTACAAGGCCCTCTAGGCAAGCACAATCAGCTCCATCCCCGGTCCTCGGTTATCAGCTCGAAACCAGGCTTTTCGGACCGTTCGAACTGAACGAAATGCCTTTGAAACAACTCGTCGATAATATCCAAACCCGGACAGACTGTGTGTTCATGCTTGAGACCTCGGAGAATCCCAAGGTAACCGCTTCGCTTCTTAACCCGACTGTCGAAGAGCTCCTCGATACGATTCTGCCAAAGCACGGACTGGCGTACTGGATCCATCCCGACGCGAGGCCCCACCCGAGAGACCAGAGACAAACCGTGCGTCCAATAGTAATCGGGTCGGAACAGGAGATTGAAGCGGCAAAACGAGCCCAGCGAACGCAACTCCGGGCAACGGTGTCGCGGGTTTACGCCGATATGCGCTCGCTCCAAACCGCCCTCAAGATGTTTGAAGTCGATACCGGCCAGTATCTCTTTCCGCGCGGGAACGGAGAGATAGATGAGGCCTACCTCGAAAGGGAAGACAAAAACGGCAAGAAGAGCAAGTGGAACTTGACCACACCCGTCGCGTATATTCGCAACTATCCGAAAGATCCTTTCAATCCCAAAGAGGGGTCGTTTCGCTATCATAGCGATGGCAACTCCTGGTTCATCCTGGCCTCGCCCGGGCCGGACAGATCGGTCGATTTGGATATCACGAAGTTCAATCCGGGCAGCGGGTTTGGCAGGAAATTACTTATGCAGGCCGCGTACGATCCATCCAACGGAATGCTCAGCGGAGGGGATCTTCTGCGTATCGAGCATGAGCAAGCGGGCGCGGAGGATCTCCAGCCTCCCGCACAAATGATTCGAGGCATGACTTCGAGGGTCCAGGCCGAACAGCGAATGCTTGCATCGGCGCTGGAGTCATTCTTTATCGACAACAACACCTATCCGCTTCCGCTCGTCGGCGACCGAATCGATTGTGCCGGAATCAAAATCGGAAGAACACCGCAGGGCCGTTATGTCCGCCTTACTACACCCGTTGCTTATATATCCAGGATCCCGGCGGACCCGTTTGATTTTGCCGGAAAGGCCTATCGCTACTTCGGCAACGGCAACGCCTGGTATATCCTGGTATCCAACGGCCCGGATATGAAACCGGATTTTGATGTAACCACGTATAATCCCGACGAAGGAGTCGGAAGAGATCAATTGCTCCCCTTCACGTACCATCCATCCAACGGTCTCAGCAGCGCAGGGGACATCTTTCACGCAGGTCCGTAAAAGAAGCAGTCAGTCAAAGGAGAGGAGCGAATGCGTTACTTGGGATTCCGGACGTGTACGATTATTGCTGTGCTGGTCTTAATTCTTACAACCGGCTTTGAGGTGGACGCCGAAACGTTTCAACTCGAACTAAAACGAATCGAGAAGAAAAGAAATCCCACAAAGGCCACCGACAAACTCTTCAATAGGGTCTCTTCCAAATATGTTCAACCGGACCTCACTTCGGATTCGGAATCCTTCAAATCCATCGTAAAGAAAGAACCGCCGGACTATCAGTGCGACAAGCCCATTCGAAACACGGTCGAACTCGGTACGCGAGAGTACGCTTTCGCACTGGACTCCACAGATATCCAATCGGAGGGCTACAACCGGCTGTATTTCGACAAAAACGGTAATGGCGACCTGACCGATGACGGCGTCGTCGAGCCGAGGGAAAAACGGATCCGTTCGGAATATGGGTATTGCTATTATCCCCGAATCGATATGATTGTCGATGCGGGTGAAGAACAGGTCAATTATTCATTTTTTTTCACTGCGTATTCACGGATTCGATCCGGCTCGGTCTACAGAGGCTATGTTCTCCTCTACTCGGGAGCGTATCGTGAGGCTGAGATTGAGCTGAACGGAAAGAGCCACACAATCGTCATCCAGGATTTCAACAGTAACGGCGTTTTCAATGACGGATGGAAAGTCGACAGAAACGTCCGTACCGCCGACAACCGCCTGTATGTGCCCCGGGGAGATACCGTGTATATCGACCCGGATCTGAACAACGTCAATTCTGTCGGCTACGATTTGACAGACCGCAGCGCGAGGTGTCCTGTCTCCAAGATCATTTGTATCGATGGCGATTTCTACGAGGTAGAGATCTCTCCCTCGGGCGATGAACTGTCCTTGACTCCATCCTCGTTACCGCTCGGGAAAATCGAAAACAAGAATCGCGCCAGTCAAATCGTACTGCTCAGTGACAACCACGGCGCGTTGAAACTCGACAGCCGCGAAAAGGAAGCCGTCGCCGTGCCTGCCGGAGAGTGGTCTCTTATGGAGTATATGATTGTCCCGGAAGGAACTCCAATGAATGACAACAGACCGCGCACCTTCGTCACTGCAGCGGCCGCCATGGACACGCCCACTGTCTCCGTTTCGGAAGGCAACACCGTTCCCTATGCTTTCGGCCCCCCCTATCGCGCATTGGTGAACCCAAGCGGTCGTGGGTCCTCGACTGCACGGCTCAGTCTGAAGATTGTGGGGAGTGCGCAAGAAATATGTACCGATCTGAGTGTCAATGGATCGAGGCCTCCGAAACCCACACTCAGCATCGCCACTCCCGAAGGCGAAATTGTAGAACGGGGCAATTTCGAATGGGGGTGAGGTTTCACCTGCGCGTACTCATGGCGAGTACCATCCACCCTTGCTAGAACCTATCGTGCTTACGTTCGTCTGGATGCCGGTCCGTTCGAGATGGACCGAAAAGCCTTTACGGTCATACCGGCTTCTCAGCTGAAACAATAGAGGGTTCCTGCCCAAGCAGGAGCCCTTTTGCCTTGGTTGGTTGAATGCCATAGCTTATGATCATAAGGAAAACAACGATGATCGATAAAAAAATCCCAGTCTTTTGGTGCGCTCTCATTCTGGTAATGCCAGCCCTGGTTGTGTCCGTGTCCGCAGAAACAGTCGAGCTCGAATTAAAACGAGTGAAAGATCAAGCAATGTACTCCGGGGGCCGGATGCCCGAAAACATGCTGATCCGCTGGACATTTCCCCGGACCGCCAGGATCATCTCCGGCAATTCGCAGAGCGACGAATTCGCAGAAGTCATCCCAAAAGAGCCTACTCAATACCAATTCGAGAAGGCGGCACGCGGGATAGTCGAGTTCTCAGGAAACGAATTCGGTTTCGTACTTGATTCGACCCACTTCGAACAGGAAGGGTATAACCGGCTAATTTTCGACCTGAACCGGAACGGGGATCTGACAGACGATAAGGAAATCCAAGCTCGACCACTGCCTGACAATACAATGTATGGCGGCGGTTACATCCAGCGCGAGTTTCCCCGCATTGATGTCACCTTGGAGTACGATGGCGAAGAACACCCCTATTCGTTGTTCACCATAGCCGTCTGCAACACCAACGTGTCGGAGACCGGGAATACGTCAAGTTATCAGCACGTTTATTTCACCGCCGGGGCATACTATGAAGGGGAAATCGAACTCGCTGGAAAAGCGCATCGTATCGTAATAACCGATTTCAATACAAACGGGCGATTCAATGATCGCTTCGACGCAAAAGAATCAGCGCAAGAGAGATTGGCAAGCCGGGGTATGTCGCTCGGCGCTCGTTTGTACGGTTCAAATGCCCCCGACCTGATTCTTCTCGATCTTCCCGAAAAGAACCAGAATTTCCGTGGCATTCGATTTACCGACCATCATAATCGACATCCATTGTCGGATCTGCTTTGCATCGGTGGGAAATTCTATGATGTCGAGATCTCCCCTGCGGGAGACCGGTTGACTCTAACTCCATCCTCGATAGCCGTGGGGCGTATGAGCACATCGAATGAGAATTACGACTTACTCGTACACAGCGATCGAGGATTACTCAAAGTCATCGGAGAAGCCTCGGAACCTGTTTCGCTTCCCGCAGGCGACTGGACCTTGATCGAATATATGCTGTACGAAGAAGAACCGCCGACAGGCGGATCGCCGACCTTTGTTACGGCCATGGCCGACAGCGATTCTCCGCTCCTCAAAATCAAGGAAAACGAGACCACTGAATTCAAATTCGGCCCTCCTTACAAACCCGAGGTCACTGTTTCGCCAAGGCGAATGATGATGACGGAAAACTCGGGCCAACAAGTCCAACTCGAAATGAAGTTGATCGGTTCCGCCGGAGAATCCTGCACGAATTTGATGGTCAACGGCGGACAACCAGAACCTCCCACCTTCACTATCGCGACCGCAGGCGGTGAGATTGTCGAGCGGGGCTCGTTTGAATATGGGTGAGGTTTCACCTGCGCGTACTCATGGGGAGTACCTTCAGAAATCGAAGACGAGTATCGAGTATATGTTCGAATGAAGGCAGGCCCGTTCAAGGTCGACCGGAAGGCCTACAGTACAATTACCGGTTCGGAATTGTCGAATTCCAGCGGGACCATGTGAGGAGGATAAACACCATGCGAAGAACGCCGAGAGATATCTCAGTATTCATAGTTGTTTCGGCGCTGGCTTTCTCGCTCGCCGGATGTTCACGGACCGACGTCCGAACCGCACAGCCGAAGCCGACACAGCAATCCCAAAACGTCGCACAGCAACAACCATCCCCGGAAGATCCGCAGCACGATCGGGCTTCGCTCATCCTAAATCCGGCAGTAGCGCCCGGGTTGATTCCGGGCGCCTTCCCCGCATCGAACTACCGTTCAATGTATCTTCAAGGTCCAGTTGGAAGCGCTGGACAGTCGTTGCCGTCGCACAAGGTGATAAACACTGTCCTCCTTCAAGTTGATAATCATCGCGCCATTTGTCCCTGCGCGGGTAGCGACATCCGTCTCGCGCGGCATGCCGTTTTCGTCAAGCGCGATGACCTCCGCCGACCCTGCATCGAAAAGAGTGACCGCAGCGTCGATTTTCTCCACGCCGAAAGGCGGTTCTCCCAAGCTCACAATACGCCCCGAATCGCCGTTGGAGGCCTCGAAACCGTACGGGCGCTCGACCGTCATCGCCTGGATAAGGATCGTGGATGAATCCGCGAGTGGTTTGCCGTCAAGCGATACGGCGACGAGCGAAGCATAGTCGTTTTGAACATCCAGGGCGATATCGTCGAGTCGAATCTCACCCGCCTCACCTAAGAAGCCCGCCGCCCCCTGGGCGTGTGTGGCGTCCATCGTAGAAACACCCTGTCCATAATCCCATTTCAATCGGCCGTCGATACTTGTGACAGTCTTTGACTCGCGGTCGATATGCTCGGACAGGTTCAGTTGAAAAGACCTCGATGGATCGTCGCCATACCCCCGCACCACGCGCCCCACATAATAGGCCAGGGGATCGATAGCGTTAACGCCGCCTTCCGCCGCTTCGCCGGGGGGAACGTCAGCCCGGCGAAACTCATCCAGGTTTTGCGCCGAAGCCCCGCCTGAGCCTTTGAGGGCGTAGAGATCCTCGAGTGACACTTCCTGACGTATCACGGTTTTCGCTTCGGGAATATAGCCGCGTCGGTAGATCAAAGCGTAAGCCGGGAAATTGCCCAATATAACCGGGCACGAAAGGGCGAACTTCTTCACGCTCGTGTCCCAATAGGCACCGCCCAGTGCGAACGTCATGATGGAATCCACCCCCTGCAGCGCTCCGTAGGCCGAAGCGAGAAAAGCGTAATCGGCTCGGTAGAGGTTGGGATTGGTCCATCCGATCTCGGAAATAGTCTGCGGATGTTCCGCCGTCTGGATGAATTGAAGCGGGATGTCCTCGGGGATAAGAAGCGCCGATTGGTTCTCGAAGGTGTGACCGACACGCACGTCGTACGAATGACTCCCGTCGTTGCTGTCGTGAGGGCCGCTGAAATAACCGTGGCGGTCGATCACCTCACCGGCCGTGTAGGTGTAACGTTCGAGCGCGTCGAGCATGACGGGGTCGCTGGTGTGCCAGTTGCCGGGACTAATCAGGCTTTTGGAACCGAGGTCCTCGCGGATGAACGCTATCGTCTCTTCATAGAAGCCGCGTTGGAGCTCGGTAAGAAACCGCACCTGGTCGGAAAGACGGCGCTTTTTCGATTCACCGGCCTGACTCACGGAGCCGCCGGTCATATGCCAGGCCTCATAAAGCGCGGCCCGTCCCGCTCCGGCGTCGTCGCCCGATTCGCGCTTGCCCCAGGCATCAAACGCTTTCTCCAGCGAACCATACCGGTCGGCCAACCATGCGCCAAAACGACGCTCGATTGCCTGCCAATGAACCGAAGGGATGTTGTTTTTCGTAAAGGTCCAGAAAAAGAAACTGTCTTCGTTCTGCAACTCGATCACCGCAACGGCCGGTTCGTCGGCCAAAGTTTTGCCCGTATAAGGATTCCGCGTGTTCAGGAATCCTCTCAACCACGTACGATGAAATTCCTGCATACGCTCATTGAAAAAAAGCAGGGCAAACGGTCTCTTGTTGTCGATCGTTTCAAAACCGGGGATTCCGTAGGACGGCTGGATATCGAACCAGAGCGGAAAATAGAAACTGATGAACGTGTAAATCCCCTCCCTTTTCAACGCCGTCACCAGGTAGAAGAGATCGTCCAGTTTCTTTTCGTTCATGGTCATGGGGTCGTCGCGTTCGAACAGGGGGCTGTGGTAGCGCACCAGGTTGACGCCCATCTTCGCCAGTTTGCGCGCCAGGTAATCGACGGAGGCGCGATCCAAGGCGGCAATCCCGGACGAGGCGTTCACCGCCCAGAAACGGACCGGATCGCCGTTCCCGAGAACAAGGTCCATCCCTTCGGCGCGGACAAAACCGTTCATGCCCGCCTCACTCTCGTTCAGGCGGCGCAGGTCGAACAGGGCCTCGGGGCTGAACGAATCCAGCGGCGGTTCCCAAGGGAAAAAGCCTTCGTCCGCCTTACCGGATTTCTGATCGGGTTTGAGTTTCCCGCGAGGCATGAAGGGAAAAGCGGTCAAAACGAAGCAGTCGAATCCCGCCGTTAGGGATTCTCCCGGCCCCGCCAAAAGGCGCAGTTCGAATCGATGCGTTCCCGACGACAGTTCGACCTTCCCCAGGCTGACCCAGTTGGCGGGCACGTGTTCCATCAGCACCACTTCGTCCGCCAGGGCGACATCGCGCGGACAGATTTGCCACTCGGCGTCATCAAAACGCCAACGGAAAGGGCCGTGTTTCCACATCTTCCTACCCCAAAACTGATACGTTCCGGCTTTCTCCACTTCGATTTCATACATCGCGAAGGCTTCATCGCCGGATCGCTCGCCCTGATTGGTCAGCCAGTGGTTTTCTGAGAGAAGGTGGCGGTTCTCGGGGAACGAACTCGACGAGAACCAGGTTCTATCGGGGAAGTTCGTTTGGATGGGATTTTCCCCTTCCCACCAGATGTAGTTCATCGCCCCGCTCTGAGCGGGAACGCAAACCGATAGGACGCTCAATGAGCAGAGAATTGCGAGCCGTTTATAAATCATGGTTCCATATCCTGTTCCATGGAATATGCGCGAATGAATACGCGCGAGTGAAGTTTCTTATGAAACGATAGCCTGTTTTGACGAAATCATCAAAGAGGCACCGGTAAGAAGTGATGGGGCGACAAAGTGTCGACGAGGTGCGAATGGTGACCTATCAACCCCCTCTGTATCTCCCCCAGGCTTGATGGGTTCGCAAAAAGTCGGGAGAGCTCTTCTCCCTCTCCCAGAGGGAGAGCTCTTCTCCCTCTCCCAGAGGGAGAGCTCTTCTCCCTCTCCCAGAGGG
>CAZTDD010000094.1:0-28323 GCA_964612675.1 uncultured bacterium
AACCCAACGACACCTTGCGTAAACTATGCGCAATTACTTAAGACGCTATGTATAGTCCCAGTCTCCTGGTTCTAGTCCCCAGTCTCCACGGAATCGAGGCGAGCAGGTTCTTATGTCGGTTAGCCGGGGCAAAGCCGCTCAATAGGGGTGTTTTACTCGATTTCGCCGGATGTGCGGGCGCTTACAGACAAAACGTCATGCCGGATACATCGTTCGATCACGCAATTTCGAAAGACATTTTGAGCCGGCTTCGCAGCGCCTCTTGTGCGGCCTGACGCACTTTGCGTTCGGGATCCTGCAGGAACGGCATGAGGGCTCGAATATCGTCATCCGACCCCTTAATCCCGAGTCCACGAACGGCCATCTGTCGAACGGGTGCGCGAGGATCGTTGGCCGCTTTGCGCAGATAGGGCACCAGGTCAGGCGTATCGGTGTGAGCGACCACCCACAGCGCACTTGCTTTCTTCCACTCGTCGTTCTCGTCAAGCATTTTGATCAGTTCGTTCTCATACTCGTTGTGCCCCCACGAGATCAGTCTCTGAAGAGCGTTCGCTTTCTCGCGGTTTACAGAACTCTGAGACGCTTTCTTGAGTATGTCGAGCATCTCTTTACGTCCGTTCATCGAAGGCAGCAGCTCGATGGCGTTCGCTCGAACACGGGGATCGCCGTCTTCGAAGAAGCGCTTGATATAGGCGTATCGTTCCTCGTCATCGCCGATCTTCTTGAATCCCATAACCGCCGTTCCGCGAACCTTGGGACTCGGATCGCGGGCGAGCCGGTCGAATTCGCGAAGAGAAGCGGAAGGATCTTGTGAATAGAGAATCTTGAGATATTTGATTCTGTCCGATTCTTCCGGCGATGATCCCAGATAAGAGATCTCGTCATAGAAATCCGGCTTCATCTTCACAAGTTGATTTTGAATCTTCTCTCTGCGATAGAGGGGCAGTTTCTCGAAATCCTGCAGAAGACTGTCCCTCATGATCACGTAGATCGTTGTCATTACCCCCCGGCGGATTTTCGGTTTCTTACTCCGAACGAGGTGCCCGATTTTGTCGAGAACATTCAGGTCGCCTTTCTTACGGATATACCGCAGAGTCGCCAGGAGCACCTGCTCGTCGGTTTCTGTAAGGAACTGAAAGACTTCTTTCTGCAGCGGCAGGGTTTCGCTTTCCCCAAGAATGCGAAGCACCCGAATACGAATCCGTGAATCGTCCAATTCAAGACACCGATGCAGGAAAGCCAAATTCTGCTCGGCCCCGACCGCCTCGAGTAGATCGAATAGCACGATTCGCTCAGGCGGGTTCATGTGTTTGATCAAACCCTGAAACTCGACGAGGATTCGATAATGCTGCATAACGAACGCTACACGGACGAAGTCCTCCCTCTCCATCCGGCGCAGCGCATTCAGGTGATAGTTGACATCGTCGCCGCTCAATCGGACCGCATGTGCGATGAACTGAGTCAACCGTTCGAGAATCCCCTCATCGAGCTGCAATAGTCCTCTATAGAGGATCTCCAGTGAGCCCTGTTTCCGGTGTCGGATAAATTCATCATGCAGGAGCGTGTACTGCGGTAATTCGAGGGAGAGGTAAATGTTCCAGAAACGATCTTCGTCGAGTGGTGCACACTTGATAAAGAACTCGATCGCAGCGAACCGCGGAGACCGGCGCGACATATAGAGCGGCTGTGACAGAACCCGCATTGCCTGATCCACTTCCGCTTCGGCGAGCTTGCCCTCCTTCTTTCTCTCGATGGCGTTCTGAATCAATCGGTCCAAACACCGACGGGTTTCATCGATAACTGCCTGGTGGTAGTCTTCAAGTCCTGCGGCCAATAGATTTACGACGTCCATACGGCCCGAACGCGCGATCAGTCGGATCACTCCGACCCGCACTTGCCACATCGGGCAACGAAGCTCGGAGACGAGTATGTCGAAATCGACTTCCGCTCGGTCGAGGACTTCCCAGGCACGGTCCCGCATCTCCCGGTTCTCATTGGCCAGCTGCCATAGAAGCAACCGGGTAGGCCACCGGCCGATCCCAGGCATAGATATAGCGTCAAGTGCCTCCCACTTCTTGTCCTCACCCCATTTCCCCCACAAGGTTTGAGAGACACGGTCGGCACGGCCGCTATCCAAGGGCCGATCACGCGAGAATAACTTCAGCATAAGGGCCTCGTACCTTTAGCCGTCCTCCATCGAGTCGAACTTGACCGTCGACTTTGGCGATTTACTTCTTCCTCAGCACGCGATCAGGACTGCCCTGCAATAAATTATAGCGAATTTGAACTTCTTGAAGCAAGAAAGACGCCTGACCTCTCCCTGCGCCCTGACTCAAGCTGTTTATAGAGAACGTTCGAATTCAACGTTTCTATCTTCTATATACTGACTTTCCCCTTCAAGATCGATGACCGGATAGTTGTTTACGAGCTGTAAAAGATTTGGTGTGGAAACAAACGTACCGGAGCCGAACGGACTGCATTGCCTAGGCGAAATAGAGTAGCGCGAACAGCTTGGACGACTCAGCTGGAGCAAGATGTACCTCCTCTCTCCCCACTGAAGTAGTCGACATATGATAAGAAAACTGAAGAACTTGTCAACACATAAGTTACAGCCACAGTCATTTCCTGCAATACGGAGCAGTATCTGCCTGTTTCTGCCCAGGATTTCTGTAGATCTCAATTGTATCGAATTGTGACAACGAACGGTGTTTTTTACGGTAATCCAAGACCGTGATCCGTATTCTGAGGTCAAATGGGGCTCGATTCTCTCGTCTATCCACCTCTACCTGTCTCGAAAACCTCCCGGAGATTCCTGTCTGCACACGCGACCTCCAGTATTTTTGGCGCCAAAGTCACACGATCTTCGAGCGATAAAGCCGCTTCGATCTGTGCTTCCCAAATACTGGCGGGAGGCGATTTGAACTTGCCTCGAAACACGAGTACGCGCCGGATATGCCTCATCGCGCGTTTCAAATCGGTTGCGGAGGCCATCCGCCGATCCGCAAACGGAGTGTACGACTTTGGCACGAATGGCGTGACGCTGCAAATGACCTGTCGTCCTCCCTCTGCATGGAAAATCTGCCCGAGTTCCTGACTTGCTCTGATGATTGAGTCTGTTTCTTCGCGAATGTCCGTATCCGGGGTCCCGATCAGCCAATACAGTTTCAGATTCGCGAAGCCCGTTCGCGCCGCTCGAAACACCGCATCGTGAAGGGCGGATGAGCGGATCGGTTTGCCGAGATGTTTTCGTTGCGTGTCCGAGCCGGATTCCGGTGCCAGAGTAATCGTCCGATTACCCCCGTCCCGCAAGAGAGTCAAGAATTCATCCGATAGACGATCCGCCCGTAAAGACGAAGTGGAAAAGGACAATCCGTTGGAGACCAAATGATCGGCGATCTCGGTCAGTTCGGGATGATCGGCGACTGCCGCCCCCATCAGACCGACTTTCTGGATGTGCGGCCGATAGTTGTCCACCAGCTCACAGATTTCATTGCCTGCTCGAAATCGTGTTCGGCCGATCCGATGACTCACCAGGCAGAACTTGCAGCGATGACTGCACCCACGGCTCACCTCGATCAGGAACGCACCGCCGAACTCGTCTTTGTCGGTCAGAATGACACTGTGAGAAGGCCATTCGCTCAAATTCTCGACTTTGACGTACGGAAGGTCGACTCGATTCTCTGCAAATCCCAGCGGCGGCACATAGAGCCCCGGTACCTCAGCGAGTTTCTCCAGAACGTGGCTGCGCGAACCCTCTTGCTTATGGAGAACCCTGGAGATAGCCGGGATGACCGATTCGCCTTCCCCCACACAGATGATATCTGCGAACTCTTCAACAATTGCCGGATTTGCCGATGCCGCCAGCCCGCCGACGAGCACGAACGGCGACCGGTCATCACGTTCACGCCACAAGGGGGCGATCCCGGACCGATCCAGATGGCGAACGAGATTGAATACGTCGAGTTCGTAGGTCAGTGAGTAGGCGACCAACGGAAACCGGAAGATCGGCTCGTTTCCTTCATAGGACCGAGGATCGCTCTCATTTTCATCGAAGAATCCTCGTTGGACAGCGATCCCTGACTCGTGAAAACAGCGGTAAGCCTGCTGCAAACCGAGCGAGCTCATGCCGATGTTGTATCGGTTCGGATAGACTACAACCGTTGCCGGTCCTACATCCGCTGGATTCGATAGAAGACGGATTTCGCGGGGCGGTTTGCTCATAGCCACACCACGTCCGCCGCCCCGAACAGGAAGAGCAGGATACTGATGGGGCCGTTGACACTGAAGAATGCCATATCGACGCGAGAGATGTCATCCGGCTGGACCAACCGCTGCTCGTAGACGAGAGCCGCCGTGAAAATCCCCCATCCGATCCAGAAGAGCAGCCCGAGACCCGCCGCATATCCAAAGCCTACGAAGAACAGACTGCTACAGATATGAAGAACTCTCGATGCCCTCAGTGCTCCCGTTCGTCCCAGGCGGATCACCATCGAATGAAGCCCGGTTTTCCGGTCGAACTCCTCGTCCAGCAGCGCGTAGATGATGTCGAATCCCGCTACCCAACAGAGCACCCCGGCGGCAAGCAGGACTGCGGGAAGATCAAGTCGCCCGAGTATCGCGATCCACGCGCCCGCGGGTGCCATCGCCAACGACAAACCGAGAATCAAATGGGAAGTCGACGTGAAGCGTTTTGTGTACGAGTAGCCACAAATCACGATGAGAACGAACGGAGACAACAGGAAAGCAAGCTGGTTCAGCGAGTACGCAGCGAACAGAAACAAGAGTACTGCGATGCTGAAGATTCCCCACGCTTCTGTAACGCTTACACTTCCGCGAGGAAGGTGGCGATCGCGTGTGCGCGGATTAAGGGCATCGATGTATCTGTCTGCGATGCGATTGAACGACATCGCCGCCGTTCGAGCGGTCACAAGACAGAGCAGGATAAAGCCGAACGTTCGCCGGTCGGGCCATCCGTCTGCAGCAACCATCATCGCAAGAAGGGCGAACGGCATGGCAAACACGGTGTGGGAGAACCGAACCAGCCCCAGATACTCACGCAGCCGCAGGAATGGGGCATTCGCGTCGATCATTGGGGATCGCCTCCGGCCTCGTTGTTCGATCGAATCGCCCCCCATCCGCCTTTCAGGAGATAAGAGGAATCGATACCCAGATGACGCAATACGCACGCGACGACGAAGGTGACGAGGTCTTCGATCGATTCAGGGTGGTGGTAAAACCCCGGCGACGCGGGCAGAATTGTCGCACCTGCTTGAGAAAGGACGTCCATGTTCCGTATGTGAATCGAGGAGATCGGGGTCTCTCGCGGCACGACGACTAACGGCCGCCGTTCTTTGAGACAGACCTCCGCCATCCGACCCGCGAGGTCGTCCGAGGTTCCCGCCGCGAGACGGCCCAGCGTTCCTCCGCTACAGGGAATCACCACCATTCCTCCCAAGGCATACGAGCCGGAGGCTGCGGGGGCTCCGACATCGTCCGGCGGATGAAAAAAGGCAAGGTCCTCAGCGACATCCTCCCACCAGTCGGCTTCCCCGGTTCGTGGATTCACACGATACGGCGTTTCCGAGCCGACGATTTGAACCGCCGGTCCTGTAATGGTCCAGTGAACTTGGCGGCCCAGACGGACCAGCTCACGCAACAGCCGGATGCCGTAGATTACGCCGCTGGCGCCGGAAATCGCTACTCCCACCGGTGGCGGGGGATCGCTCGTAAGGCTTTCTGAATTCGGTGGATCATTCATGGGAAACCCCTAGGATTTCGATTATTCTAATTCTCTGACAATGCGAAGGCCTATGTAGACGCTCTTTGTATCTGTTTCCACTCCGCTGCGGAGCGCGGCTCGGCAGTATTCGGCGTTGTTCGCGTAATGCCCGCCCCGGATCACTCGATACTCGCCCGAGTCCGGGCCGGTCGGGTCTACCTGGAATCCGCGCTCGCTGGGGTCCTCGTACCAATCGCTGCAAAACTCCCACACGTTACCGTGGACATCATAGAGACCCCACGCGTTCGGCTCTTTACGCCCAACTTCCTTCGCACCGGGGGTCGTGTGATTCCCACACCACCACATATGTCGGTCGAAGATTTCGCAGAATTCACATTGGTCGTCACACTCCAGCGCATCGCCAAAGAAGAAGCGAGTGGTAGTCCCGGTGCGGCAGACATACTCCCATTCAGCCTCCGTAGGAAGGCGAAAAGTGCCAGCGTTGATAGCGTTCAGTCTTGCTAGAAATTCCTGACAATCGTCCCAGCTGACACTATGGACCGCGAAATTCTCGCCTACGCCAAGTTTCACCGTTGGATTCTCGCCCATGACCGCTTCCCACTGCGCTTGCGTGATCTCGAATTTGCCGACGTAAAAAGGTCTTGTGATAGTAATTTGATGGGAAGGCCATTCGCGGCCTACGTATCCCCGTTCGTCCTCGGGACATCCCATCGTGAATGAACCGGCCGGTATGAGAACCATGGTCAGCGGTTTTGCCTCTTCCGAAAGTCCGGGCAGAGAAACCTCGATTTCGTGCAAGCCGGTGTCGGGGTTCACATAGCCCGTCGTAGGAGAAATGTCGATTGATTCCGGATCGACCTCGTCACCGTCAAGAAACTCCGACGCATAGTAGCGGCTTGGTTTCAGCACAAACACATCCAAACGATCGACAAAAGCGGTCAGAGTTTCGGTTTCACTGGTATTGACGATTTGAACAATCGGAACGAAACCGGTCGTCGGAGGGGAAAACAACACCGAAAGACGCTGGTAGCTGTCGACAAAGGACGAACCGTCCGCTGGACCGTTTGTTGCAACAAATTGATCGGAGCCGGTATCCAGTGCGGCAATGGCGATCAGGGCATTGGCCGTGTCTGTTCGCACATTACAACGGATGATCGCGGAATGCGGGGTGGACACTGGACGCGCCTGAATCAGGATTCCCTCGCCCGGCTCGGCGACGATCACCACTCCGTGTCCATCCGTCGCATCCTCGAAAGTGCCCTCGGTTGGAATCGATGAAAACAATATTTCTGCCTTAGGCAGTCGTCCGAAATCCGGTCCTGTAACGATGATCCCGTTGGCTTCCGCTGTTGTTTCGGAAAAATCAATCCGCACGTCTTGGGATGAAACCGGATTCAGTATAACGACGAAAAGCGCTATCAGCGTTAAATTGAAAATGGTATGTCTCACGTGAACCCTTTTCGAACTCAATACACGAGTTGGTTGTTCAGTGAACCTTGTCGGAGACTCTAGGCGCTCTCCTTCTTAGGATTAGTTAACCGTATCGGAGAGGTTCCGGCGAGGGCGAGCCTTGTATTATATCATGGAGCTACATCAGTTTCCTGCGGTAGTAATCCAGCAGCACCGCCACGACGATGACGCATCCAATCACGATTTTCTGCCACACCGATGCAATATCAAGCAGCGTCAGGCCGTTGCGCAGTACGCCCATCAGGAGTGCCCCAAACAACGTCCCCACAACCGTTCCCCGTCCACCGAAGAGGCTTGTGCCGCCGATAATTACCGCGGCGATGACATCGAGTTCAAGACCTTCTCCAATGATTGGTGTGGCTGAATTCTGTCGGGCGATTGTGATTGTGGAAGCCGCCCCCGTGCAAAGGCCCGAGAGGAGAAACACGCTGAGTTTGATCCGCTTTACCGATACCCCAGACAACCGTGCGGCGGAGGAATTGCCGCCAACCGCGACGACACGGCGGCCGAAGGCTGTCTTGCTGAGAGCCAACTGCCCGAGAATCACGACGGCAAGTGCCTCCAACGCGGGCAGGGGGATTCCAGCCACAGTCCCTTTCGCGATGAGGGTGAAATTCTCGGAGAACCCGTAAAGCGGTTTGGTATCCGTGATCAAGAGCGCGGCGCCGCGATTGATGTACAGAAGACCGAGCGTCACGATAAACGACGGCAGCCCCCAGGTCACTACAATCGATCCTGCAACAAATCCACTCAGCATCCCGACGGCAAGGCCCGCCGCGATGGCGCCGGGTATTGGAACACCTCTCTCCAACAGCACCCCCGTGACCATCGCACACAGCGCCAAAAGTGAACCTACAGACAGGTCGATCTCGGCGGTGGTGATAACGAAGGTCATCCCGACTGCCATGATCAAGGTTACGGCGGTTTGTGAAAAAATATGAGAAAAATTCCTCCAGCTGAGAAAGTACTCTGTCTGGAGCGCAAGCACTACACAAAGCAGTACAAGAACGATGCCGACTCCCAAACGATCCAATACGCGCAACATTCGTGACATTGTACTCTCATCCTCCGGTACCAATGGCATAGATTTGCACAGAAATCTCTTCTCTGGAACAGATGGGCGCTTTGCTCCTATGAAAACGGTCGCCTATCCGTCATTGCGACCAAGTACTCCAGCGTAGATTGAATGGGGCGGACCGGTGCTGTTGCAAAGCCTTGAGGCACGCCTAGAATGACACGCGGAGGTGTTCGCGATGCAAAGTGTAACAATTGAAGGGGTCGAAGTATTTCTTGCTCATCCAGTTCAACTATCGGTTGAATGGGTGGGCCAGGAGGAGCTGTTACTGCAGGTGCTTGCGGCGTGGATGACTGTGGACGAACGAGACTTGCCGCTTCATCCTCGATTGCTCGGCAAACCCGGGGTAGGGAAGACCACGTTGGCATATGCAGCCGCGAAGGCGCTTGGCAGGGATGTCTATCTCTTCCAGGCGACGATGGACACCCGTCCGGAAGATCTCATCATCAGCCCCGTAATCGCCGAGCAGGGGAAACTGCGGTATGTTGCCAGCCCGATTGTGACCGCGATGATTCGCGGCGGAGTTTGCATACTCGATGAGGGCAACCGAATGAGCGAGAAGAGTTGGGCCTCACTTGCCCCGCTTCTCGACGTCCGACGGTATGTCGAATCGCTCGTGGCCGGAATCACCGTGAAGGCGAACAAGGACTTTCGTTTGTGCGCGACAATGAACGACGACGCAAGCACATTCGATTTGCCGGAGTATATTCATTCCCGGCTTCAACCGCAGCTCCTCGTGGAATTTCCTGACCGGGACGAAGAGGCGTTGATTCTCCGCTCGAACCTGCCTTTCGCCGACGAGACGGTTCTCAAATATGTCGTCGATTTCCTCCAGCGGGCACATCAGGCGCAGGAACGATATACGGTTCGGGACGGGATCAACGTGGCTCGATATGCCCTCAAACTGCTCGAACTCGATAAGACCGGTGAATCGCGGTTGACAGGCGATTCCAACGAAGCTTTATCCAAAGCGATCCAAGCGATTCTCGGAGAAGATGCGCTTCTCTATATCTGAACCCATCGTATTCCTACCCATCGTCCACGGTTGTCTGGAAACCGCGGCGGCGATTCGTGATCAGTTGCGGCGAATTCAACCGGACGCCGTCGCGATTGAACTGCCGCCCACGATCCAGGACGAGGTTCTTGCCGCCTGCCGTCGTTTGCCCTATCTCTCGGTTGTCAGTTATCAGCGTTCCGACGGCCGGCCGGTTTATGTTTTGATCGAGCCGTGCGATGGAATCATTGAGGCGGTGCGGTTTGGCTTGGAGAACGATATTCCCGTTGCTTTTGTTGACCGGGATGCGGAAGACTACGCTCCCAAGATCGACTATCTGCCTGATCCTTATGCCATCCAGAGAATAGGCTATGACGCCTATGTGAAGGCGTATCTGGAAAGCGTGCCCGCCTCGGAGCACGCCGACGATCGATTCCGTGAGATTTCTATGGCCTATCATCTGCAGGGTATGGCAGATGATTATGAACGGGTCGCTTTCGTGTGCGGTTTGGCTCATGTCAATGGAGTTCTACGTGAATTAGAGACCACGCAGGCTTTTCCGCTGCAGAAAACAAAACGTGAGAACGTTACCGTCTGGAATCTCTCCGGACGTTCGGCCAGGGAGGTACTTTCGGAGCCCGCGTTCTATACGGCCGCCTACGAACGGTATCGCAACGGAGACACGGTTTCTGCTGACCGACTGCTTTTTCAAAAAGACCTGGTTCAGAAGGCCCGGGAACAGCACAAAGAGAACAGCGGAGAGGAGTTGTCTCCCGTTCAACTGAACGTGCTCGGTCAGTTCGGAAGGAATTACGCGCTGCTGGAAACCCGGCTCGTCCCGGATTTATATCATTTGCTGATCGCGGCGCGAGGATGTGCAGACGACAATTTCGCGTACGAGGTATGGGACGCCGCCACATCGTATCCCTGGCAGGAATCTCCCTCCCGTCTGCCAACGCTGGATATCACGCTGGAAGATCTCCAGCGTCATTCCCGTGCAGTTCGCTTTCATCGTACGCTCAAACAACGCCGAAAAATCCTCCGTAAGGTGCCTTCGCGCAAGCGTGAAAAGCGCCCCGGCGAATGGAAAGAAGGGTGGGGAGGGATCTTCATTTGCAGCTATCCACCCGAGGATCTGGTGATCGAGTCGTACGGGGCGTTTCTGATGAAGAAAGGCAAATCAATTCTGTCCGAAGAAAACAGTCGTGTCGAACCATTTACTACGTCGCTCCATGACGGGATCGACATACGGGAAACGCTTCGGAACTGGCACGAGGGAAAAATCTATGTGCGTGAAAACCGCCAGGTCCAGGGAAACGTCGGTTCGGTCGTTGTCATTCTAGATTCCGACGAGGAGTCAGCGTTAGGGCGCAAGTATACCTGGTCGAGTGTGTGGCACGGGGAGCACAATCAAGAATCGGACATGGCCTTCTATGCCACCCCGGCGGGAGAACAGCTTGTTGGACCGGGCATATCGCGATGCGAGTACGGTGGATTCCTGATGACTTATCCGCCCGGTCGTCTGATGGATATCTGGGACGATCCGTTCTACGCCGCCGCCCGAAATAAACCCGAACGGTTGCTGCTTGCCGGAATCGATTACAGTGAAGAGCGGTTTATCGTCTATGTCGCGAAGAAGCCGCCACGTTCCTATTTTCAGACATTCGCCCACCGTTTTGGACGGAAGATTATCTATCTTCCTATCGGTCAGCTTTCGCCGGTCACGCTCAAGCAGATCCGTGCTTTTCATGTCCTTGACGGACGCCATGTACGGTCTTATGCGAAGGAGTATGTCTGGTAAACTGGAGTGATGAGGGGCTGGGCCGACAGTAAGGTAGATGCCTTCATTTCATGAAAAGAGGCTTGTCAGTTACGAGGATCAATTATGCAAAAGAAGAACCGTAGAGACTTTCTATTAACCTGCACCGCCGCGGGCGCGTGTGCGCCGTTGGCGTCCTGGGGCGCGAACCAAACCGAGGAGACCAAACACCCCGGAATGAGTATTGCGCGATACAAGAATCCATCCGAAGACCCGGAGGAAGAGGCCAAGGAGGCCGATCAATTGACCCGGGGTGCTATCGAGTCTTTGGGAGGGATGGCTCGATTCGTATCGAAAGGCGAAGTGGTTTGGATAAAGCCAAACATCTGTTTCGATCGGACCCCCGAGCAGGCGGTGAACAGCAATCCCTACGTTGTAGGCACGATAGTTCGGCTGTGTCGCGAGGCCGGTGCAAAAGAGGTGATTGTCAGCAACCATCCAGTCGGAGATCTCACCCGTGCATACGAACGAAGCAAGATCGGCCCTGAGGCAGAGAAAGCGGGGGCGAGAGTTTTCATCATGAAGGACGAGGACTTCAAGACAACGCCGATCGGTGGCAAAGCGATAAAAGAGTGCGACATTTATCCGGAAGTCCTTGAAGTCGACAAACTGATCGCGATTGCGACGGTCAAACATCATTCGCTCTGCAAGGCCTCGCTTGGTATGAAGGGGTTAATGGGGTTGATCAGCGGACCGCGTTATCTTTTTCACAGCGACATCGATAACAGCATTCCGGATCTGGCCGCCTTTCTGAATCCGCAGCTGGTTGTTTTGGACGCCATTCGGGTGCTCAAGCGGGACGGACCTTTCGGTGGGAGCCTTGATGATGTCGAGCGCAAAGACACCGTCGCTGTGAGCACAGATCAGGTTGCCGCCGATGCCTTTGGGGCGGTTTGCTTCGGTCTTAAACCGGAAGAAGTCGGCTACATCAAAGAAGCCGATGCCCGCGGGATGGGGACGATGGATTACAAATCCCTTTCACCGGTGGAGCTCGTAATCTGATACCGCCAAAGAACGATGAGCGACGGAGTAGCGTCCGGGTTCATCCCGGACGGCCGCAAACGCCCGCGTCCCCAGAAAACGAAGAACTCGCAAACGCCCAGGATCAACCTGGACGCTACTTGAACGCCGTGGCGGGTTGTTGCTGTTTCTGAGGTCTTTGCTGGAGCGCCTGATCGAGAAGCGCCTGCGGGTTGCGCATGTGCAGCTGGGCTTCTTCCGCGGTAACCAACCCACGTTGATACAGCTTGATTAACGAGGAATCCATGGTCATCATCCCGTCCTTCGTTCCGGTCTCCATGACGCTGTACAGCTGATGGGTTTTGCCTTCGCGTATCAGATTCGCAGACGAATGAGTGTTCCGCATGATCTCGACGGCGAGGACACGTCCGTCTCCCGTCGCTTTGGGCAAGAGACGCTGCGAGACAACCGCCAGCAGCGTAAGAGAGAGCTGTACGCGGACCTGCTGTTGTTGGCGCTCGGGAAACACATCGATGATTCGGTCGATGGTCTGGACAGCGTCGTTTGTGTGGAGCGTCGCCAGCACGAGGTGGCCCGTTTCGGCGGCGGTCAGTGCGGCGGAGACAGTGTCCAGGTCGCGCATCTCACCGACCAGAATCACATCGGGGTCCTGTCGAAGCACGTATTTCAGCGCGGTCGCGAATGTATGGGTGTCGCTGCCGCGTTCCCGTTGGTCGATCACACTCTGTTTGTTTCGATGCACAAACTCGATGGGGTCTTCCACGGTGATGATGTGACACCGTTTGTTGGTGTTGATCAGATCGAGCATGGCGGCCTGCGTGGTCGATTTTCCGTGCCCGGTCGGCCCGGTCACAAGCAGGAGTCCCTGCGGTGCAAAAGAGAGGTCGTAGACGATGGGGGGCAGCCCGAGTTCTTTGAGTCCCGGGATTCGACTGGAAATCGGCCGAAACGCAGCCGCGACACAGCCGCGCTGCAAGTAGCAGTTGACACGGAACCGATGTCCCGCACCGAGCCCCAGCGAAAGGTCTAATTCTTTGTTCTCTTCGAATTCCTCTTTCTGTTTGTCATTGAGGATGCTGTACACCAGCCGTTTCACATCTTCCGGTTCCAACGGTGGATAATCGGTCGGCTGGATATGGCCGTGAACGCGGATCATGGGTGCCGCGCCGGCCGTGAGAAGAAGATCGGACGCACCTTTGCTTTCTACGAGATGGAATAGGTCGCGTAAATCCATATTGATTGCTCCTTAGTGGGCCAAGCCATAGAACATAAGTTTAGAGTAATGAAATCGCCGTTCCCTGCCCACCCCACAGCCTGAAGCAGGCTCGATCCGTCGGCTAATGAGTGATGCGAAATTCTCGAAACTCCCCTTTGGCGGGTTCCCAGTTTTCCTGAAAATTCGTGACACGGGCAAACGACGGCCCACTCTTCACTTTGTCAATCAACTCAGACAATTGGGCTCGCGTCCCCTCGGCAACCACCTCGACATCCCCGCTCCGAAGATTTCGCACAAATCCGGTCACCCCGATCCGGGTCGCTTCATCGTACGTATAATAACGGAATCCCACACCCTGGACACGGCCCGAAAGAGTCAAATGGATACGATGTTGTTCTTCAGCCATAGGTCTATTTGTGCTCCAATCGTCGGGCCGGAGAACGCGAGAACAGATTGAAACGGAGGATACACCAAAACGCTGAGATCGCGTCTTTCCAGCCGATTTTTTTCCCCTCATTATAATCCCGTCCATGATATGAAATCGCTACTTCATACACACGACAACGCATCTTGGCCACTTTAGCGGTTACCTCGGGCTCGATGCCAAAACGATTGGACTTGATATCGATGTTTCGCAGGACTTCGCTTCGAAATACTTTGTAGCAGGTCTCCATATCGGTGAGATTCAGGTTGGTGAAGATGTTTGAAATCAGGGTCAGCAGCCGATTCGCAATGTAGTGATGGAACAGTAGTACCCGATGCTCCTGACCGATGAATCGCGAACCATACACCACATCGGCAATGTTTTCTTCGATGGGATGGATCAGGCGCTTATACTCGGCGGGATCATACTCGAGATCCGCATCTTGAATAAGCACTGCATCCCCGCGAACGTGCTCAATGGCGGTTCGAATCGCTGCGCCTTTGCCTTGATTCCTCTCGTGGAACAGAACGGTGACGCCGTCCTCATTGATTGTCTGCAGAATATCGCGTGTACCGTCGGTCGAGAAATCGTCGACAATAATGATCTCTTTGTCGGTCGATTCCGAGCGTACCCGCGAGAGGATCTCTTCAATCGTCTCTTTTTCGTTATAAACGGGAATGATAACAGAAAGCAGCATTATTACTCGGCCCACACCAGGACTGATACAGTTCGGCTGTCAAGGATACAGAATTGTTATTATAAAGCTCAGCATCCAAATGACAAGGTATTCGCGCTGTTGCCAGGAGCCCTTCGGCGGCTATAATCTACATCGAACGAACCGGAACCGAACGAACCGGAATCCTGTTCCATCCTAAGAGGTCCGATGCCCGAATCCAACGGAGCGCTGCTAAAAGTCGAGAATCTGGTCAAACACTTCGAGATCCGGAAAGGTCTTTTCGGAAGTGTGAAGGGATATGTCTACGCCGTGGACGGTGTCACCTTCGACATCGCTCCCGGGGAGACCCTGGGATTGGCCGGGGAGAGCGGATGCGGCAAAACAACGACGGGTCGTCTGATTCTCCGGCTTCTCGATGCGACCTCAGGACATGTTTCATTTCGGGGTTCAGCGAATCTCCTGGATCTTGGACAGTCTGAGATGCGGCAGTACCGCAAAGAGATGCAGATCATCTTCCAGGATCCTTATTCCTCTCTCAATCCTCGATTCACAGTCGGGAGTACGCTAGCGGAACCTCTGAAGATTTTCGGTCTTGCCAGATCCCGGTCCGCCCGGCGCGACCGCTGTGTCGAGTTGCTGGAAGCGGTCGGTCTCAGCGCCGAACACATGTCCCGGTATCCACACGAGTTCAGCGGGGGCCAACGTCAGCGCATCGGAATCGCCAGAGCACTGACGGTCGACCCGTCGCTGATCGTTGCCGACGAGCCGGTTTCTGCATTGGATGTCTCGATTCAGGGGCAGATCGTTAACTTGCTTATCGATCTGAAAAACCGCCTTGGACTCAGCTATCTGTTCATTGCTCACGACCTCTCCATTGTGAAACACATCAGCGACCGTGTCGCGATTATGTATATCGGGCGAATTGTCGAGCTGGCGGAGAAGAAGGAATTGTTCACTCGGCCGCTCCATCCTTACACTCGTCTTCTCCTCGAAGCGGTGCCCGTTCCGGACCCGTCAAAGCGAAGTGAAAAACAGCTGCTCGAAGGGGATGTCCCAAGCCCCGTCAATCCGCCATCCGGATGTCGTTTCCATACTCGTTGCCCGCACCGGTTTGAACCGTGCGACAGCATCGATCCGCCGTTGATTAACATTGAGGGTCACCAGGTGGCCTGCCATCTCTATCCCGAGGGAAGTTCGCTTCCCGAGCCTGAGCCGGTCTCGTGATTTCGATCCCTTCCGATTCCCACACATCTGATTCGGTCCATCGTAATCTTGTTACCGCAGTCTTTCTGATTGCCTTGGCCGCCCGGTTGGCGACAATTTGGTGCGGCACAAATGTCGATGAAGGAGTTTACTGGGCGGAAGCGCTCCAGATTCGCGAAGGGCATCTCATTTACCAGGACACACAGTTCAACAAGACTCCGCTCGTGGCGCTGGTGGGTGCATGTTTCTTTGTGTTTGGGGATACACCAATTATTCCCATGCGTGTGGCGATGATTTTGGCAAGCCTGTTGGGGCTGTGGGCGATCTACCGTTTGGCGAAAGAACTGTTCGGACCGAACGCCGGGCTGGCTGCGCTGATTCTGATCGCGTTGGAGCCATACTCCTGCGTTTGGGCGAAGTATCTTCATACATCGTCCTGGGCTCCGTGGTTTGAGGCGGGTATTTTTTGGCTACTGATTTCGGGGCTTCGTCGGAACGATCTTTGGCGACTGGCGGCGTCTGGCGTTCTGCTCGGAATCTTCGCGTTGTCCAAACAGAGTGCGATCTATGTGCTGCCTTCGGCCCTCGCGGCCTGGTTTCTGTTTGTGCCCGATCGCCGGATAAAGACTTTCCTTGTACACACCTCAATTTGGGGCGGAAGCGCTGCGTTGATCCTTGCGCCTTTGTTTCTCTTTTTTGCGCTGTGTGGCGCACTTGACGCGATGTGGTTCGATATTTGGACAGCGCATCATTTGATGGCTCCCTGGTTTTCTCATCACACGTTGAGTTTCAAATGGCAGGAACTGCGCTCGATGGTCCATCTTGCCCCGGTATTGTGGCTGATGCCGTTCGCTTCGGTGATCCTTCTGCGGACGGGAGAGAGAAAAGCGATTGTCTTTCTTTGGATTTGGTGGATTGTCGAACTGCTGGGCAACTGTTTCTTATTCACGCATATCTGGCGTCATTACTTTCTGGTTTGCATGGTACCCGCCGCGATTCTCGGCGGAGCGTTTTGGCGACGGGTAGTCGATCTTGGGAAGGATCTACTGAAATCGAGACCGAGCACCGCATTCGGTGGCAGTCTTCTTGTTCTGGCGCTTGCGATGGTGATTTTCTGGCCGCGGAACGATTGGTTTTATCCCGGTCTCTCCCTCCAGGATGAAAAGAAACTGGCTGCTTACGTGGAACGTTCCTGTCCACAGCCCTATCTTCTGAACCTCACTAACCCCGCGCTCTATGTTTGGACCGGCAAGCAGATTCCTCCAGCCAGACGCGACGGACATGCGACGCGGATTCCGTTTTTCATGACTATTGCGGGACGCGGGTATATGGACGTGGAGGATATGCAGAATACGGTTGACGCATGGCGCTCGCTTCCGATCGGATGTGTGGTGGCGTACGACAAATATGTCAAGCAGATTCTGAACGATCCTCTGATGGAGCCGCTTCAAACCTGGTTGTCGGACGAGTTCAAGGAACCGAGGCGGGTGGCTGTCGGCCAGACCTATTATGGGTGGTTTTTTCTGTTTGATCGAAAAGAGCAGAGCTAGTGCTGCTTCCGTTCCGCTTCCCGGATCATGATGTAGATTGCTTCTTGAACCTGAGGCATTTTCGGGGCGATCTCGTATTCAAGTAGGTCGGAGAGTTCGAGCAGACGTTGTTCTTCGAGATGGGTGCTGGCTTCTTCAAGATGCTGCAGGATCAGCTGTTGGATTTCTTCGGCGGTACTTGCCCCCACCTGGATTTCCGATTGACTTATCCCGATAACGGTCGATGATCCTTTCAGACCCTGGTACAGCTCCAACCAGGTCTGCATGACGTCTTGAAGCAGGGCAAACGCTTCTTCCTCACGGCGGGATTGAAGGAGACTGGAGGTTTCTACAAGGGCGCTTTGGAGGCGGGGCATATAGGTGGCGATGTCGTACAACACCTTGACCGCCAGACGCCGCGGTTCTTCGCTTTTCAGACGGAGGGAAGCCACTTCGCCGACCTTTCGTTCCGCGAACGGTTCTCGCTCCCAGTCTCCACACTGGACATCATCCACGAAAACCTCGGAGACCACGCGATTCTGTTGCTTCAATTCCTCCGAAATGCGGTTGATTACATCGCGGACTATGGCTTCATCACTCTCCGTCACAGAAACCGATTCGTCATCCAAGAACAGTTCCATTTGCTTTACCCCGATTTCGTTCGTCTATTCTCTATCCGGGAACTATACCGTGCACACCGACAGTCTCAACGGAAGGCTGCGAGCGATACCACACGGACTTCTACCGGTGAAAAACCACCGAACGCCTGCCCTTTCTTTCCGTCGCGCATTTCGATCTCATCCCGCGGATTCTGCGGCGCGCGGCGGCTCTACGCGCTGAAATTCTGAACCGTAACGCGGTATTCATCACTCGCATTCAATACACGAATGAACGCGGCTACGCGGTCTGACGAGGTATACACGATTCGGTCCATCAGGAGAGCGGCGTCCCCCGTAGTCCTTCGAAGCAGTTTCGCCTCATTCTGTTCGAGATTGGTCACAGCAAAGGAATCGGCGGTGCGGGCGATCGGGATTCCATTCTTCTCCACCATCAATCCGAAAACCGAACCGCTCCGAAGGTCTTCCAATGCCAACCCAGGACATAACTCGGCGGAAACATAGGCGGTCTCGAGAACCACCGGTTTCCCTTCCACGGACCGAAGCCGGATGACCTTGAATACCTGCCCTGTTTTCTCTTTGGAGAATAGCGCTGCCGTATCGGATGGCGGCGAGACCAGTATCTTCTGGACCACCTCGGTGGTCCATGCGAGACCGAAATCGAGGATTTGCTCGGTGAGAATCGTCCGGAGTGTGATCCCGTTGCCTTGGGTGATCCGTTGAACGAAGGTCCCTTTCCCCGGAATCTTGAGAATCAGCCCTTGGCGGGCGAGTTCTTGCATTGCCGCGCGCACGACCGCCCGGCTGACCGAATGCTGTTGACAGAGTTCTTCCTCGGTAGGCAAACGGTCGCCTTCGCTGAGCTCGCCGGACGTGATGGCGTGGTTAAGAATCTCGACGAGCTGGAGATAGTACTTTCTGGGACTGGATCGGTCGATTAGGCGCACGGAGATACTTTTGTCCTTTTACAGGTCGCCCGAAACTCTTGGGCCGGTGCGCCTCCCATGGTACAAGCACGCGTCCCACCCACACAGATGGCACAGGAGGAACGCTCACAGACAACATGGCAGTATACGTGAGGAACATGGTCCGAGTCAACGCGCCGTTCGTTCTATAGCAAGATCGGTCAAATCGGGAGGATGAGACCGGGGAGGCACAATCGTGGGAGAAGCTCCTGACGAGCCGCGTTCTTTGTTCACGGCCATCGTCTCGCCGGGAGGCTCGTTTCCTCCCGGTGCTCGCTCTTGTGAGCTTCATATTGTCATAAACAGCTGATGCGTCCTGAGACAAACGAGATTCTCACAACACCTCCCCCGCCCTCTCCCCCGTATGCCGTTCCCGGTCGATGACGAGCTTTCCGTTCACAATGACCCAGTCGATGCCGTCGGGATAATGGTGCGGGTCGCCGTAGCGGGCGTTGTCTCGGAGGTTACGGGGATCGAAGACGACAATGTCGGCTTTCCAGCCTTGTGCAATCGTGCCCCGATCCGATAAACCGAGATATTCTGCGGGAGCGGATGTCATACGATGAATGGCGTTTTCCAATGAATCGATTTTGCGGTTCAAGATGTAATCTCCCAAAAATCGCACCGTGGAACCGTACGCGCGCGGATGCGGCCTACGCTCCCCCAACACTCCATGCGGCGCATACACCGCAGCATCCGACCCAAAAAAACAAAACGGATGCGACAGAATTGTCTCGGTCTCCTTTTCATTCATCTGAACCGCCGCGATCTGAATATGGCCGCCACTCTCCAAAAGCAGATCGATTGCGGCGACCGCAGCCGGCTTGTCTCTCTCCTCCGCGATTTCTTGAAGGCTCTTGCCGCAGGTTGCGCTTTCCGCTCCGTGCGGGTCCGTGATCCAGATTTGATTTGGTGTGGTGCGTTTTTCCAAACACTCGTGTAGGAAGGTTTCCCAACGCTTGCGGTCTTCTCGAATTCGCTCGATAAATCGTTCCGTTCCGCCTTCCCATAATTCCACGGGCAGAAAAATTGCCAGGTGGGTCGATACGGCAAGATAGGGATATCGGTCAAACCGGACACTTACCCCTTCTTTCTCGGCTTGTTCGATCTTCTCGATGGCCGTGTCGACCTGTCCCCAAAAGTCTCTTCCACAGGCTTTCAAATGGGAGATCTGGAGTTTTACTTGTGCGCGGCGAGCGACTTCGATGGCTTCGTCGATGGCCTCAAGCAGCGTCTCGCCTTCATCGCGCATGTGTGTGGTATAAATTCCGTCTGTCATACGAAAACAACCAACCAGTTCCGCGAGCTCTTTGACATCGCCGAAACAGCCGGGCGGATACTCGAGCCCCGACGAGATCCCCCGCGCTCCCTCTTCGGCGGCCTTCTCGACAGCCCTGCGCAGTTCCGCTAGTTCGGTTGTCGAGAGTTTTCTGTTCTCGTAGCCGAATAGAGCAGCCCTCAGAGTTCCATGTCCGACCAGAGGGACAAGGTTCATGACGATCGGCGTTTGCCCGAGGTGTTCGAGATACTCCCCGAATGAGTTCCACGGAATATCTTCATTCTTCGCACCTAGCTCGTCCCGCATTTCGGCCCGGTTACGGTCACTCAATGGAGCGAGGCTCATGCCGCAATTTCCGATCACTTCCGTTGTGATGCCCTGGTGAACCTTACTCTCGCAATTGGGAGCCAGCAGCACGTGATGGTCGGAGTGACCGTGAGCATCGATAAAGCCGGGACAGACGATCTTGCCTCGAGAATCGATGATTCGCGTTCCTGCCGGATGCTCGAGATTGCGTCCGACAGCTCGGATTGTGTTGCCGACGATTAACACATCCTGAACAGTGGAGGCTGCCCCTGTGCCTTCGATGACTGTTCCGCCTTGGAACAGAATGGCCGAATAGGCGTCCGGTTGCTGTGGTGGGGAACTGTTGATTTCCGATTTCTCCATGAGTAAACTACTCCGCAAGTCTAGTAATAATAGGATGATAGACTCAATCGTGCCAGGAGAACCGGTTTATGTATTCCGGTTCTTTTTCAACTCAGGCGACGAGGGCAACTGTAAAGACCCTATGGGTTGAAGAGAATGGTCGGTTTGGTAAATATGATGTGACGGGGATTACGACAGGTTACGCAGGAACACGATCCCGAGAACGATAACGAGGCAGGAGGCAGAACCCGTGCAGATTACCATCACCGGTCGAAACTTGGATATTACTCCCGCCATTGAAGAGTACGTCGACAAACGTGTCCGAAAGCTCAAAAAGTACTTCAATTCGATTGTCGACGTCCATGTGGTCTTGTTTCTTCAGCGGTTCCAGCATCTGTGCGAGATTACGATGAATGCGAGTGGTGTGACTCTTCACGGGCACGACCGCACGGAAGATCTGTACGCCTCCGTCGATCGGGTCGTTGAGAAACTAGAGAGACAGCTCAAGAAATACAAAGGGAAACTTCAATCGCACCGTACAAGAACAGCCGGCAAGGAGAAGAACCTGCAATTGCAGGTCGACCTGCTGGATGGCGAGGATATCGAATCCGCTTTGGATGAGCCCCAGCTCATTTATACCCGTGAAGTGGAGCTCAAACCGATGTCCGTTGACGAAGCCGTCACCCAGATGGATCTTTTCAATCAGGAATTCTTGATGTTCATGAATATGAATTCTGAACGTATCAACGTTCTTCATCGGCGGAAAGACGGCAATTACTGTCTTATCGATCCAAGAGTATAAACCGACGTTCCCCGGCTGACGTGGCGATATGTATGATAAGATAGCCCATATCGTCCGGCCGGACTCTGTCCGGTAGAGAGGAATAAGGAAACAAGCGTGGATACAGGTGATTCTGTGAGATCGCAAAGCAATCGAGTTTCGGGAGTGCCGTCGCGTCCGATTACTTCCTTGTCGGATCTGCTGCGGCCGGAGGCGGTGGTCCTGCGTCTCGAAGCGAAAGACAAGTCCGGGGTGCTGGAGGAGTTGTCCGGTTTGTTATTGGTGGACCAACCGTCCCAAGTTCGGGAAGCGGTCCTGGAGGCCTTGGTGCATCGGGAAGAAGAAGCCAGCACCGGGATCGGCGACGGCGTCGCGATTCCTCATGCCCGTACAGCCGCAATTCAACATATGCGGATGGCGGTGGGAGTGTCTCAAGAAGGACTGGGTTTTGATTCGTTGGATGGAAAACCGGTTTATCTGTTCTTTTTGATTCTCACGCCCGCAGCAGCGGCTGGAATGCACCTGAAACTGCTGGCCCAGCTGACGAAGCTGCTTCGTTCGAGCGAGCTGCGAGAGTCGTTGCGGGCGGCGGCCGATGAGGAGGAATTCTGTCGAATCCTCCGTGCGGCCTGCAACTAAGTCCAGGAGCGGGGATCATGACATCGAGTGCCAAAGACACAGTACCCGTCAGTTTGTTGCTCGAATTCGAAAACCTGGCGCTGACGGTTCATGCGGGAGAAAAAGGACTCGACCGTGAGATCACTTCTCCGGAGTTGAACCGGCCTGCTCTTGAACTTGCGGGCCATTTCGAGCAACTCCGCCCTGAACGGGTCCAGATTTGGGGAAGCGGGGAGATTGGTTTTATCGAAAGCCACGCCACCGAGGTCGATCTCGGAGAGCATATTCGTCGGTTCTTTGCGAGCGGTATTCCCTGCTGTGTCGTTACCAACAGCATGAGTCCGCCGTCTCTGTTAATTGAAGCAGCCGAGGAACACGGCGTTCCTTTGCTTGGGTCTTGCCATAACACGACTCGTTTCACAAAACGCCTATGGGACCATCTCGAGCATGAATTGGCCCCGGTTGTCACACTCCGGGGCGTGCTGATGGACATATACGGTGTCGGCACACTGATCACGGGCCAATCCGGGGTCGGGAAAAGCGAATGTGCGCTCGAACTGATGGAAAAAGGACATACATTTGTCGCCGACGATCTGATCGAAGTGCGAGCGCCTCACGAATCGCGGCTGGTGGGGACGGGACGAAGTCCGGTTCCCTATCATATGGAGATTCGGGGTGTGGGAATCATCGACGTGAACCGGATTTTCGGTCCCCGGAATATCCGTCGGGACAAACAGATCGATCTGATAGTCGAACTTCAGGATTGGACACCCAACGTCGAATACGAACGGGTCGGTATGGACCAGCAGACTCGTGAAGTCCTCGACGTCAGGGTGCCGTACGCGCTGATTCCCGTTCGGCCCGGACGGAATATCAGCACGATTATCGAAATCGCTGCGATCAACCAGAAGCTGAAGAACCAGGGGGTCCATATGGCGGCGGAATTCGACAGGGATTTGATCAAAGCGATGCGGAGGCGGGCGAGACGATGAGTGAGCCGAACGAGATCGTCAAGTCGGTGGTGATTACAAACAGCCTTGGGTTACACGCCCGGCCGGCGGCGATGTTGGTGGAAACCGTCAGTAATCTGGATTGCGACGTTAACGTGACAAAAGACGATCTTACTATTGACGCGAAGAGCATCATGGGGGTATTGACGCTGGCCGCCGAAGAAGGGTCTACACTCACTCTGTCGGCCAAAGGCAAGGATGCTCAGCGGGCCATCGACCTCATCACCGAGATGATCGAGAACAAATTCGGCGAGGAATGACCGCGCGAGGGGATGCCGGCTATGGGACAAGATAGAGAATGACCGCAAGCCAAAACCAATCCAAGACAATGTCTCTTGAAGGGATCCCGGTATCGACCGGCGTGGTCATCGGACCGGCTCTGTTGTTTCGGACGCAGCGTCCACGCATACGCCGCAAGAGCATCTCTTCCAGCGAAGTCAATGACGAGATTACACGGCTCCACGATGCGGTTCAGGTTTCTCGAACGCAAATCCAGGACATTCGCGACCAACAGCAGGAGACCGGATCGGAAAACCAGGTGAAAGACATTCTGGAAACGCACCTGGTGTTTCTCAAAGACCCGATGCTTGTGGGGAAGGCGGAGGAACGAATTCGCGATCAGAATGAGTCCGCCGAATACGCGCTATCGGAAATTGTAAATGAAGCGGAACGATTGTTTTCGGAAAAAGAGGATCCTGTGTTTCGGGAACGTGTCGCCGACATTCGTGACGTCGCTTACCGAATCATCGGCAACCTGCTGGGCCGCGTGAACAACCTTCTGACCGACCTGCCGAAAGAAGGTGTCATTCTCATTGCCCGGGATCTCTCCCCTTCCGAGACGGCGACTATGCCGACCGACCGAATTCTGGGGTTTGCCACGGAAGTCGGGGGGCCGACGTCCCACACCGCGATCATGGCACGAAGCCTCCAAATCCCCGCAGTGGTCGGCGCTGCCGGACTGCTGGACCAGGTGGGGAATGGGGACACGGTGATTCTTGACGGATCGCATGGTGCGATCCTGATCGAACCGTCTGTGGAGACGCGTGCTCAGTATGTCGAAGCGGCACGGGAAATCGCCGAGTACGAGGAGCGAATCCGAAGTTACGGATCTCTACCTGCGGTTACGTTGGACGGGCATCCGTTGGATGTTGCAGCAAATATCGAGCTGCCGGACGAAGCAGAGATCGCCTTGAAATACGGTGCAGGCGGAGTGGGTCTTTTCCGGACAGAGTATCTTTTCATGGGGACGGGGACATTTCCCACTGAAGAAGATCAGCTGCGCTCCTATCGACAGGTTGTGGAAGCGATGGACGGTCGTCCGGTGGTTTTCCGGACACTCGACCTGGGAGGAGACAAATTTGCGCATCCTCTCTCAGTTCCGGAGGAGTTGAATCCATTCATGGGGTGGCGAGCGGTGCGATTCTGTTTGGAGAATCGCAGCTTGTTCATTACCCAATTGAGAGCGATGTTCCGGGCGAGCGCCTTTGGGCGGGCGCGCCTGATGTTCCCCCTGATATCCGGAATCGAAGAACTCGAAAAGGTGTTGAGCATTCTTCAGGAAGTGAAAGAAGAACTCCGCGATGAAGGGCAGTCCTTCGACGAGGAGATGCCCGTTGGAGCGATGATCGAATTACCGTCGGCGGTTATGGTCGCGGAGGATCTCGCGCGATACCTTGAATTTTTCAGTATCGGCACGAATGATTTGATCCAGTATTCACTGGCGGTGGATCGTATCAACGAGAAGATTGCTCATCTGTACCAACCGCTGCACCCGGGCGTACTACGGATGATTCACCATGTCGTCCAGGTGGGCCGGACCCACGCGCTCCCCGTGGACGTGTGCGGAGAGATGGCCTCGGATCCGCTGTGTTGTCTCGTGCTCTTGGGGTTGGGCGTGGAACGGTTTTCGATGAGTCCGGGAGCGATTCCCCGGGTCAAAGCGATTGTCCGGTCGATTCGTATGGAACAGCTGCGCTCGTTCGGCGAACGGGTACTGGATATCTCGACGGCGGAGCAGGTAGAGAGATACGCGCTGCGAGTGGCGCGTCGGCTTCTGCCCCAATACCCCTGGGATGAGGAACGGTCGCTTGCTCGCTTCCAATCCTCTGCGCCGGCGACCGAACAGCAGGTCGATCTGGCGAGTTGAGATCGTTTCGTTACGTGGTTGTGAGGTTTTGTATGGGAACAAAAGCGCAGGATCTCTCGGAATCCGTTGTAGCGGTCCGCGTCTCGCCGCGATCTTCGAGACCCGGCGTTGCAAAGTGGGACGGGAGCGTCCTGCGTGTGAATCTGAGTTCTCCGCCGGTGGATGGAAAGGCTAATCGCGAACTTATTCGCGTTATTTCGAAGGAGATCGGGGTAGCGCGTTCCTGCATCGAGTTGGCGGCGGGGACGGCAAACCGTGACAAACGACTGCGGGTCGTGGGAATCTCCCAGACCGATCTGCAGGACCGCCTGGATCGTTTCCGGCGGAACGAGGATTGACTATTGGCTGCAGGGAAACTGATTTCGGTTGAAGGAATCGAAGGGGCGGGCAAAACAACAATCGCTCGGCTACTGGCGGAGCGTCTCAACCATTGTGGTATCTCTGCGGATGTGTATCGTGAACCTGGGGGAACCCCCGTCGGAGAGAGCCTCCGCAGACTGTTAAAGGACGCGACAATCGAACTTTCTCCGCTGACCGAAGCCTTCCTGTTCGAAGCAGCCCGGCATGAGCTCGCGGCCGAACGGATTCGGCCTTCCCTTGCTGCGGGACAATGGGTCCTTTTGGATCGTTACTATGATTCGACCACCGCATATCAGGGGTACGGACGCGGTCTGGACCTTGCGATGTTGATGAATATGCATCGATGGGCCTGCGGCGACGCCGTTCCCGATTTGACGATGCTACTGGATATCGACCCGACGATCGGGCTTAGGCGATCTCGTGCGGTCACCGCCGAGCTGCGGGACGGTCCGCCCGATCGTTTCGAGGAAGAAGGGGAGGCATTTCTGGAGCGAATCCGGCACGGATTCCTGTCTTTGGCCCGGCAAGAGCCGGATCGAATTGTGGTGGTTCCAGTGACAGGATCGCTCGACGAAGTCGTAAGTCAATGTTGGGAAGTCATTTATGAGCGATTCAGTTCGATTCTTCCAGAGCCGGAACGGGCTCTTGACTAACGGTACTTGATCTGTATAATAGAATTTCTGTGCCGGTCTGCGTATGTAACACCTACGGCACCAGCTTAATCGATATATGGCGAACACGGGTCCGGATTTGCGGTGCAGCGAGATTTCGCCTCCCGAATCGACCTACGCAAGTGTGCGAAAAGACACGATGTCGAGAGCGGGTGTTGTGGGATGGCCACAAACGAGAATCCATGGAAAAAGTAATCACTATCCCTCTGTCACATCAGGTCAGAAGGAGTTGGGACGCCCTGAGCCGAACAGCCCTTGCCTGCAACGTCTATACCAGCGCGAATCGATTGAAATCTTTAGTGGGACCAGGCTAGACATTGTTAACCCAGGGGTTGGTTTCGGCGCAGAACATATTTAGCCCCAGCCCCCAAAAAATAACAAATAGTAAATTATGCCTCTCCTGAGAGGCAAATCAGCTTTCGAGGTGACCTATGGTTCGGAAATCGGATACTAGTCCTTGGCGCAAGCGTGACACCTTTGCTCGTATCCATTCGGTTGTGGACATCCCGGACCTGATCGAGACTCAGCAGATGTCTTATCGGGATTTTCTTCAGGCGGACATGATCCCGGAGAAGCGGCGGGAGATCGGTCTGGAGCAAGCATTCAAGTCCATCTTCCCGATCAAGGGCCGAGATACTTCAACGCTCGAATTTGTCAACTACCATCTCGGGCGTCCAAAGTACAAAGTGATGGAATGCATCGAGCGGGGCATGACCTATGCCGCTCCTTTACGGATCAAGGTGCGACTTGTGATCAAAGGGGCACCCGCCAAAGATGCCGAACCCGAAGTTGTCGATATCCGCGAAGAAGACATTTATCTGGGTGAAATCCCCTTGATGACCGATCGCGGAACCTTCGTCATCAATGGTGCGGAACGTGTCGTTGTGAGCCAGCTACACCGTTCGCCCGGCGCGGTGTTCAATGTGGAAACCCACCATACCGGCCAGAAACTGATCACGGCGAGCATTATCCCGAACCGTGGGGCGTGGCTCGAATTCGAGAACGATCTCAATGATGTCTTATACGTCATTATCGACCGTAAGCGCAAAATGCCGGTTTCCGTGCTTCTGCGTGCGTTCGAATACGGAACGGACGAAGAGATTCTTTCGCTGTTCATCGATCGGCGAAAAGCCCCGGTGCAAGCGGGGGCCGATGAACTCATCGGCGGCGTCATCGCAGCGGAAATCCAAGACCCGAGCACCCAGGACACCATCTTCGAAGCGGGAACAGAGATCACCGAGGCGGTGTTGGAACGTCTTGTGGAGATGAATGTCGATGAGATCCTTTTGGTCGAGAGCCATCCCGAAGACTTTCGAATGATGCGAAATACGATCCTAAAGGATCCGACGAAGAGCAAAGAGGAAGCGCTCACGGAGATCTATATGACTCTGCGCCCCGGAGAGCCTCCTACGCTCAAAAACGCAGAGACTCTGGTCACAAATCTTTTCTTCAAGCCGCGCCGCTATGATTTGTCCCGAGTGGGCCGTTATCGAATGAATACGAAACTCGGCATTCGAATCGATCAGGACAAGGTTACGCTTTGCCCGGACGATCTTGTTGCTGTGGTCCGATACATTTTGGGCCTGAATCGAGGCGACGGCATTTCCGACGACATCGATCACCTCGGGAATCGGCGAGTTCGCACGATCGGCGAGTTGCTTGAAAACCAGATCCGTGTGGGATTGGCGCGCATGGAGCGCACAATCCGCGAGAAAATGGGGATTTTGGATCTGGAAAATGTCATGCCTCGCAATCTGATCAACGCGAAGCCGATCACCACCGCCATAGCGGACTTCTTCGGACGGAGCCAGCTGTCGCAGTTCCTGGATCAGGTCAATCCTCTTTCGGAACTGACGCACAAACGCCGTTTGTCCGCCCTGGGGCCCGGTGGATTGAACCGTGAACGCGCCGGCTTCGAAGTCCGTGACGTTCATCACACACACTACGGCCGGATTTGCCCCATTGAGACGCCTGAAGGACCGAACATCGGGTTGATCTCGAGTCTCTCGACCTACGCTCGAATCAACGAGTTCGGTTTCATCGAGACACCGTATCGTCGGGTCAAGAACAACCGGGTTACGAAAGAGATTGTGTATCTTTC
>CAZTDD010000095.1:0-28086 GCA_964612675.1 uncultured bacterium
ATGATTTTCGTTAAGTCCAGACAGGTGAAATTCGCCTTTCCGCAACAGGAACTAACTAGACGATTGGCTACAACCATGTCCACAGGCTCGCCCATGCTGCCCAGCTTCTGTCTGCTGACGGCGCAGGCTTCTAAAGGATAATCCTGTTTTTGTTCCGCGACGACAGCTTTGTCCAGCTTCTCAAAGTACTTCGCGGGTTCAGACTCGATCATTCCGACACACCCTTTGCAGCAAAGCCGAAACAGCCGGTTCTTATGAACAAACTCCACCGGTTCGCCCATGGAACCGAGTTTCTGAGCGCTGACCACGCAGGCATCCAGCGGATAATGTGGCTTCTGCTGTTCGGCCATTTTCTTGTCCGCTTTCTCCAGGTATGCGGTAGGATCTTCCTTGAACTGCGGAACACACCCCTCGCAACAGAAACGAACTTCGCGTCCGTTGTATTCTCGTCCGTTCTGTTGCTGTACCACGGGTTCACCCATCGACCCGAGTTTCGCTCCCGAGACGATGCAGGTGCTGAGAGTATACGGATCGCCTTTGAACTCCGCCGCGTTGTCCGATTTTGACGAGGACTGCGCGAAGGCGGGACTTACTACGAATGTTAAACAAGCGACAAATGCTATTCCTGTCAATTGGCTCTGAATTTTCATGGTAATTCTCGGCTCCTTATTCAATCGGTATGGGCTATTCCTGTTTCGTAATGCTTCAAGTGTCCAATGCCCAACGGACGACTTGTCGATAAGCCTCTTATTGTTTACTATTATAGTAACGATTATCTCGGATTGCAAGCGGTATTCAGGAAACCCATGCGTTTCTGGATGCCAATTGGTAGCTTCTGATTTTAGAGGGCGGAACCGGTGGAATACGCAAAAGTTCTGAGGGAAACGATGGGAAAAGTCGACCCCTTCCTCTACGGATCTCCTGGTTGTCTTCGGGAGACTGTGAAAGGGAGGAAAAGTAACAAGTCTGTCCGCGTTGTTTTTTCTTCCAAGACTGACGGTCCGGTAGAGAGCCGGAAATACGGAACTCAACCCTCCTAACATCCCCCGACCTTCGGGGGAGGAAAAGAAACGGACGCAGCTGAGTTATTTTCTCCCCCAAAGTTTGGGGGAGATACAGAGGGGGTTGAATACTTCTCTATTCTTACCCCTCGCGACTTTGCGCGACGGCATCAAGACCGACGGTCCGGTAGAGAGCCGGAAATACGGAACTCAACCCCCTCCTAACCTCCCCCGATCTTCGGGGGAGGAAAAGAAACCGACGCAGCTGAGTTATTTTCTCCCCCAAAGTTTGGGGGAGATACAGAGGGGGTTGAATACTTCTCTATTCTTACCCCTCGCCACTTTTCCCGACGGCATCAAGACTGCCGGTCCGATAGAAAGCTGGAAATACGGAACTCAACCCCCTCCTAACCTCCCCCGACCTTCGGGGGAGGGGAAAAGACGAACAGAGCAGGGTTGTTTTCTCCCCCAAGAGGGACACGCTTGCGTGGCCGAAGGAAGGGGAGATTCAGAGGGGTTTGAATCCTCGCACCAGCCAGCCCCCCGACTTGTTGCCGCCCTGTCAAAATTGACGAAGGCGAGGATGGGATCGAAACACAACAATCGACACACGATTCTCCCAATTGGACTCTGGTTTCTATTCTTGTCCTACGTGACATTTTTTGTCGCTGTATTCGCAACCGCCGCGTGGACCGATTCGCCCGCCAACGCAACGGCCGTTATTGAGTTAAAGCATCTCGTTGAAAGCGCATTCGAAAACAACCCGGACATTCAGGCCGCTCGGCACAAATGGCGGCAGGCAATCGAGCGGTATCCGCAGGAGACCTCGCTTGAAGATCCGATCCTCTCTTTTGCCTATTTCATTGAAAACGTCGAAACCCGCGTCGGACCGCAGGAATTTTCGATCGGGATCTCCCAGAAATTCCCGTTTCCCGGAACGCTCAAACAAAAAGGACGAGTCGTCGAAAAAGAAATTCAAATCGCCCGTCTACAGTACGAACGCACGGTGAGAAACGTCATCGCGGATCTGAAACAATCGGTTTACGAACTGCTTTATCTCGAGGGGGCGATTGAAACAACCCGCCAGAATCAATCGCTTTTGAGGGAAATCCTCTCACTGGCGCAGGCGAGATATGCGGATCAGGATGCCGGGCTGAACGACGTGTTTCGGGCGGAGTCGCAGCTCGCACAGTTGGACTACGACATGATCACGCTGCGTGAACTGCGCGCGGTTCAGCGTTCGGTTATCAACGGTATTTTGAATGAGTCTCCGGACAATGCTATCGGGCCGATCTCGGCGAACGTGCCGCAAAACGTCTCGTTCTCGCTTGAAGAGCTCGATCATCACGCCCTCGCAAACCGGCAGGAGGTTCGGCTTGCTGAACTGGGAGTAAAGAAATCCAACGAACAGATCAAACTCGCGCATCGTCTTAACAGGCCGAACTTCACCCTCGGTATCCAGGCGATCGAAACGGACGACGCCCTCATGCCGTCGACTCCGGACAGCGGGAAAGACCCGGTGATGATCACAGGCGGCATCTCGATCCCGTTATGGTTGCCGAAAAACCGTGCGCGAGTTCGATACACGGAAGAGAGGAAGAAAGAAGCAGAGCAAACCGAACTCTCAACAGAAAACAGTACACATACCGCACTGAGAAAAGTCTATTTTCGACTTGAAAATGCAAGACGTCTGATGACCCTGTACCGCGAGCATCTTCTCCCGCAAGCGAAACACTCGATGCAAATCGCAGAAGAATGGAATCGTGAACGCCGTGGGAGTGTGGCTGAGATTTTGGAGACACAGAGTGTTTGGCTGAATTTCAATTTAGCGGAGCTGCGGGCGAGGATGGACTACGCGCAGGCGTTTGTCGAGCTCGAACGGCTTGCGGGCGGCTCGCTTCGTCCCATTCTTGGCGGGGTAACAGAAAGTCGTTCTTCTATGTCAACCCCACCCGAACCCTCCCCAATCTTGGGGAGGGAAACTGAGTCGAACACAGGTCGGAATCAGGTACAGCAGGGGAATCAGGTACAGCAGGGGAATCAGGTACAGCAGGGGAATCAGGTACAGCATGGGAATCAGGTGCGGCATGGGAATCAGGTGCGGCATGGGAATCAGGTGCGGCATGGGAATCAGGTGCCGGATCGGACGCCCACTCGAGGTGGGCCTTCATCTTCCTCCCCCGAAGATCGGGGGAGGTTAGGAGGCAATGTCATTAAGTTAAGTTTGAGAGAAGGAGCGAGGGGAGGGCGAACCTCCTGGTGAGCCGCATTTTTCTTCATTTCGGCTCGGCGGGAGCCTCGCCCTCCCAGTAAACGGCTTCGCCCTTTCCTAACTTAATGACATTGGGTTAGGAGGGGGTTGAGATTTGCTTTCGGTCGTCCGGCTGGTTTTCTGCCGACACCCCACTCGTCACGATAAGAAGGACCGGTAGCGATGAAAACGCTTAATAGAGATTTTCTTTTGCTTCTTTCTCTCCTATTCGCGCTTCCGGCGGGGGCCGGAACCTACGCAGACGCTCTGGAAGAGTGGCGGAACAATGCCCGTCCCTCATTCCTCGATCAACAGCTGAATACAGGAGCTTCACCGAAACAGACAACAGATTCGCTTTCGGAAATTCGCGTTTTTCTGAAGCGCTATGAAGAAGAAAAACAAAACGGCCTGGGTCGTGTTCTTAAGCAACTCGTTCCGGTGTTGGTTGAAAAAGAAACTGAAATATCTGAGCTCGACCGGCGCTTGGAGAAAGAGATGAATCTCCCGTTGTTGATCCGGGTCGCGTATGCGCGGAACCCATCGATACGCTCCGCGTCGGAAGCGTGGCAAGCGGCCCTGACGCGCTATTCCCAAGCCGAGTATTTGGAAGGGATAGTACGGCAATACAATGCATTTACAAAAATGCTCGATCTCCGGCTGGGGATGATGCAAAAACAGAAGGAAAACATCGCGAGTGAGTTTCCGTTTCCCGGTGTGACCGCGCTTCGCGGCGACATAGTCCAAACCGATATTCGAATCGCCAGGCAGGAGTTCGCTATCGCCCTGCGAGATAGAATCGTTGAAGTGCGAGAAGCATTCTTCGACTACTCCTATCTTTTCCGTGCAATTGAAATCACGGAAGAGAATCGCCGCCTTCTCGAACAGATGTTGGAAGTAGCATCGCGGCGGTACGAAGCGGGAAGAGCCAGCTACAACGATGTGATCAACTCGCGAATCGAACTCGCCAAGATCTCCGATGAATTGAAGACGTTGCGGGAGAAACTCTCTGTCGTAAAGACGAAACTGAACGCGTTATTGAATCGTGCACCGAAAGCGAAGATCGGACCGCCGGAAAAGTATCCCTTACCTTCGCTGAGTATCCCAATGAACCGACTGTACTCGACTGCAGAAAGGAACCGGCAAGAACTCGAGAAAGCCAGGCTGCGAGAACATCGTGCGAAATTGATGATCCGTATGGCCGAGGAGATGAATCGACCCGATCCGACACTTGGCGCGAGCTACTTCGAGGATCGCAGCGCCCTTCTCGCGGGTCCCGAACCACAGAAGCCGAGTTTTCGCCCCGCCTCGAAGCAGATGTTGCGACCGTGGTTCGGAGAGAGAGAAGCGTTCATCCAAGAAATGCGCTACCGCGAGGAACAAATCAAGGCGGAAAAAGACAATATTCGAAATCAAATTCACGTAGATGTCGACGCTGCGCATTTCGCACTGGATACAGCCCGCCGTGAAGTCGGATTGTACGAAAACACACTGATCCCGGAAGCGCGTCAATCGCTCGATGTCGCCCAGCGTGCCTACGAAACCGCGGAAATCGATTTTCTGGAATATCTTACCGCACAAAAAGCGTGGCTCGATTTCAATCTGTCCCTTTATAAAGCCCGCCGCGATTACGGACGAGCCTATGCGGCGCTGGAGAAGGCGGTAGGCACCTCTCTCGATCGCGTGGGAGAAAACCAATGAATCTATCGGAGCTGAAACAGCGTTCAACTTACATCATTCTTGGTATTGGAATCGTGGTCGGTCTCGGTATCGCCTGGCTGGCCGCGCCGGAAAGCACCGAACCGGTAGAGACAGGCGAAGCGTCGGCTGCAACGGAAGAGGAAGACACAACGTGGACCTGCTCGATGCATCCTCAGATCCGTCAGCAGGAACCCGGACAGTGCCCGATTTGCGGGATGGATTTGATCCCTGCTGGAGGCAAGGAAGAGGATGCCGGTGAGCGGCGACTGGAAATGTCGGAAAGTGCGAAGAAGTTGGCGGAAATCACAACGGTCCCGGTGGAACGAAGATTCATCGAGCATCGACTGCGCCTTGTCGGAAAGGTCGAGTATGACGAGACGCGTGTGAAGAATATTACGGCCTGGTTCCCCGGACGAATCGAACGGCTGTTTGTCGACTATACCGGTACACCGGTCAAGGAAGGCGAACATCTCGTCGAAATCTACAGCCCGGAGATTCTGACCGACCAGGAAGCGCTTCTGCAGGCGAAGAAGGCGGTTGAACAAGCGCCCGCAGCCTCCGATCCAGCCGTACAACAAAGCCGTCGTGAAGGCCTCAAGCGAGCGCGCAACCGGCTCCGTCTGTTGGGACTGACAGACAAACAAATTCAGGAAATCGAAGAGCGAGGAACGCCGTCGGAAGAAATCACATACTATTCGCCGATCACCGGAATCGTCATCGAGAAGAACGCGCTCAAAGGCGATTATGTGAACACCGGAACGCGGATTTACACCATTGCGGATCTCAGCCGTGTGTGGGTGAAGATGGACGCGTACGAATCCGATTTGCAGTGGATTCGATACGGCCAGGACGTGGAATTCTCGACGGTCGCTTATCCGGGCGATGTGTTTCACGGTCGCATTGCGTTTATCGATCCGTTTTTAAATCAGAATACGCGAACAGTGAAAGTCCGCGTTAACGTGGACAATGAAGAAGGGAAGTTGAAGCCGGACATGTTTGTCCGAGCGGAAGTGGAGGTTCGAGTTACCGATGCGGGTCGCGTAATGGATCCCCGGTTGGCGGGGAAATGGATGTGCTCCATGCATCCGGAGATTGTAAAAGACGAGGCGGGCTTCTGCGATTTGTGCGGGATGCCGCTTGTGACCGCCGAGTCGCGCGGCTACGCGCCCGAAGAAACGGACGAACCGCAACCGCCGCTTGTGATACCTGCTTCTTCGGTTCTGATTACGGGAACGCGTGCGGTGGTCTATGTCGAAGTTCCCAACACGGAGAAACCGACGTACAAAGGCCGCGAGGTTGTACTGGGACCACGGCTCGGGGACTACTACATGGTGCGTTCCGGACTGCTGGAAGGCGAGCAAGTGGTTAGCAATGGCAATTTCAAGATCGACAGCGCGCTCCAGATTCAGGCGAAACCGAGCATGATGAGTCCGGAAGAGGTCGTCGCAGCCACGGAGCACGAACATCCCGGTTCCGGAACAAAAACGGAAACAGTCGAGAAAGAACCTCCAAAACAAATGCTCCCGAGTCACGCGCTTCAAGCGCTTCTGCCGGATTATCTCCGGCTGACGAATGCACTCGCGTCGGATTCGACGGAAGGCGCACGCGAAGCCGCCGCGAGTTTTGCGAACAGCGCCGGGGAACATCAGGCGGAACGAGTTCATCGTCTCGCCTCAGAAGCCGCACAAAGCGACTCCATTGAAACAATCCGCGAGCGATATGCCGTACTATCCGACATCCTGATCCGTTCCGTCGAAGCGAACGGCCCGGGAAAGAACGATCTCTATTTAGCTTTCTGTCCAATGGCATTCAACAATCGCGGCGCGCGGTGGCTTCAAACCAATGATGAAATCCTGAACCCCTATTTCGGCGCGGCGATGCTGAAATGCGGAACGATTGAAAGAGAATTCACCGGTGAGAACGATTCTGAAACAGAATCGCATCAACATTGATCTATGTCGAGAACTCCAAGACTATGCTTGATTCGATCATCCGTTTTTGTCTGGAAAACAAGCTGGTTGTCACGCTCCTTGTTCTTTTTGTCGTGGCCTGGGGGATCCTTGTCGCTCCCTTCGACTGGGAGCTTTCCGGACTGCCTCGCGACCCGGTACCGGTCGATGCGATTCCCGACATTGCTGAAAACCAACAAATCGTCTTCACCGAGTGGATGGGCCGGTCGCCACAGGACATGGAAGATCAGGTCACATATCCACTAACCGTTTCGCTCCTTGGAATTCCCGGAGTAAAGACAATCCGGAGTTATTCGTTTTTTGGATTCTCGTCGATTTACATTATTTTCCATGAAGATATCGATTTTTATTGGTCGCGGTCGCGCGTTCTGGAGAAACTCAACAGCCTTCCCGCCGATACGCTGCCGGAAGGAGTCCAACCGGTGCTCGGTCCGGATGCAACGGCGCTGGGCCAGATTTTCTGGTATACGCTCGAAGGATATGACGAAGAAGGGAATCCGACCGGCGGGTGGGATCTCGATGAGCTGCGTTCGATCCAAGATTGGTATGTCCGCTATGGGCTCCTCTCAGCGGAAGGAGTAAGTGAGGTCGCGTCGGTCGGCGGTTTTGTTCGGGAATACCAGGTCGATGTCGACCCGGACGCGATGCGTGTATTTAACGTCACCCTCGACGAAGTATTTAACGCCGTTCGACAATCGAATATCGACGTGGGTGCACGCACGATTGAAATCAGTAACGCCGAATATGTAATTCGTGGGCTCGGTTTTCTCGAGAATCTCGACGATATCCGGAAAAGTGTTATCAAAGTGAATGACAATGTTCCGGTAACCATTGAGCAGGTTGCCCATGTCGCCACCGGTCCCGCAATGCGGCGGGGCGTTCTCGATAAACAGGGCGCGGAGGCAGTCGGCGGTGTCGTTGTCGTTCGGTACGGTGAAAATCCTCTCGAAGTCATCAAAAACGTAAAAGACAAGATTGCCGAAATTTCTCCGGGGCTCCCACAAAAAACCCTCGCCGACGGCACAAAATCGCAGGTACGAATCGTCCCCTTTTACGACCGAACCGGTCTCATCTACGAAACGCTGGGAACACTAAATACCGCGCTGATAGAAGAGATTCTTGTCACGATTATTGTCGTCATCGTTATGGTCATGCATCTACGCAGCTCGATCCTTATTTCAGGGCTGTTGCCGTTGGCGGTCTTGATGTGTTTTATTGCCATGAGATTGATCGGCGTGGATGCAAACATTGTCGCCCTGTCCGGCATCGCGATCGCCATCGGCACCATGGCGGACATGGGAATTGTTATTTGCGAGAACATTCTCCGACATCGAGAGCAAGCGGATAAAGACAGAAACAGTTTTGAGGTGATTTATGAGGCAAGCCGAGAAGTAGGAGGCGCTGTTCTCACCGCAGTGGCGACAACCGTGGTCAGTTTTCTGCCGGTGTTCGCTATGGAAGGAGCGGAGGGCAAACTATTCAAACCACTGGCCTACACAAAGACGTTCGCACTTATCGCCTCGATCATCGTAGCGATCACAATTATACCTCCGTTCGCCCATTTGCTGTTTGAATCCCGGATACGAAAGAAAGCCACACTTCGCGTTGTTTATACCGCATTGATACTCATTGGATTGGTGTCGGCGTTCTATTTTTCTCTGTGGATTGCTCTGCTTCTGATCTTGTTCGGTGCATACCATTTCATGTCCCGCTGGATTCCACAGCAACTACGCGGCTGGATACCGTACATCGTGAATGCGATTGCGGTCGCCGTAGTCGCCTATATTCTGACAAAACACTGGCTTCCCATCGGTCCGGAGAAAGGCATACTTCGAAATCTAATTTTTGTCGTTGGCCTTCTAGGCGGGCTTCTGTTGCTAATTCATCTTTTCTATCGAGTCTACGAGCCCATTCTTCGTTGGTGCCTGGGACACAAAGCGTTGTTTCTAAGCTTGCCGTTGATTCTGGTCTTGTTCGGCGGGTCGATCTGGCTCGGATTCGATACAATTTTTGGATTTTTGCCCGAATTCCTTCAGCGCACGCCTCCTTACCGTAGCGCACAACACGCCCTGCCCGGTCTCGGGAAGGAATTCATGCCTCCTCTGGATGAAGGCTCCTTTCTGTATATGCCGACAACGATGCCGCACGCGTCGATCGCTGAATGTATCGATGTTCTTCAGAAGCTGGATATGGCGATCGGCGGAATTCCCGAGGTCGAGCAGGTCGTCGGGAAGATCGGACGGGTCGAGAGCCCGCTCGATCCTGCGCCCATCTCCATGGTGGAAACGATAATCAATTACAAATCCGAATACATCACGGATGAATCGGGCCATCGTTTACTTTTCAAATACGATCCAGGTGAAGAGGAATTCGTTCGCAGCGCCACAGGTGCGCTAATCTCCGATCCCGATGGCCGTCCCTATCGCCAATGGCGAGACAGCATTGAGAGCCCGGACGATATCTGGGATGAAATCACCAGGGCTGCACAGTTGCCGGGAACAACTTCCGCACCGAAACTCCAGCCGATCTCCGCACGACTTGTGATGCTTCAAAGCGGTATGCGCGCCCCGATGGGGGTTAAAATCAAGGGGCCCGATCTGAAAACCATCGAAAAGGTCGGCTTCCAAATAGAGGAACTATTGAAGGAAGTTCCCTCGGTAAAATCGGAGGCCGTGATCGCGGATAGAATTGTCGGTAAACCGTACCTGGAGATCGATATCGACAGGAACGCGATCGCGCGATACGGGATTCGTATTCAACAAATCCAGCACGTTATCGAGGTGGCTGTCGGCGGACGGAAAATCACGATGACTGTCGAAGGACGCGAGCGATATCCGGTTCGAGTCCGGTATATGCGCGAGCTGCGCGATACCATCGAGCGTCTGTCCGGGATCCTCGTCCCCGCGCCGACCGGAGCGCAGATCCCGTTACGGGAACTGGCGGAAATCCGATACGTGCGCGGACCGCAGGCGATCAAGAGTGAGGATACCTTCTTGATCGGCTACGTCCTGTTTGACAAGCGGGACGGGTTCGCGGAAGTCGATGTAGTCGAAGACGCACAGCGGTACCTCGAAGCCAAGATGGAGGAAGGTGAGCTGGTTATTCCATCCGGGGTCAGCTATCGGTTCGCAGGCAGCTACGAAAATCAAGTGCGGGCGCAAAAGAAACTCCGCGTCGTTTTACCGCTCGCACTGTTTGTTATCTTCATGATCCTTTATTTTCAATTCCGTTCCGTACCGACGACGCTTATGGTGTTCTCCGGTATTTTGGTTGCGTGGGCGGGTGGATTTCAAATGATCTGGCTGTACGGTCAACCGTGGTTCCTGGATTTCAGCGTATTCGGTGTGAGTATGCGAGAGTTATTTCAGATTCAGCCGTTGAATTTGAGTGTGGCGGTATGGGTCGGTTTTCTTGCATTGTTTGGAATCGCCACGGATGACGGCGTGATCATGGCGACTTATCTGCGTCAGTCATTCGGCAGGAACAGGCCGACAAGCGTCCCAGAGATCCGTGAAGCGACCGTCGCTGCGTGTCTACGGCGGATACGCCCTTGTTTGATGACTGTGGCGACGACGATCCTCGCGTTGATCCCGATCTTGACGTCGACCGGTCGCGGATCGGACGTCATGGTTCCGATGGCGATCCCGTCCTTTGGGGGGATGACAGTTGCCCTCATCACGGTTTATGTCGTCCCCGTCCTCTACTGCGCAATTGAGGAATGGAAGTTACGCCGCGCGGAATGAGTACACTGAACCGTGTTCACTCGCCACCGAACACCTGTTTGACCTTATCGAAAAACGACTTGCTGTGAGGGTGGCATTCCTCGCCGCTCTCCTTGGCAAACTCTTCCAGGAGCTGACGTTGGCGCGGTGTCAGCTTGGTCGGGGTTTCGACTGCAACCCGAACCAGCTGATCTCCATGTCCATATCCCCGGAGGTTTGGCATACCCCGACCTTTCAGCCGGAAAATCTTCCCGCTTTGTGTACCGCCGGGGATTTTGACCTTTGCCCGACCATCCATCGTGGGGACGTTGATTTCCGTACCAAGTGCGGCCTGACTGATCGAGATAGGAACTTCACAAAGAAGATCGTCGCCATCGCGAGCAAACAACGGATGGGAAGTTACCGAAAGGAATATATACAGATCTCCCGGCGGTCCTCCGCCTACACCGGCTTCTCCTTCGCCTGGGAGTTTCAGTTTCAGGCCGGTATCAGTCCCGCGGGGTACCCGGATATTCGCTTTCTGCCGTTTCAGCACACGTCCGCTACCGTGACACGCCACGCAGGGGTTCGAGATGACGGCACCCCGGCCGCCGCAGCGTGAACATGTCCTCGATATGCTGAAGAAACCTTGAGAAACGGTAACCTGGCCGGTTCCCCGGCACTGAGGACAATTCTCGGGCTGGGAGCCGGGCGCACAACCAGTGCTGTTGCAGGCTTCACAAGCCACCTGTTTCGGGATGTCTACTTCCTTTTCAACGCCGGTGAATGCTTCCTTGAGCGTAATCTGCAGATCGTACCGGAGATCGTCTCCACGGCGGGCTCGCGAGCGAGTGCGCCCTCCACGCATCCCGAATCCGCCGAACAATCCTTCAAATAAGTCACTGAAATCACCGAAGATATCGCTGAAGTCCGTAAACGCTTGTCCAGTAAATTCGAATCCGCCCGGTCCACCTGCACCTACGCCGGCATGACCGAATTGATCGTATATACGCTTCTTTTCTGCGTTAGCAAGGACCTCATACGCCTCTGTCGCTTCTTTGAAGCAGTCTTCGGCCTTTTTGTCCCCGGGATTGCGATCGGGGTGATATTTGAGTGCGAGTTTGCGGTATGCTTTTTTGATCTCGTCGACCGAAGCGGTTCGACTGACTCCAAGCACCTCGTAATAGTCACGTTTCTCTGCCATTGTGGCCATATCCATCCACCTCTGCGTGCCAGATCGACGCAGGCTCTTGGTCTCCCTCGACGGCTGAACACAGAAAATACCTCTTCAGCCGAAGCGTCGAGCGCTATGCGAATGCCGTTCCGGCGAGTCTGGGGTACCCTTCACCCATATATACAAAAAGAACGTGAAGAACACGTTTCATCACAAAGGAAGCAAATAACGGACCGATTACCGGGATTTGGCAGATTCCAAACGTGCCTTAGTCCCGCGTCATCTCATCGATCCGATCGGGGGGAACGATGAGGACGGAGCTGGGCTGGAATCCGATACCATTCACCGTCACGGTGGCGTCGGCCACGAGATTCTCGATTTGAAGCCGTTCAGCGATCACGGGTCTGCTCAGGTCCAATCGGCAGCTGCAGCCTTCGACGATTCCTTCGCCTTGTTCCTCCCATTCATGGACCATCGCAGTGCCTCGCAGCTGAGAAGTCGAATCGGCGGACAGGGTCTCTTGTCCGTATTCGAGCAGAACGGACTCAGTGTGGTCTCGCTGTTGCACGCTGAACCGTGCCACAGGTGTATTGAAAGGGATATCGCGCATCTCACGCACACGAGTGACGAGGTAAATTCCGCTGACAGCGTTGGTCGGACTAATCTGGAGGGTTTTCGTCTGCAAGGGACCGATCTCCAATTCGAGGCCCACGTTTTTGAAGTACCCGAAACGGTTGTAGGCGTAAGGGACCAAACGGTAATGGTTCGCCTCGCGCTTGATAGCTAGCAAAATCTCGTGATGGGACCAGTTCGAGACACCGATCAACAGGTTCGCTGTAAGGATCACGATTCCCCACACCCAAATGCGGCGGGTGGGGTTCGCCAGAGGAAGATCCGCCGCCGGGTCGACCAGTTCACGAAAGAAACGCCGTGTAATCAATAGACTGGCCAATATCCCGACGACGAGAAAAACGACTAGAAGGATCTCAACCTCACCGCTCAATGAAGACGCCCCCAGAAAGATCCCCGGCAGCATCTCAGCGGTCTCAGGGATGGGAAGAAGATCGTTCCCGAGATCGCAATACATGGTCCACCCTGCAAACAGCACAGCTGCGCCGAGAACCGCGAAATGAGGAACTCTCGGCCACACCCGCAGCAAAACCGCCACACCACACACTGCAAACGGTAAACCGGCGATAGCGATCCGCGGCGCATGCTCAAAAGGAAACCATGGAGCCTGCATCGTGCCGCCTACCATGACGGCGGAGATCAGAGACAAAAACAACAAGGTTGCGAACGACTTCTCTTTTCGCATGTGAACAGCCAAGCCAACCAGCCCCAGGGCAAAGAGAGGATAGCGGACGAATAAGCCGGCGGGCCACGCGAAGAGATATTTGAGAAATCGGACGGGATCGAGTCCGAATTCCAACCGGTTCTCGGGAGCGGGCCAGGGCACACCGTGTTGAACGATCCATACAATGAACTGCGGCGTCATCCCGAAGATCAGGGCCAGGAAATACATCAGGCATTCCCAATACGCGTTGCCACCCGACGAACGTCCCCTCCGGATCATATCTACAGCCGGCCAGACACAAAGAACGAGATTCAGGGGTCGAATCAAACAGAGTATCCCCGCCAATGTCCCCAGCATCAGCGCGTTCCGGATTCTCGGTTCACGACGATATTCAGTCCATTCGAAAAGAAAAAAAGATGCTCCGAAAAAGGAGAGCGAATCCGGCAGGGAACCGTCCAACAAACCGGTCATCAATAGCGGAGAAGCGAGACACGCCGTGATGACGAGGATGACGGAGGGGCTACCCCGGCTGATTCGGCCGAGAACAACAACAAGCAAGGCACTTCCAAGCCCGAGGTAGAAAAAGGTACCGATATTGATGCCCAGGTAATAGAATCGATTGTATCCGTCCGCCAGAATCGAACACCCCAGCTTCTTCAAAGCGAAAACCACCACGTGGGCCATGGAAAAGAAGGGTGCCCAGAAGAGACTCGGCCCCGTCGAAGTGGGACTGGAGGGCAGGCCGGTTTGACGATTGGGTTCTACTGTGACATCGCTCGGCCACCCCACATCGTGACGCTGGGCCTCATTGAGAATGTTCAAATCGCCGTCGAAGAAGATAGATCGCAGATACGCATAGGAGAGGTGGCCGTAGGGGGACATCGTGGGACCGATACAAGTCAATCCCAGAATGCCCAAGACGACAAGCAAGGGCAATAGTCTGCGAGCATCGTCCGCACCCACGCTCGATGTGGCGATGTCGTTCTCTCGGCAGTTCTTCGAATCGTTCATCGCTACCAACTCGGATTGTCTATCATTCTGGCAGATCGTCCTGCATCGCCAAGGGCAACTGACGATACATCATTCCGGGCGGGTCGCGGTGACCGCTTTCACGGACCCTAGTTCCAGGTTATGATTATAGGCGATTAGAAACTTCATTTCTGGATCTCATCTCCAGGAAACGGTATAGCAGTCGAGGTTATATGATTGACACAAACAGCCTTCTTGTGGAGACCCCTTTTGTCATGCGGGCTGTGGCCGGTGCAGCTTTTTGGGTCTTGAGTATCCTGATCTTGATTTTTCACCGTGCGGGAGCCCAAGTCGTTGGGGCCGTTTTTGTGTTGTGCGGCGGACTGGGCCTGGTGACCGGAGCGAACCCCCATCTTGCAATCCTGGTGACTGTTTTTGGGTTTATCACACACTCGATGGGCCGGTTGCTTTACCGAATGCGTCGTCGCTGAATTAACCTGACAAAACACACACAGTCTTTATACTCCCCCATAGGTTTACTTTCGCCGTTCGATTGAACCGGCTGAACACAGAGTGAGCACCATGCAACGGATATCTTCTGAAGCTGAGGCAGAAAAATCTCCCGGCCGGGTTCGATTGCTCTGGTTGACGCCATTAGCGCTCCTCCCGGTAATTGCCGTCATCGTGCTGTTTCTGTCGCTCCAGCCGATCTGGCGGGCGTATCAAGTGCAGGATTTTCTGACTCAGCTCGATAACAGTGGACCGGAGGAGTGGGAACCCTTGATGGAATCGCTGGTCTCAGTCCACAAAGAGATCATCGGACCTCTCAGTAAGTGGATCGATAGTCCCAGCGTTGAACGGAGAATCAAATCGGTCACGGTTCTCGCACGCCTCCCCTCGAACCGTGTGAATACCATTCTGCTACGGGCGCTGAAAGACGACGATGTCCGCGTTTGGCGACGATGCGAATCCGCTCTCATCAATCGATGGCAGCGAACGGATAATCCGGTAACGAACTCGCTGTTCGAACACGGACTGCAATTGCTGCGAAACAAAGAATGGGATGAAGCCCGGAAAATCTTCGATTTCTTTGTCCAACGAGAACCACCGTTTCCACCGGAACATGTTGCGGAGGCATACTGTCAGCGCGCGGAGGCATTCTATCAAGAGGACGCTATTCACGAGTGTCTCAGAGACTGCCAGGAGGCGTTACGGTTGAATCCCTCTCACTTCGGCGCACTTCTGGTCATGGGGATGTGTTACCACCGGGAAAAGAACATCCACCTTGCATACGATGCCTACAAACGCGCCCTGGAGATCCATCCACACCTCGATTCGGCTCGACAGATGGTTGAAATGATCGAGGATGCTCGGAAAAAAGCTGAGGAGATGTACAATTCCGCTCGCAAGGAAGACGCCGCAAAGGCTCGGAAGGATCTTCCCCTGCACCTGCGGCGCATTCCCGAACCGTAGCCTACATCGCCCGGGATAAACCTGATCGCTACTTTCGTCCGTATTTTGCCGCCGCGAATCCAGCCCCGCCGACCAACAGGCCCGCAAGAAGACCCAGAACCGCGAAGAACGCCCCGGAAAGAACATATCTCCACTGGAATACAACGTCGAATCCATAGGTCAGCGTATGACTCAACAAAGCCAGGACAAATCCCACCAGCATCCCCAACAAAGCACATACAGCGTCCGCATTGATATCGCTCCAACCCCTTCGAAAGGAAATCGTCATTTTGTACGCGGCGAATACCAGAAGACCCAAGCCCCAAATCAACTGGTCTCGCTGCGGCACCGCAAACATCCCTTGTTCATTCAGCCAGTCTTCATGGCCTAAGAGGCTTCGGATACGGGGATGGTTTGTCTGTGCCAGGCGACCCAGGATCGATGCGGAGACAGACCAATACGAAACCACACACGCAATCACCAAGACAATCGCGCCTTCAGACAACATACGTTTCCAAGAATTAGCTCGGGTCATGATCGGTCAACATCGTCCGAATTCGTTGTCGAATTTAAATCCAAAGAAAACAACAACGCACCTTCTGTCGGATTGGAGTAATACCGTGGACGCCGTCCTACCAAGGCAAATCCGAGGCCTTGGTAAAGCCGAATAGCACTCTCATTCGATTCCCTCACTTCAAGGTCCGCTCTGACAGCACCATACACTCGCCCCTTCTCGATAGAGTCCATAATCAATGAATGGGCGATCCCTTGCCGCCGATATTGCGGATCGGTCGCCAGGGTCAGGATATGTACCTCATCGGCGACCAGGGAATAGCAAATATATCCAAGTATCGCATCGTCCGGCGAAACCGCAACATGGAAGTAATTCGATCCGTCGGATTCGACTGCCTCACGGATCAATTGCTTGGACCACGGAGACGTGAAGGAAATCTGCTCGATCTCATGGATTCGGTCCACGTCCGCAGCCTGCGCGTGACGCAGAGTATATGTCTTCTTCCCGACTTGCATGACCCCATGATGCCCCCGGACATCAACGCTGCCAAGGGGCAAATGTCGTTAAGAAAGTTCGATTTCCATTTCAATTTCCGCAAACAGTCGATAGAATCGCACAATCTTTCACTCCAAAGGAGAATCGCATCATGAAACGCGTTCTTGTTTTGTCCGCAGTTGTTTTGCTCTCGATGGGTTGTGCGACTTTCGACAGAGGTGGCGGCGAAGGCGAATGGATCAGCCTGTTCAACGGGGAGAACTTGGATGGATGGAAAATCAACGAGAATCCGCAGACATGGAAAGTCGAAGACGGTGCCATTATCACGAACGGTCCGCGCTCGCATCTCTTTTACATGGGTCCGGTCGAGAACCACGATTTCAAGAATTTTCAATTCAAAGCGGACGTGATGACGACCCGCAGCTCGAACTCGGGCATTTATATCCACACAAAATACCAGGAAAAGGGTTGGCCGACGAATGGCTATGAGGTCCAGATCAACAACAGCCAACCGACCGAACCGCGAAAGACCGGCGGCCTGTATGCCGTTGCGGACGTTTACAAGCCACCCGCAGGCGATAATGTCTGGTTTACTATGCATATCACCGTCCGGGACAACCATATCATCACGAAAGTGAATGGCGAGACTCTGATTGACTATGTCGAACCGTCAAACGCTGCACGCCCTGAGGAATGGAAGGACCGAAGACTTTCGAGCGGCACCTTTGCGCTCCAGGGGCACGATCCCGGCAGCAAGGTGTATTTCAAGAACATCATGGTGAAGCCGTTGCCGGAATGAGCGACAGGAAGACATGATCGACACAGGTTTGAAAAACAAAGTTGTCGTGGTCACCGGTGCGAATCACGGAATCGGCGCCGCCACCGCGAGGGCTTTCGCAGAGCAAGGAGCCGCCGTGTTTGTCCATTACTTGCGGCTGGAGCATCTGTCCGAGATAACAAGAACGCCGGGAGATACAGAAGTCCCAGGTCTGGCGAAGCACTTTCAGAATCAAACTCAATCGGGGGAGACGGTAGCGGAGTCGATCCGGTCGGCGGGCGGCAAGGCGGTGTCGTGGGAAGCCGATTTGTCGGAACCAGGCAATGTCACCGAGCTGTTCGATCGTGCGGTGGATGCGTTCGGTCAAGTCGATGTGTTGGTCAACAACGCCGCACATTGGGAGGCCGACTCGTTCGTTCCCCCAACCAGCGATCCCACGTGTCCCGTCGCCAAAGCGTTGTCAACCGGTTTCTCGACAGTCTCGGCGGAGACCCACGATCGCCACTTTGCGGTCAACTGCCGAGCCGTCGCGCTGATGATGGCGGAGTTTTTGCGGCGGCATATCGAGCGCGGCGCAAGCTGGGGACGGATTATCAATGTCAGTACAGACGGAGCCTATTGCTTTCCCGGCGAGGTCTCCTACGGCGCGAGCAAGTTCGCGCTCGAGGGATACACTCGCAGCGCCGCGAAGGAAATGGGGAAATACGGCATCACCGTTAACATCCTCTCTCCCGGCCCAATCCAAACCGGCTATATCAGTCGGGAACTTGAAGAGCAGATCCTGCCGAACACACCGCTTGGAAGACTCGGCTATCCCGAAGACGTCGCGGATGTAATTGTCTTTCTCGCATCGGAGCAGGCGAGGTGGGTTTCGGGGCAGCTGATCCATGTTGGGGGCGGTCATCGGATGTGACAGCCTATTCGAGGATTTGGAATAGCCCGAAGCCGAGAAAAGAGACACCAAGATTGATTGCGATATGGAGCAAGTAAAAGAAGACGATGTCGTGTACTCCATCCAGCTGAAATGCATAGTAGATCAAGCCAAAATAGACAGGCACCACAAGTTGAGTTGGCAGTCCGAGGAAGAAAACCGGAATCGCTGCGATGCCTGTGATCGCAACCACACCGAACGCCGCCAGCGCATCGTCCTTCATAGTAGCAGGTTCTGTATCGCTGAAGATGCGGTCATACAGGCGGCCCGTGATGAAAAGGGTCACCCAGACTGTAAGCAATTGCCTGGATGCGAATCCGAGCGTTTCGATCATGGCGTCTCTCCGGCGGCCCCTTCGAGGTCTACTATGCTATACACCGGAGAAACCGGATTCTTCGCCGGTCTTTTGTCATACCCCGTTGATGATCTCGCAGTAGTTTGTCGTTTTCGGGTCTTTCGGACCGACCCAGACGATGTCGCCTTTGCTGACCAGGCCGTTTGAAGTTTGGTAGAGGAAATCCGGTTTGCCGTTAATACAACGGCCGTCGCGTTGACCGCCCCAACCATTCACCTGATCCGGTCCCCAGCTGTTGAGACGCCACTTGTGGCCCCAGCCCCCATTGTGATCCGTACCGTAATTGTTGACATAATCGTAGCCCCATCCCCATTGCTCCCAGTCCGCCGCACGCTCGGATGTGAACGGGTCATGCGGAATTGAACTGAGATAGGCCACGGGTGTCGTCAAGCGATACAAACGAATCTGGTTCGGGTGCCAATGATCCCAGCTGCCTCGTACGCGGGGTTGGTCGCAGGGCGGGTAATCGTTGTTATCCATACGATACATCTCGAGTGCGGTCTCTGCCGTCTTCATGTCCGACACACAGCGAGAAACTTTGGCCCGTATCTGCGCATTCAGGAAATTCGGTACGGCGATGGCCGCGAGAATCCCGATGATTGCGACTACAATCAATAATTCGATCAGCGTGAAACCTCTACGTTCCACTATCGACATCGATTCTCTCTCCCATTTCATAAGGTTCCCTCATGATAACACGACTGCGGTCCAAGAGTCAGCGGGGAATACGACAAAACAAATTCGGCCGGTCACAGACCGGCCGATTCGATGCTTGTTCACCGATATCTGCTCTCAGACACCGTTTTGAATATTACAGAAGGCGGTCGGCGGAGATGCCGGGTCCTTCGGGCCGACCCAGACAATGTCACCAGAGCTCACAAGACCATTTGAGGTCTGATAAATGAAGTCCGGATTTCCACCGGGGCAACTGCCGTCCCGCTGGCCGCCCCATCCGTTTACCTGGTCAGGCCCCCAGCTGTTGATCCGCCAGAGGTGCCCCCAACCGCCGGTGTGGTTGCTGCCCTCATAGTCGTTGTTCACGTAATCATACGCCCATCCCCACTGAGCCCAGTCAGCGGCGCGCTCCGATGTGAATGGATCTCGGGGAACCGAGTTGATATAGGCAACCGGTGTAGTCATTCGATAGAATCGGATTTCGTTGGGATGGAAGTAATCCCCGCTGCCCGGAACTCGAGCAGCGTTACAGGTTGGGTACGCATTATTGTCCATTCGGTACATCTCCAGCGCCGTCTCTAGTGTTTTCATGTCACTGACACAACGGGAGACCTTCGCTCGAATCTGAGCATTCAGGAAATTCGGAACCGCAATCGCCGCCAAGATACCGATGATGGCAACGACAATCAACAACTCAATCAGAGTAAAACCGGTACGTTTCATACTTCTCTCCAGTATCGTTTTGTGATTTGTACAAGTTTGGCCTCGGTCAAGAACCTCTGGACCGTGTGTTGGCTGTACCATTTTGGAGTAGAGATTCGATGAACAGACCAGTATGTACAATTAGTGCGTTAAGCATACCTCACAAAGTGGTAGTATACAATTAAATCATCGAACGGAAACTGACGCCCTGTATGATTTGCAACAAATTACAATTTCCCTCGTCGTTCACGGGGTGTTATTGCTGCAATTTGATCATGCCCGGACCTGCGCAGAAGATGTCACCGCGGCTGTTCAAACCATTCGTAGCCTCGTAGGGTGTGCCAACCATGCTCCCAAAATCCGCTTCCGGCTTGCCGTCCGGTCCCTGCGAAGCATAGTAATAACGAACGCTGTTCGGCAGATCGAGCGTCTCGATCGCCTGAGAAAGCCATCCCCAATGACCCATACCCGGTTTTGCGCACCACAAATCGTACGTTCGATATTTCCACGTTCCATTGGTCTGTTCCACCCAACTCAGACCGTTACGTGTGTCTTTGTCGCCAAAGGGATCGTCCGGGACACCTGAGATGTAAGCGACCGGAGTCGTGAGAGGAATCCATCTCTTCTCCAGCGGATTCCCCCCGGTCGGAAGCGTATCGGTCCATGGATACCCGTTGTTGTCGAGGAAGTACATCTCCAACGCTTCTGCAAATGAGCGCTGGTCGGCATGGGCTCTCGCGATCTTGGCGCGGACCTGCGCGTTCAGGAAATTCGGTACCGCAATTGCCGCAAGTATCCCGATAATCGCCACCACAATCAACAATTCGATCAGAGTAAATCCTTTCCAGAACCGCCTCATCACCTTGTACCTCCAATTCTCTCCACAAACGAGTCAGTATGAAAAGCCGCTGTTGTCATCTGATATCGACGTACAATTCTTTCATCATAGCATTCTAATTCAATTGGAACAGAATTGTATAGATCAAATCGCTTGATACGGTGCCCGCACTCGACGATTTCCTCAAGGAGCCGTATCAGACGTACCGAAAAGAGCACCAGGCGCTCGTGTATCCTCCGTGAGTGCGTAAGCTTCGAGATTATCGAAGTAGACAGTCACCGGCTCAGTGCCCGCGAGATTCGCCGCCTGGAGAATCGGATAAAATGAATCGGTCGGAGCGTCATGGACCATCGTCAGAACTTGCCACTCTTCTGAATACAGATCGCTGTTGTTCGCAATCTGAGTTCCGGAGGTACCGTCGCCGGAAGCGTCCATCGCGGCAAGAGCGATTTGAACCCCGGGACCGGTCGACCGGACGGCTACAGAGACGAGAACCGGCGCATCCGCCTCGATAGCCGTACCATAAACCAGCGCAACTTCACCTGGATCGACCGTCAGACTCATGCCCAATCCATCCGTTGCTCCGGCAAATACATTCTCGGTCGGAACCACGCCAAACGAGACAGCCCCTGCAGGCGATCCGGCGAATCCTCCGGGGACTTCGACCAACTCGTTTTCTTCAATGGTCGCGGCATCGAAGCCGTTATGAAATATCCGCTCCGGCTCGCCTGCCTGCGTTGGCTCGGGCGTAGGCGTGAGGGTCGGCGTCGGTTGTTGGCCGGAATCGAAGGACGCCCCTGCGACGATCCAGTTCAGGATTATCTGATAATCGGCAACATCCGCCGTCTCAAAGACCAAACCTCCGGGATGCGCATCCGGTGAAGATTGGTTTGGGCCGATGGTCAGAAAAAGAGAACTGTCCGTGGGTTGATCGAAGGAGATCTGCTCGAGCGTCGCCAGATAGTCTCCGGTCGGATCCCCGGTCAGGCGATACGTATTGGAAGGATCATTGTGACAGGAGTAACAGGATCGCGATTGGTAAATCCGTGCGATGTCGTCGACATAGTTCACACGGGTCAGCCGAGGAGTCGGTGTCGGTGTGGGAGCGGGGACAAATGAGATCGAATCCACAGCGACGTCGACACCGGCTTTCGTCGTCGGATCGAATCGGACTGTCGTAATAACACGTGTCGAAGCGATGTCGTCCGGAATAGGAAACACAACCTCTACGAATTCATTCTCAGCCGGTATCGACTCACTCAGCGGTCCCAGCAGCTCAGCGTCGTCAACAACCAACAGGAGCTGTGCGATCCGGCCCTCGCTCACCGAAAACCGTACCGAAATACCCCCAACGTCTCCCACAGATAGAAAAAGAGCCTCGTTGATCAACATGGGGTCGCTGGTCAAGGAACGCACTTGCAGCATCCCATCTTCCACCAAAGGTGTGTCGACCACATTTTCCGCGACCCACCCTTCTGTATCGCCGGGGGTATCAAAGCCAAAGAAGTACAAGTCGGGCGGCGTCGGTGTTGGTGTTGCATTGGCGGTGGGCGTCGCAGTGGGAGTGGGCGTCTCGACCTCGACGCCGAAAGGGACCCCCATATCGATCCATTCCAGAATCGCCTTATAATCTTCGTCCTCTTCTGTCTCGAAGACCATCCCGCCGGGATGAAGAGAGGCGGCGGCTTCATCCGGTCCTGCATAGCGAAACAACTCGCTCTGTTGAGGGTTGTTCAGATCAAGCCATTCCATCAGAGTGAGATAATCCACTACGGGTTCACTCGTCCAGACAAACGACGACTCCCCGTCTGTTGCGTGACATTCCGTACATCCCCGGTGGTCGAATATCTCGCTGATGTCTTCAAACACGATGCCGGAAGCCGACGGAAGTGCCATCGGAAGGTCTCCGGTGTGAGCTGACGCGCTGCCGGCGACAGCGCCCGATAACATGAAAACAACCGTCAAAAACGATACCCCTTGTAGGATCCTGAGCATTGCAAACTCTCCTTCCCGGCGAAACCGGCGAGGAATGGGTGAACTCCGAATACTGACAAACCATATCCAAAAGACAAATCTTCATCAAGAAGTGGAATAGTTATTGGTTTTCTTCCAGGAATTGTGTAGCATAAGTCGTTGTTTTGTGTGAGAGAGGCGACTCACTAGACCGGTTTCCAGGATTTGTTCGGCGGCGCAGGACTGAATTTGTTGAGACCATTCAACATCACGTCTTCCCGGTTCTGTGCACGAGCAGAATCCTGAGAACGACTCCGGCCGAGGGGGTTTCTCATGTTGCGCTGGTGCCTCGCCGTCTCTAGCATGTTTACAGTCTGTATGGCCGCGTGGGCTCAAGATAGTTCCTCACTGGATACACTGACGCTGGAATTCCACAGCAATACCTCCATTCCAGAGAATGACGATCGTGTTGTGCTTGGAGCGGATATCGCTGTCAATGCGATTGTGGTGGACGCGAGCGTGGCGGTTTGGCTCGAGCATCCACGTCTGTCCGATGTCTCCGTCGAACTCGAAACACCGCTTCGGAAGCGTCTGCCCCTGGCGCACGGTGAAGAAGGTTCGATATTCAAGATGGTCTATCCGGCATCTTCGCAGGAAGGCGCGGTGTTGTCTTCGGTCGTCGGGCATCCCAGCGGGGGCACCTGGTCACTTCTGATCGGCGACGATGTGGAAGGTGTAACGGGGACTGTGGTGGCGTGGGGAATTCAACTTGTCGTGGACAAGAACAAGGTGATCCTACCGACACCGGTGCCTACCCCGTCGATCCAGTTCGATATCCGGCAGGTGGTTCCGGAGCAGGGGGGAATAACCGACGCCGCCGTTATCGATGCCGATCAGGATGGAACAATCGACATCGTCGTCGTCCGCCCCCGGCAGAACGAATTGGCTATCTATCGGGGTCTTGGAGAAGGGTGGCTGGGCGAACGTATTCGGTATTCGTTGGACACCCCCTACCGGGTCGTCACGGGTTCCTTTAACGACGATTACCGGCTCGATTTGGCGGTAGTTGGAGGCGGAGAGGAATCGAAGATCATGCCGTTGCTTGCAACCGGGAAAGGTGGATACACACCGGGGCCGGTAACCACGTTGACGGCAGCGGTCCGTGACGCACTCATGTCGGGACGTCTAAATGGAGACAACATCGACGATCTGGCATTGGGAGATGCGCCGCGCTTTGCATTGGGGTCGGAAACGGGTGAGTTCACCGGTGGAAACCTGGCAGACCGAAGGGGGCAGAAATTCTTTGGCTGCGGCGATTACGACGGGGACGGCTACACAGACCTTTTTCTTGGACTCGACGGAGAAGGGGACTCCTATTACCACCTTGTGATGTATGGAGACGCGACCGGCACGTTTGTCGAGCAACGTATGATCTTTCCGCAAGTCGATACAACGTTGGCGGGAATGGCCGATGTCAACGGCGATGGATTCGACGATTTATGGATGTGGGGCGATGTACCGAGTTTTGATTCGGAGACAGGTTTAGAAGTCTATTCAGGGAACCCGGACCGCCGAATTGATATCCTGTCGAGCTATACGCTGGACGTGGAAAGGGAGGACCTGCGGGACTTGATCGTGTGTAATCTGGATGACAGCGACCCTCCGGAAGTGATTGCGGTTACGGATGAGGAGGTTGCTCTCTACCGTTTGTTGGTCGATGGGACGTCCGAGAAGAGCGATACACCGCTTGTTGAGGGCACAGGGACTACCTTAATAAAACTCTTTGATGCCACTGAAGACGGGACGATCGACATTATCCGTGCCGATGAAACGCAGTTCGAACTATGGGCGCAGGTCGTACCGGGGGAACAAAATCGGCCTCCGGACGCGTTTCCAACACCAACGCCGACGCTTTTCTTGTTTGCCACCGATACACCGACGCCGACCCCCACAAGTACCCCGACTTTCACACCGAGCCCGACGTCGACTCCTACACGGACACATACTCCCTCACCGTCACCGACACGGACTCCCACAGCAACGCCTACAAATACGCCGACATTGACCTTCACACCGTCCGCTACGCCGACACCGTCGCTTACTGCGACCCCGTCGAACACACCCACGCCAGCGAACCCGCAGGATCTCAACCGGGATGGCGTCGTCGACAAAATCGACCTGTTCATCTGGGTTCAATCGTGGCGAAGAGGCTGATCGGACTTTTGACAATAGTACGAGATAGAACTGAATTTGCTAGTACTATCTAGCCTTTTTGTCAAAAAAAGACTGCATCGATCCTAAATCCGGCAGTTGAGGATAACGTCGTGCGTTTAACATGCTCATGTTTCAGCAGTACCAATCATGACACCTTTCACCCAATTGGTGATCGGTTCCTGAGCTCGTCGAAGGGTCGATCACGAGCCCCAGGGCGGCTTTTCGACACGCTCAAGAACCGCCGTCGGACTTCAACTGCCGGATTTAGATTGATTTGACAGAAAGACGAGAAAGTTGTAAATTTGTTAGTACTATGTCGAACAAGAGTCAAAAAAAAACTCCTGTTACATTGAACGAATTTCTCTCGCAACATCCCGTGTTCACGGTAGACGAGCTTGACCGATTTCTTTCCCAGCGAGGGTCGAGCAACCCGAATACTCGTAAGTCCCTCCTGGCATACTACCGTGAGCAGGGGCGAATAGTGCGAGTACGTCGCGGCCTATATGCTACCATTCCCTCAGGAATCGACCCGACATCCGCCGTCATTGATCCATATCTCCTAACAGCCAAAATGACCGAAGACGCGGTTCTCGGGTACCACACAGCTTTGGAATTCCACGGGAAAGCCTACTCGCTCTACAGTGATCTAGTCTACGTTTCTGCAAGTAAGTCGCTTCCTCTCAAATTCCGGTCTTATCGAATCAAACGGGTTCCCATACCGCGTCCCTTGAAGATCAAAGGAAAGGAGATGTTCGGGGTTACTTGCCGTAAACTCTCCGGAATCCAAATCCGTGTCACCAATATGGAAAGGACTTTCGTCGATGTGCTTGACCGACCGGTTCTCGCAGGGAGTTCTGAAGAGATATGGAGGTCCTTGGAATCGATCGAGTTTTTTGATCTGGACCAAGTCGTTGAGTACACACTGCTGTTAGAGAATTCAACCACCGCCGCGAGGGTGGGCTTCTTCCTTGAACAGCACAGAGAGACTCTACAGGTCGACGATGATCATCTAGATTTGCTACAAGGGCTACGCCCTCGGCAGCCACACTATCTGATCCGTCGGAAACGCAGCGGGTGTAGGTGGGTCAAAGATTGGAACTTGATGATTCCTGTTGAAATTCTGAACAGATCCTGGGGGGAAGTACTGTGAGGTTTTCTTCATCCGAGGTCCTATCGGCGGCCGGAGTCACCGGCTTCAGGGCGGATATGGTCGAGAAGGTGCTTCATCTGCTAAATCTCCTGAACGCTTTGAATTCACACCCGTTTCTCAAAGGGAAATGGGCTCTGAAGGGAGGTACCGCGTTGAACATGTTCGTGCTCGACTTTCTTAGACTATCCGTGGACATTGACCTGAATTACATAGGACCGGTGAGTCGGGAGGAGATGCTGACAGATCGTCCTGAAATCGACAGAGCAGTTCAAGCGGTGTTTTCTCGGGAAGGATTTGCACCCAGGAGGATACCGGACGAGCACGCAGGTGGCAAATGGCGCTTGGGATATGAAAGCTTCGCCGGACAGCCTGGGAGCCTGGAAGTAGATCTGAATTTCATGTTCAGGCAGCCACTCTGGGAGATTCGCTGCGCTGATTCTCATAGACTCGGGGATTACCAAGCCAAGGATATTCCCATTCTCGACCTGCACGAACTGGCAGCGGGGAAGCTCACAGCACTCTTAGCTCGCGGGCAGGCGAGAGATCTGTTCGATTCTCTTCGAATACTCAGTATGGACGACATCGAAACGGAGCGTCTCCGCATAGGATTCGTTGTATACGGCGGAATGAACCGGAAGGACTGGAGAACTGTCTCAATTGAGAATTTGGTTTTCGATGCAGCAGAATTGGCAAAGCAGTTGATCCCCACTCTTCATTCTGATGCGGCAAAAGAGCAGAGTACACCAAGGGAATTCGGAACGAGACTTGTGGCTCAATGCAAGAAGAGTTTATCTGCCGTTCTACCTTTGAGAGATGATGAACGGGAATTCCTGGACCTGCTTCTTGACCGGGGAGAGATTGAACCGACAATTCTGACCGACGACGCGTCTCTACAGAACCGCATTCGAGAGCAACCGCTTCTCAAGTGGAAGGCTCTGAATGTAAGGCATTATAAAGGACTGAGTTGATTCACGAAGCAGACGAGAATTCTAGGATCAAGTCGTAGATTCGCAAGAACTCTCACGCGATCTCGTAGGAGTCGATCGCGCCTTGGGTTGTGTGGTAGGTATGGTAAACCTTGTCTAGACGGAACACCGCGAATACACGCTGCGCCTGTTTCGAGAGGCGGGAGAAGCGTAAATCCCCTCCTTCCTGACGGAATTTCTTCCCCATACTCGCAAACAACCCTAAAGCACTGCTGTCCACAAAGCTCACCTGGTCCATATCAATGACAATTTTCGCTTTGCCTTTTTCAAGATCGCGAAGAAGCACGTGTTTGAATTGACGAACCTCCTCGAGGTCCAGCTCTCCAGACATAACATACATAACAACGTCACCGCGTTCTTCCCGCGACACCGACAAATAGAGGTCCTCGGTCTTCGATTCGAGTTGGACATCGCTCGGTGCTGATGCCCCGGTCTCGGTGTCACTCCAAGCACTCTCTACCGAATGATGGATCCGGAACTGGTCCCGCACATCCATCGCGGTCAATGCTTTGTCCACCTTAGAATTCGGTTTGACAACAAGTCGGAGGGGTGGTTCCTCAAGCGTCGACAACAGATCATTCGCTTCACAAAGGGTTTCAACCCCTGTGGCGTCAATCGAAGTTGTATGCGTCAGATCGAGAACCAGTGACCTGACCTCTCTCTTGAGCAGAGCCAGAATCGGTCGAATGAGATGCGAACTGGTCGATTCAACAATCGGCCCAACGGGACGAACCAACACCGTGTCGTCGTGTCGATAATACTTCAGCGTAAGGCTTTCTCGCGCCATCGCTACCTCCCCTCATCTCCGCTTCAGCCGACTAAATCTCGGAGACTGTTTGCCGTTCGGTACAGTACCATGTACCGCGAAAGAGGGGGAATGTCAATCAACGGATTTCGCATCTGGACTTGATTCGAGTTCGATGTTGTCTTAAACCTGAGTTTTCTAAGGCGCGTATTTAGTTCAATCTAACATACAGAATCGACA
>CAZTDD010000096.1:0-27980 GCA_964612675.1 uncultured bacterium
CCTACGCCGTAGATGTCGCAAGCGGCGTCGAATCCGCACCAGGCAAGAAAGATCCGGGACTCGTGAAAATATTCGTACAGGCAGTCCGCGACGCGGATCGAGAATGAAGTACTGCTGAACGCGAATTGAGCGATCACTGCTCAAATTCATTCAACATCCGATCCACCGCCTCGACTGCCGCCCGAGCATCACTTAACGAAACGTGTGGCTTCAAGGAATGGATGCGTTCTGTTCTTTCCTCGGTTGTAGTATTTCCCTGGTTCGACTTGGTTACATGCAATGCCGTACTTAGCCGTTCCAAATCGGCGACGCCTTTGTCAGCCAGATGTCCAGCAACGAACTCTATTTCAGGTCTGTACTTGAACATCGTTTTCGGAAATCGTTTCTGTGTCCGCTCTCCAGATGGCGTCGTCACAATGGAGGGACTATAAGGAACACGGCGTGTCTTCAGTTCAAGAAGACGGTCTGCACGCATGGCCGTCAATTCCTCACGAAAATCAAAAGAAAACATCCCATGTTTGTAGAGAACAAATTCAAAACCTGTCGGCACCCGTGCCAGTTCCTGCAGAAAATAAACGGCTTTCTGCAAATGTGTCTCCCCACACCAACTCCCTCTCTTTTTCATCTCATCGCAAAGTGCCAAGACAATCGCGTCTCTTTGGAGTCGCTTCATAATCTGTCGTCCTCCTCATCCTCTCCTCGAGGCTGAATAATTCGCTCCCGGCTGCTCTGAATCCAATTCCGCGCATCTGAAAAGAGATCCCGCTCAATATAGACATAATCAATGGAGGCACTTGGCACGTTGGGTAAGACCTCAGATACGGACATCGATGAAACGACACGATCATCTCTCATTAACACCGGGAAATCAAGTGCCTGGTCTTTCGTAGTGTAAGAATCAAAACGAACCTTCTCCTCCCCGAAGCGATCGGAAGCGGCTCGATACACGGCTTCTGCGGCTTCTGCGTTTATCTCGATGTCTTCGGGATTGCGGCTATAAAGAACTTTGAAGTGTTGTCTGGTCATAATCCGATTCGCTGTGACGTGACCGGCGGCATTTGGATCGAGTGCGGCCATTCTCATTGCGCTGGTCACTTCGTTGTCAGTCATTAGGAGATGTTCTTCCGGCAATGTGGAGAATCGTCCGTCCTTTAGCCACGCTTGAAGAAATTCGTTTAAATGGAGATCGTAGATTCGTCGAATCGAGTGCATATACACCTGCGTAAACATGAAATACCGTGCCAACAGAAGAGCCTCGGCTGAATGTAGCCCACCTTCCTCAATGCCCAACGTGGGTTCGCGGGATGCGGTGGTATTGACAACATCTCTGCCGACTGGCTCATCAATTCCTTGATTGTTCGTTTCATCGGTACCTGACAGACTGGCGACCGGAGGCGGAGTAAGAATGCGCAGTGTATCAATCAGCCTGTAATGGTCGAACTTCCCATAAGCGACCCCGGTATGGTGGGAATCCCTCAGCAAATAATCCATCCGATCAACGCCAAAAGCATCGCCAACAATGATCTCGGAAAGAACGGTCTCCCAGTCAGAGAATTCCAACTCTCTTTCGTGCTTTTTGCCGACCGCCAGTTTCACGATTTGGTCGGGGTTAAAGGGAGGCGTCATATTCTCCCATATGTGTTTCATCTGAGGGCTTCGGATGATGCCAGCCGTCAACCGTTCATGCGACCATCCGGTCGGTAGAAGGTCCTCTTCCGCCGCGTGCGAAAAAGGTAGATGTCCCAGATCATGGCAAAGAGCCGCCATTCTCAGAACGCGTCTCCAGTAGCCAAGTTTGCCGCGGTCGGCTATCTCGGGCAGAAGATCTCGTATCTCATCCGTAATCGCATCAACATTCGTCACCACATCGAAGACTCGACTTGCGAGTTCCATGACCCCCAGAGAGTGCTCAAATCGCTTGTGAGTTGCCCCTGGGTACAGCAAATACGAGAGCGCCAGCTGGTGTACGTGGCGAAGGCGCTGAAACGGAGGGGAATCAACAACCTTTCGCTCGTCGGAGTCAAGCCGTATGAATACGTGAATAGGGTCACGAATCTCGTGCCTGTTTTTCACCATCACAACCCCTATCGAGCTGGATGCCCCTATGTCAGCCCGGACGGCAATGATTCACTACCGATAACTCAAAACATATTCCACTCCCGAATGTCCGTTGGGCCGTTGACATCGAATTTCAGTCCAGAGACACGGTTGCCATCATATTTCTCGGCACTACGCCGCGTGCTCGTATCGGGGTACGTAGCCTTGTCTTCCGGCAGCGAACTCACCATCGGTTCGCAAATGTTGAAAACGAACGCAGCGTTGCTGGTAGTGTCCACGAGTTTCACCAAAACCGGATGCCGTCCCTCTTTCAACTGAATCGTACGCCGCGCCCGGTCCGGCAGTGAAATGTCCCGGTATCGACGTGGAACACGATAAACCTCTTCACCGCCGATCCACATCGCACAATCTTCGTCATGATTGATCCAGAGCTCCGCTTCCTGATCGCGGGGTACATCAATCCAACAGAAGGCGTAATAGGTATGATCGTCCTCTCGCCCATAATGCGCCTGGAAATCGATCCAGACATCCGAGAACAAGATCGGCTCTGTCCAACCGTTGTTACCCGCTACCGCATCATATCCCGCTTCCGGTTCGCCCAGATATGGAGTATCCAGCTCGGTTCCGTCAACCCGATTCAAGAGCCAAACCGGCGGCGTCCGTCCGAAATATCCCCGGCTGGATTGAAACCCTTTCGGCGAGTGCTCGAAATAAAACATGGACTCCTCGACGGTCTTTTCACCGACGACTGTGATCCGATCCGGATCGTTCGTCCCGAGCCCTTCGCGGGCGGCTCGGCACACATGGTCCGCATCCTGTGGGTTCAACCCCATCAGTCGCGCGCAAACCGTATCGACCGCGACCATATCCGGTCCGGCCAGAACAATGTTCCTGCGGATTGTTGTTCCATTGGTGCTCTTGTACTTCTCTTTGCAGACAATCGCATCGACTACGTTGTACTCGGGACGTGCGATCGCCGAAAGATCGATAATTTCGCGAATGACCGAGTCTTTCTCGGGCCACCCTTTGTGGAGTCCCGGAGGATCGCCCGGATTCGGTCCCCCAACACCTTTGTACGTTCCGTAACGTGCACCAGCGGCGATACCAATATGATTCTTGAGACACGCGGTGAGGTGCGGGCTGTGCGTTTTCATGACAGGAACGTTGATCAAGACATCTGGATCGAGAATCGTATCGTGCACCCAATACGTATCCCATTCAGGGAAGTCGATAAATTCAGGGACCGGAACCTCGCGAATGTGAGAAAGCGGATCGTCATAGCTCCCGAAATCGGCGTCCACAATCTTCGCCTCGATCCCCGCAGCCTCGAGCCGGTCGATGACGTCGCGATATCCCGCAATCTGAAAACCGTCGCGAATGGGCGCTCCACCGGAATCGTAAGGCGTTCGCCGCATTTCCGGCGCGAGCCAGCCCCCACCGCCCTCGGTAATGGTATATTCCAGATTCGGAATCCCCTGCTCGGCCAACCAAAGAATGATGCCTTCAACGACCCGGGCATCCGTGTTGACTCCCTCGCCCGACGGAGAGACCTCGACCACATTCGGCTTGATCGAGATTTTCGCTCCTTCAAACAGCAGGGGCTTTAGATCGCCCGAGAGATCGAGAACCTGAGCAACCATCTCATGAATCTGCTCTCTCGTCAGTTCTGCGTCCAAAGGCGCCGGTTGACTCAGGGCGCTGTCGTCCGAACGAACAACGGCGACGCGCGTCGCATAGTCCGTCGGAACCCCGTCGGATTTCAGTTCCGACACGGGAACCGCTTCGGAAAGCGCATCGGTTTTGTATCGTGCGGCAAGATCCATCCGGACCAGAGAACAAACGCCAATGATTAGTAAAACGCGAAGAAAGGGAATACGTCGATGAATGCGGGAAAGTGTCACAAATAGCCTCCTTGGCTCGGAGCATTGAAAATAGCCCAAGAACTTACATTATCACGGAATTCGAAAAACGACACCACGGTAACGGGATCGTAAGACAACCGGGCGGCTGTCTTACGATGTCAAGAGCACGATTCTCACAGACGGAAAGCGCTCAGCGGTCGCGTTCGTCCATTCGCTCGCGGTACACCATACGGCGTGAGTGTTTCCGGAGGATCTCGTCTTGCTGCCCCTCCGTCAGCGGCGACGATTTCATTCGAAGCAGACCTCGTTGGTTGATCTCCTCCTCCAACACGGTTTCCGCTTCCTCCATTTGACGCACTGTGCCCTGCATTTCCTCACGCTGCTGAATGAGCTGCTCCATCTCTTCCGACTCGACCCCGATCATTTCACGGATCTCCTCGGCCGACTCCGGTAAAAGTTCCCGGAGAGTCATACGTCGGCCGTCGGGGCCGACGATGGAGCCCCCGCGCTGAAGAAGCTTCTGGATTTGCCGGTCGACCTCGCCAACCATGCCGGCTTTCTTGCGTAGAGCCTCCGTCAGACAGGCGATCAATACATCGCACAGGTCGAGCTGAACCTCCGCCACGTCCTTCCACTTCCGCAGGAATTGTAGACGGTAGCGCATCGACGCCTTCACATCCGGATGAAGCTTGGCCAAATCCGATTTCGCGTCTTGTTTCGCTGCGGCTAATTCGGTTTCCGCCCGTTCGATGGCGTGTGGATCCGTTTCGCTTTGAGCGCGCTGGAGTTCGCCAATGGCAACGAGAAGACGCGCCAAATTGATGTTGTCGCTCATCATCTTGTGAATGCGGTTGTCCACCGATGACAGACTGTTCTTGATCGTTTGCAGCTGAGACGTACTGCTACGAACAGGACCAACCATACTGCGTACCATGGACGGGTTGGCTTCGGGACGCTGTGTCAGATCGGAAGCCAAATCCTGCGCCACATCAATCGAACTCTTATACTCATCGAAGAGTGTGTCCGCTTCGCCTTGAAGAATCTTCTGCTCGAACGGACTCATCGCTTCCGGAAGACTGAGGATTGTCGTAAGGAGATCAACCATTCGCACATCTTCCCTTCCAGGCATGGATGAGGGGATCATACCCCGTCAGTCGGTCCCGCTAGCTGTTCCGACAAGTATAATCCTCTTGCGGTCAGGTTTCAAAACTGTTTTCATGTGAGCTGAAATGATTTTTTCCGGCCTATTTCAGAGATACATCAGCAGAAACGCGAGTCCGCCAATGGCCCGAAAGATCCGCATTGTCTTCATTTTGCTCCTTTTGCCTATCCTATTCGATTCCATAGGCTCCGCGCAAGAACTCGACTGTGCCCCACTTGCGGACTTTGAAAAGGGTACGGACGCAGAGGTCCTGAAACCGTGGCGTATCCCTGATGCGTACAAACCGACGGTAACGCGTCTTGCGGTCGCCGTAGTACTCATTGAAGACGGGACAGCACGCGTGCTTCGCCTGGACTACGACCTCCGAAAAGAACCGAAAAAGGCCGAGGTCTTCCTGGAAACGGAGAAAACGAAACTTTCCACCGACGAGTTTCACTCTGTCTCCGTCCGTTTCAAAGGGTTAAAAAAACATACCTTCTTCCGTGTCCTACTCGTTGATTCAAACGGCAACCGGATTGTAGGCCCTGCGCTCCAGGCCGGTCCTGTCCATTGGGAGACAAGAAAACTGGAGTCCGTTGATTTCAAGTGGCCCGAAACAAAGAGCGAGAATCTCCACGCAATCGGTCTACTCATTGACAAGAATGATAACCCCTTGAATGAAAGGGGAAGTCTCCTCCTGGGGTGGGTCGGATGGCGATGAGCCCCAAAAACCCCCGTCAAGATATCCAGCGGATCATCGAACGCAGACACCCTCATCTGCTGCCTCTCGACAGTACTGACGTCCATACATTCTCGGAAGCACAAACCGCTTCCCGGGCCCCTTCTGCGGCCGACCGCCAGGCTATCGAAGAGATGTGGCGACGAGGCTGCGTTGTTCTATTGTTGGCCGGGGCTGCGAGAGATCTTGCTTATTGGACCGCTAACGCAACGCTCAACAGTCCGAATCGTATCCTTGTTGTGCTTTCCGAAAGTCGCCGGACTCTGTTCGATTCGATGGGCTGTTTGCACAAAGAGGGACTTCTCAACCGTCCGGGTCTTTATTGGGTCGAGACGGAACAACTCCATGAGCAACTCAACACCGTCTTCGAAAAAAACTCGCTAATTCTGTTCAACCCGGATGCCATTTCCTGCCATTTTGCGTCCGGAACATCCCAGGCGCAACGCTCCCAGTGGGAGCGCGAGATTACGGCTTCCGTCCACGATTACATGAGCAGACGCCAGGCACACAATCAGCGCTTCGCTTTGCTGAAAACCGATCTCCCCGCCAACTTCCGCGTCTGGAGTTTCGCACTCGGCGGCGAGGGGTCTATGGGGATGTACATACACGGTTCGATGCTGATCGCATTAAGCGAAGGATTTCGACAAATCGGGGCCGAAGCTGAAACCTGCTGTGTTGAACCGGACGATCCCGCCATACCGTATCGACTGCTCGATTCCCTGACTCGCTACCGTCCCTCGGTTTTTCTCTCACTGAACACACCGCCGGTTGAAGCGTACTCATACTTTCTGGACTCGAAAGCCGCCCAATCGCTGCCTCAGAATCGATTGGTTTGGCTGGTCGACCATCCGCGATTCTACGCCGGTAGGGGATTCGACGAACGCGACTGGGTTTGGGCGTGTGACAAAGCCTATGTCCAGGCAGCAGAGGAGATGGGAGCGCGCCGGGTATTCGTGGCCCCACTCGCCGCCGATTTGCCGCGCGATGGTGTTGTCCGCGACGAATACCACTGCAAAGTTCTGTTCGTCGGTAAATATCAGGACACCTCGACGTTTCTCGACGCGATGGCTCCCCGGACCAGAGAGCACGTGGAACAATTGATCGATCGGATACTGGCGGGAGAGGATATCATTACGAACAATCCCAGCGCAGAAGGCATACCACGCGAAGATCTTGAAAAGAGCCGGCCGGTGTTTGAAGAATTTTGCCTGCGTCTTAACAAGAAATTCTCGAAGGACGATACAAAACTCCTCCTGGTTGCCTCGGTTACCGCCGGTTCACGCAAACGGGCCGAGGCAGTGCGATCTCTTCTGCCGTTCGGAGTCCACGTGTATGGCAATGAGGCATGGTCCTCGGTACTCGGAGAACAGACAAAGGAAGTCTTCAAGGGGTTCGCTGCGCGACCTCACGTACCCGACATCTACGCTTCGGCGGACATTGTCCTCAATTGTCACAGTCCCCAGCTGCCCAATGCACTGAACCCTAGAGATTTTAATGTTTTAAGGGCTGGAGGTTGCCTGGTGTCCGACTGGGTCACAGAGATGGAATCCGGGGTCCTGGAACCGGGACGAGATCTTGTGTGCTACCGATCCACAGAGGAACTGGTCTCTGAGGTGGAGCGGCTTCTCAGCCATGAAGACGAGCGCAAGGCGCTGGCCCAAACGGCTCATCAGACCGTGCTTGACCGACACCTCTATCGGCACCGTGCCGAATGGATACGGTCCTGGCTCGCCTAGTCCTGGCTTGCCTGGTCCTGCTTCGCCTGGTCCTGGTTCGCCTGGTCCTGGTTCGCAGGTTGAACTTGTCTACCGATTCGTGCATCATGCGAAATCGCTTTCCCGGCAGATAATCGAATCAAACGGATGCAATAGCAGTGATCTCAGAAAAGGCCCGCGAAGAGATCCGACGGATCGTCGAACAGAGACATCCTCACTTGCTCCCTCTCGATGAGGATGTACTCCGCTCCGTTTCGGAATCGCAAGTCCGCCCCTCGTCTCCCTCTGACGTGGACTGCCGAACCATCGAGAACCTGTGGGAGCACGGCTGTGCGGTTCTGTTGGTCGCCGGGGCTCCTATCGATCTCGCCTATTGGGCGGCGGAACAGACCGTCAAGAAATCGGGTCGGGTTTTGATCGTACTGTCGGAAAGTCAAGAGGCGTTGGTGCGAACAATGCTCCAACTGTATGAAGGCGGGCTGCTGGATCGTCCCGGTCTGTACTGGGTCGAAACTGACCGGCTGTGTGAGCAACTTACCAAGGTTTTCAAAGAAAACTCTCTGTTCTTCTTCAAACCGGCCACTATTTCCTGCCATTTCGCGTCCGGAACGACACAGGAACAACAATCCAGGTGGCAAGAGCGGATCGCAGATTCCATTCATGACTACCTTGCCGAGCGCGAAGCCCACAACCGACGTTTCACGGTGCTGCAAACCGATCCTCCGGAACAACGCAGAGTATGGGGCTATGCGGTCTGCGGCGCAGGCTCGTACGTTCACGGGCATATGTTGACCGCTCTTGGCACCGGATTTCGTGAAATCGGGATCGAGTCCGAAATCTGTCCGGTGGAACCGGGGGATCCCTCGCTTGGCTATCGATTGCTGGATTCCCTGACGCGATGCCGTCCTTCGGTTTTCTTATCCTTAAACAAACAAGCAAAGGAGGATTATGCCCATTTCCTGGACCCGGCAACCGCTGAGAAGTTGCCACAAAATCGATTGGTTTGGCTGGTCGACCACCCGTCATTCACATCCGCTGAAAGATTCGGCGAACGGGACAAGATCTGGGCCTGCGACAAATCCTACGCCGATGCGGCACGGCGCATCGGCGCACGGGACGTATTCGTAAACCCTCCCGCCGCCGATCTCTCGCGTGACGGCACCATCCGCGATGAATTCCGCTGCAAGGTTCTCTTCGTCGGCATCTACCACGATGCCTCCAGTTTTCTGGACGCGATGGCTCCGCAGACACGGGAACGCATTGAGCAGTTCATTGAGGAAATGCTGGCTGGAAAAGACGTCATTGCCGACAATGACGGTATCAGAAATATACGCGCAGATGACCTTGAAAAGAGCCGTCCGGTGTTCGAGGAATTCTGCAAACGCCTCAATAAAGATTTCTCAAGCGATCTTACAAAGCTACTTTTTGTGGCCTCGGTTACCGCCGGTTCACGGAAACGGGCGGAGGCGGTCCGCGCCCTTCTGCCATACGGGGTCCGGGTCTATGGAAATGATGCGTGGTCGTCCGTGCTCGGGGACCGGACCGATGAGGTTTTTCGAGGAATTGCTCCACGGTCCGATGTGCCGGACATCTACGCCTCGGCGGATATCGTCCTGAACTGTCACAGCCCGCAGCTGCCGAATGGACTAAACGTCAGAGATTTCAACGTGTTACGTGCACGAGGGTGTCTCTTGTCGGACTGGGTGGCCGATATGGACGCAGGATTTCTGGAACCGGGCAAAGATCTTCTCTGCTATCGAACCATGGACGAGCTTCTCGAATTGACGGAAGGACTTATCCATGATCCGGACGGGCACGAAGCCCTGGCTCAATCGGGCTACCAGACCGTCCTGAACCGGCATCTTTACCGACATCGCGCGGAATGGATCTTGTCGTGGCTTGCCTGTTGATATCTGCTCCCCGATCATGCATGATACGGTATCGCCAAGGCTGCTTAACTAGAGGCACGGTATGTCTAAACCTCTTTCCAATTCCACAATCCCGAACGACGAGAGGATCATTCTCGTGGTCGACGACGATCCCGAGAACCTTCAATACATGAAGGCCGTCCTGGAACCGCAAGGGTTCAACATCCATACGGCGGAAAATGGAAAAGAGGCGTTGGATCGTATCCGTGAACAAACCCCGGACGTCGTAATCATGGATGTCTGTATGCCGGAGATGAGCGGACTGGATGCGTGCCGGGTGATCAAAACTGAATTTCAGAACGAGTTCATTCAGGTCATGCTGCTCACCGGCCTGCGGGATACGGAAAGCAAGGTCGAAGGGCTGGACAGCGGCGCGGACGACTACATCACGAAACCGCCAAATCGCGCGGAGATCCTTGCACGGGTCCGCGCGCTCTTGCGGATTCGCGATCTCGAAAATCGGATGTATGAGGCGAACCAGCGTCTGAAAGTGGCAAACGACGAAGTCGCTCTCAAGAACAAACAAATCGAAGATGAATTAAGGACTGTAGGAGACATTCAACGTTCGTTTCTACCGCAGGTTTTCCCTGCCCATCCGGAGTTGGATTTCGCCTCCTTTTACGAGCCCAGCGCCCAAGCGGGCGGCGACTATTACGATGTGATCGAAATCAGCAAATCGCGCTGGGGGCTTCTGATGGCGGATGTCACAGGCCACGGAACACCGGCGGCCGTGGTCATGGCGATCACTCATCTGCTCATGAACTCGGTGGTCAACACATTTCTCCATCCCAGTACCGCCCTCAAAGTCATCAACGAAAAACTGAATGTCCACTTGGCGCCTACATTCTATGTCACGATGTTCTACGGAATATTGGATTTAGACGCGATGAAAATGGTCTTCTCTTCGGCGGGCCATGACACCATGTTGATCCACCGGCATCAAACCGGTGAGATAGTGGAGCTAAGAACGGACAAGGGGTTCCCACTGAAGCTGGTCGAATCGGATGAATACGACGAAAAAGAGGCCACACTTGAGCCCGGCGACAGGCTGGTGCTCTTCACCGATGGGATTGTAGAGATGCGGAACGAAGACGGCGACCTCTTCGGCTATGAGCGGCTCATCAATGTGATCAAGAGAAATACAAGCGGAACCGCGCAGGATCTGGTCGATAGCGTTGTTGAGGAACTGAATGCCTTCTGTCCGCGACGCCCTTTCAAAGACGATGTAACCTTGCTCGTGCTGAACCGCAAAGCCTGAACAATCCCGGCTCATTTCACTTATGGAGCGCTCTGCAGTATGCTCTCATTCAATCTCTTGAAGGGACGGCAAAAAGTCGGAGTTTCGTGTCGGAGGTCCCCTCTCCCCCCGGGAGAGGGTTAGGGTGAGGGCCGATCATTGCACTCGATTCGGGTATTATTCTTGGCTTGTGTATTCGCCAGACACAGCAAATCAAGAAGAGGCAAAAGGTGTTTGTAGTCACAGGAATTCATTAAATACAGAGGGAGAAGTGGCGCAAAATGCAAAGATCCCTCACCCCAGCCCTCTCCCAGAGGGAGAGGGAGAAGAGCTCTCCCGACTTTTTGCCACACCGTCAAAGACTGATGCCGTCGCAAAAAGTCGAAAGTTGGCATCGGAAGTCCCCTCTCCCCCCGGGAGAGGGTTAGGGTGAGGGGCCGATCATTGCACTCGATTCGGGTATTATTCTTGGCTTGTGTATTCGCCAGACACAGCAAATCAAGAAGAGGCAAAAGGTGTTTGTAGTCACAGGAATTCATTAAATACAGAGGGAGAAGTGGCGCAAAATGCAAAGATCCCTCACCCCGGCCCTCTCCCAGAGGGAGAGGGAGAAGAGCTCTCCCGACTTTTTGCGAACCCGTCAAGCCTGGGGAAGATACAGAGGGGGTTGATCAGTTCTCTGAATGTAATCGCTTGACAATTAACCGCTTCGTACGCTGATCAAGGAGTTTTCTACACAATGACAAAACAAGAACTGTCCCTCGGACACAGCCCGGACCCCGACGACGCATTCATGTTTTATGCGCTGGCAACGGGGAAGATCGATACCGGCGATTTCGAATTCACCCATATACTCCAGGACATCGAGACTCTCAATCGCCGTGCGATGCAAGAGGAACTGGATATCACGGCGGTCTCGATTCATGCGTACACACACATCCACGATAGATACATATTGCTCCCCTGCGGAGCGAGTATCGGCGACGGATACGGCCCGAGGGTTGTTGCGCGAACCGGCATTTCCATCGATGAATTGAACACAAAACGGATCGCCGTACCGGGAGAACTCACGACGGCGTTCCTCGCGCTACGACTCTGTATCGGAGAGTTCGAATACGACGTCGTACCTTTCGACGAGATCCTGGAGGCAGTGGAAAAAGGAGAGTTCGACGCCGGCCTGATCATTCATGAGGGTCAGCTGACATACAGCCAACAAGGGCTTAGGAAGATCGTCGATCTCGGTGCCTGGTGGAAAGGGCAAACCGGACTGCCGCTGCCGCTCGGGGCCAATGTGATCCGCAAATCGCTGGGAACGGAGCCGATCAAGCAGATTAACGAAATCCTGAAAGCCAGCATCCAGTATGGACTCAATCACCGGCTGGAAGCCGTTCGGCACAGTCTAGCGTACGCTCGCGACATGACTGAATCACAGGCGGACGAATTTGTAGGGATGTACGTCAACGATTTTACTCTGGATTACGGTGAGTCAGGCAGACGAGCGGTGATCGAACTGCTCGAACGGGGACACAAGGCCGGAATCATCCCGGAACGCATCACGCCGGAATTTGTGGGCTGAGGTTGCTTCCCAGCGAGCCCTTGCTGTCGACACGCACAGACGGCTCATCGGGAGATTCGCCCTCCCCGATCATCGTCCCCCGATCGCCCTGCCCGGCTCTTCTCCCACTGCCGGTCCAGGAGTTGAACTCCCGGACCAGCGGCAAGTTCTGTTCTCACTTCACGCCGTCAACACGGCGCACTTTCGACTCACGCTCCGGCCAGTCCTGGACCGCCGTGTTCAAATCGCTCACATCCCAGATGGTGACGGTCCTATTCCTGGTGTCCTCGATGGCCACTTTGTTTCCGTCCGGGGAATAAGCAACCTCGTTGCCGTCCATGCGGAGCGGAGCCCGCCACAGCCGTTCTCCGGTGTGGGCGTCGTGTAAGCTGGGACCACAAAGTAGCTTGGTTCCGTCCGGTGAAAAAGCAAGCTTAGGTGGCTTTTCGAATCCGAGCCGGGTGATTTCCAAGACCTTTGAAACTGTGTTTGCATCATGCACGCAAACCCCATCGCCCATCACGGCGTACAACGACCCTTCGGGAGAATACGCTATCCGCTCCCCCACGCTGCTGTACTTCTGGCCGTACGACGCGAGAATCTCCTTGCCAGGCAAGGAAAGCAAAGTCGATCCATACACCTCGGTGGAAAACATTGGTGAAACAGGTTCAACATGGAAATACCCGACAAGAAGCCGGTTACCGTCAGGTCCAAAAGCGAGGTTAGTGATCTTACCACTGTCTGCAAAACGAACAGAATCCTGCCTGTCTCCCGTCTCGATATCTAGGAACTCGACTGTCGCATGTTGTCCTTGTATCGCTAATGTCCGCCCGTCCGGTGAAAAGGCCAACGCGAACGGGCGGTAATCAGACACGGGAATATCTCGAACATGATCTGCCGATTCCAAATCGTACAGACTCACCGTATACTCTTTCCCCACGCCGAGAGTCTTTCGATCCGGCGAAAGAGCCAGAGGAAGACGAAAACCAAAGGTTTCTTCCCATTGTATTGCTCGCACGACCTCTTCAGTTTCCAGATCCCATACGACTGTATTGCATACGACTCGTCTACCCCCCTCCAAAAACTCTAGAAAGTAGACGTCCCCTGTCTCCAGGGTCATCAGGGGATCGTCATCCTGAGCGTTTGCTCCGACGCAGAAGACCGTTATGAAAATCGCGAAGATGTGTAGCGAGAACCCTGCACGAGTCATCACGTTCCCTCCTTCACTCGTAGATGCGCAACGTTCTTCTTTTTAGCACATGATGGCCGGGCATACCTGCTAGTTTTCACGAAACAGTTTCCAGCCTCTTGCTCCTTCGTTGCCCCGATTGCTTTCGAGTGGACGAATTCGAGCAATCGGGGCTACCCGCTCGATACGGTTGTTCTATGGAGTGCGGCGGCTTATGATTTCGATCCGACAAACGAGCACGATCCGCTGACGCCGCTTTGGATCTCACCGCCGAAAAACCAAAGCGGTGTCGGGGCCACCGCACTCCAAAAAGCGAGACCGCCACTGCAGGTCCAGGAGTTGAACTCCCGGACCAGCGGCAAGTTCTGTTCTCACTTCACGCCGTCAACACGGCGCACTTTCGACTCACGCTCCGGCCAGTCCTGGACCGCCGTGTTCAAATCGCTCACATCCCAGATGGTGACGGTCCTATTCCTGGTGTCCTCGATGGCCACTTTGTTTCCGTCCGGGGAATAAGCAACCTCGTTGCCGTCCATGCGGAGCGGAGCCCGCCACAGCCGTTCTCCGGTGTGGGCGTCGTGTAAGCTGGGACCACAAAGTAGCTTGGTTCCGTCCGGTGAAAAAGCAAGCTTAGGTGGCTTTTCGAATCCGAGCCGGGTGATTTCCAAGACCTTTGAAACTGTGTTTGCATCATGCACGCAAACCCCATCGCCCATCACGGCGTACAACGACCCGTCGGGAGAATACGCAAGAGACGACGCAAGAGCCGACCAGGAGCACCTATCCCTATATGAACCTAGAATCTCCTTATCAGGGAGAGACACCAAGGCGGACTTATAGACCTCGTAGGACATCGTCATGCCTCCTTCAGGACCGCCGATCGTCTCTGAGTAGAAATACCCGACAAGAAGCCGGTTACCGTCAGGTCCAAAAGCGAGGTTAGTGATCTTACCACTGTCTGCAAAACGAACAGAATCCTGCCTGTCTCCCGTCTCGATATCTAGGAACTCGACTGTCGCATGTTGTCCTTGTATCGCTAATGTCCGCCCGTCCGGTGAAAAGGCCAACGCGAACGGGCGGTAATCAGACACGGGAATATCTCGAACATGATCTGCCGATTCCAAATCGTACAGACTCACCGTATACTCTTTCCCCACGCCGAGAGTCTTTCGATCCGGCGAAAGAGCCAGAGGAAGACGAAAACCAAAGGTTTCTTCCCATTGTATTGCTCGCACGACCTCTTCAGTTTCCAGATCCCATACGACTGTATTGCATACGACTCGTCTACCCTCCTCCAAGAACTTCAGAAAGTACACATCTCCAGTCTCCAAGGTCATCAGGGGAGCGTCATCCTGAGCGTTTGCCGCCAGGGAGATGAGGCATGTCAGGACTACGCAAACTGCATAAGGTAGACCTCTGCGCCTCATGATATCCCTCCTCGTCGATCAGTGATCAATATAGAGTCTTCTTTGCCTTAGCGTGTGATGCCCCGGAATGCCGTCGGGGGTTTTGTCGAAATAGAACTGGTTGTAGTCACCGGTTTCCTTATCGGTTTCATCTGACTCCTCACCGATAAGCGTTGGATAGTAGTATCCATGAGAAGGTCCGTAGGTAATACCGATAGCGTCACCTCCCCAGTTCGCGGCCCAGTTGGGACCCCCGTCGCTTATTCTCATGAATATTCCTTCATCAGTCTTCTGGTAGAACATAACGTAATTGCCAACTTCACTGTTCCAACTTACGCGCGCCTGGGAACCTTGAGGTACGACCATGTGGCCGAAGCCTCCGATAGCATCTCCGTTCCAGCTTGGCTGTGTGTATTTCAGCCACACATCGTTCCGGTCATAGGCTTCGTAATCTTGCGTGCTATCCACATTCAAGAGTGAAGCCGGAGCCCGAGCGACACCTGTGCCGCCGCCGAAAGAGCCGGGAAGTGACTGCCGAGTGAAAAACAGGTAATAGTAATCTCCGCTCTTTACAACCTGAGGCGCACCAACACCACCGGTATGCTTTTCATATTCACCATCATACCTGCCCGCAAAATACTCGCCTTCAGAGGAGGGTGCTGTTATGACCGCCCCACCCCAGCCGCCTTCGACCCACGAAGGGCTGATATTGGGTGTGTCTGAAGCATCGTGGGGCGTCACCTTGTCGAAGTCATACGCATCCGTGTAATTCCCTCCAGAGGCCGATCTTGCATAGCCAATCCGATGAAAACTGAAGTACGGTCGGCCTTCTTTCCCGTCCGTCAACCATGTTTGAGAAGAATCTGTGCTGGACGTGATATAGACGTCTTCGCAATGGAGAAACGCGTGCAAAAAGTTGTTCGGCGCGGTGTGCGTACTGTTGTTGATCCCGCAGACTCCGCAATACCGCACGTCCAGCTGATACTCGGAGATCTCACCGGTCGCTCCGTTTGGCGCACAGCTGCCCGAGGGAGTGAGAACTTCACGGATCGCGTCATCTCGGGCCATTCGTACAACGCTCTCCGTGATATCATTTACGCTGAGAGAGGATTGCTGAGCCCCGAAACTACATGTCTTGCTCACGAGATGAAGGTCGATGACACCCGTAAACGCTGTTGCGCTGTTTGCATAGCCTTCCCCGGCCCAATGATGACCGACAAGATAGCCCACGTGTTTACTATCTCGAAACCGTTCGGTCGGGAACCCACCGTCCGCATAGCCTCTTATTCCCTCGATGGTGATCGTCTCGGTAGCGGACTTGAACTCCGTGGACGCGTGGATGAGATGAGCAATCCCGCCGGGTGTGCTCTGCCCGGTCTTTTTGCCTGTCTTCCTGTTCACACCGAGCCCCGGCGCGTACAAACCGCGCACGGGTTCTTCTTCACCGACAAACTCCACACGAACGTCGCTTTGGATGATCTTCGTCTTTAGTATCCGTGCCCGACACAAGCCGGAATACTCGCCGCGAAAGTACAACTCGAACGTCAGCCGCACATACTTCCCGGCCCATTCCGTCAGGTCCGTGCCGAAGACATGCGTCCTGAACTCTTCCTCGTTGACTTTGTGAATACCGCTCACTGCGCCTGTGGTCAAATCGTCGAAGACTTCCCGCCCGATTTTCTTCTCCCGCTGCCACGGTTGATCGGGAGAAGGGCGGGTCCAAACGCCGACGTTGAACTCACTATCCGGCGCGTTCCCGTCCGCACTCAGTAACACATCGTAACCGACCTGGAGCTGAATCATCTTCGCGAACGGCAGGCGGGTCTCCAGCCGGCCCACGACCGCCCTCTCAACGTCCGCCCGTTTCCAGGCGAATACATCGATCACGGGTTCCTTCACCGATTTCGGGAAATAAACGCCGCTCATCCCATCGAGCTCCCCGAACAATCCTCCGACCTTTTCTCCCCGAGACAACCGTACGGGGTCCCACACATTTCCCTTTCCAATTTCCAGGGCGTTGTTTCGACCGTCAAGCCAGACCAGCTGATCCGCGTCCGTCTTCAGATCGAAAAACTTGTCCACATGGCCGCCGTAACACGGCAGCCCCACCAGAGACACTAACACCACGCACACCACTGCTGTTCGGAACATGATTCTCCTCCGTCAATTGAGCCCATACTGGGGGCTCATCTCGATTACCCTCCGGCCTCTCCCCGTGGGAACGCGGCCGGCCCAGCTATCGAAACAATACCAACGCAACTTCCGGTCTCCGTACGTAACAAACAGCAGGTTGTCAGTGCCACCGACCTCTGTTTATCGCGACGGATAACGGAAGATTTCGCCGAACAGCAAATAAAACAGTACAGATAATTCGAATATAACGCACCGCTTGAATTCGTCAACAAAGAATCTCAAAAAAAGTCAAAGAGAAGGTTGGTGGGCTACGCTCTGAGTGCGTGCCGACAGGGTTGCGCATATCGGTCGCTTTGAGCCCACCCTACGATTCCCCCGCCTGACTTTTTACGACACCCCCAGATTTGTCGCAGAACGCACAAATGACCCATCCCGCCCCTCAGTTGCCATCTTCCGCCTCCGGTGCAATCATCCAAGCGAAGCCGTGATGACCGTTACTCTTCGAAGTAGATGTTTCGCGCTGCTTTACGAGTAAAGGCTCACATCGAAATAGACCCGCTTTCTCTTGGTCACATTTATGCGCCGGAAAAACGAGACCGTCGAACAACTGAAATCCATGGGGTTTTCCCTGGATCTTGCCTTCGCGGCCTATGGTGCGTTCGGACATGAGGCAGTAGAGAAACTGTCGATTGATCCCTACCAGCTGATTCGCGAATCCCAAGACAAAATCGACTGGCGGGAACTCGACCGGTTCGCACAAACCGTGGGATTTGAGTACAGCGATCTGGCCAGAATCTCTGCGGCGATTCTTCATCGGGTACGACATGCATCTTCGGACGGTCACGTCTATTTTCCGAAAATCCCTCTTCTCACAGACAGCGGTCAACTACTGAATATTGAAGAACCGGCTGTCCTTCAACGAGGACTCGATGACCTCTGCCAGAGCGGTTTGCTTTTTCGGGAGACCGCACCCGAAGGAGGAGCGGAGCACGGCGACTGGGTCTACTTGATGGATCTGTATCAAGCCGAGTCCTCCATTGCCTACTACCTCGGTCTCATGGCGCATAGTCCGTCTACCATGCGCTTGCATGTACCGAGCGACCGCGATTTCGCTCGAATCGAAAAAGATCTCCGAATCTCTCTGGCGGAGGCACAACGAGAAGCAATTCGACTCTCTCTCGCGGATAAGATTCTTGTCATCACCGGCGGCCCGGGAACAGGGAAAACAACGATTCTGCAAGCCGTGATCAATCAATGGAAGCGCCACAAAGCCAGAATCAAATTGGCCGCACCCACCGGCCGAGCCGCAAAACGACTTTCCGAAAGCACCCGCAAAGAAGCCAAAACCATCCATCGTCTGCTCGAATACAATCCCGACGACAAACGATTCAATCGAAACGGATACCGGCCTCTCAAGGTCGATCTGATGATTGTCGATGAGGCGTCCATGATCGACACCCGCCTCATGGCGGCTTTGCTTGAGGCGCTCCCTCCTACTGCCCACCTACTCCTTGTCGGAGATGTGGATCAGCTGCCTCCGGTCGGTGCAGGCTTTGTGCTTCATGACATCATCCGCAGCGAGCTGGTTTCGGTGATTCATTTAACAGAGATCTTCCGGCAGCGGCCCGGCAGTCTGATCAGTGAAAATGCCGCCCGTATCAACCACGGTGAATTTCCTATACTCAATAGTGGCGGGATTGAGGAAGGCCAGGATTTTTTCTTCATCCGAAAACCTTCCGTACAGGCCACAAGGGAAGCGGTCCTTGAACTGGTCTCCGAGAGAATTCCGCAACAATTCGGCTTCTCCCCTGTGGACTCTATCCAGGTGCTCGCGCCGATGATTAAAGGCGAAGTGGGTGTTCAGAACCTGAATACGTCGCTTCAATCCCGCCTGAACCCGGAAAAACAAGGCATCGACCACTTTGGAAACAGAATCTCACCGGGGGACAAGGTGATGCAGATCCGGAATGACTACAAGAAAGACATATTCAACGGCGATATCGGGATCGTGGACGGCATCCGGCAGGAGCCGCTGGAACTAATCGTCGATTACGGATACAAGAAGGTGAACTACGAATCGCAGGATCTGCCCGACATCACGTTGGCCTACGCAATCACCGTGCACAAATCGCAGGGAAGCGAGTATCCGGCGGTGGTGGTGCCGCTGGTGCCCCAACACCGCCGGATGCTGCAACGAAATCTCTTATACACCGCGGTCAGTCGCGGGCGCGAATTGGTTGTCCTTGTCGGAACAACGCAGGCCATCGAACTCGCAATCGCCAACAACCAAATCCGCAAACGATATACCGGCCTCGCCTGGCGGTTAGCCGACGCATGGAAGAAACGCCGGTCGCGGAGTCAGTGAAGCGATTATCCGCCACCAGCCCAATAGAGGCATTGGAGTGCCGGGGCAAACACCTTTCTCTTTTAGAACTCACCGACTATACTGGCGGGTGATGCGGCGTGAGATTCGGCACTCATTACAAACGACCGATTCTTGCCGCTTTGACGAGCAAGTTCGTTATGAATCCAGAGCAAACGAGGTGAGCCTATGTTCGAGAAGATTACTGTGCCGAAAGACGGAGAGAAAATCACGGGGACGTCCGACAAGATTCAAGTCCCGGATAATCCCATTATTCCGTATGTAGAAGGCGATGGTATCGGGACCGATATCACCCGCGCGATGCATATCGTAGTCGATGCGGCAGTGGAGAAGGCGTACGGCGGAAAGAAGCGAATCGCATGGATGGAAGTCTACGCGGGTGAGAAAGCCAACGAGCGATATGGCAGCTACCTTCCTGAGGAAACCCTCAAGGCGTTCACGGAGTTCCAGGTCGCAATCAAAGGGCCTCTGACTACGCCGGTCGGCGGCGGATTCCGTTCGCTGAATGTAAGCATCCGCCAGCTGTTGGAACTGTACGCATGTGTGCGGCCCGTCCGGTTTTTGAAAGGAACTCCCAGCCCGGTGAAGCGGCCCGAAAAACTCGATATCGTCATCTTCCGTGAAAACACGGAGGATGTGTATGCCGGAATCGAGTGGAAACAGGGAACCGACGAGGTCAAGAAGGTAATTGACTTCTTCAATTCCGAAATGGGCAAAAACATTCGGGAGGATTCCGGTATCGGAGTCAAGCCGATCAGTATCACGGGGACCAAACGACTTGTCCGCGGAGCGATCAAATACGCAATCAAGCGCGGTCGCAAAAGCGTTACCCTCGTCCACAAAGGCAACATTATGAAGTTCACCGAGGGCGCATTCCGCGACTGGGGCTATGAACTGGCACGGGATGAGTTCCCCGACAAACTGATTTCCGAAGACGATCTGTGGGCCAAACAGGACGGTAAGCTGAAGGATGATCAGATTCTGATCAAGGACCGCATCGCCGATTCCATGTTCCAGCAGGTACTACTGCGACCCGACGAATATGACGTCATCGCACTGCCGAATTTGAACGGCGATTATCTCTCCGATGCGGCGGCCGCCCAGGTCGGTGGTTTGGGTATGGCTCCCGGCGCTAACATAGGTGATGAGGTCGCCGTCTTCGAGGCGACGCACGGCACCGCACCAAAATATGCCGGTCAGGATAAGGTCAACCCGGGATCGTTGATTCTGTCCGGGTTGATGATGCTTGAGCACCTCGAATGGTTTGAGGCCGCGGAGATGGCGGTATCGGCCATGGAGAAGACCATCGAACAGAAGAAGGTCACCTACGACCTGGAACGACAAATGGAAGGCGCAACACTGCTAAAATGCTCGGAATTCGCAAAAGCAATCGTTGAAAATATGGGCTAACCACCAGCGAGAGGGAGGAAAACCATGCAGAAGAAAATCACAGTTGTCGGAGCGGGCAATGTCGGAGCGACATGCGCCCTGTTCCTGGCCGAGCAAGAACTGGGCGACGTCGTCATGATCGACATCCTGGAAGGCGTCCCCGCCGGAAAGGGCCTGGATATGGCTCAGTGCGGTTCCATTCTTGGCTTCGACGGCTCCGTCCAAGGCACGAATGATTGGCAGGACACCGCAAACTCGGACATTGTAATCATGACCGCCGGGTTGGCGCGAAAGCCGGGCATGGACCGACTCGACCTGCTCAAGAAAAACGCCGACATCGTCAAAGGCGTAACCGAGAAGATCAAAGAATTGTCGCCAAACGCCATCATCGTCATGGTGACCAACCCCATCGACGTGATGGTCTACCACGCGTTCAAGGTTTCCGGATTCCCGAAGAACCGCGTCGTCGGTCAGGCCGGTGTTCTCGATTCCGCACGGTATGCCTGTTTCATCGCTATGGAGCTTGGTATCTCGCCGAAGGAAGTCCGCACCATGGTGCTGGGCGGCCATGGCGACTCGATGGTACCTCTGCCGTCATTCTCGACTGCCTCGGGTATTCCGATCACTCAGTTGATCCCAAAGGACCGCATCGAGGCGATCAACCAGCGCACCCGCGTCGGCGGTGGAGAGATCGTAAAACTTCTCGGAACGGGGAGCGCCTATTACGCCCCGGCCGCGGCCACGGTCAAGATGGTTGAGTCTATGGTCAACGATGCCAACCACATCCTCCCGTGTTCCTGCTACCTGGAAGGCGAATACGGTATCAAGGATTTGTTCGTTGGCGTTCCGGCAATGCTGGGCAAAGACGGCGTGACAAAGGTTGTCGAGCTTGAATTGGATCCCCAGGACCGAGAATCGCTGCAGAATTCGGCGGAGATCTACAAAAAGAGCATTGCCGAATTGGGCGCATAACCCGTCCACGCGGCGTATCGCTTGCGAGCCGCGGACCGTTTAAGCCGGTGATTTGAGAAAAAAAGAGACTGCTGGTCCAGGAGTTGAATTCCTGGACCAGCGACTCCTTTCTTAGGCCGAGAACGACAAGTCGGGGCCGGCCGTCGTGAAGACGGTCGGCCTGTCTGTTCTGGAGGACAACTTATGAAAATCAAATTCCTGGGACATGCGTCCTTTGTCATCACAGCCTCCGACAACACAGCCATATTGACCGATCCCTATCAACCAGGGGCGTTCGGCGGCGCAATCGGCTACGACTCGATCACCGACCGGGTTGATGTGGCCACCATAAGCCACGAACATGAAGATCACGCAGGGATTTCCGGTTTGACCAGCAGGCCGTTGATTGTTCGAGGGGAATGCCGGGCCAAGGGTATCACATTTGACGCACTGTCAACCTATCACGACGATCAAGAAGGACAGGCACGAGGAGAGAACAGGATCTTCGCGTTCGAAGTAGACGAGATTCGTGTCTGTCACTTCGGCGATTTGGGCCATACCCTGACACCGGAACAGGTTGAGGCGCTAGGCAAAGTCAATGTCGCTCTCATTCCTGTGGGCGGCGAGTTTACAGTGGGACCGTCCGAAGCGTGGGAAATCATTACACAGTTGAATCCGAACATCGTCATCCCCATGCATTTCAAGACACCCAAGGTGGGCTTTCCATTGGCCACCATCGATCGGTTTCTTGAAGGTAAGTCTAACGTTCGCAGAGAGATTGGCAGCGAGATCCATCTTTCTGCGGAGTCTCTTCCCGAACCGATTCAGATTGTCTTTCTGCCACCAGCCAATTGATATCATGGGGACGGTTCTTTTCGTTAAGACAAGATCGTGTTCGGTCTTCCTTTTTAAGGGTGCTTTGTGCTATGGTTACAAGACGTATGCCCATGTGTTGGTGTGTCGTAATGTAAAAGATAGAGGAGTAGTGATTCCATGAGTCGATGGCGATTACTCGGTTTCAGCGTTTTTTTCTTGATTGTGTGTATGGCTCCTCAGGCTCAGGAGACTCCAACGGCGGTCCCCGAGACCCCCACTGCGGTTCCGGAGACTCCGACGGCCACGCCGGAGCCGGAATCTCCGACACCGACGCCGACTTCTCCGGTCATAGAATCTCCAACGGCGACACCACAGCCGGAATCGCCCACTGCGACTCCCGAGTCGCCTACAGCGACACCGGTCCCTGAATCTCCGACCGCGACTCCTGTACCCGAAAGTCCAACTCCAACACCGGAAAGTCCAACTCCGACTCCCGAAAGTCCAACTCCGACTCCCGAAAGTCCAACTCCGACTCCCGAAAGTCCAACAGCAACCCCGACGAGTACTCCGGAGAGTCCCACGGCGACTCCGTTACCTGAAACTCCAACACCAACTCCCGAGACTCCAATCCCAACACCGGAGACTCCTACACCGACACCGAGACCCACAATACCGATATTGGAGCCTCTGAAACTGGAAGTCTCCGTGTTTGCGCGAGACCGGCAGTTGGCGGTCAATCCGACGACCTTGCTGCTGAAACCGGGCGATCAGATGCGGTTGCGGATCACGGTAACCGATCCCGACAACGGGGATGTCCGCTTGCAGACTCTTGTCCGGATTACCGGGGCACCTGGACGGGATATCGATGTGCCACATGAGGTTATTGAGCGTGCCCCAGGACGGCTGGTGGTAACTGCAGAGATTCATCTGAATGTCAACCAGTTGATGCGTAGCCCGGTTTTCGCTGTTGTCGCAACCAGTCCGCACCCGAGAGGTGTAAAGCGGGCAATTCGACGTATCAAGATCATTATTCCTCAGCGTCAGCCCGGCCAGATACGCGGCGACATCGATAATGACGGCAGAGTCAGCCGCGAGGACATCAAGCGTCTCAGGAACACATGGCGTGGAACATTACCGGAAGAAGATCCGGATCCGGTCGATACCAATAATGACAATATCGTTGACTACAAGGATATGTTTCTTTTGACGAGGAACTGGACCAGACAGGTCGGTGAGGAAACGCCGACACCGACACCGGGTGAAACGCCGACGGCTGTGCCGGAGACCCCCACCGCAACGCCCGAAACGCCGACAGCTGTTCCGGAAACGCCCACACCGGTACCGGAGACACCGACCGCGACTCCGCCGCCGCCAACAGCGACCTTAACACCGACTCCGGAATCGCCGGTTGCTACGCCGACACCGAGTGACGAAAGTCCGGTGCCTGTGCCGGAAACACCGACTGCGATACCGGAAGGCGAGTCGAAAACCGCCTTGCCCAAGTGGTAAGTACCGTAGAGCAGAAAATCACGAAGAGAGGCAGCCGATCGAGTTCATTTCGGCTGCCTCTTTTCTATGAAAGAGAACATGAATCGACGAAAGAAAACGTGGACCGACGAAAATTCTTGAGAAGCGAAGAAGAACTCTTTTGCCTCCTCCGAGATCGGGGGAGGTGTAGGAGCAATGTCATTAAGTTAGGAAAGGGCGAAGCCGTTTACTGGGAGGGCGAGGCTCCCGCCGAGCCGAAATGAAGAAAAATGCGGCTCACCAGGAGGTTCGCCCTCCCCTCGCTCCTTCTCTCAAACTTAACTTAATGACATTGGGTGTAGGAGGGGGTTGAGATTACGGAACCTCCCAGACCACTTCGTATATCGAAACAAAATCCCGCTTCCACCACAGTCGCAAGAACGGCGCATCGGTGGGAAACTGCCCCGCGTATCTCCCTCGATAGCGGCCCAGCCAGATATAACCAATATCGTTCTGTCGGATGAGATCGAGCATCTCCGATTCGCTCATGTGCCCCCACAGCATTTTCTGTAACAGTCGAGTTCGGGGTTTAAAATCCGGGGTGATATGAAAGTGACCTGAATAAACACGCATTCCCGTATATCGCGGTAGAATCGTCCCGGTCTTCCACGGAGCGAGGACGTTCTTTCCTTTATTCGCATGCTGCTCCAGATATTCGAATCCCGCGAGTTCGACTCCGGTGACAAAGAACGGCGGCTCGGTACTTGTTGCAGCAATGGTCATGTTACATACAAGAAAAATCGTCGTCGGAAAAACAAGTACCGCTGCTCCCGTGAGGATCGCCAACCGATGCCAGCGCTTCAGGCGTACATGATGCTGTACCCACGGCAGCCACTGATCGTATACGCAGCGCACCGCCAGGATAACGATCGGGATCTGCAGCCCCTCAGCCAGCCGTTTGGCGAACGGGAGAAGCGCTGTGCTATACATCAGGACAAAGACGGTGGCCACCCACGTGAGCAGAAACAGAATATCCGGCTCGCCACGACGGAATCGCTTCACGGATTGCCAATAGGTGAGCATCAACACTGCGGGCAATCCAAACGCCTGGAGGTAGAAATGCGGACCGGGCGTCTCGAAACGGTTCTGCTCGGCCCACGAGGCAAGTGTCGGACTCTTGTGAATCGCCCATATGTAATACAGAACGGGGACAGCGCAACCAAGTAGGAAGCATAGGCACCTGGCTCCCGTTACGAGACGGTCGTGCAGATCAAGACGATATCGGTTGAGCAAAATGTACAGAACGCCAAAGACAATCCCAACGTTCGCCACTGTGAACACGTCATATGTGTGAACGAATCCCAGCAGCAATGCCAGAAAAGCACCCACCAGGCAGGCTCGATTGTCTCGACGTGTAACAGCCATATAGAGACGGTCCATTGCGGCCACCAGCAACCAGAGCGCCACCGCAAAATGAGGAGAAACCAGGAGCGAATAGAAGCTGTTGACGTCCGCGCTCCAAAGATCCAGCGAAACCTCGGGCAGGGCGGGCTTCGTTCGCAGAACCGGTATGAGGCTGGGGTCGAGCATCACGGTATACCAGCCGACACCCGAGCCAAGAATGCACACACCATAGGCGACAATCGCCTGATGCTTTTCGGTGAAAAACCGTCCGACAAACCGCCAGAGTGCCAGAAGAAAGAAGACGATTCCCAGCGCATGAGTCAAATGATAGAGAAAAAGGATGGGAACCCCCGTGTGGCGATTGATCTTGCCGATCCCCACCCAGAGCAGGTGAAAGAAGTACGGTTTCTCTGGGAGAGTGTGATACAGGTTCGGCGGCAGACCTGCGTGGTCGGCAGAAGAACGCATCCACATGAAATAAGACTGAATGTCGGGTCCGTAATCGAGAATCCCCTGGAAGCGATGCTGAGGAGAAGATGTCACATAGCCAACAACGTAAGGAATCAGGATAAGACAGCAGGTGACAAATCCGATCGACCACCGGATCAGTCCGGTATGTCGGATCAGTCTGACGTCAGTATGGCCGTGTGCGGTCTCGTTTCGCGTCATGCTCGCCGGACCTCCCGGTGGCCTATCGCCGTCTGATTCTGTCACGTTCCGCCGCCGGTGCAAATATAACGGGTGCCACCGGTATGCCGGGGATCATCAACACAAAAAAAAACGGGGCGGATGTACATCCACCCCGCAAGAGGAGTATTTCGCTCGGAAAACAGATGTCTACTCATAATGTCCGGGAACCCATATCTTCTCTTCGTATTCCCGCCAGTAGCCTGAGGGGACCTTCCGAACCTCGTAATGGCCCTCGATACGTCGATTGCCGTCCCAGTACTCCTTCACCCAAACCCGCTCGGTCGTTGTCGTGTCCACCCACTCCTTCTTAGTGACATACTCATGATGACCGTCCACCCACGTTCCGGAACCGTGTTGCGAACTCCTGTACGCAACGCTTCGACCAGACGCGTATCCGCGCTGATGCGCCTTCGTTTCCCGATTCTCCATGATGCTGCCTACCAGAGCCCCTGTCAGTGCGCCGACCCCGGCTCCGATAGCTGTACCTTCTCCTGCGCGTCCGCACTGGTTTCCGGCAATCGCGCCGGTTCCCGCCCCGAGAGCAGTGCCGACAGCGGTGGCGGTCCCCATCGTTGAGCACCCCCCGAGTAAAAATGGCACAGTTAACAGAAGCGCAAGACCACCAACCGTCTTCTTGTTCACAATTGTATTCATTTGTCCATCTCCTTCCTCCCCGTTTGTGGATTTATCGACTATCTTGGTCCTCTATGTGCGTTATTATACACAATTATAAAACTTAGTCAAGTACAAATACACAATTATGTAAGATTTTGGTGTCGTTTGTAGATTAGACGTTATCGCACCGAAGCATATTCAGGTTCACGGCCTTTTGGCCTATGAATCCTGGATCAGCGACGTCTTATGCTACTGTCCAATGAGCGAGTTTCTAAAGTTGCCGGTTCTTGAATCGACGTTGATGGTAACGGAGAGGGCATCCCCGCGTGGGCGAGCAAGTATCTTGATAGGGAGAAATGTGTAGACTGGCGAAAGCACTGGAACTACAATCTGGAGAGAGCTGAGAAGCCAGCGCATTGGCGACGGTTACAGGAAATGGTTGAATTGCTATGTATTCTGAAGATATTCAAATACCGAAAGAACGTTTGGCACAGATCTGCGAAAGACACCGGATTCGAAAGCTCTCGTTTTTTGGATCTGTCCTGCGTAACGATTTCACTTCGGTAAGCGATTTAGATGTGCTTGTCGAGTTTGAACCGGATGCGAGAGTGGGATTAATCCGCCTGGCGCAAATCGAAGACGAGTTAGGGCGGTTACTGGGACGCAAAGTAGATTTAAATACACCGGCATTCCTGAGCCCCTATTTTCGCGATCAAGTATTGAACGAAGCGGAGACTCTGTATGTCAAGACATGAGGATTACGTGGGTCTGCGCCAGATGCTGGACCATGCATGCGAAGCCACAGCAATGCTTGGCGATCACACTCGCGAGGATCTGGAAGAGAACCGAATGCTCGAATTGGCACTTGTACACTTGGTTGAGATCGTCGGAGAGGCGGCGAATCGCGTGAGCGATCAGACCTGTGAGCGTTTCCCCTCCATTCCGTGGTCAGCCATCGTAGGAATGCGAAATAGGCTCGCCCATGGTTACGATAAGGTGGACCTTCAGATCCTCTACGACACCATTATCGAGGACCTTCCTCCCCTAATACAAACGCTCGAAGACGTACTCGCACAAATGCAAAAAAGAGACGAGAACGATAAGGAATCTGGTGCAATCCCTCCGAAGTAGAACTTAGAGAGTATACGGATGCTGCCAAGGAGCCCGGTATTCGCGTTTCAGCAGCTCACGCGCCCTCGGATTGTCCGGGATATCTTCGTTCTCCATGTCCCAAACCACGGACTCGGTTCATGTGTCGTTCCCCTTGGTACCGGATCGGACATCAACGATTCGGAACACCGT
>CAZTDD010000097.1:0-20274 GCA_964612675.1 uncultured bacterium
CGTGGCCATCTCGTTTTGTCCGATTCAACGGCGAGATTCCCACGTCGCTTCGCTCGCAATGACGGGAAAGTCGCCGGCGACGAAAATCCACCTCTTTTTGTCTTTTTTCGTGCTTTCGTGGCTCTTTCGTGCCTTCGTGTTTCAAGGTCATTCCAATCGGTATTGTTCCACCGCATGAATCTCCTGCTTGACGCGTTAACAAAGCAGGGGTATGGTTCTCTCAGGTCGTGTGGCGAGCGTAAACGACCGACGTATTGAGATTGCCTGTTTCCGGAGAGGAGTCAACAAGATGTTCAATTTGGATCGGTCCAGCTGGGGATTCACCCTAATCGAACTTCTGATCGTAGTAGCGATTATCGGCATTCTCGCGGCCATCGCCGTACCGAATTTCCTCAACGCCCAGATCCGGGCGAAACTCTCACGTGTCGAGGCCGATTTGAAAACTCTTGCAACCGCCCTGTCCATGTACCGAATGGATAACGGTCGGCCTCCGGATGACGAACACACACCGAGCCATGGCTGGGCGGTTTCCTATGCCAAGCTAACGACTCCGACTGCGTACATGAGTCAAATCCTGACGGATGTGTTCCAGGCGGATGACGTGTTGGAAGGCTCCGGTGTCCACAGAGTCGGCGGACCTACAGGTCCCCTGACATACGATTATGGAACCGACTGGTTTCACGGGTATAAGGACACCAATAGAAATCCCAACCATGCGTGGTATAAAGCATGGGGGAACTCAACGTGGAAAATCGGCAGCTGCGGACCGGATAAGAAATACCGCAACGTTGAATTCTTGTATCCTGGTGGCGGCTGGCTGGCCGGCCATTATTACAGCGCGTCCAATGGACTTGTTTCGCCCGGCGATATCTTCCGCGGTGAGGAGTTCTACAACAAGGACCGGAAATAGGGTTGGTGCGACGGCACCCAACGGTTTCACACTGATCGAACTCCTCATAGTGGTCGCGATTATCGGTGTCCTCGCCGCGATCGCGGTACCCAACCTGCTGAACGCGCAGGTGCGGGCCAAGGTCGCTCGGGTCAAGAGCGACCTCCGCTCTGTCGCCGTGGCCACCGACAGCTACCGCCTCGATCAGAACGCCTACCCCTGGCCGAAACTGGGCGGAACCTATATCTCACGGGTTATCGAACTGAGCACGCCCGTGGCTTACCTTTCCAGCGTCGCACTTCAGGACCCGTTCAACCCCGAGAACATGCAGGAATACTTCGAGATGAACGTGCCGACCTATGTGTGGGTCAATTACCACGGTGCGTGGGCCGCCGGGGGCGGCACCCAAAGCCGCTACGGCGAACTTGTCAATCAGTTCCCGCACGGCTACGCGCTCAATTCCCAGGGACCGGACCATCACCATTCCGGGGGCGTCCATCCGCCGCTCGAGATCATGTTTGGTGTAAATACCTCAGGTTCCGTCGACAACGTCGCGGGCGGCAACCCCTATGATCGGATCTACGACCCCACCAACGGGCTCAACAGCCTGGGCGACATCGTCCGGTACGGAGGCGAAGTGGCCGGCTATCTGGGGGAATAATCTGCTTCTCGCTCGGAGTCAGCTTTCAACATGGTATCTACGCGGCATATCGTCATTGCGAGCGAAGCGAAGCAATCTCGCTGTCGAAACCGAAAAAGAAGAGATGGCCACGCTTCGCTCGCCATGACGGATATCAAGGTTACGCGTCGCCAACGGAGGTTGCAGCGTTGAAATCCTTCGGTCTGCTAGGCTCCCCTCACCCACTACTCTCGAATTCCTTTCTTCGCTCGCCATGACGGCTATCAAACATGTTTTCTTTCTCAAACCACCAACTTCGACGGCCCGGGGCTCGGAATGACGGTTCGCAGTCATTGTCTCACAAGCGGTTTGTTTGGATTTCCCCCGGGCCAGGAGTTTAACTTGACGGCTACCCACATCCCGATATAATGTTACATACACGCATCATAGTAGAACATTCTGAAACGAAAATATATATGAAAAACGTGCGATGTTTGCTGCGGATAAGTTTCGCAGAAGCATCAAACCGAGGGGTGGAGCAAAATGCCGCGAGGGGTCGTTGAAGCCGCCATTGCCAAAAATAGCGCCGCTAAAAAGCCGACTCGTTCTCCCTTTGCTGTAACATCATCGTGCACAATTTCTGACGCGAGGATTCGTGTCGAGTACGTCAATCCTTTCATCGAAAGCGTGTCCAACATGTTCGAAACCATGTTGAATACGCAGGTAAACCGCGAAGATCCGGGCGTAGTGAAACAGCTTGCCCCGAGCCTCGATATCGTGGCGTTGATCGGTTTAAGCGGAGGGATTCGTGGACTTGTCGCCCTGGCGTTTCCGGTCCGCACGGCGTTGGCGATGGTGAGCAAAGCATACGGGACCGAGATAGTCGTCGTAGATGACCGGGTGTTGGACGCCGTGGCCGAGTTCGTGAATGTTGTAGCCGGGGGTGCGCAGGCGCGATTCTCGGATGCAGCCGATACCCCCATCGACCTCAGCCTGCCCGCCGTGATTCGCGGACGGGAATTTGGGATTGTCTATCCATCTCTCGGCACGTGGATCGAGGTTCCGTTCGAAAGCGAACTCGGACGGTTCGTATTCCGCGTCACCATGAAAGAAAACAACGGGAACAACACAGGGAGGTAATGCAATGAAAGCACTTGTGGTAGACGATTCGGTTCTGGCGCGGAACATGCTCGCTACGGTACTGAACCAGGCGGGTTTTTCCGCGGTCGATCACGCTGCTGATGGGCGGGAAGCCATTCAGCAAGTAGAGAACAACGCATATGACGTAATCCTTTTGGATTGGAACATGCCCAATATGCTCGGGCTGGATGCGCTTAAGGAGATCCGTTCTCTTGGCAAGCAAATGCCGGTAATCATGGTCACGTCGATTTCGGACGGCAAACGTGTGCAGGAGGCGATCGCGGCAGGCGCAAACGGGTACGTTCTGAAACCATTCAAGCCGGACGACCTTATTGAAAAGGTGCGGGATGTGCTTCCCGAGCAGGCGGCTTGATCCAGTGTAGCGAATCACACCGGATAACGACTCTCAACCAGGGATGTCGGCGCTGACGTCGAACGATTCAAACGACCACGCGATGTACGGAACGATCAGGATCGATGCCGCCGAAACGCCCAGCCACGTGACAAGAACCGCCACACTCCACAGATTGAGGAGCCAGTAAAATAGAAACCCCAGGCCTGCCGCCACTCCACAGACAGCGAATACGGCAAGAATCTTAATAATGAACACGAGCATTTGGCGGCCGAACATCTGAAAGTCGCCGGGTGTGCCCTTCCCCATACGCGTAGGAAATACCAGGAAGATCAGGTTATCGACTCCGAAGTGAAGCAAGTTGTAGGGGATCGTAAAAAGCAGTGCCGGGACGAGAATCGGTCGCCAGTTCTCGATGAATATGCCGAGGGCGCCGAACAAGACGATCTCCAACAAACTGAAGACGAGTACCGGCGCGGCCAACTGCCCCAGCGTCAACGCCATGGAAGAGATGGGCAGCATTTTCAACCACTCCATTCGATCCAAATCGGCTCGGAAATCGAACGGAACCATCGCGGTGAACCAGAGACTCATCCACGCCGCCAGTCCGACGGGAAGCCACGCCATCCCGGCCGGAAGCGGTTCGTCGGTTTTCATTTCGGTAATGACAAAAGTGGGTGCAACTGACATCGCAATGATAAACAAAAAGATGAGCGCTCCGGTCGAGTTGCGCAGAGCGGTGACGAATTGACGCCACGCGACCGGTCCGGCGCCGGCGAGGTATGGAAGCATTGGGAACCGACGCTTCGCCGCCCGCCGATGGATCGTCATCGCCCCGCCGCCGCGTCGTGCCTGCTGAACTTTGCTGTAAATCTTCTGACTGATCCCCATGGCGGCTTCCAGGTAATTGGCGTCGAGGCGGATCACAACCGTAAGCAGAAGAAGATCGATCCCGAGCGCCAAAGATCCCCAGCCCACAAACTCGGGAAAGAGCGTTTCTGCGAACATGGTCCGAACAAACACCTCGAACGGCGCAAGAAGCACAAACCCGGTCCAGGTTTCACGAAGACCGAGTATCGATTTCAAGATGTTTTCCACCCCGACATGAGAGACGCTTTGCCATAGTGCGAATCCCAGGAAGACGGCGACAAAGACAATTACGAATTTGCGTGCTGTCGAATACAGGTGCTCGCTGATGATCTGGCGCAGCATGACAACCGCCGCAGCAAGATACTGAATAAAGAGCAGGGTCAATAGCAGGCCGATATACAACGCGATCCACCAGACCGCGATCCGAAGCAGGAAGGCGGAGATAAACAGCGCAATAAAAAGGGACGCCAGGCTTCCGGTGGTCAGCTTGTAGATCAGCAGCTGCCGTCGTGAAAACGGAGCGGTAAAAAGGAAATCGACCTCGCTCGGCTGGAAATACAGCGCCTTCTCGCAGGCGGCGGTGGTGACATGCAGCACGCACATTACGAGCAGAGCAAGGGGAGCGATGGCTCGCGCGGTCTCGGGATTCCCCCGCTCCTCGGCGAAGGCGAAGAAGAGGCTCGGACCAACCCAGAGACCAAACATGCCCAGGCCAAGCAGGATGAACGCGGCACCTTTCACGGTCTTCGCGTGACGAAACATCCGGCGATAGAACGCACGCGTCTCGAGTCGCAATAGCTTCAATAATGCAGGATGCATAGGCTGAAAACCGAGTGATTTCTTTTGACCTCAAAGGGGTCAAGTACTATAACACGCCCCTCGAACAGGTTCCTAAGCTGTAAGCCCCAATGGGGTGAGTAATTCCATGATACCATCACAAGATACAATTGCATCCGCCCGTATTCCCCGCAATACCGGTCCTTTCCGACACAGGATCTTCTTCCAAGCGCGGGGCGATTGCCTGACCCGGCCCATTCTGCACATTCGACAGCGCACCGAGACTTTTATAACGGACCTTTAATAAATTCTAAGCTCCGTCATACTGGAAAAACCGGGCGGCAGTGAGAGCGTCAAAATGAAATCTGTGCTAATCTCCCGGCGCAAAGAATCCGCCCCAATGACAGAACAAGGAAAATGAGCAACCAAGACCGGCCGATCAAAGACGTTTCCTATATCAGCAAGATCAATAAGACCCGGGTCCTCAAGCTGATTCGTGAACGACGAACCCTGTCCCGATCCGACATCGCAAAAGAGATCGGTTTGAGCCTTCCGACAGTCTCCCGACTCGTGGACAGTCTTGTCCATAGTGAGCGTCTGCTTCGAGAACTGGGGGCCCGGTCAACCGCGCGGGGGAGGCCGCCAAACCTGGTCTCCTTTGCAGGAGATCGTAATTTCGTTATCGGCATGAGTCTGGGCCGCGTGCACATCTCCGCAGTGTTGACCGATCTCGACGCGAATTTGATCGCCGAACAACGCATCCCGACCGACGCCCAGAAAGGCTTCCGGTCCGTGGTCCGGCGGAGCGCCAATCTGGTCAGGAAACTGATGTCGAACTCCGATGTAGAGCCGGACTGCGTCCTCGGTGTGGGTGTCGCCGTCGGCGGTCTGGTCGATGCCGAGAGAAACCGTGTCATCTATTCCGCTACCCTGGGCTGGGAAAACGAAGATCTGGGCGGTGCGCTTGAAGAAATCCTCGAAAGGCCTGTACGGGTCGATCATGACGCACGTGTGATGGCACTGGGAGAGCTGTCCTTCGGGATCGGGGATCGTATGCGGAATTTCATTTGCGTTCTGGCCGGATATGGTATCGGGGCATCGTTTATTGTGGACGGGAGACCGTTTTACGGCAAGCAGGGAATGACCGGCGAGCTCGGGCATCTCGTTGTTGCGGAAGATAGCCGGATCGAATGTTCGTGCGGCCATCGCGGCTGCCTGGACGCGCTCGCTTCCGGGCGTGCAATCGGATTGCGGGCCCAGCAAGAAGCCGCCACCGATCAAAAAGGATCACTGTATCGACTATGTAACCGCGATCCATCGCGCATCTCCGCCGAAACCGTCGCATCGGCCGCACAGGACGGCGATCCGACCGCTCGCCGGATCCTGGATGAAGCCGCGGGATATCTCGGCGTAGGATTGGTCAGCCTGATCCATCTGTACAACCCCGAAGCCGTTGTCTTAGGCGGCGGGTTGACGCAAATTGGGGACTTTTTCTTCGAACGAATACAGGATGTCGTGAAGCAGCGAGGGATGCCTCAGATTACCGATGGTCTCGCGATTGAAAGGGCCACGCTTGGAAACAAAGCACGGATCATGGGGGCGGTGGCGCTGGTGGTCGATGAGATTTTGAACCTGAACCTGTCTGTACATCCCGGCCGAAGCGCAGTCGCCAAGAATGGAGAGTCAGCACGCGGTCCAATTTGTTGAGAGACTTCCTCACATCGCGGTTGCGAGCGAGTCGGCGCGATCTTCGTCAAGAAGCGGAATGATCCGTGATCTGGATCGCCGGGTTTCGTAGAGGTGCTCGACGAGCTGACGGACTTCAAGAATGTCAAACGGCTTGCTCACCAAAAAATTGGTGGCGTGCGAAAGAAATCGAGCTGCGAGATGCGGTGACAGTTTGATGGAGCAGGTCAGTACAACCGCCATTTCGGGGAATTTCTCATTTAGCTCTTCTGCCCCATCGATCCCTTCCAGCTCGGGAACGCCCACATCGAGGAACACGATGTCGTAGTCATTCTCAGCGGCGTATTCGAGCGCTTCCGGCACATCTCTCGCGAAATCAATTCGCGAGGAGACCGGTTCCAGGATAATCCGGAAAAGATCCTGGATGTCGCGAATCGGTTCTTCAACGAGTATTCGGGCCGCGTTCTTCATGGCGGTTACACCTCGATTTGTAATATAGCATGTTTCGTGCCAAAACCGTGTCTGACAGGCTAAGTCATGAGGAATGGGGAACTTATACAGTCAACTCTCACCCGAAGCCGGCGGCAAAAATCTCCAAGAGACTTGCCGGAGTGACAAAGTCAACCGACACCGTGTAGATTTCGGACATAGAAAGCGAATGTCGGATTTGATGGGGATCGGCAGCGCCAAGAGAGACCATGAGTTGGGAACATATTCCCACCGGCTGCGTTTAAAATGGTTGAGGAATGGTAATATAGAGGGGATCGATTTGTGCCGTACCGGATACCGGGCAACGAGGGACTTTCAGTCGGGAGCTGAGCCGTGTCTTTTTCAGATGATGAACTGGTTGCACAATGTTTGGCCGACGATATTGATGCCGGACAAGAGATCTATGTGAGGTATGCTCTCTTTCTGTACCGTCTGGCCTATCGTACCACGCTCGATCCTTCTGTTGCGGAGGATCTTTGTCAGGAGACGTGGTTCCGCATCTTTCGTAATCTCAAGAGTTTTCAACCCGGATCCTCATTCCAGGCCTGGAGCGGCTCGATCTGCTATCGGCTTTGTATCGACTACCTGCGGAAACAGAAAACCTATTCCACCCCGGACCGAAGACTGGTGGTCGAACGACTTCATCAAGAGGTGCCGCATCCGAGAAAAACCGCGGAATTCAGCGAGTTCCTTCAACAGGTGCGCTCCTTGTTACACTTACTGCCGGTCCCCGCACGGGCCGTGTTTCACCTGCGCCACTTCGAGCACATGAATCCACGAGAGATCGCCACGACACTTGGCTGTTCTGAGGTGACAGTGCGGACACGACTGTTCCGAGCCGTCCGGGTGCTTCGGCAGCATCTGGACATCCACGAGTCGCTTGACGGAGTTACACCATGAGAAAAAGGCATATCAAAATAGACCGACTTCTCAACCACGCGTTGAACCAGCGGGAAAGTGCGTTGACGGAGTCCGAACGTTCTCATCTGGAGAGCTGCAATGTCTGTCGGAAGAAAGTGGACGAGTACCGGCGAAGCTTCCATTCCGTCAGCAAAGATGAAATCCCTCATCCCGAGATCAATCGATTCCGGGATATGTTTCAAACGGCATGGGAGAGCAGACAAAGCGACACTCGTGGCAACACCTCGTCAATGGGCGACACCCGGCGACGATTTCTGCGGGTTCCCTCGATGTGGGTCTCGTTGATCCTTCTCTGTCTGGTGCTCGGAAGCGGATTCGGCATCGCCCGGTCGGTGGGCTCGTATTCGGAGAATGCCACTCGTTTCGCCGGCCCCGTTTTGACATCGGGACAACAAGTATTGGAAGAGCCGGAGATTACACATTTGCTACCTGATGTGGATCGGCCCACGGTGATTGTCAATAGAGAACGTCGGGGTGACACCAAAAGGGAAAAGTATGTCGTCCACGGATATCTCGAGGATGACTCGGTACAAGTCGTCTGGCAATTGTAAGAGGCAGAAATATCAATGAAATCGGCACTACGATTTGTTCTACTGCTTTGCGGAAGCATCGCTGTCTTCCTGCTGGTTGTCTATTCAGCGGAATTCCGATCCACCGTGCCTGTTCCGACTTCCGCTCATGCGCAGGTGACCGGCGAGTCATCGGAGCCGGGCGGCAACCAGCCGGAGATTCGCATTTACTCGGTTCCTCCCGCGTTTCGTTGCAGCTACGTGCCACTCTTGTCCGCATTGCTGACATCGTCCACAGAATACATCATGTCGCTGTATCCGCAATCCGCAGGAGACATCGAGGACAGTACAGCCGAAGAGGATTCGCCACGAACGCTGCCGGAACTCTCAACCGTCGTTTTCGATCCGGAACGAGGGATTCTTTCGGTCCTTGGCAACCAGGAGGAACATCGCGCGGTCGAGCGCTTTTTGAAAGGTCTCGATAACACAAAAAAAGGTATTCGAAATATCATCTATCGAGTCGCTGTTGCCAAACGGTCAATCGATCCGGCGCTGAAGGACTATCCATTCGAATTCGACATCGAGGGGCGATGTTGGGATGAAGGCCGCAACGGGCATCGGTATCCAAAATGGCTGGATGACCGCCATAAGAAGTATCCGTCCATAAAATTCGACGATGTGGACGTGGATCGCGACGACGATCATACGTCTTTCGACGTGGAAGGCTACGCACGGAACAAGAAGGACCTGTGTGCTTTGATCAAAGCGGTAGAAGAATCGTGCGACACCAAGGAGCGAATCGACGTCGAAGAGCACGATTTCATGAAAGAAAGTACGGAGAATTTGAGATCGTCTTTATCGGAAATCTTTGTAGAACAAACTGTCGGTACACTCGTTCCTTCATTGCAAAAACTGGAAATTTACCAGATTCGTCTGCTCGGCTCATCGTTCGGAGAGAGCGCCATTCCCGGTTTTTACCGCACCTCTTTGGACAAACGGTATGGAATCGAGATTCGTGTGGAAGAGGGCATCCGTAAAGACGGGATGTTTCAAGCGGACATTTCTTGTTACAGGAGAAACGACGGCGACGACGCCTTTTTTGAAGAGGATTTTCTCGAGCTCGCCAGTTCATTGTACACGCGATTCGGCCAGGCGAATCTGCTCGGCCTCCGCGAAGATCCCGGCCAGCGGTATTTCTTGATTGTCTGCATTGATGAAGGGAAGTTGTAAGAAATCCCCAAGTCTGACGACACAAAAGACTGAATGTGAAACAGCCTCGATAATGCGACAGTCTCGATTATTTGATCTGACGAATAGGTTTACGTATTCTATCGGGAAACGAGTTGAACGGTCACTTCGGGGATTCCTCTTCGCGCTCCTACAGAGTCTATGAAACGTTGTTGGTAGTTTGATGAACTTTCCTGCCATCGCAGTCCGACGTCCTGTTACAACGACGATGCTCTTTGCGTCCATCGTTCTGTTAGGGTTTATTTCTCTGGACCGGTTGGCTGTGCAGTTCATGCCGGACATGAATCCGCCGATGATGCGATGTCGGGTCCATTACCGTCGTCCCATCGGCGTGGAAGAGATGGAGCGGCGGATCGTCATTCCGGTCGAATCGATGATTGCCCAGATCCCGGGAGTGCGTGGGATCTGGTGTTGGGGGGATGAAGACGGCTGCTATTTCTCGGTCCGGCTTTCGTTCGGCTGCGACGTACGCTACCGCGTGGTCGAGTTGCAGGAAATGTTGGATCGGTTCCGCCGGACGTTCCCGAAAGAGGCGCTGCGATGCAGGGCCTATCCCGCAGACAATTCGAGGCGCAATCGCGAGGTATTAGAAATTGAACTCGTTGGGCCACCGAGCGATTTATACCTCGAAGCCATCGACGTGGACAAACTGGAACAACGGTTTCGGGAGATCGAGGGATGTGCGGATGTCGACGTATGGGGAGGTCGGTACTCGTTTATCGAAGTGGCGGTCGAACAGGACCGGCTTCAGGAATTCAATATACCGCTGTATCGGCTTCGGTCTCAAGTAAGCGATCACGCCGCTGAACCCGTTTTTCTGGGAAAAGTCTATCACCGAGGCGTTGCCCACTATGTGCGCATGCTCGGTCAATTCCAACATACCCATGAGCTCGAAGACGTCGTTGTTCGTCAGTCGGGCAATCTCCGGCTCGGCCATGTCGCCCAGGTACAGCAGGTTCATCTGAACCGACGCTGGATCGCCCGAATGGATGGCGGTCCGATTCTAAACATTGAATTGGACAAAGATTCGGCCACGAACCCGATTGTGTTTTCCAGACGTGTGCGAGCATCATTGGACGACATTCAGAGCGACTTTCCGCCCGGGTATCGGTTTATTGTAGAAGAAGACAAAGCGGAGCTGATCCTCGATGCGATTAAGAATCTGACGAAAATTGCGGCGATTGGTCTCGGTTTGGCTCTGTTTGTTGTGTTTCTCTTCGTTCACAATGTCCGCATCACGCTGATCCTCAGCCTGATGATCCCGATTTCTCTGATCGCCACGTTCAACCTGATGTATTTCGGGAATCTGACGATCAACATCGTCTCATTGATCGGCCTGGCGGTTGGAATCGGGAGTCTTTTGGACAACGGAATCGTTGTTATTGAGAACATTTTCCGTCATCACGAACGGGGCATGCCCGCCGATGCGGCCTCGGTACGCGGAACCAGCGAGGTCAGTCGAGCGATTTTCGGACTGACCATCACGAACGTTGTCGTGTTTCTGCCGGTAGTATTCATCGACGATTGGATACGAATTGTGTTCAGCGAAGGGGCGTGTGCGGTCATCTTTCCGATGATGGTCTCGGCTGCAGTCGCCCTCTTGTTCGTTCCGATGCTGACCAGCCGAGTACTTCGGATCTCAGAGCGAAAACGATCTGCTCGTCGCGAGTCCTCTTCCACCGATCATAGCCTGATCGCCGCCCTCCGTAACAAACTCAGACGATTCCCGATGCCGGGTATGTCGTCCGCCAGGAGAGCATATGGAGCTTTATTAAAATCCTGCTTACGACACCGTGGTCGTCTTGCAATTGTTATTGTGCTGGCTCTTCTGTACACGCACTATTACGGTGCGGGTGATATCGGCAAAGGCAGAATGGAAGACCCGCAGGACGAAGACTCGTTCCGCGTCTACCTTTATACAACGCGCGGGACGAAACAGGAATTTACACTGAAAGTCTGTGAGAAAGTCGAAGAGCTGATCGCGAAACACGTCCCTGAGAAAAAGCACATTCGCGCCTGGGTCGAAGACGATGACGCAACCATCCGAGTTGAATTGGCATCTCAGGGGGAAAGAGATCGAACGGTTCCTGAAATTAAAGAATCTCTTCGAACCTATTTCGAACAAATCCCGGAAGCCCAGGTTAGTTTTACCCGACGCCGATATCGACCCGATCAAGCGGCCCCGCCCGTTTCGCGAGGCGATCGCGGACGGATCGAAATTCAGGGAGGGGAACAGGCTCAGCTAGAGAACCTCGTTGAAAAACTAGTCCCGATTATCGAACAGATCCCGGGAATATCCGAGGTGTATACCGATGATTTCAACGATCTGACCGAGATGCATTTCAGACTGGACCGGGACACCGCAGCGCTTCTGCAGGTCACCCCTGAGAGTATCGCGCGGCATCTGTCCGCCGCTCAACGACGCGGCGATTTCTCGACTATCAGTCTCGAACGCGAGGGCGAAGAGATTGATATCGTCTTTCAGCAGGTCACCGAGCAACGAGAAACGGCAAACCTGGATCGTCATGACGGCGGACTGTCGTTCAATGACATGAAACGATTGCCGGTATTCGCGCCGACGCTTAATACCACGGTTCGTTTGGAGAATCTGGGGGTATTTCAACAGGTCCGGCGAGCGGACGAGATCCGGCGCGAGAATCAGGCCCGGATTGTCCGGCTGTACTATCGGCTTCTGCCGAATACGGAACACCAGGATGTCGAGCCGCAGCTGCGATCGATTATTGAAGGGTACCCAACGCCGGCGGGCGTTCGCATGACACTCGGTGGTTTCAGCCGTGAATGGCATGACATGATGGACTCGGTCAAGATGGTCGCGTGGATCGCCGCGCTTCTGGTGTATATGCTTCTGGCGGCGATTCTCGAATCAATAACAGTACCGCTGGTTATCATGATCAGTGTGCCGTGCGCGTATGTCGGCATTGTCTGGTCGCTTCTGCTGACAGGTACCGAATTCGACGAGCTGGCGGGTTTCGGCATTGTGTTCCTTGTGGGAATTCTGCCGAACAGTGCGCTGTTGTTACTCCATTTCGTCCAGGTTATGCGTCGCGAGAAATCCTACCCGCGTGAGCGGGCGATGATGATCGCCGGCCATAGCCGCCTCCGGCCCATTTTGATGACCGTGAGCACGACCGTGCTGGGGCTTTTGCCGATGGCGTTCGGCAGGACGGAAAACTCCGCGTGGGTACCGTTCGCCCGAGTCGCGATTGGAGGTCTATTATCTTCAACAATTCTCACTCTTATCATCGTTCCCGGTGTCTATTTCGGTGTGGAAGACATTGTTCGTTTGGTCAAGAGGGGACTCCATTGGGTTACGTCATGGCAGTGGGCGCTTGTTTTCTGGGACAAGAAGAAGCGCGCTCTGCTTCGTGAGCGCCTCCAGCCTCCACGCGTTCCGCAACCGGAACCGCTCACGCTGCAAACCAAAAACCTGACATATGTGTACCAATCAACGGTTCTGGAGAGACTCCGACTTTGGTGGGGGCGGCTGACCGGCTCCAGCCTGGTGGGCTCGCCGGTGGTTGGATTGCTTCCAACGGCGCGTTCGACGGCCGATAGTTCTTCACGGAATCACCGACATGTGGCGGAACCGAAAGCCCTGGCCGGTGTAGAGCTGGATATCGGTTCCGGCGTATTTGGCATCCTTGGACCGAACGGAGCGGGGAAGAGTACGCTGCTGCGTTTGCTGGCGGGTGTGGATCGTCCTACGCGGGGGTACATCGCGGCGCTCGGGTATGATTATGCAAATGGTCAGAAGCACGTACGCAAACACGTCGGTTATCTTCCCGAGCAATTCGGTGTTTACGGTAGGTTCTCGGCGGAGCAGTATCTCGACTACATGGCGCTGCTCAAGGGTATCCGGAGCAAAGAAGATCGTCAGGCCGCGATTGACCGAGCACTCGAGATGACCAATCTATCGGATGCCCGAGATACACGGGTGGAGAACTTCTCCGGCGGGATGATCCAACGGCTCGGTCTGGCGCAGATCTTCTTAGCGCCACCGAAAGTCCTTATCGTTGACGAGCCAACGTCCGGTCTCGATCCGTTCGAGCGCATTCGATTCCGCAATCTGCTAACGAATCTGGCTACCGATCGCGTTGTGATTCTATCGACGCATATTGTGGAGGATATCGAGCACTCGTGCTCACGGTTGGCGGTGCTTCAGAAAGGTCGGATCACATTTCAGGGAGGTCGAGATACTTTGATTGCGTCAGCGGAAGGGTGTGCTTGGGAGCTACTGACCGGTGACGATGCTGTCTGGGCGGAAATGCGTGAGCGATACAAGGTCGTCAGTCAGGAACGCAAAGCGGAAGGAATTCAGATGCGGCTTCTTTCTGAAGGGTCTCCGCACCCCGATGCCCGCCGCATTTCACCGACCTTAGAGGATGCATATTTGTTGCATTTGGGGGTCCGGTAAAACGTCGGGACTGAAGATTCATTGGGCATTTGACCCCGAAGGGCTTGAGCCTGGAGATTCGACGTAATTATTTGCCCCCGAAGGGCTTGAGCCTGGAGATTCGACGTAATTATTTGCCCCCGAAGGGTTTGAGCCTGGAGATTCGACTTGATTATTCGACCCCGAAGGGGTCATGTATTACAGCCAGGGGCACCCGCCCCTGGAGAGAGAGCCCACAACTTGTCTTTGCCTCAAATCTTTCCCGAGCCCCAACGGGGCGCAGTACCCCGACGCCGCTTTGGCTGATCATCATGAAGTTGGAGAAAAGGAGACAAGAGAATCCAAACCGCAGAGATAATACCTTGTTGACTCCAACAACAGCGACCGTATACTGAATGCAGTAAACCTGCGAGGAAACCTACGGGATATACGAATGTCTGTTGTCACTTTGAAAGCGCATTTCGATGGGCAGACGATTCAGCTCGATGAGCCGTACGAGCTACGCCCGAACACACAATTGATCGTCACCGTCCTACAGTCGTCACCGGAAGATGAGCACCGAGCAGGGTGGGCGGATCTGAGCGCCCGCGGACTGTCGAACGCTTATGGCGAAAACGAGCCCGAGTATTCTGCCGCGGACATGCAGCTATGAAAGAGGGCGATGTTCTTCTGACCAATTTGGAGCAGGCCGCGCGGAACCCGGGTCATACGTTCACCACCACTGCAGGCGCCGCGACCTCAATGACACCGGCTCCGGCGTCTGTGGGTACCCACTCTCCGGTTTCCATCAAATCCGCCACATAGAGCTCAATCGCGTCCCGAATATTGCTTAGGGCTTCCTCGTAGGTATGCCCCCAAGTGTGGCATCCTTTGAGAGCAGGGCAATAGGCATGGTAGGCTCTGCGACCATCTTCAAAATTGTCTTCCTCAATGGCTACCTGAAACGCATACGACTTCATTTTTATCCCCTTCCTAAGCCCATCTTTATCTATTCTCGCATAGCCAATATCCAACAAAACAGGGGAAACAACTCAAACCTGTTTTGGCTCCGCTGAATTTCTGATCTGGGTAGGCCTTTGCCCACCGGCGCGGGCATGAACACCCTCTTGCTCCTTCTTCTTCCCGATTGCTTTCAGCCGGATGAATTCGAGCAATCGGGGCCACTCTCGGAATGCGCCGATAAGAAATGCCGAGACGGATCGACCAGTCGGTCGCGGAGACGTTCCCACAGAGGGTCTTTTTCGAGGATCTCTCTGGTCTTCCCGGCCCGCTCTTCCCAGCTTAACCCCTCGTCTTCAAGTTCGATCTCCTCTCGTCTCCGACGCATGAACGCAACCGCATCAAAATCCTTGCTCATAGTCGACCACCTCCTTTGGCGTTCGGATCTCGATGATCCCGTATCCTTCTTCCAAGTTCACGGCGTTGAATCGACGGATTCGATCGAGATTCACCATGTGCTTAAAATTCCAGCTTACGAGCACATCGACTCGCCCCACGGTCGCAAGCGCCACATGAATCGCATCTTCAAGGGAGCGGCAGCCAACAACCCCTCGTTGTGTGTACCGTTCGGCCAGCTGAAACGCTTCGGAGCTGTCTGCGAGCAACACCTGATGTTCTCTCGGGACCCGCAGCAGGTGTGACCGCACGCCCTCCGGGGCTGGCCCTAATTCTCGGAGAGTATGAACGGATAGAACAAGGGTGTGTCGGCCTTCCACAAAAAGGCGCCACAAAGGGAGCGTGTCCGCTGCGAATTCAGGGTCTTCGCAGCCGCCGATTACTGATGTATCGGCGTATATCAGAAGCGGCTTCATCTTTCCCCCTTTCAGTCACGGAACGGCATATTACCCGAGTATAGGCCAATGTGATTGACCGAACAATGCAATTGCGCTTCCTTTTCGTCCCGCCTTGTCAATCTCTACTTTCGAGCGCTCTTGATTCAAAAATCCAAAGCGCTGCCAGGGCGGCGCACTCCATATTCCAATTGGGTCAGAGCCGCATAGGACAGGTCTTAAGGTGGCCAGAAGCGATCATCTATCTTGTGTCCGCGTACCTCTCACGATGGGTTTCCCAGCCAGTATCTTCTCATCAAGAACGATGCGTTCTCGCCAATCCATCTTTATTCTCCGGTTTGCCTTTCAGAATCGCTTCCAGGAGTCTGAGGTCCTTGCCTGCGGAGTTCTCTCTGCCGTTCACGCAAGCGTTCTGTCCGCTGCCGCCAGTACTCTGCTTCCTCTTCCGGTGTCATTTCTTCGATTTCTTGCAGGATCTTCTGTCCGCCACGATGCATCATCTCTACACAATCGAAATCTTTCTTGTCCATGGTCGACTATCTCTATCAAGGCGGGCTCCCCGGCGTGGGTCTTTGATCCGTGCATTAGAAACGCTGATGTTGACAAATCGCTAGAGCTCAGTCAATTCGGGAACCCGTTCCTCCTCGTATTTTTCGATAAGAACACCGATCACTTCCATCAACGATGCCAAAGGGTGATCCTCATCCTCACCCACTACGTCGATCAAGGCATCCAGTTGACGAACCAGTCGCAGATACTCGGCTTCTGTGTGGGGAACATATACGACGTCCGCCAGTGTCGGCCAGACTCGCTCCACCGTTTGCACTTCCGTTACCATGGCTTACTCCTTCCATTTGCCTCTATCATACTCATCGTGCGTAAGCACTTCGCGGATGTAGACCTTCTGCCGATTGTAGTGAATAGCCGCAATTAGTCGTGCCTTGCCGCCGCCGATATTGAAAACGGTCAGTCTGTCCACTCGATCAGCATCCGGAAAGGTCTTTCGGAGCTGGGCAAACGAACGGAAGTGCTCCGATTTCATTAGTCTATACCAATGCTGGAGTGCTGTCTTTGTGTCGGGATGCCTTTCAGCAAACGTATTTAACCGTTTCCTTGTAATGATATGCATTGATCTTCCAATCACTCACCGATTCTATGCACACAATGAATTCTACACCACTTATCGCCTTTTCGCATCCATCAAAAATCATCCACGCTCGCCCCGGAGTTGGACTCGGGGTCGGTCAACGTGCGATAATAACTGATACCCCTCATTCGAAATGTGTCCACATGCGAATGATTTTCCCAGTCTTGGCGTCATCCAGGATCTGATAAACCAACCGGTGTTGGATGTTGATTCGCCGTGAGTAGGCTCCAGTGAGATTCCCCACTGGTTTTTCAAAAGGTGGAGGGGTTTGATAAGGATTACTCTCGAGGATCTTGAGGAGTTTCTCAGTTTGCGGCTTTAGATTCGATTGTGCCAGTTTCTTGGCGTCCGCCTGCGCCTGTTTTGTGTAGACCAGTTTCCACTTCTTCACCAATCCAGCTCTCGATCACACGCTTCAAGTGGTGTCTTCAGTCCGTTCTGAATAGACTCCCGCATGCCTGGGATAGATTGTAAATGGAGCGTTTCCTGAATCGCCCGCCAATCCTCCTCTGAGATCAACACCGCCGAGTTCTTCCTGGCGACGATCTGGATTGGACGGTGAGATTCCGCTACATCATTCAGGAGAGCGTGAAGTTTCTTTCGGGCTTCTGTCGCGGTTATGCTGGTCATGCCAACCTCCGAGAATATGTGTTTCATAAGCTGTGCGTTTGGACTCGTTTTGTCAATGGGGCGATCACTGGACTGGAGTGCGGCGGCTCCGGCGGCGCTTTGGCTGTTTGCGATGGACTGAGCTACCGCAAGCTTTTACCCTCCATCGTTTCTACACAGTCAAAGTCTTTCTTGTTCATTCTTGTCCCTCCCCACCGCCACCAGGGGACGGGGGTGGGGCGGGGCAGTAACTCACATCCATCTTGGACCTGTCGTTCGTGGCCCCCCTTTTCGCTCCCGATACCAGCGCGGCGTGTACGCGCCACCGGCGCGGTAAATATCGCCGTTGCTGTGGAGACCGTTTGTGGGCGTATAGAATTCGAATTCCGGTGAATGGGAGGGGAACAGATTGGTTCGGGTGCTGTCGACTTCATCCGGTCCGACAGATTCGATGCCGTAGATGTTGTTGACCGGTGTTCTGTTGGGCCATGCGTTGACACCGAATTCATAGAATTGGTCGTATCCATCTGTGCCGAAACCCCGGATATATTTCCTGCGAAACGGGTCGGGCAAAATGGATTGGAGATACGCGACCGGTGTGGTGAGATAGACATAGCCTCGATAGTCTGTTGCCTGAGTGGAACGAATCGGGGGAAGGCCGCCATATTCGAGCATGTACATTTCGAGAGCCGTGGCAATCGTATTCTCGTCGGCTTCCGCCCGGGCGATTTTGGCTCGAACCTGGGCGTTGAGAAAATTGGGCACAGCAATCGCCGCGAGGATGCCGATGATCGCGACTACAATCAGCAACTCGATCAGTGTGAATCCCTTTTGACGGATCATAGACATAATCCTGTCCCACAACTCGAAATGCCTCAGCGGCTCCTTGAACAAGGGATCAGTGTAACACGTTTCTTACTCTACGGGCGTAAAATGAATACGTCTGATTGGATTCAAAACCGCCGCCAGGGGACGGCGGTCACCAACCACCGGTGTCGGGGTGGTATTGATGTGGGAACGCGGTCATAATGCTATAGGGACGTGGGAAACTCCCTGTCCACAACGAAAACAGACGAACAGAGAAGAGGACTCCGATGACAAGTTCATGCCCTTTTGCAAAGGAATTCGTCACCGATGCTCAGGGCCGGGTTGTGAAAGTGATTCTTGACTGGAATGAGTACAAGAACCTGGTCGAACTGTTGGAAGAAGAGGGATTGCATCGGGCCATGATGGAGGTGAAAGAGGAAGTGCCAATTGAATTGGACGAGGCGTTGGCTCAGCTGGAAGAAGCATGAAAACACTCTACCTGCCGAGCTTCATCAAGGATCTGAAATCGCTCCGAAATCTACCCGTTTATGACAAGGTGAAATTTATCGCCTTTAACGAAGTGCCTCAGTGACGACATCTCAACGAGATCGCCGATTTCGCAAAATTCAGGAAGGCCGCGAATGCCTACCGAATTCGCGTGGGGGCTATCGGAGCGGTGTTTTCCGGCAAGGGGAGACTCTGATTTTTGCTCGCGTTCTGCACCGCAAAGACCTCTATCGCTACTTTCCGTGAGATAGCGCATTGAAATCAGAGCAAGAGAATTCTCGGGAATGAACGAGCAAATCCAATAGGTATAACTCAACGATGAGCGGTTTCCCTCAGAACCGCCGCCAGGGGACCGGGGTGGGGAGGGGTGTTGGTGTGGATCGGTCGATGGACCCTTCTCAGGAACATCGTGAGAGAATCCGATAAAATTGAAAACTCCGTCCGCGCGGGAATTGAAAATGATTCGCCCTCGCCTACAAATTCGCCATCGAGCGTTTACGCTCATCGAGCTGCTGATCGTAGTCGCCATCATCGGCATTCTCGCTGCGATTGCGGTCCCGAATTTTCTGAATGCTCAGATTCGCGCAAAGGTCTCGCGCAACTACTCGGATTTCAAAGCCATGTCGGTCGGTATGTTCGCCTACCGCATCGATCACAATGAATACCCGCGTGATCCAAACGACGCCCCTCCTGGGAAATCCTGGCTCGTGAATATCGCCATGACCGCGCTCACAACGCCAATTGCGTATTTATCCACTATTCCGAAAGATCCGTTTTCACTCGCAACGGGCGAAATCGGCAACTGGCATAATGAGCCGTGTCAGGCGGGCTCGTACATTTACGCCGTGGAACAAGATCCTCAGCTGCGCATCTCGGGCATTATGTTCAAAGATACGTTTTCTTTCGGCAGCATCGGCCCCGACGGCGACTGGGATCTCGGCATGAATTTCAAAGATTCACGCTACGATCCGAGCAATGGGGTGGTTTCGAACGGGGACGTGGTGATGTTCTTTCCGGGTGAGGATGCGACCGAAGATCCCGGTGTGACGCCGTGGTGATCTGACAGAGAACGGCCCGCCTTGTAGCCGTCGCCACGCAGGCTAATCGCTGGTCCGCCACGGCACTATTTCTACAGCCTGCGAACATCACGGGGCGAACACACGCAATGCCTATGACCGGCGTCTTGTACAGCCTATGACCTTGCGAGGACCTCTCTTTCCAGCCGGTCCCCGATCTTGTCTCTTTGAACTTCCAAATCGTAATGTGTTTGGAGATTCAACCAGAATTCGGGCGATATGCTGAAGTAGCGGCCGAGTCGGAGAGCCGTATCGGCGGAGATTCCGCGCTCGCCGCGGACAACCTCGTTGATTCGGCGTGCGGGGACACTGATGTCCTTTGCGAGACGGTACTGGCTGATCTCCATGGGGTTGAGAAACTCCTCGAGTAGGATTTCACCGGGGTGGATGGGTTGCATTTTCTTCATTGTCCGGCTCCTAATGG
>CAZTDD010000097.1:20374-27969 GCA_964612675.1 uncultured bacterium
TGATGAGTTGGTTACTAGCACCCGCCCGCGGTCCTCGATCCCGGTGTGACGCCGTGGTGATCTCGTACGTACAGCTCTCTACCCGCTCTGTTGCTTCTCTTGAATCAGCTGATGAACGCCTTCAAGCGCGTCTTCCCAACCCGCGTACGACTCGACGTTCCTCATCTCGTCTCGCGGCAGCGGGACAAATTTGCCGTGGCCGGTGCAAAGAACCGTCCCGTCTTCATCGGTGATTTCGCCGCGTGCGGTCGCCAACCGAGGTCGATAATCGACACACTCAGCCGAGATATGCAACCGCTTCCCCGCCGGTGCACGCTGTTTGAACCGGATGGTGATTTCAGCGGAGATACATAGGGTCTTGTCACGGGTAATGGAAGTCCAGCCCATGGTTTCATCGAGTAGCGCGGTCAACACACCCCCGTGGACCACCCCCTCGAATCCACAATGCTGCTCCCCGGCAACGAATGTCGTCTCGACACGGTCGTTATTCACATAAAACTGTATATCCAACGCGATCGGGTTCCCGGTCGAACCGCAGACAAAACACTTCTTATACCGTGGCAGTAGAATCCGGCCCTGGTTGTCCAGCCCCCATTTCAGCCGAGGGCGGAACGGAGCCTGACTCAATGAGGTGTACACAGCACCACTGGGTTGAAGATCGCTCTTGATCAGTTCGACATTAACGGCATCCATCGCTCCCGCCCGAAAAGCCCGCAACTTATCGCTAACTCGGAGCGGTCCACGAAGACCTCTGTCAACCCGCGCGACAGTGAGATGAGGATGGAACGCTTTCTTGTCATACGGAATCCCCGCGCGATCCAAGCCGTCCCGAATCCGTGATTCCAGCTCGGTCAGTGGATCGGTGTCTCCTCCGGCCCCGAGCCATACCACCCTGGGCGTTCCTTTCGGCGGGAACTGCCCGATTCCTTCGACGGACAGATCGAACGCTTCCGTCTCGGCGGCCGTGGTTTCCAGGAGAGCACTGACCTCGTTCGCCTGCTCTTCGGTGATATCGCCGAGAAACTTGAGGGTCAGATGAATGTTCTCGGGGGGAACATACTTGAACTTGAACCCGGAGCGACGCAACTCGTCCTGGAGCTCGCCGATCTTCTTCTGGATTGTTTCAGGAAGCACAATAGCGATAAAGCAACGCATAATGATCCGATGGTAGAGCGCCGGGCGATCCTGTCAAGAAAGGACCTCCCAAACACAGATTGGGGAAGATAGGACATCCTTTTGAGTCAACCCTGTCTTATTCTATGATTATTCTCCTGTGCCTTTCTCCAGAGAAGGACAATAAGAAATGTCTGAGTCGGACAAAAACACCGGAAATGTTGCCCAATGGCCGGTCCGTTGGCCGTGGTGGCTCATCGGTTTGTACCTCGTTTTCTTGACGGCCTCGGTGGTCGGGGCGATGGCGGTCTGTGTCCGCGCCGATAATGCCGGTCAAACATGCCTGGCCGTGCTGAGCCCTTTCTTTCGCTGGGTGGTCGACACCGCTCTCTGGATCGTGAAAGACCCCGTCCCAAAGGCGACCATCGCGGGGGAGGTCGTGGCCGGGCTGTTTGGACTGCTGACAGTCGCCGCACTGATCTGGAAAGGACGGCTGGGCATTCGCCCGGCGATGCTCTTCCTGGCGTTCGGAATTGCGACATTGGCCCAAACCGCGTTATTCGCCGGGGTCGCGCTGACCGGTTGCCTTCTGTACGCGGCGGCCGGGCTTCTGATCCTCGTATGGCGGTTCCTTCCGGAGACACTCGGACCGGGAACAGAGTGCTTCTTCCCGCCACAACCCAAACCGGAAAAACCAGAAGGACTCACATCGACACAATATAGATTCCTCGTATTCGAGTTCCTGTGTCTTGGGGCGATTACATGGGCGGCGATCATTCTCTATCTCTATGCGCTGAACCACTTGCCCGACGATTTCGAAGGCGAGATGTCGATCTACATGGCGGTGAGCACTTCGCTCGAAGGTTCGGTGAAGATGAACTTCGGCGCGCCGGGTCTGCCGTGGGCTCCCCTTGGCCTGGGGTACTACGTCCTGCTTTTCATCACCGAACGAACATGCGGAACAACGCTGCTTGCGGCACGTTTTGTCTCGGCGCTATCCGGGATTCTGCTGATCAACCTTCTTTATGGTTTTCTGCGCCGAAGCGTCGGTGTTACGACGGCGCTTGTCGCGGCGGGTTTTCTCGCGTTGAACTGCGTCAGTATTGTCTGGTCACGCCAGGATTTCTTCCCATTTGCGTATCCGAGCCTGGTAACAGTGGCGCTCTGTTGGACAACCTACCTCGCGCTGGAAAAGCGAAAGACCGTCTACTTCTTTCTGACCGCCCTGCTGATGGGAGCGACCTATCACCTGTTCGCGTCCGGGCAGACCGGCTTTCTGATCCCCGTGGGTTTTCTCACATGGCATTTGATCGCAACCCGGGGATTTGCACGGCAGTGTTGGTGGAAGATGTCGTTTATTATCGCGGGGATCGCACTGTGGGTGATTGGGTTACCGCTTTGCGGTCTGATCGCCACGGGCGAATGGCAGTGGCTCAATCCTTTCGTTCTAAACAAGGGAAAGACGCTCTGGAGCCTTGAAATCGCCGAGCCCGGACTTTTCCCACGCATTTTGTTCATCGCCGAGAATGTCTGGAAAAACGTCGTTGAGTTGCTTCATTCCATCCACATCGCAAATGTATGGCCTGTCCACCAAACCGTTCTTCGAGGTATTCCGTTCCACACCGCGACGTATCTCTCGCCGGTGACTGCGGTACTCGTTTCGTTGGGAGCCCTGATTCTTATCCTGACTCCACGAAGGAAGATCTCAAGCCTATTGATCTCTTGGATCATTGTCGGCTCTCTGACCGGTATTCTTTCCAACCAGGCCGCCGCACGCCGTCTGGCGACGATCTTCCCCGCCCTGTTTGCCGTGGCAGGACTCATGGCGGCGGGAGGTTTCAACAATATCGAATTCCTGTTCGGTAAACGGTTCAGTGTATTCCTGAGAGTTCTGGTTCTAGGAACGGTCTTGCCGTTTCTGGGGTTTCTACACGCTGGGTATTATTTCGTTCAGAGTATCGACTCCCCGGCGTCCGTAAACATGGCCCGCGCTATCGAGCCGTACATGAAACCGAACACTCTCGTGATCGCGGACATTCGCTATGAGTATTACACCATCGCTGAAATCAGCTACATGGTAATGGACGATTTAAACAAGGAGGAAGAACCGCCCGCCTGGTATCTTCCCGAGGCAAAAGATTGGCCTGCGTTGGCGGTTTGGCCGAGGGCGAATTTCGATGCCTGGTACTATAAATACACATTCCTTCAAGATCGAGTCGACGAGCTGAAATCCAAAACAGACTGGGATCGCATCACCTATATTATTCAGGATGTGCCCGAGAATCAGCGAAAGATCGGGTATCTGAAAGCGCTCTATCCCAAAGCGGAATATACCGAGGAGAAGCACAGTCCCCAGGAACCGTGGTATCACTTCGTGGCTTTGGAGACAGACTATGAACACGTGGAACGCGTGACAAAGCCGACCGTGACCTTCAACGGCGACAGCGAACACATCCCCGGCGATCCCGGCAGCTGGGTGCATAATGTCGACGTGCATTTCGTTCCCTGCACAGAGGCTGTGGCCGCGGAGACAACCGAAGCAACGTTGAGTGCGGGACTATGGGTCCAAGAACAATCCTGGGAAGCGTTCGAGGTCGAAGGCGGCGGCGACCTGCTGGATTTCCAATTGGACGGACGTTCTGCTTCGCTGGACCGACAGCTACCTCTAACAGGTGGATTTCATCGACTTGATGTTCATCTCGGGAAACCCTGGAATCTACCGCTTCGGCTTCGTGCAAAACCCGAGGGAGGCGAGTATCGTGCGCTCACAGGAGAACGACTGGTAGCCCCGCGTGTCAGCGAGGTGACGGGTCTCGCCGCTCAGGATGTCGTTCCGTACCCCGGTTTCGAGATGCCGGTTGCGGTGGCCAACGTTCCGGGAGGATTCGACGCGGACTTTGCCGTCTCCCCATCCGGGAATATCGCTGCACTCGGGGTTTTTGCGAATTCATGGAAAGTGGCTGTGTTTGCGCCGGACGGAACACAAATCGCGGAATGGACTCAGCCGATTCCGCTTGAAGCCAAGCGCCGATTCTGCGCGATCGACTTCGCAGAGGATAACCGAATCGTAGTGCTCGATTATCATTGGCCGACGATCCCGATCTACGATTTGCAGGGCACGCAGGTCCGTGAGCTGGAAGCGCCCGGTTGGATGGACCAGGCGTTGGATATTGCGGCGAACAAACACGGTGAAGTCTTCGTAGCTTCCGGACCCAACAACACGGTCCTCCATCTCTCACCGACCGGTGAGGTACTCGGTACCTGGCTTCCGCCGGAATACACAAGAGACCGTCGGTGGCGGCCGTATCATCTCTCGGCATCGCCGGAGGGCCCCGTGGCAGTAGTCGACGACAAAGGGGATATTCACATCTTCGCAACGGAAGAGCCCCCGCCCGCGCCGCGCCAATGGGACCGCGTGCTGCCTCCACAATCGGAGGTTGGCGGATTTCCCCTGTTTGCAATACGAGACGACGGGTGGCTGATCGTCCATTATACCCCCGAGAGAGAGTTTCGGGTGCTCGATGAGGAATTCGGACGGCGGATTGCCCACGTCTCAACACATGATTTGACACGAAACGTTGGACACAAATGCCGTCAAATAATCGGTTTTGATGAGCAGGGCCACTTCTATGTGTGGTGGGAGGCCCGCAGAGAGGTATTGCGGCTAGTCCCTCGAAGCGAATAGCTCTTTTGGTATCCTATAGGAGCTGCCACTGTTCGTTGACAGGATGGAAGCGGAAGGTCATAGTGTTTTTTTGCCATCCGTTCCTTTTCTTAATTTTCTGGGTGAATTCTCGTGACTATACTGGATATTGTTCGATTTCTCGTAGTTCTCGGTTTGGTAATCATTGTTCATGAATGGGGCCACCTCGTCGTGGCCAAGCTGGTCGGTGCACGCGTAGAGCGATTTTCGATCGGGTTCGGCAGACGGCTCGGAGGCTTCTACTGGCACGGTACCGAATACATCCTATCGGCCCTCCCGCTAGGCGGTTACGTGAAAATCACCGGGATGGATCCCGATGATGAACTCACAGGGGCTCCCTGGGAGTTTCTGAATCTGCCCGCCTGGAAACGCATGGCGACGGTGTTCGCGGGTCCCGCGATGAACTTCGTTCTGGCGATCTTCATCTATTACGCGCTCTTTGTTGCGGCGGGCGAACCCATCATCAAGACCACCACTGTCGGAGTGGTGCGCGACGGTGGAGTCGGCTGGGAGATGGGACTCCATACAGGAGACGAAATTAGCGCGGTCGATGGAGAAACGGTCTTGAATTGGGAAGAATTCACGACAGCACTCCAGACCTCGGTTTCCGAGTCGCTCACGATATCGTTGAAGCGAAACGGAGAATCGCTTCAGAAGACACTCGAAGCGCCTCCTCCTGTGGGGGCGGTGGAATCCACATTAACCGACGAGGAACTCAACCGGCGGATGGACTTGGATGGGCTGCTGGTTCGTCAGGTCCAGAAAGACAGCCCCGCTGCCGAGGCGGGACTGGTTGCAGGTTGTGTGATAACCGCCGTCAACGGGGAACCCCTCCCATCGGCCAAACAGCTGGCCAAATTGATTTCCTCACAATACTCCCAGGGAGAAGAGGGCAACTACCAAGCGAAACCGTTGACTCTGACGTGGCTGGACCTCGAGGATCAAACCCAACAGGCTGAACTTGTTCCCGACCTCCATTTCCCGGCAGACGATGCGAAACCCTACCATCCAAAATCCCGGATCGGGATCGTCTTCACACAAGAGCAGACGGTCCGCGATTTTTATATCCCGTTTCACCCCCGCCTGGATATTGCGCCATTACTTGAACCCATCGTGGGGCGTGTGAAGGAAGGCGGTCCGGCTGCAAAAGCGGGTCTTGAACCTGGATGCCGGATTATCGATGTCAATGGGAACCCCATCAACGACTATAATGTCCTGGTGGATATCGTTTTATCGAGTTACACCCTTAAAGACGATGAAGCGCGCGGCATTCCTCTGGAGATCACGTGGATCACGCCCGACCAACAGGTCAAAAGCGCCACGATCACACCGAAAGTCGCTCAACAGACTATTCCGAACCGCCGGGGACTGCGGACGGGCGAACGAATCTATGTCGCTCAGTTGGAGATTACGCGACAAACGGAGCGTATCCGGTACGGGGTCATTGGGGCGGTCCCAAAGGCGTTTGAGAAGTTCCGTGATGTGTGCGGCATGATGTTCCATTTTATTTACAATGTGGTAACCGGTGTCTATTCCAGCCGAAATCTCGGGGGACCGGTGGCCATTGCCCAGCTGGCCGCTGAGACCGGCCGGTGGGGATTCGAGAAGTTTTTCGACTTCATCGCTCTTCTGTCCGCCAATCTGGCGATTCTGAACCTCTTCCCGATACCGCCGCTCGATGGCGGCCATTTGGTTCTCTATGTATTCCAGGGGGCCCGGAAACGGCCGGTGACGCTCAAGCAGATCGAGACATTCAGCAAGATCGGTATCATGTTGATCATCCCGCTTATGTTGTACTTCTTATGGAATGACTTGGACCGTGTGGGGTTGTTCAACTGGATGAAGAATCTCGTCACAACCTTCTGGCCGCAAGCGTGAATTGGTCTTAAGAGGCTAATGTGCAACAGTACGATTTAAGGGGTTGACTTCGTTGTCTCTTTTCCGGATAATTTTCACGTCACTCACCCGTTGCGTGCAGCGGGCTCAACGGCCGTCCGGGATAGCCCGACGGCTGTTGCTTTATTCGGGGGAGGGTGATGCCAAAACGGACATATATATATGTAGACGGATTGAATCTGTATTACTGCGCTGTAAAGAACACGCCATACAAATGGCTCGACCTAAAGGCCGTCTTTCAAGCTGTTCTTGCCAAAGAAAACCACATCGTAAAGATCAAATATTACACAGCCAACGTTTCCAGTATTCCTGACCCGGGCGCTCCGAAACGTCAAAAAACCTTCCTAGATGCTCTTCGTACGATTCCTGAAGTGGATATCTATAAGGGGAACTTCCTTGTATCTGAGAAATGGGCTCCCCTCGCTGCGCCAGTCTCGGATTTAATGAGACCGCCCCCCAAGGTGGTGCGAATCCTCAGGACGGAAGAGAAAGGATCGGATGTCAACTTGGCTAGCCATTTGCTCTGGGACGCGTTTCGAAATGAGTTTGACGTGGCTGTCGTAGTTTCGAATGACACCGACCTTGTTGAGCCGATTCGCATCGTCACACAAGAGATGAAGATCCCTGTCGGAATAGTCTGTCCGAACAGGGGAAGGAGACCGCCCGCTCAGTCTCTTGTTCAAGTTGCGAGTTTCGTCCGGCATCTGAGGGTGAAGCATCTGAGGACGTCCCAGTTACCTGACCCGATACCCGAAACGACCATTCGAAAGCCGCCAACCTGGTGAATGTCACACGGAACGCAAGGAATACACCGTCAACATCCTAGGGCTAGCCCAAATTCGTCATTAATTTGCGTAAACCATTGATTTTATTGAACCGAGGG
>CAZTDD010000098.1:0-27450 GCA_964612675.1 uncultured bacterium
TTGACGCGGGGTGGAGCAGTGGTAGCTCGTCGGGCTCATAACCCGGAGGTCATGGGTTCGAATCCCATCCCCGCAATTGTCCTTTCCGGTGGAAACCGGACGGTCTTTCACGGTGATTGGCAGCCGTGAAAGACCGAGAGGAGACAGCACCTTCTTGAATGTGCGATTGGTATAGAGCCGTGACAAAGAAAGAGATCATAGAAGTTGTTGCCCAGCGGACCCGGCAAAAAAAGAACCACACGAAGGCGATTGTCGAGTGTGTATTCGATGTGTTTATTGAGATGTTGGCCCGGGACAAGCGAATTGAAGTGCGCAACTTTGGTGTTTTTAAGGTAAAACGCACTCCCGCCCGGGTGGGACGCAACCCAGTCACGAAGGAGTCAGCCGATGTTCCTTCGCGAAATATCGTCCAATTCAAAGCGGGAAAGTACATGAAGGATCGCGTGGCGGAAGGCCCGGCACACGAAGAGGTACAAGACGCCGAACGACTTAGGGATGAAGAGTTTAGCGAATCGATACATGAATAGCACGACCGAGGTTACAACAGCAAATCTGAGCGACCCGAGTGTGGCCGATGAAGTGTTTGCCACAATCGCCGCGCTGTGTGGCTGCCGCATACCAGGGGTAGTCGGACTGTCCGGCCTTCCGGTCGAACGAGCCGAGGACATGCTCGGCAGAGGCGAGACGATTCGCGGTGTGAAAATCACCAGCACCGTCGAAGACGTCAGCGTCGACATTACGGTAGACGTATCGGACCAGATCCCCATTCCTCAAATCGCTTCTTCACTTCAACAGGAAATTAAAGAGCGAATTGAACAAATGACCGACCATAAAGTGACGTCGGTCAATGTTACTGTGGAAGGAATCCGGGTGCAGTCCGATTCGGACCAAATGGTTGAGAATCCCGCCGCCTTATCGCAGCCGGTGGGAGCGTAGCGGAAACGTAGGTTCCGATCGTTCTCACTAGGTGATTCGTCGAGGGCGGTCACAAAAATAAAGAGTTCCTGAAAAGGCTCAACACGGGATCCTGAGGAGGAAAGATGATGAGAAAGGCCGATAGGCTCTGCGCGATGGTTGCCCTCATGAGCGGGGCCATATTCGTTAGTACCCTGGTTGCCGTGCCGGCTATGGGACAGACGGCCTCGATGGCCCGTGTCAGCTTGGTTGCGGATGATCCTGATATGGTTGGGGACATATTCGTCGAACTTTCCGACGATGGCCAATCTTTCACCGTAACCGGCTTGGTTGGTGCCGTGCCTGGAGGCAGTACCGTTGCCCGGGTCGGTTTAACGGGGCTACCGATTGGTGGACAGACCGCCGGCAGGACCGGTGTGTTCCCTGCTCCCGGTGGTAGTGACATCGTTTATAGCTATGATCCGTCGCGAACACACGAGCTGGAGGTGACTCCCTCGGGAGGTTCTCCGTTCCGGGCGAGCTTCACTGTTAATTTCTCCGAGGCGACAACTCCCGCACATCGGCTCGTGGATATTGTCCCCGACGATCCCGATTCGCTTCCCGCCGGCGTCACGCTCGGCAAAGTCCTGATTACTCAACGCGAGGACCTGGATGAATTTGAAGGATTGCCGGGAGCGGTGCCGGAGTTTTCCTCGATCGACGTGTTTAGTCGGCCGAGAAGTGACGATGAACATGTGTGGACTGATTATCGAATCTGGACCACAATCGCCGTCGACTATTACGGTACCGGCACATACGCCAGCATGGGACGAATTCTGCCGTGGACCACACTGGATCTGAACTCCAGCCGCACGACGATTCCGGCGGGCGGAGGAAAACTGGAGCGGTATCCCGAGAGCAAACTGTATCTTCGAATCACGACTCCATCCGGTGAAGTGATCCGTGCTTCCATTCAGAACGACGTCACGGTTGATGTAGGCGCTTCCCTGGAAGAAATCAATGCCGCGGTCGTCAACAATAACACCAGGAACGCTGACGGCTCGTTCCCGTTGACTCCTCCTGTCGTGGGCTATATTCAAGCTCCCTCGGGTACGGTCGAATCGTTCGCCAGCGTGATTGTCTACAAAGAAGTCGATGGCGAACGAATTACTTTCGGTACGGCGGATGTCGATCCTACCGGTGCTGTTTCCCTTAATTTGATTGCGAATGCCGCCGCGTCGGTCGACAATCAAGATCTTGTTTCCCTTGAAGATGTTACTCTCCGCCTCGAGGACCTGTTCGGAAACGTCCTTGAAGTGCCTGGACTTGTTATCGACACTTCCGCCAATATTTTTGAAGGCCCCACCGTGACCACGGCGGCCGACAACGCGGATCTGATCGACGAAGGATTGATCGCCCGAGTGACCGGTGTCGTTGAGCCCGGCTCACTGCTGGTGGTCCGAGCCGACGAGGTGGGTGGTGTCGAGGCACCGGCAGACAGCCGTTTTCTGCTGGACGTTGTCCAAGCGGACGATGACGGCAACTTCACTTTTGATGTCGGTAGTTCACCGGTCATCTACATCGATTTGATCGACCTCGCGGGCAATGTAGAAGTCCTGGCCCCGCTTACGATCGACGATTCCGCTCCTGCTCCGGGCGATGTGAACCTGACTGTGACCGCTGCGGAAGACGATGCCGACCTCGCCGAAGAGCGTGTAAATGGGCACGTCGTGTTCGCGCGTGTCCAAGGTACGGTTGAGCCGAGATCGGTCCTCGAAATTCGAGCCGATGAAGTTGGCGGTGTCAGCGAAGGCGGACCGTTCCTCCTGGACACTGTACAAGCGGCAAAAGACGGCGCTGTTGCGTTCGACATCCTGGATGTGTCCGCCGCTGCAGTTATCAATATCACGATGATTGACCGCGCGGGCAATCGCACGGTCCTCGATCCCTTGACGCTTGACGATTCCGCAGACGCTCCGACTGTAACAGCCGATAATGTCAAGATCGGATTTCCTTCTTCCGAAATTAGCGGTACGGCCGAGGCGAACGGTTCCATTGCTGTTATCGGTTTGTTCAGCGTAACCTCGGATATCCTTTCCTCCGCGCAGACAGGAGAGGTTGTTGCATCCTTGCCGGCGGGCGTCGACAGCGGCCTGCTCGGTGAAGCATCGGTGGACTCGGATGGCAACTTCACCTTGAATGTGCCCGGATTCGCCAGCCAGGTCGTTTATTTACAAACGCGAGACCTGGCGGACAATCGCAGCCAATATACGACTGTCGTTCTTGGGCACGCAATTACCGGACAACATCTCTTGAATTTCACGGGTACGTCTTTCAGCAACAACCCACCGGGATATCCGGATGTCCTTGATTTCACCGTGCTCGATGCACGGACGGGCGATCCCGTTCCCGATGTCGAACTTGTTGCTTATGCCGATTTTTCAATGGAAGACGGTGCATTCATCAATCCTGTCACCGATCCGGACTTCCCATCGATCTCGATGGCGGATGGGACTTTGGACTATCCGCTTGAGATCCCGGACTTCAAACCGACAGCAGTCAACATGACCACTGAGAACGTGCTCACGGAGTTCTACGTGGTTGCCCAGACGACGGACCCCGTAACAGGGAACCCCGACTATATCGCGGCGGCTAAGTATGATGAGACCACCGTCTTTGACGACGGCACCGCGTTTGACCGGCGAGGTCCACAGATTAAGAGCATCGTTCCATTGATCTTCCAGGATTACGACCTGCAGTTATTTGAGTATGGCTCGGAAGCGGCGGATACGCTGAACGTGCTTAACCTGCTGCCGAGTACAGCGTCCGCAGGCCCGCGTCTCCCGGGCGATGCGATGAATTTTGTCCTTGTTATCGCGGACGACAACGATGACAAGAGCATTGATGTCTGGGATCTATCCACATTGCAACTGTTGGATGTCAAACCCTTAAATGCTCTGATCGGCGCACCGTACGGTGTGCCCTCCCTGCCGATCCCCGGATGCAGCGGTCTGAATCTAGGCCACAACTTCTGGAATCCCAGGACGCAATCCGTTAGCGGGCATTCCACTGTGTTCCTGGCCATTATGGACCGGTTTGGCAACCTCAGCGAAGACGCGGTTCCTGTAACACTCGATGTGTCCACACCGGATCCCGATACGAGCCGCATCAGCGTTGGCGATGGGGTCATTTACGGTGAGGACGGTGCTGTCGAGCCATTGGCCAACATCGCATTTTATGGCGACACGGCATTGACCGACCTCCTGGCATCAGGAACAGCCGATTCGGTCGGCGCTTTTGCCGCCGAGGTGGATACCACGCGGGGCGCTTTGGTGGTTGTGAGCCGAGACGCGGCAGGCAACAAGAGTAACCCCGTCAATATTCAGGCCGCTCCCGCCGCGAAAGGCGTTCCTTACCTTGTGCTGGATGGTCTAGGAGCCATACATTCTCCGGGTGGCACATTGGTCGGCTCTGCCGTCTCGAAAGATATGGCCCGCTCTCTGGCAGAGGCGGGAGATGCGCCCGGTATGTTCTATCAATTGAATGCCGATGGCGAGATCGTCGGCCCGCTTGGCGGCGTTTCCGGACCCGGCGTCGAGAGTGACGAACAAATCTCCTTCAGCCGCAACATTGCGCGTGACTTTGAAGTCATCGCCGCGAAAGGCTCGGTTTCCGGATATATTCTGGCCGGCAACGGGTTCGTCGGGACTATTGGTGATGCACCGTTCCTTGGTGACGCCGTGCGCGATGCGCTGGCCGATACAAATAACCGTGTGACCCCAGGTAACGAACGCGTGCGTTTGGATGGAACGATCTATCTTGAAGACAGCAACGGAAACGGTGAGTACGACATCTTCCAATTTGAGACTGAAGACCTCAATGGAAACGGTGTCCTCGATCCGGAAACCGTTGAATTTGTGCCCGTCGATCCGGACGACCCCTCGCAGGGTGTAGAAGAGGTTGTGATTCCTGCCGAAGACGTGAACGGGAATGGCGTCCTCGATGTCATCTTCGACGCGGAAGGATTGTTCGATGCTTCCGATAAGGGCATCGGCTTCACCGGCGACGTGGCCCGCGACCTTGAAATCGTATACGGCCCCGAGCCGGAATCCCCGACCGCCGTTCCAAACGTTTCCGGGTACATGATCCTCGACGGATTTGGTGTGCTGCATGGTTACGGCAGCTCGCCTGGTCTCCAGAATCCTCGGACATCACCCGGCAACGACATCTTCCGGGCTTTCGAACTCGTCGTCGATGCCGATGGGAACGTGCAGGATTTCGTTGTTCTAAACGGTCTGGGCCAGATGTACGCCACACCGGGCGGTTTCTTGAATGCTCCTACAGAGGATGCCGATATCCCAGGTGGCGGCGGCGATCTATCTCTCGTACTCGATCCGAAGCCGGTGTTTTTCGGATTCGATATTGCTCGGGATGTTGAGGTGAACCCGATTGATTCGAACGACGACGGAGTCATCGGTGACGGTAGCGATGGCTTCTATGTCCTTGACGGATACGGCGGCGTTCACGCGGTAGGCAACGCGCCCGCCGTAACGAACTCACCGTTCCTCGGGTTTGATATTGCTCGCGATCTCGTGATTTCGAAATCGGTTGGCACCTCGATTACAGTTCCGGCCGAATGACGAATGAGGGGGTATTGACCGTGCCAATGCGGCTGCGGTTGATTGATGCTTGAATTTGAAAGATGAGCGAGGGGCATACTCTGCAAGGAGTGGTGCCCCTCGTTTTACTGTTGTGTTTCAGCGCGGAGGTGTCATCACTCGGGTCGATAGCCCGCAGGTGAGACACAGGTATGGGACAAGGTTTTCGTTTCTCCCTCCAAGTGGGCGCGGCCGCAGCGCTGACCGTGACTATAACAGGCGTTCTCCTGTGTTGGCGGATTCATAAGGAGGAGTCGAACGCTTTCCAGAAGGAGTCCGCCGCGTTGGCCGAAGCCGTTTCGCCGCGCTTGTCCCTCTCGCAAGATCCTTTCGATACCGAAATCAGGAAGCACAATAAAGAGATCCTCCACCAGGCTGTCGAGTTCTGTCCACGAGTTCGCCACCTGTCTCTGATCGATAAGTACGGCAAGGTCGAGGCTCAGACGTCTCTGCCGGATTCAGAAGAGGACGATTCAATCGGTCAGTGGCGGGAAGAACTGACTCTGCAGGAGGTATGGGCGAACAACGAGACGTATGTCTTTCCGGGGCGCTGGGAGGGCTATTACAGTGTCCATACGCGAGACGGAACCTACTGGGGCAAGCTCCGGATTCTGTGGGCTCACAGCCGCACATCGCGGCTTGTCAACGGGCTGTTGTTTCTCACGTTTTTGACTGCGTTGGCGGTGGCGCCGACCGGTCTACTTGTCGGCGGTCTCTTATACCGGACGACCCTTTCCTCACGGGTGGCTGAGATGGCTGACCGTCTGCGCCACATCATCAACAGCGGATTTCGTGGCCGTGTCAATACCGCCGCTCTCCAATCGGAACTGGCGGATTTGGGCGAACAGGTCAACCGGGTCCTTGAAAATCTTGGACAACAGCGCAAGCGAGTCGTGATTCTCGAAGACAGTCTGCGTCAAACAGAAACGAGTTTCCACGAACTCCAGGCACGGTCGACGTTGGAATCGGAAACTTCCGAACGAGAACACGAAATGGCTTTGTACGCCTTTCAACAATTGTTCGAGAACATTTCGGACGGCGCGGTGTTGACCGATTCGAGTGCGAAAGTACTGGCGCTGAACGGGGTTGCGGAGCGTTGGATGCATTTGTTACGGCAGGAAGGCGGCAGACTGTCTGATGAAACTCTCTTACGCCTTATCGGACGCGTTGTCGAACAGAGCGCGCTTGACCGGGATACCTCCGTTTGGCAAGCCCCGGACCCATTGCGGGGGGGGCGCTCGGAAGGGCGTGCAACCGCGGTTGTGCTCCGACGTGAAGAGAACGGTGTAGCGTATGTCCTTTTGCTTTTGCGGGCCGATGACGCTACCGCACATCGCGATTGGCTCGCTCCACTCTCCGAGAGATTCCTGTTCCAGGACCTCTTGCCGTGGCTCTCTCAGATACTGACGGAACGAGATCGTTTTCCCGATGCACAAGGTACATGGCAGCTTATCGACCGGCACATCGAGGTTCTGGCCCGACTATCTTCTCTGAGACAAATCGGTGGCACTGGACCTCAGGACTTCCACACCTTACGTCTTGGTCCCTGGCTTTCAAGACACTTGCACGCGACCGATCTTTTCTCACGAATGATTTCTGTACGGCTTCATTCTCCGCGAAAAGACTTCCCTGTCTGGACTGTTGAACCTGTCCTCACACAAGCCGTGGATCTCCTTACGGAGACGTTGCTGGATATGGCGGAAGAGGAAGGCAGCAAAGACCCCATTGAACTGATCGTGGATTCGCCTCCTTCCGGAGGCGTTGTCCTTCGTTTTGAATTGGGGTTTGACCCATCCCCCAATTCCCGTGCGATCATTAAGGCTCTCGGGGACGACCAAATGGAACGGCTCGTCCGCTTGGAAGAAGCAGAGCAATACGGGTGGTCCTTGGTCCAACACGTGAAGATTGTGGGTGTCGCGTTGTTACGCTCTTTACTTGGATGCCGGATTGACATGCGAGCCGGAGAAAAAGGCGGGCTCTGTCTGCGATGGTTGTTTCCCCCTGGCGGCGATCATGGTTCCTCAGGCCGCGCCCCGAATTTTACAGGGTCGACGATTCGCGTTAACCGCTTGATTCGTAACTACTTAACGAGGTCTTGGGAAACGGCGAAGCAAGCCTCATCGAGCGGAAAGAGACCCTACGCGAATGTGTCCGAACCCCGCAGCTGAAAATGAGGTGGTTGATTTATTCACCTAAGACTGTCACTTCTTTAAGCTTAGCGCTTGACCTAACCCCAGTTATTCGGCTACATTAGTATGTTGGTCCACCGAAATCAATCGTCGGGAGTGGCAAAATGACAAGCACAAAGAAAGACCTCGTTAAGGAGGTCGCTGCCAGGACTGGTTTTGATCTCTCCAGTGTCAAGGATATTGTCCAAACGATGTTTGAAGCCATGTGCGAGGGGCTTGCGAGAGACGGGAATATCGAGATCAGAAACTTCGGTATCTTCAAAGTCAAATCCACCCCCGAACGAAAAGCCCGAAACCCGAAGACCAGCGAGATTATTACTGTCCCCGCTAAGCGACATATCAGCTTCAAGCCCGGGCAATTGATGAAAAAGCGGATCAACCTGGAGCCTCTTGCAGAAGAAACTGTGGGAATGGAAGAAGAAGAAACGGAATCGATGGTACCGGCGTCCACAGATGCCGAATAACGCAGAACCGCATACACAACGGACGGGAGACCTCTCCGGACGACACGTTATCCGGTGTGCCGGAGCGGTGTTCAAAATAACAATTTCGAATCAAACTGTGTTTTTTTACAGAGCCGCGTAATATGTACCCATCCGAGTGACGTGGGTATGCGACCGCGGGATTTTGTGGGTTGTCGCGAGAACAATTGGGTAGCCAAAGACAATGGACCGATCCCGGTTTGAAGGACTTCTGAAAGACGTCAAAGAGATCCCCGCTCTACCCGACGTGGCGATTCGGGTTATGCGAATGACGCGCGATCCGGACGTGACGTCGAATCAACTCACGGATGTCATTTCCCAGGACCCGGGAATGACGAGCAACATCCTTCGTCTTTGCAATTCCGCGTATTACGGTCTTCCCCGTGTCATCTCCTCGTTGACGCAGGCAATCCTCTATCTTGGGTTCCATACCGTACGCAACCTCGTTCTGACCTGTGCGATCAGCGACCTTTTGGGCGGCGATCGTGCGATCTATGGACACGGGCCCGGCGGCCTATGGACCTGTTCCTTTGCCGGCGCTACGGCCAGTCAGGAAATCTGCCGCCGAGTTCGCGTGAGTTTACACGACACCGCTTTTACCGCGGGCCTGCTTCGAGATATTGGAAAGGTCCTTATTCACAGGCAAATCAAAGATACCCAGTGGACCCTTATCGAATTGATGACGGACAGCGGTCTCTCCTTGCGGGAAGCCGAACGTCAAACGCTTGGGTATACCCACACCGAGATCGGCGCCGCACTGGCGGATCATTGGAGTTTCCCGCATGAACTGGTCCATGCGATTTTGTACCACCACAAGCCGAGTGAAGCGGGATCGGTTTCGTTGGTTACAACAATCGTTCACGTTGCCGATGTGATGGTGATCGACCGGGAATACGGTGTCGAATTACAGCAGCTGAAGTATTCTCTCGATGAGGAATCCGTTCGCGCCGCAGGTATCACTCAGGAGATGATCGAGGAAGTGCACAATGAACTCGACGAACACATCGCCAACGTAGGCGCACTATTCAGCTCTCCTCAAGAATGACAGAGCGGTAAAAAATCCAAGAATCGCCCCTCACCCTAACCCGGCGGGAGAGGGGAACTTCTAATGCCGGCCGCCGACTTTTTGCCGGACCGTCAAGAATAGACCCTTCTCTATAACATGGCGTGCGCCAGTGCGAAGTAAATCACTAATGCAGCAAGATCGTTGAGTGATGTGATCAAAGGGCTGGACGCTACGGCGGGATCGACGGAAATCTTCTGAAATAGAATAGGAATCGCGGCCCCTACCATCGCGGACGTCACTACTGCGAAAAGCAAAGCGATCCCTACAACAAAACCGAGATTCACATTAGCGTGAACCGGCATCACGAAGGCCGCTACACTGCCGATGACAACTCCCCACGTTCCGCCCATTACCAAACCGACACGCAGTTCCCTCCACAAATCAAGCGCCAATGTGCGGATGTCCGCTTCACCGAGCACCAGGCGTCGGATAGTGACCGTCGCAGTTTGCAGTCCCACGTTTCCGCCCATGGCCATTGTGAGCGGTACATACAACATCACCGCCAGAGCCATGTTTGAGGGTATGGATTCTTCGAGTCCTCCCATCAGAAGAGCTGCGATACATCCAGCGCCGAACGTGATTGCAAGCCAGGGCATTCTCGAACCGAACGACTTGACCACTGTTGGCTGATGGAGCTCCTCCTCGCTTCCTCCCGCCGTCCGCATCATGTCTTCCGAGGCCTCTTCCGCGATGACATCGATGACATCGTCATTTGTCACCGTTCCGACCAGTTTGCCGTCGAGATCCACGACCGGGATTGCCGCGATGTCGTATTTCGCCACGAGACGGGCTACCTGCTCCTGTGGAGTGAAACAATCCACCGAGGGGCAGCTGGCGGGGATCAAGTCGGCCAGACGGGTTTCCGGCTCGGCCAGCAGAAGCTGCTGCCACGTACACCAGCCGAGGAGCCGAGCTTCTTCATCCACAACATAAATGTTGTAGAAAATCTGGCGGGGTGGATATTGGCGAAGTTCGGCAATGGCGTCCCCGGCGGTGATCTCCTGCGAAAAGGAGATTACCTCCGTATTCATGATGCCGCCCGCGACATCGTCATCGTAGGTCAGAAGCTGTTTGACTTTTCGTGCGGCTTCCTGAGAGAGCGACTGGAGCACCTGGTCGCGCTGCTCCTCCTGAGCCAGGGCGACAAAATCAGCGATATCATCGGGCTCCATAAACCCGATAATCTGTGTCAAGAGGGATTGATCGACCTCGTTAAGAAAGGCGACCTGCATGTCCTCCGAACAGCGGGACAGGACCCGTGCCGCCTTCTCCGGTTCCATGCTTCGCCACAGTATCGAACGTTCATCTGAATCGAGATGGGGAAACGCCGAGGCAACGTCGGCGCTATGGTAGGTCGACAAATACGAGGCAAGACGGGGACGCGCCACTTCGCGCAGAAGGCGACGAAGCTGATGCGTCATCTGCTCTTCGGTACGAATATGCGGGTGGTGACGCATCGCGCTGGTCTCCCGAGGATTTGTTCCCTATCGGGAACGACTTCTGCTGTTCGCTCTCCCCGTCACTGGACGGGGACGAGGACGGTTCCGACAAAACGTGTTCCACGATCTTTCGCTCGCTCGTTCCAATTACTTTCGGAGTCAATGGGAAAGAGTCGATTGACTCCCTATCGAGTACGGTCCGATGCAGGGCTTTCAACGAGTCCCGCGGAAGGGACTCCATTCGCTTTCTACCCGCCCTGGAAAATAAACGAACCTGACTTTGTCAATTGCCTCAAACAACATCCACAAATTCAGCGTGTGCCCGTGTAAAGATACGATATCCAACAAATAATGCAAGGAGAGATACCGCCGCCATGACCACCCAATGGACTAACGGAGGCCAAACTCCCTGTTTGTCCAAAAACGTACCATGATAAAGAACAACCATGTGAGTGAAAGGATTAAACATAACCAGCGTTCGGATATTGTCGGGAATTGCCTGGAGCGTATAGAACATCGGTGTCGTCCACATCGCGACCATCACGCCGATTGTGACCAATGGTCCCGTGTCCCGCAGATACACATGTAGGGTGCAGAAAAACAAACCCAAACCGAACGCAAGCAAACCCTGTAGCAACAGGACCACTGGAAATGCTGCGAGCGCGATGCTGTAACTTCCCCGGATGAACCAAATCGCGATAACCAGCACCACCGTACCGATAATCTGATTGACTAAACTCGACAATACGAGATAGGCAGGAAGTATCTTGGCCGGGAACCGAATCTGACGGATGAGATGAGCATTATCGACAATGCACGTGGTAGATCGCAAGAGCGCTTCCTGGAGAGCGTACCATGGTAAGAGACCGCAGAAGATATAAAGAGCGATCTCGAGTCGATTATTCGAGTCGATGATATACCGCCCGGCGAACTCCGGGCGGATTACGAAGCCGAAGATAAAAGTATAAAGCCCCAGCAGGATAATGGGATTGATGACGGACCAGAAAAATCCCATCGCAGACCCCACGTAACGCGCCTGCAGATCCCGTTTCAGGAACTCCCATAGCAGGGTCCGCTGCCTCCACTGGTAGGCGAAGTGCTTACGGATCGAAATCCCTTTTTCTTTTTTCCCCTCGTCGGGGGCGTCCATCTTTTCCATGGCTACAACTCTCTCACGTTATTGTGTCAGCTTGAAGAGTTCCAGAAAAGCCGCACTATCGCGAATCGTGCCTGTCCGTTTCTTTTTTCGGGCACAGCAGAGCCCTTCGTCACAAAGAAAGGAGAACATCGCAGTGGGGAGGCGTGCACACCTCCCCAATCCGCTCCAAAGCAGAAAATGTCCGATTCAGTATTCCAGCCGAAGTCCGACGTTGGCGTATGTTTCGTCAGTGAGGTCTTCTACACCGCCGATGAGGGACAGACCGTCCCAGATGCGGTAGGAACCATAGATGTCGAGACGTTCCCGATCCTCCTCCGTCAGACCCGCTCCCCGGACACCCAGGATGAAGCGCTCGAATAGGGCGACGTCCAAACTGGCTCCCGCCTCCGACTCGAAAACCCCGGCACGCGCTGTCCAAGGACCGTACCGATAGCCGACCATTCCGTTGAACTCATTCTCGTCGCCGATCCGATTGCCGCCCACCTCTGCGAAGATCGTGTCGGAAAGATCGAGTCGAACAATGAGATCGTTGCGGAAGTTGTTATCATCGTCCCGACCATAGCGATCCCGTTCGTCGTACCAGCTTGCGTCATACAGAAGCGTGAAGCGGTCTGGGACGCCGCGTACCGTGGTGACAACTTCCTCGGCCTTTTTGACCAGTCCCGTTTCTCCACTGATTACGGTGCTTGCTTCCCGGACCATGCTTCCGGTATCTCGGATGATGGATTCGGTCCGCACACCGAGTTCCTCATCGCTTAACAATCGTCCGAGCACGCCTTTTCCGCCCCGGATGTCCTCGATCATTAGAGCGAGTGAGTCGGCGGCTTCCTTCGCCCGCAACGAGGCGTTATTCAGGTTGGTCAGCGTCTCGGACGCGGCGGGTTCGTTCTTGTCGACAAGGTCACCGACCTTTACCACGACATCATTGATATTGTCAGAGACTTCTTGAAGACGGTTGGAAAGACCGCGTACGTCAACAACGACACTCTCCCGCACGGCGGACGTGATCTGCTCGGCGTTGTCGAACGTACGTCGAAGAGACGTCCGATTTTCGGAAATCATCTGACTCGCTTCTGTCACAACGGCATTCGCATGCGCCAATGTTCCCTTCAGGTGCAGGGACGCGTCACGCAGGTTCTCCAGCATCTGAGACAACGTCTGTTTCTCCCCACCGATTAGATCATCCAGATTTCCCGTGAGTTTCTCTATGTTTTGGACAATCTTGGGGAATGACTCCCGCGTCTGTTGGGTTCCGATCATCGTGTTGACGTTGTCGAATGTCTCTTTGATTTCATTTCCGAGTTCCGTTACCTGGTCGACCAGCTCCCCCATGCTGAAGGGAGGGGTTCCCAAAATGAAGTCTTGTGGATTTCCGGGTTCGAGCTTCCGCTCCTGCCCGTACGAGATCTCTACGTACATCTCGCCCATAAGACCCGCCGTATAAATGAGGGCGTCGCTGTCGACGGAGATTTCCGTGGTCGGCTTGACAGAGACGGTGACCAGAATTCGTTTCTCCGGGGTCGCACCGACAATGATGTCGGCCGGCTTGATCTCGGACACGTAGCCGACATTGTACCCCGCCTGTTTCACAGGAGCTCCGGTTTCGAGTGTCCCGATTTGCTTGAAATAGATGAAGTAGGTTTCACGACCGCCAAGAAGGTAGCCTTTCGTGATATTCAGGGTGAACGCCAGGAAGACGACGAAAACCGCAGCGACGAAGATACCGAGTTTGACGTGATTGCTCATGATGTCTAGCAGGCGTATTTACTGTTCCCGGGCTTCTAAAGAATTCTCTTTCTCTTCTTCTGTATCATCGGAGGTCTCGGTTAATGGACCGGCCGCTTTCCCTTCGATGAACTGTCGAATATATGTGTTATCTGTCTTTCGAACCTCGTCCGGCGTACCGGTATAGATGACCTTGCCCCCATGCAGCATCGAAAATCGACTCCCGATTTTAAACGCGCTGGCGAGATCGTGTGTCACGACTACGGAGGTTACTTTCAGTTGTTCCGCCATTTGAATGATCAAATCGTTGATCGCGTCCGAAGTAACGGGATCCAGTCCAGTTGTCGGCTCATCGTACAAAATGATAAGAGGATCCTGCGTGATCGCTCTCGCCAGACCGACGCGCTTCCGCATCCCTCCGGAGAGTTCGGAAGGCATCTTGTCCATGACGTTTCCGAGCTTCACCATTTGCAGATTGCGAAGCACCCGGCTTTCGATCTCTTCTTCCGACAGCTTTTGATGCTCATACAGGGCGAAACCGACGTTTTCTTTCACATTCAGCGAATCGAACAGGGCGGCTCCCTGAAAAAGCATACCGATTTTCGCCCGAACCCGGTACAGTTCTTTCTCAGAGAGTGAGGCGATTTCTTCCCCGTCAATCCAGATCTTTCCACTGTCCGGCTGGAACAGTCCGCAGAGGTGTTTGAGCAACACACTTTTCCCCTCGCCGCTGCGACCGATGATCACATGAGTCTCCCCCGCCGGAATGGACAGATCCACGCCCTTCAAAACCCATTTGTCGGCGAGACGTTTTTCAACACCGGAGACACGAATCATCGCATCATTCGTCTCACCGCTCATCTCTTCCCTCTTGACGGTCTTTTCAACCTACACTCTGGAGACCTGTATCGCCCTGACGATCAGAAGATTCCTGGTGGCCCCCGCAACCCCGCCGTGGCCTCACCGTCTCAGGTTTACGCCTGCGCTTGAAGGTGAGCCTCCCTATTCCGAATAGGTAAGGATAGCATGTCATTTCCCGCGCTGACAGCGAACAACGCCCGGATAGGACGAGAGAAGAGTACGGTTCGAAAATACCGTGCTCTTTGTGAGTTCTCCCGATCAATACAGCGACCACTCTTCCACCGGCGTTGGCAGATGGGCTCGCAGATACTCATGGCGCAGCCGCATGAAAGTCTCCATCGTGTTGTACGACTGGATGATTTGATCTCGGCGGCTGTCGCCCCGACGGCCGGTGTGTTGTTCCAGTAGTTCCAGGTCGTCGAGCAATACCCTTTCAATCTGTTCCATCAAGCCCGACACCCTCTCTCGCGAAAACAGACCGTCGAGTCCTTCTCGGACCCGCTTCAAATACTCCTGATGAAACATTGGATCCATATGAAAGGGACGCGACACCGGGCCGGGTTCCCGGGAAGCGCGCCGAGCGTTTCCGTTCAACGGAAACTCCAACGGCATTTCGACAAACATATGGTCCGCATCCGTATAACCAAATGTCTTATCGAGGTCCCAAGGCACACACTCCCACCGGTCGATGGGCAGCGGGTTATGGACCAGAAACATGTTGTTGAAGAAGCCGTCCCAGTTACTCATCAACACACCCGCCACTGAGTAACCCATGACCTCTTCGACCACAAGAAAGCGACGCAGCGCCTCCGCGCGCCGCTCCGGATCGTCGGAATTGATCGCTCCGAAGAATTCATACAGATCCTCGACTCCTTCGTCGGTGTTTGTCTGCTTTGAGTAGTTGATTCGTCCTGGAAGGTATGGGTATCTATTCGGTTCGTTGTACGCGATTTTGTAGATATTGGCGTTCGGATCGCGGTCGTTGATTTCCAGAAACCGTTCGTTCGGTTGTTGGATCGCGAGGCGTTGCGTGTGTTGGTTGTTTTCTATGACGCGGAACCAGTCGACACGCGGGGCGAGAACGCCGAAGTCTTTGAAGAGGCCGTGCGCGATATGCTCCACGTGAGGTGCCTGACCGCCTGACGTGGTACTTCCTCTCGGCACTTCGGGAAGGATATTCAGCGTCCGGTCTCCGCGATATTCCTCGCCTTTCAGGAATTTGAGTTTCTGACCGCTGCGAGAATCGTAGATACGAGCCCCATCGAACACCAATACATGAGCGGAGTCGACCGGTTTCACCACGGCCGCCGTTATGCCCCTGCTGAATTCGGGCAACGTGGATTTTGCCTTGGTACTGAACATCCACAGGATTGGGAGGAGTGTAGGAATTTCATTGTCGTACACGAAATAGGATTCAAAGGGGCGCGGTTCCGCCGAATGAGGGAGGAGTATCTCGGACCCGTCCTTGAGAGTGACCTTGAAGTTGCATCGTACCAGGGTCTCGGACCTATCGGCGGGAATCGTGCCCATGAATGTGGCCATTCGCGGGTCCTCGTCTTGGAGAACCATCGGCCGAGTCTTTGTGGTCAGGAGCGTACTTGACGAAGACCTCAGGGTTTCGTAACGCAATAGAACGGATCGGATCAGTTCAGGACCGTCCAGGAGCACCCGGACTTGGACCTCGTCGGTCGACGTTGGATGCTCCGGAGTAAATTGTACATCGGTAATCACGGGCTTAGGCGGAACATCTGCCGTGGAGTTTCTGTGTCCCGGTGTCCCGTCTTTGCCGATCGATGAGCGCCATGCATGAAAATCCTCTGAAGACAGATCGGGAGAGATCCGTTCCAAAGAGCTGTTGTATCCATCCGCGCCTCTCGGCCAGGGCGTGAAGTCTTTGTACGTTACGCTGTCCACCACGCGGCCGTCCTCGGCGACGAGGGTCAATTTCTCGCCCGAGTTGATCAGTTTGCCTTCGTAGGGGCCCATCCTCTCGCGCGCGTGGCGTCGCCAGATATTCGCTTCCATGTCGCGAGCCAGCACCAAATACTCGCCTGGCTCAATCACTGTGTTGGGCGGGAATGTGTAGGTGATCCCGGCGGTGAAACCATAACCGCTCATATCGATTGGTGAGGATGTTGGGTTGTGAATCTCGATGAACTCATCCAGATCGTTATCGGGAGGGTTGTAATAGAGTTCATTGATGACCACATCTTCCGCGGCCGATGCCGTCATGGTCAAAAGTAGCGCGAACGCAAAATACCGCAATCGAGTCAGCACGTGTATTCTCTCCTCTAAGGTGGCGTGTTACCTGAATTTATATAACAAACGCGTATGTGTCCACCTGAATCGCCCCTAATCTGAATGAAAGCGAGACTGACGAACGAAACGGAGCTCGGTCCCCGGGAGGGGCACGCTTGCGTGGCCAGAGGTGATGCCGTTGCAAAAAGTCCGGCGGAATTCTTCCCCCTCTCCCTCTGGGAGAGGGCGGGGTGAGGGATCTTTGCATTTTGCGTTACCCCTCTCTCTGTATTTAATGAATTCCTGTCATCACAAACACCTTTTGCCTCTGCTTGATTTGCTGTGCCTGGCGAATACACAAGCTAATCATATTGCCCGAATCGAGTGCAATGATCGCCCCTCACCCTAACCCTCTCCCGGGGGGAGAGGGAACTTCCGATGCCAACTTTCGCCCTTTCCTAACTTGATGACATTGGATACAGGGGTTGACACGGCACTACTCGTACTTCGGCGACTTTTTGCCGCACCGTCAGAGAGCGTGGTCCGCAATACCCGAAAGAGATTGTGAGATGTCTGGAAGGAGTACCTTACAGGCTGCCGTATCCGGTCGAGTTCAGATAAAAGTCCCCCATGCTCTGGAGGCCGTTTGATGGGCTGTAGAACGGGTTGATTGGCAGATGCAGGGGTGGCGGATATCTATCCAGCGGAATATACCCATTTTCCATCCGACGAAGCAATTCCCGACCCCCGCGCTGCGAGAGAAGAACCAGCCCGGGAAGCGAAGCCGGTGAGTACCCCGGGTTGCCCGCTGCCAACTGCCATATATCGGGCGTCGTACGAATTCCGGAACCATCAGCCGTTTTTCGGAACCGGATATCCGATTCATACAGGAGGCCACGGTACATGACAATTGGGATTTTTCCGCTGTCGAAAGAGCCTGCGAAGAAGACAGGTGTGTTGATTCGCCTTCGATAGTCTCGAGTTGGGGAGAAATACGAAACCGGGGTCGTCAGTTCCGGGATGATCGATCCTTCCATCACGCTCGGCATGTTATCGCGGCTCGTCCTGGGAACATGTCCGCCGTTGTCAATCATGTACATGTTGAGCGCGCTTGCGATGGATCGCATGTCGTATCTCAGGCTGGTTTGAGTGGCTTTGATTTTCGCATTGAGGAAATGGGGGAGGGCGGCAGCCGCAAGTATGCCGATAATCGCCACGACTATCAACAACTCAATCAACGTGAAGGCTCGCCGGTTCATGATAAAAATCCGCCACAGGCAGATTCACTCCTCTCCTTGAATCCCCCACCAAGTAACTTCTATCATACCTCGAAAGTGCCACTGAACGCAACGTTTGATTTGAGTTTCTGGTTGCTTCTTGTTTAGCCTTTTTTCCGGACCGTGAGGAAATGATGAGAGAATTTGAACCGGCCATTTGCCGGCTTTTTTTATTTCGGGTAGTTTTTGCCCAGAAGCCACTCACACGTAAGTTGAGTATAATCAGTACCTATTTGCCTGTCATGTTCTGCCTCAACGATATGTCCTTTGGGCTTCGACGGCTTTCGGACACGGATTAGAGCCATGTAACACCTTCCCGGTTGCAAATCACGTTCCGAATTGGTATCAGTGAAGTAGGAGGGAGGCTGACTGAACCAGGGCTGACTGAACCAGGTCAGATGCAAAACCCTCTGGCACGGGCCGCGAGTCGATAGATCCTGTCGGAAACCGGTCGGGTTCTGTGCGATAAATAATTGGTTATGCAGATCTCTTGTTATCAGCATAGTAAGGGTTTTTGGCAGGGCCGATCCCAGATGTTCGTTGTAATATCCGTATCTTGTACAAAGCAAAATCAGGATTTAGAAGCTCTGAATGCTTGACAGAGCAGAGTTTAAGAGATAGTATACGAAGCTGATTGCCAATTTGCGCTTAGGTAGGTGCGCCTGTTTAGGGTTCGGTACATAGTAGAGTTACCAGAGCCGCGTCTGAACCGTAACAGTTGGAGTCCCATCTTCGTAAGACTCATAAAGGCCTGCTGTCAACCGTTGGTTTAAAACTCACAGGCTGACCGGCACGTTTCCAATACAGGTAGCGCGAACGTATCCGTTACTCCGTTTTAACAATACGTAAAACGCCGAATAGGTGAAACACAAGAGGTGAAGGAAGGAAATGATGGCATCTTCTTTCGTAACAGAGGATATCGAACTCGATGATAACGTCACGGATGAAATGCTCTCCGAGGAGGATCGTCCGGACGCGGCTGCGTTATACGCTTCCCTGGTTCGCAGCCAAGAGTCTCTGCCGACTGAGCGGATGGTCGGCCACGATTCCACGCGTGTATATCTGCGCGAGATGGGAGCAGTACCTCTTCTGACTCGTGAGGAAGAGGTGTCTCTCGCGGTGCGCATCGATACCGGGCGGCAGAGGATCTGCCAGGCGCTGGGAATGTCGGTATTCGCCGTGAAGGAAATCGGCGAGATCGCCAAGCGTGTCGCAGCGGCTGAAATCAACCCGGATGATGTCTTTCAAACGACCGGCGAAGAAGGCGAAGGTACAGAGCAGGGAATCAAACGGAAGATCCGTTCCCTGCAGCGAAGGTATAAGGAATTAAAAGACCTGAATGTGCGGTATCGTAAACTCGCTGTCCGGAAAACGGTGAAGCCGGAGACGCTTGAGGCACGTGAGGTCGCTCTGCGCGATAAGGTCCTTTCGCTCAAACTGGACTTTGAGCGCATCGAAGAGATCGCCCATCGTGTTTATGCGGCTCACCAGCTGGCTGCGGGGCAGACGCACCCGGATGATGAGGCGCGTCCGCGTGACGAACTTGCGTTTTCTACGCGCTCGGTTCCCGAAAAACGGGCACCTACCGAGGCCGATATCCAAGCAGTCACCGCAGAGACCGAAAAGGATCCCAAGACTTCGAGGCGCATCGCGGAACTTATCCGCGAAGGCCAGAGCATCGTTCATGCTGCGAAGGTCGAGATGGTGGAGGCAAACCTGCGACTCGTCGTCTCCATCGCCAAGAACTATCTGAATCGTGGCCTTCAGCTGTTGGACCTGATTCAGGAAGGCAACTTGGGACTCATGCGGGCGGTCGAGAAATTCGACTTCCGCCGGGGCTACAAGTTCAGTACGTACGCTACGTGGTGGATTCGTCAGGCAATCACACGTGCCATTGCGGATCAGGCCCGGACCATTCGTGTGCCGGTCAATACGATTGAAACGGTCAACCGTATGAACCGTGTGACACAGCGGCTGGTTCAGGAATTCGGTCGGGAACCGACGATTGAGGAGCTCTCGCAACACATGGATATGCCGTCGGAGAAAGTGGCGATTTTGTCGCGTGTCTCGCAGCGAACCATCTCGCTCGACAGCCCGATCACCGAAGAGGGCGACACGACGTTCGGCGATCTGATCCAGGATCGGTCCTCGGATTCTCCGGAACGGGTTGCGACCGGTAATATCTTGGGCGGTGAGATCGAAGACGTTCTCCACACCCTGACCGAACGTGAGGAGGTTGTTCTTCGTCTGCGGTACGGTCTTGGAGACGGTCAACGGCACAAACTCGAAGAAGTCGGCGAACGATTTGGGATCACGCGGGAGCGTGTGCGACAAATCGAAACGAAGGCGATTCGTAAACTCCGTCATCCGCTCCGAGCCAGAAGGCTAAAGGGTTTTCTGGACCGGCTGGTGGATGACGAGTCCTGACATACGTTATCCATCCATCTATAGTCACTTGACAAACGTCCGGGATACTCCCGGACGTTTTTTATTGAAGAACACCAGCTTCCAGCCTGTGATCTACGGGCATACGATATGATTCGGGTCCTTTTTGTCGCACATAACGGGTATGGATATCCGCACAGCCGGGTCCGCTGCTATCACTTTGCCCGCGTACTGGCCGAGCAACCCGAGTTTGAAACCCGTGTCCTTTCTTTCCGTGACGACCTTGCTCCACACCTCTCCGAGCAGGATATGTATTTCGGTCTTCGTGACCGGCACAAAGCTCAGCTGGCGCTCAAATCGATTCCTCATCTCGTGAAAGAACGCCGCTCGCTGATTTACATCCAGAAAGCTCATTTCCACTCGGCGGCCCCTTTTCTGCTTCACCGGCTGGGAATTTTGCCTCGCTTCATCTTCGACTATGACGATTACGATATCCCGCTTTCCAACTTCTTCGGGCGCGGGATTTGCAATCGAGTCTTCTTCGGGTCGAACAAATGGGATGAGATTACCTATCGTCACGCGCGTCGGGCGTTGGGGTGTGTGGCCTCCAGCTACCGGCTGGAGGAGTGGCTGCGGGATTACAATTCGAATGTCGTACGGATACCCACCGGAGTAGACGCAGAGGTGTTTCATCCCGCCACGACGGAACACGAGGAGGTTGTCTACTTCTGGAACGGGAATGTTTGGGGCGACCCGATCTATCAAAATGTTCAGATGATCCTGAGAGCATTTCGGAAGACACTTGCTGCTGTTCCGAATGCGAAACTTCTTATTGTCGGAGAAGGGCGTTTGTGGGACACACTGATTGACGAACTTGCTCACCAAAAGGATCTACCTGTCGAGACTCGATATCAGGTCGACCCAAGGAAGATGCCGGATGTTTTGCGGGAAGCCGATGTTGGACTTTTGCCCATGGTCGAGCAGTCCGACTGGGCTGCCGCGAAAAGCCCTACCAAGATGTTCGAGTACCTGGCTTCCGGCCTCGCGGTGGTCGCCAGCGATTTTGGTGAACCTGCGCGGGTGATTGAGCCGGAGACGGATGGATTGCTCATTCGAGACGAAGATGAGTTTACCGAGGCGATGATTCAAGTAGGGCGAGACGTACCCCTTCGCCGTCGACTAGGCGAGAACGCGAGAAGGAAGGCTGTGGACGAGTATTCTTTGCCGGTGTTGGGAGAGCGTCTTGCGGAGTTTCTGCGAAAGGTCGCTACTCGACCATGATGCATTCATTTTGTATCCCGTATCGCCTTCTGAAAAAGCGGAGCGGCATAATCAATCCCTTCTTTTACTTCACGAATCCACTTCAGAAAGCGCTCACGAGCCACATCATTCGCATTCGGACTGCTGCCGCCAAGGAGACCGATACCGTCGACCTGGCCTAGAATCTCCGATGCGCTTTCTTCCGCAAGCGAAGCGGCGAGCTGAAAGGAGTCCCGGTCTTTTAGAGCCGAGGCGATTTCTTTGAGAATGGGGATAATTCGCTCGCGGAACTTCCGGCTATTCCGAACATCCAAACGGCGGAGTTCTTTTTCCCACGGACGTATCAGCTTCCTGTCCTCTTTCAGCATTTCTAGAATCGCCTCCAACCGCTGTACAACGTCTGAATATGGAAGCGGTCTCGAAGGCCTCGGAATCGAGAGTACTCTGTCCGGGAGGTCGCTTAATAACTCGCGAAGATCGACAACGCTCGTACACGGTATCTGTGCGCCTTCAGGCGATGTGTTGTAAACCAGCCCTCCGCTCGAACGAATCAACTCGGCCAGCTGATTTCGAAACAGCCTGTAGATATGGCTTGTTATGACCTCTCCACCGCAATTGTTCGGGACTTTGTATTGACGGCTTGTGTGCGGCGAATCGACGGCCTTCTCTTCCTGCATCGCCCCGGCGGCGTAAAACCGCTCTTCCGGAAACGCGAGATCCACACCGACCAGTACCATCGGGCAACAAGCGAGACGGCGTGCAAGGTGATAGGCTGTATCCGTCGTCGAACCGAGCGAAATGAGCGAGCCCAACCGATCGGAAAGACCGAGAACATCCAGAAGCCTGGACGCACGAGTTCCTCCCTGAATGCTTCCCTCATGGTCGTAGAAATAGGTTCTTCCCTCATAAATCGCCGGAATTGAGTTTTGGACACCGGGGTAGGCGACAAGACACGCCGGATCGCTATCGGCATTGTCGAAGTGAAGCTCGTTCAGTTCTGTGTGGTCTATGGTCACCACGAAGTGGTAAGGGACCTCTTCGCGACGGAGAATACGGGCCGCGGTATCTACGGCGATTACATAGCCTTTCCGGCCGGCTATCCGGAGCGATTCGAGGTGGTGCGTCAGGGAAGGTCCCGGAGCGACCACAAACGCCGGAACGCCCGCTCCCAACGACTGAAGTTCCGCTACTCCCGTCGCCTGCATTACCCGGGGTAAATTGTCGAGGATATTCTTCAGAATATCGCGTCCCTGGAGACGGATCGTTCTATGCTTCACCTGTGCTTCGATCAGGCCCGCCTGGATCTCTTCCGCCAGATTCTCCAAATAATCCGGGTAATAGGCCCGGAATCCCGGAAGTGACAGAAGCTGCAATCCCTGTCCTGCAAAACGATGGGCCGCTGATCCTGACTGAAGCCGGTTCACCGTCTCCTGCGGAGATGTACCGACAAGCCAGGAGATTCTATCGGTGCTCAGAAGGAGAGAAAGATCCACTTCTCTCAGGATAAATCCGAAAAGGTCGCGATCCGGCTCAAGAACGGCGATTTGGCTCTCCCGACTGCTCTTCTGTAGAAAATGATGAATGTGATATGCCAAGCCCACCCCAAGAATCAGCACATTTGCTCCCTGGAGGCAATTCTGCGGAAGTCTGTCAGCCCATTGTGCGGCCTCGGATAGCGGTTGCTGAGGATGGTGCAAGGCGATCTGCTGACCGGTAGCGGTCGACGCGATAAGAGTCGGAGCCTGTTCCTGGCTGGGGATGAGAAGGAATCGGTCAGGAGCCTTTATCTCCGTGTTGGCCAGATCGCGCGCCAATTCGGGATACCTGGCCGCAAGGGCTTCCAGATTTTTCTGAAGGATCGGTTGGGACATTGAATTGTTCGCAGAGACGCGGAATCTACCAGGATACTATTCTAGTTCTTTCACCATTCTCCTGAGCAAGCCTGCTGTATGTCTAAAAGCGTCGCTGAGGCGGCCGCAGCGGACACGGACGCGGTCCGCCCGCTCCTCGGGTGAAGAAGTGGGAGGGGCGTATTTGTGCGCGTCGGCCACCGCCTGGCCGGAAACGTTCTCGACAAAGAACGCGAGGATGTCATCCCGAGATACCTGTTCGATACTCCGATCCATCAGTTTCTCGGTTTCCAGGACCCACGTTGTCGCGCTTTCTTTCGAGTCGTCAGGATAGGTAGCCAACCTCTCCAGGAGCGATTCCGAGATTTTGTCAAGTATATCGGCTTTATAGTGAAAATGGCGGAATACCGGCAGCGGATCTCCGGGGTGTGTCCCCTGTACCAATCCGGAGCAGAAATCGTTGATATCCAGACCCTCGGTTGCATACCGAGTCAAGGCGTTGCTCAAGGTGACTGCGGTTGTGCCTGCGATTCGCGCTCCTCCCTCTGTGGCGTCAAGTACAGGAACGTCCAGCACGCTGATGTTCTCTTCTAGAATCCGCAGATAGTCCAGTAGGTATCGAACGGTCGGCACAGGTTGTCCATCCACTCCGTCCACCCAATAGATCGGTTCTTTTCGATGTTCTTCGCTTGTGATCGAAGGATACATAGCGTGCTGACGGTCTCCTTCGATGAACTGGACCGTTCGTTTGAGTGCCGCACCATCGAAATGCGTATCGCCGGACTGCGGATCGAGACTCAGATCCTGTCCGACCAAAATGATCGGTCGGCACCCCCAAAAAGCAGCGATGTTCAACGCGATCTGAGAGACCATCGCACCCGGGCGAATCAATCCTTTTCCGCCGCTCATCCTGTCCAGCCATTCATAGAATGGCCCCCTACGTGCCGAATAGGTAATCGCTTTCCGAGGAAATTTCCTTTGGATGGTAGGGTGTGAACAGCTGTCATAGATCAGCCATGTACCGGTCGATGAGTAATCGGAACGCGGAAAATGGCGTTCGTTCAACTCGCTGGGATCCGCTGTCACTACAAAATGGGGTTTGCCGCCTTCTTTGAGTACCCGCTCGAACGCAGTATCCACAACAATTGTCAACGCCTTCTTATGAACGTCTCGCAGAAGATGGATGTTTCTTTTTAGCGAAGGGCCGGCAGCGACAATCACTGCCGGGAAACTGCGCAATAGTCCGTTCCCGGGCCGGATCCCCGGTGACGCGATATACGCCGGGAGATTTCGAACGAGATTCTCCCCGATACGCGGACCGTCCAGGAGTATCGTAGTCATGCCTCCCTGGAGCCTCTGGCAAGCCGAATTCAGCAGCGGCTGGGTTTGACGGAACCAGTCGGGAAACAGCTCTGCGGACGGGGGATGAACGATGGTGGCGATATCGTTCGATATGAGATTCCAGCGATTTGCGAAGAGGATTTGCTCGATTTCACGCGACGATGGATGACCGACAACGAACTGAACCGAGGGATTCGCTAGAAGTGGTTCCAGGTCGACATGCTGACAGGCAAGCCGGAACACAGCGACCGATGGCTCGAAAACAAGGAGGAATCTCGGCGGGTTCGGCTCCCTTTCAACGAGCAGGAGGGGAAGATGACCCATACCGAACCCAAGAACGCAGAAGTTCCATGAATCGGCCGCACGGCCGCTCTTTTTGAGCGTTTCCTTCGCCTGACCGAGAGGGTCTTGTGAGGCATGGAGAAAATGTGCACGTCCTTCACGGACAATCGCCGCATTGGGAATTCCCGACGAATCGACCACCAAACGCAAATTGGGATCTTCCGGTTCCCGTTCAACACGGCGTGCGAGGACGGGAAAACGCTGCAGAAGGATCTGTCGGTTCTTCTGAGAAAACTCCACTTTTTCTCTCGTTGTGGTGAAGCGTTTTCTTTACTGTACTCAAAGCTATCTCACGAGACACATTGCTTCTCGTTGCGACGGCAAATCAGACTATACGAAATGAATACACCCCCCCTTCGGGTGACTGTCCCAGCAAACCGGCTGAAGAGACATTGGGTTCAGTACGCGTTTTTGAAAGACGATAGGGTTTTCCAGAGAATACGGAGATCGAAGAGAAACGACCAATTGTCAACATAGTACAAGTCGTAAAAAGTCCGCTCCTCGACCGAAGTATCGCCGCGCAGTCCGTTGACCTGCGCCCAGCCGGTGATACCCGATTTTACCCGGTGTCTCCGCATGTATTGGGGGATGGTTTCCTTGAATTGATTGACAAAATGGGGGCGTTCCGGACGGGGACCGACGACGCTCATGTCGCCGAGCAAAACGTTGATCAGCTGCGGAAGCTCATCCACATTGTACCGTCGAATCCATTTGCCGACTCTTGTTCGTCGCGGATCGTCAGCCGTGGCCCAAACCGGACCCGTGTCTGCTTCCGCATCATGGACCATCGACCGGAACTTGAACATTTTGAATGTCTTACCATCGCTGCCGACCCGCTCCTGGACAAACAGAATGTTTCCTTTTGTATCCAGTCTGATCAGAGCGGCGATCAGTAACATCACGGGGCCGGACACCATCAGCGCAACCGAAGAAAAGAGTACGTCTACCGACCTCTTTAACGTCCTCGCCACCGGACCTTCCAGCGGAGTTTCACCAAAAGTGACTGTCGGGACTTCCCCCAACTCCTCGACGCTCATCTTTAGACTCAACGCATCGAACAGCTCGGGAACCACCTCGAAACGGTATTTGCCTTGCCGACATTGCTCGACAACTCCAAACATCGTCTTCTGATCGGTAGCATCGCCCGCTACGATGAGATGGTTGATTGTCTTTGCTCGTACAATCTGATCGATGTCCTTGAATTTTCCCAGGATAGGTACGACCAGATCCTTCAGACTCCCACGTCGGTTCGTCGTATCGATAATTCCAAGGACCTGATACTCCGAGCCACGCGTCGCTCGAAGGTGATCCAACACAGCGCGGCAGTATTCCGGTTCCCCTACTATCGCCGTTCGAGCGAAACCGACACCGCCCTGGACCATTACGTAATACACCTGACGGATAAGTAGGTCCGTCAGTACGACAAAAGTAGCCGTGATCGGAATCGAGAGGCCCACGGTCAATCGCGAAAACGAGTAGCCTCGATAGTTGAAAAGTGTCGCCATCACAAAGACATACGTTACGACGACAGCGACCACCAGTCCGGTGGGGCCGACATACCGATTCATGCCGAATCGGAATCGATACAGACCGAAACGGTCGAAGCAGATTACGCCGACCAGGGCAACGAAAAGTGATAACTTGAAATAAATCAGGGAAGTAGGGTACTCCACGGGCGGGAACACCCAGCTGACCATCGGCGAGAAACGCAACGCATACGCGGTCATCAAGGCTGAAGAGAAAGCGATCAGGTCGACAGTGATCAACACGAGAAGCGGTAACACATACCGATCCCCGTCTCTCTCCACAAGCATTTTGCTTCCGGGATTGCTCGTATTCTCAGGACTTTTATCACTCATCGCAGGTACTGGCCGCTCTGGGGAAGTTTTTTCGCTTGTTTTTGTTTCCCGGACGAGATGAGTCCGTCCTATTGACAAAACAACACCCCACGGCTTAAGGAATAGCCTCCCTTTCTCAACGTCGTCTCGGTCTTTCTCCGTTCCACCCAGACGACGCTCCAAATTATATGAAACCTGTGCTGTTTGTCAATGAAAAACTCCGTGCAAACGCTTGGATTCTCTAACTTTGTTGGGAAGAATTCTCGTTTCGGGCGCAACAATACCCTTTCGCCTGAGAATAACAACGAACGGGTGGGAGAGAAGTCTCCATAATTCGCGATTTTTTTCTGGCATCACCTCGTCCGCTTTTCCTTCGACTACTATTGATGGCGTCGCAAAAAGTCAGGAGAGTTCTTCTCCCTCTCCCTCTGGGAGAGGGCCGGGGT
>CAZTDD010000099.1:0-27340 GCA_964612675.1 uncultured bacterium
AAATCAGCGGCTTACCCTCGCAACCACACCTTCAACTGCCGAATTTAGGTTCATGGAAACCAGTGATTTTCGTCCGCGTACAGATCAAGATTATATAAATTCTTCAATACTCCACGGCGAACGGTATTTTCGCTCCATCATTTTCTTTGCTATCGGGTTACCGACAATTGTCTGCCGCTTCGGATCGAATTGAACACGGGTTCCGAGGACAGCCGAAATATTTCCGAGATGACAGAGCGTTGCGGAGGTATGGCCCACTTCGATGGATGCGTTCGTCTTCGCATCGCCGCGTATCGCGTCGGCGAAATTGGTTACATGCGGAATATCGAGCCCTCTTCCCCGATGCTGTTCGGGTTCTCCATCTCTTGGATAAAACGTCCATCCACCCCGGTCGATTCTGAGCGAGCCTTTCTCTCCGTCGAACTCACAGCCTCGTGTCGTCCCGCCGCCGACACCGAATTTCGACCAGAGCCGCATTTCCCAGAGCACGGTGAGTTCGGGATACTCGTAGATCACTGTTTGCGTATCCGGCCATTCTTTCGCATCCTTTACGACATACTGACCGCCCGCACCGCCGGCCGCCGTCGGGAATCCGACGTTCATGAACCACCGAATCACATCCAGCCAATGCGCGCCCCAATTTCCCATCTCCCCGGTACCGTACTCGCGGACAAAATGCCAGTTGTAATGGACACGGTATTCGTTGTAGGGGCGTAACGGAGCCGGACCGGTCCACATCGAATAATCCAGCGTTTCCGGAGGTTTTGTGTCCGGCACAATCGGCAGGACAGGCCTTTCGTGAACGATACATCCCCGGCAAAATCCGACTTTTCCCAGACCGCCCGAATCGATAAACTCCTTCGCTTCGAAGAAATGCGGGCCGCTTCGCTGTTGCGTGCCGATCATGACGACCAGGTCGGGATGCTTTTTCTGTGCCGCAACCATCGCCTTGCCGTCGTTGATATTGTACGAGGCCGGTTTTTCCAGAAAAACATGTTTTCCGGCATCGAGGGCCATACAGGTTTGAAGCGCGTGCCAGTGATCGGGTGTCGCGATGATAACCGTATCCACATCGCGATCTTCGAAAACGCGTCGAAAATCCATTTCCTGTTTCGGCGGTCTTGAGACTTTGTCTTTGATGCGGTCGAGCGCGTTGTCGAACATGGCCTCGTCGCAATCGCACACCGTCACAATATTGAATTGGCCGGAATCGAGGAAATACGCCGCGTCTTTGCCGCCCCGATTACGGCAGCCGATTACGGCCGCGTTGATTTTGTCATTTGCCGCAGCCGGTTTGATCCCGGCAGCAGTACCAGCAGTGGCCACAGAGGATGTTTTCAAAAATGTACGCCGCGAAAATGATTTCATTATTCTCTCCTTTGGAAGTGGTTTGGTGGGTTACGCTCCTCGGACGTTGTCGGATTCATCGTAGGTTGAGTATGTCGCTAACCCACCCTACGCGTCTGAATCCGCCGGTTGAGCTGTGAAATACGAATTCGAATGTATAAAATCAATCATTGTCTCCATCGCGAAACCCGACAAGAAAGATCTGCTGCCAGAGTTGACCGTTGATAGGAACCGCCTGGTTGAAGGCAATGGTATTTCCGTCATGCGACCAGAGAAAATTGTTTCGTTCCTCGCCTTCTTCCTCGGTCAGCACCGTCGATTGTCCGAACGAGTCTCCATCGGCCACAGAGATAACAAGCAAGCGATTCCGGTTGTCGACTGTTACGATACGCGTTCCCGATGGATGCCAGCGTGGCGCAAGCGCGATACCCTCGGGTTTGAACGAAGCCTGACGCGGTTCTCCTCCAAGCGGCGAAATCAGAAACACTTGTTGTTTGCCGTTATTGTCCGCCATCAGGAACGAGATCTGAGAACCGTCGGGTGAAGAGCGGGCGATCCCCTGGATCCCTGGATGTGGCTGGTCAACTGTGAATGTCAGTCGGCGTTGTACTGTCCCCGCGGGCGGCTGCGGAAAGTCTAATGGCGTTCCCTCGAGCGGGCCCCATTTTCCCGGTCTTGTCAAATCGCTTGGAATATCGACAATAAAAAGCTCGTCGACCTCATTGCCGTTCTTGTCGCGTACTTTACCCACAAACGCTCGCGCCATTTGCAGCGTACCGTCCTCGCGTCGGTAGCCGTGCGTACCGACCCAACTGTCACCTGCCGCGTAGCTGATTCCGTCGCTACCCGGTTTTGGGTCTGGTGTCACGCGAACGACAAGCACGCTCCATCCCTCGCCGTCGTTGTTTTCGCCAAGCGAATCTTCATCGACCGACACCGGGTGGTTTCGCACGGTGACACCGATCGTGCGCAGGTCTTTGCCGAGGGCTTTCATGATTTGGTCGTTGTAGGTATAGCCGACATATCTCCCTGTCCCATCCGGTTCATGGCGATGAGTGCCGCCACGAAGTGCGCCGGGCGTATACGGGAATGTGACATCGCGCGCGTCGAGAATCCATGTTTTTCCGGAACCGTTTCCATCCACCATTCGTCCGAATCGGCAAGTCTTTGCGTATCGCAGACCGGTCTCGGTCGGTTTGCCGCAGATGAACATCACCTCGTTTTTGATATGCGAGTAATTCGCCGCGCCCATGCCCGGACCGAAGTCCTGGATGGGATTTTTCGCCTTGTAAAGGACCGTGATCTCGCCGGTTTTGACGTTGACCTTCTCGATTGTGCGACCGTTTGCGATGTTCCCGTCCGGGGGGCGGGTATCGTAACAGAGGAACCGATCGTCGGGCGAGAAGTTCTCGTTGTTGTCGAGGCAGTGGTTCTTCGGGCCGGAAGTTAATTGTCGTACTGACGAGGCGTCAGCCGGATTGAAGGCAAACAGGACGCACGCGAAGAATCCACAGGACAAAATAATCAGTGAGGGTACGTTTCGAAAAAGTACTCGTTCTTCTCTTACAGTTGGCACGAGGTTCTTTCCTTTCTTCCAGCATTCCCTGAATCTCTCATGTTTCCGGTACAGAGTAAATTCAACCGGGCTCATGATGGAGAAGCGCCCGGAGGCCCTTTTCAGTTGAGAGAGACCTTTCACTTTTGTGTGACCCTGGCCTCCTATTTACTAATCTTGCGTTGAGACTTCAACCCATCTTATTCCCTAGTACGGAGCACCCGTGTATAATCCACCTGCTTGCGAAACGAAGCTAGTCCAAAGGAGCTCTCGGACATGTATGAGATAAACCACATCCGAATCAGAGGCTTCAGGCGGTTATGTAACGTCGACCTTCCGGTCAGGTCTCCCATGGTGTTGATCGGTCCTAACAGCGTTGGGAAAACATCCCTCCTGGATGTCTTTTCTCTCCTGTCGGCTTCGGCTGCGGCCCGATTAAACCAGAGACTGGATGACAAAGGCGGAATAGCGAATAACTTGACCTACGATAGAGGTAGGGAGATATCTTTTCACGTTGATATGACTGTTCCGGGTCATAGACCTCTCGAGTACGCTTTTGAATTGCTCCCCCGGGGGCCGTCTTACAGTATATCGAGGGAAGTACTCTCTCAAGAACGGGAAGGATATGCGGAGCCTTTCAAACATATCGAGTCTGAGTACGACAACATTCGATATTTCAACATTGAGGAGGGGGGGCTTCAGAGACCGAACTGGGAGTATAATCCACTCGAAACCTCCTTGTCACAGGTTCCGAAAATGTTCCACCAACCGGAGGAACTCAGGCGTATATTAAGTTCGGCCGTCCAATACCATGTTCTGAACGTCGGCGAACGTGATCCAGTAAAACTGCCGCAGAAAATGAAACCCGCCGATCTACCGGGTCGTGATGGCGAGGACCTCGTGCCACTCCTGTACTATCTACGAGAAAGCGACCGTGAACGATACGAATCCATTGAAGATACTTTAAGGTCGGGCTTTCCTGGATTTCAGAATCTGAACTTCCCGCCGGTTGCGGCAGGGATGTTGACAATGGCCTGGAATGACAAGAATTTCAGCACGCCTCTCTATACAAACCAGCTTTCAGAAGGAACGCTTCGATTCTTGTGGCTCACAGCCCTGCTGGCAAGTCCCGGGATACCGACGATTACTATGATCGATGAACCGGAAGTCAGCCTTCACCCGGAGTTGCTGAGCTTGCTAGCCGATCTCATGCGTGAAGCTGCGCAACGTACCCAGCTCATTGTCGCCACTCACTCCGACAGGTTGGTTCGGTTTCTGGAGCCAAACGAAGTCGTAGTCATGGACATCGAAGAGGATGGTTCGGCTAGCGCAACATGGGCGGACGAGATGGATTTAGAGCGGTGGCTGGCGGAATACACACTGGACGAGGTCTGGGCAATGGGTCGGATGGGAGGGCGTTCATGAGAATCGCCATTATGATAGAAGGCAGAACCGAGAAAGCCTTTCTGCCGGTGTTCCGGGACCGAATCCTGAGCATGTAAACCACCAGAATCCTCCATCAAAGCATATTCGTGAACTTTTCAGGCGCGGGCCAAAGGGAAAGTCTTATGTGAAAGTGAGGGATGCTGGGCGGATACTGCGTGATGCCGACTTGTCTGTAGCAATCTCGCAATGTTGTGAGCTAAGGGAGTTGATCAATACAATACTCATTCTCTGCGGCGCGAGTCCGCTTACATGAGTAACGTCACAGTTAAGTTCTTTTTGCCTGCCGAACCCAAACGCCCCCGGCTGGAACGAGACCAACTCTGGCGACGGTTTTGATCTGACCCAGATTGTCGTTCGCCAAATTCATCGCTCCCGGAGCAGCATCGGTTAGGGGCAACTTTGCCCAACTCAACGACATCGACCCGTCTATCCGATTGACATCCTCCCCTCCCGGCACTATTGTCATTCCAATCAGTAAATACAGCGCGATCGACGGGGGAAGAACGATGCAAAGGAACTCATTTTTCGAAGCGAGGAGGAAGTTCCCAGCGATGGGAGGATATCTGCTTCTGGTCGGGGTACTTGTCCTCACAGGCAGTTTGTCTGTTTGTGCAGAAGCGAAGCTGGAGTTCAAGCCGGTCCTGATCGAAGACGAGGTGAATCTGTGGTGGGCGAGAGCGCTGGGCGATATCAACGGGGATGGCGTCTTGGACATCGCGCTGCAGAACAACAACGGTCACGGTGGCTGGTTGGGCTGGTATGAAGCGCAGAAGAAAGGGCGTGCGTGGAAGCGGCACATCATCGCTGAAAAGGCTCCCAACGGAGAAACGTTCTCCTGCGGCGACCTCGATATCGGCGACATCGACAACGATGGCGATCTGGATATCCTCGGCTTCCAGCATCCGGGCGAATGGGATGAGGGCGGCGCGGAAACAGAGATCTTCTGGTTCGACAATCCGAACTGGAAACCGCACCGCATCGGTATAGCGCCGGACTTCATCAAGGATCTCAATCTTACCGATTTCAATGAAGACGGAAAACTCGATTTGGTGACGATCACGTATGCGGAGAATAAGATGAGTATTTTCCGTCAGGATACGCCGGTTAAATGGACACGGGTACAACAATTCACCGTCAAGAATCTGCACGAGGGGATGGATGTCGGCGATATTGACGGCGACGGGGATCCCGACGTGGCCGCGAACGGGTACTGGGTCGAGAATCCGGGCGGTGACCTGACGGGGAAGTGGATAATCCGAAGCATCGATGAAAAATGGCATAATCAAAGCGGCGATTGGTCGAAAAACGCAACGAAACATTTTTGCCGCGATATAGACGGTGACGGACGTGTGGAAGTGTTTATTTCTCATTCGGAACGGAAGGGATATCCGGTTGCGTACTATCACACCGACGATCCCAAAAAGGGGCCATGGAAGGAACATGTGATTGAGAAAGATATGCCTGCGACGCATTCGCTTCAGGTATTCGATATGGACTGCGACGGCGATTTTGACGTGCTGGCGGGGATCAATAAGAACCGAGCGAAGGCTCTGGATCTAAAGAAATTCCCGGTCGTGATCTTTTTGAACAAAGGGAATAATCGAGATTGGGAGAAGCATCTGATTACGAACGACGGGATTTACAACGCGCAGATCGGCGACTTGGAAAATGACGGCGATTTCGACATTTTCCGTCTTCCCACGCACGATGCGACGATGTTCGAGGTTTTGATCAATCAGGTGAAGGAATGAGATGGCTTGTGTTCAGTAATCAAGACGTAGGAGTGGGAGATTGACCGATTCGAAGGGAGGATTTCGAGCATTCCATGCGTAATGTACTCCTTTTTTCTCTCCTGCTCCTCTTGGGGCTGATCGGTTCGCAGTGGCTGCCGGGCGTTGTCGGCCCCGCTTACGCCACCGTTGGCGATATTGTCCGTGTCCTGACTATGGTTGGCCTGTCGTTCATCATGATCCGTGTGGGGTATGAGTTCGACATCGACAAGTCCAATCTCAGGCAGTATGGCTGGGACTATGTGGTTGCTTTCACCGCCGCAAGTTTCCCGTGGATTTTCGTGACGTTGTATTTCGTTTATGTATTGCTTCCCCCGGATGTGTGGGGGACCTTGGCTGCGTGGCAGGAGACGCTGCTCGCCGGGCGTTTCGCCGCACCGACTTCGGCAGGTGTGTTATTCTCGATGCTCGCCGCCGCCGGCCTGAGTGCAACCTGGTTGTTTCGTAAGGCCCGCATCCTCGCCATCTTTGACGATCTGGACACCGTGTTACTGATGATTCCTCTCAAGATGCTCATGGTTGGTATGGCCTGGCAACTCGGTCTGATTGTGGTGGTCATGGCGTTTATGCTCGCAGTGGCTTACGTTTTTCTGCACAGAATTCTCATTCCGGTCACTTGGCCTTGGGTTTTGGCGTATGCCGCAGGGATCACTGCGATCAGCGAAGCGGTTTACAAAGGGTCAAAGATCATCGATGAATCGGTCCCCATTCATATCGAAGTGTTGCTGCCGGCGTTCGTGCTCGGTTGTATTATGGCGTATCCAAGACGAGACGCGGACGGGACAATCACCGGTATGGGGGACACCCATGACGGTCATAAGGCCATCGATACGCCTGCTGAAAGACGTGTCGGTACCATCATCGCCGCTGTTTTTATGATCCTTGTTGGGTTGTCGATGCCGATGATTCTCAGCGGCGACGCGGCGGGGCAGGGCGGTGCGATGGCTGAATCGGTCGAGCCGACGTTGCATGCGGCGGGTGTTCCCGCCGCAGAGGCAGCGGCGGCCAGAATCGGTGCATCCCGGCAGATCGGTCGGCTCACTGCCGCTCAGCCTGCGCTAGGGTGGGGGCTCATTATCCTGCATGTCCTGATCGTCACTTTTATTTCCAATCTCGGCAAGATGTTTCCTGCGTTTTGTTACCGCCGGGAGGCGCACTGGCGTGAACGGTTGGCTGTCGCTATCGGGATGTGGCCGCGTGGCGAAGTCGGAGCCGGGGTTTTGGTGATTTCGCTGAGTTACGGTATCGGTGGGCCGATTGTGACAATTGCCATGCTCAGTCTCGCGCTGAATCTGTTATTGACCGGCTTCTTCATTTACATCGTTCAACGGTTAACCGCTCCTTTACCTGCGTATGGTCAGACACAAGTCTCTACCGGCGTTCCGAATACGGGCAGAACGTGAGCCTCGGACGGACTGTCGTCTTGACACAAAGGAGACCGAAAAGAAATCAAGTTGTCTGGTCATGCAAAAAAGGACTTGCTTTCGTATGATTTCTTATGAAGGCTGTACGATGATTTGTCGGCTGGTTAGGAGAAGAATTGATGGATAAGATTCAACAGGGAAGACTGGCTTCCGTACCGGGCATTTCCGTGATTGCATGTCTGGCGATAGTGGTTGTGGGATTGCTGTTCGGGTTGTGTGCCGCGATCCGTTTCGGAGATTATGCGGGTGCGGGCGCGTGCCTTATTGCCTCCGCTCTCGCGGCGGGGTTGCTTGCAAACGCTCTCTGGCGGCGATGAAAGCCGATGCGATGACTCGGTTTGATGGCTTCGTTGTGTAGGCGAGTCGGAGCGCAGGTTGGGGGGCGACAAACTGTCCGCAGAAACTCTAGGTGCGCGCCTCAAAGGAGCCCACCCCACCCAAACCGCCTGCTCTTACTCCCACTTGAGTATCCGAACGGCGATTGCGAGTGAAACGACACCGAAAAGGAGTATGACGAAAATCTCCGGCATGATGGTACTGGTGGCTTTTCCCCAGGAGACGACCTTGTGCATGCCCTGGACGGCCCAGCCGGTCGGGAAAAAGAATCCCACCATCCGCATACCCTCCGGCATCATTTCTTTCGGCCACCAGCAGCCGCCAAGGCCGCCCATGATATTTCCCCCCACGACACCAAGGAGAATCGCCTGCTCGGAACGCGATACCCACGAACCGATCAAAATCCCCATCGCGGCGCACGAGAACGTGAACACCATCGTCATAAGAATGAGTCCGACCGGATTTCTCCCCCAATGAACACTAAAAAGATAATATGTCGCACCAATCAAAACCAGAACCTGCAGCATTCCCAAAATCCAGCGTGCCATTATCATCCCAAATAAGATCTGAGTTCGACTTGCGGGGGAGATTGCAAGCCGTCGTAATTGACCTCCCGTTCGTTCTTCCGCCAACGTCACGCCGCCGAAAATAAGGGTGTTAATTAACACGAAGAGAATTAAGTAGTTGACCGACGTAAACGCAAATCCCAACGGCGTCACATCGACGTTCGACGCGCTACGGACCTCGACCGAAAGCGGCAGTTCCCGCTCCAGTTCGGCCTCGAGATCTCCCCAAGCGTCGTACCCGTTCGCAAGATTGTCGATCAATTGCACGCGCACCATGCCTGGAATCAAACGTCCCAGCGTCTCGACCAAATGAACCGCCGCCGCAAGGTCGTACGTATTATTCATGCCTTCATTTTGAACGACAAAATAGAGCTCCATCTCGTTTCCGGCGAGGACTTCCTGAGTGAATCCTTTCGGAATCACTACTGTTCGCCATAGGTTCTCGACATTGTCCCGATCTTCCGGTTTCAATTTATGAATAAAAAACCCCGGGGCCTCCAATTCGTCGACAAGAACCTTCGCCAAGCGTCCGCCATCGTAATCCGCGATAGAAATCCCGGTCGTGGTGTTTTCCCTCGGCCGAAACGCCATTCCGAAAACATAAACGAAGATCAGCGGCATTAAAACCAGCCAAAAAACGGCCGCTTTATCCGCTGAGAAAATCTTCAGGTTGAGTATGGTTATTCGTAACCAGCTCATAAGGAATCACCCCTTCACCAGTTGACGTCGCATAGCAAGAACGCCAACCGATAAAGTCAAAATACCGCATATGGAAAGTCCGCCTACGACTCCGAGGACACTGCCCAACGATCCGCCGTTAATGATCGTCTTCATCGCATCGATGGCCCAATAATTGATCGTCCACCGGCCGACTTCCCGCATGAACGCCGGCATTTCTTCGAGCGGAAAGAAAGTCCCACCGAACATGCACATCCAAATAATCACAAGATTCGACAAATTATCCGCCTGGTTCCTGGTTTTTGCCACGCCGTGCACAAACGCCATCATACCGACAATCGCGAGAATAATCACAAAGGAAGTGGCAGCGAACGAAATCGGATTTCCCCACGTCATTCCAAAGAAGACGACGCTAATGATAATGAGAAATAGATCCGCGAGAACGCATACCAGAAACGCAACGATTACTTTTGCCGCCAAGAATTGTCCGACAGTAACCGGTCCGGCTAGAATACGCCTGAGCGTCTTTTGGTCGCGCTCGGCGGCAATATCCAGCATGAGGATATGAGCAACAAAGAAGAGTCCGAACATGGACAAACCGGGCAGAACGTATTGAAATACTTCGGCCATTTTCAGCTCGTTTCCTCTTCACCCTGGGAATCTGTCGGCGGCAAATCGCCTTTGGCTTTCTTGGCGTAGTTCTCGCGGTACTCCGAGGGAGTGCACGTCTCGAACGTGATCAAAGGATGGTCTAAATAGGCTTCGGCGGCTCGGAACCGGGAGTAAATGGAGACGGACAGTGCAGCGATCTTCCAATTCGGAGGCTCTTCCTCGTTATCGATCATGTCCCGGATCTCTCGCAGCGGTTCTCCGAATTCTGCAGCCAGAATGGAGAGTCCCAGCGCGATTATTCGTGCTGCATATACGGCCAACTGCGGGAACATGGATTGGGCGGGATTTTTGTAAACGGTCAGCTGTGTCTTGTTTCCCTCCAGCAGATCGTCTGTCAGTCCTTCCGGCAATACAATCAGAGCGGAGGCATCCTCCTGCTCCACAGCGTCCAATCCCTCGTCGACGCTGTCCCTGACTAACAAGGTGACGCGTTCGCCGAGGTCACGCTGCCCCGGTACCGTCCGCAAGATATCCGTGAGCAATCCCTCATCCAGGTCGACAAGCACAACCTTGATCGGTGGCATCTTGTCTTCGCCGTTACCGCGTCCGAAAACCAAGCCGATCAGCAGCGCCATGGCCAACGGAATCAGCATGATCCCCAACGTGCCGTACGGACGATGGGATCTGCGAATCAAATCCTTGACGACGAGGCGAAAGATCGTTTTCAATCGCGCAACTCCCGTCCGGTCAATTTCAGAAAGACGCTTTGCAGGCTGGGTTCCTTGATGGAGATATCTTCAATCGGAATCTGAGCGGCAAACATCTCCTGGAGAATGGAACTGACGTTCCCTCTCCCGTCCAAAAGTGCGACAACGGCATGATTTTCTACAAGGTTCAGGATCGTGAGATCTTTGCGGTCTACGAGATGCTGTTCGATTTGATCGATGGTGAACGAGCCCCGAATGGAGAGCACATCGCCGTCGCCCGCGATTTTTGCCAGTTCGGGAACCGTTCCGAGTGCGAGGATCTTGCCGTGATCCATGATCGCTACTCGGTCGCAAAGATCCTCGGCTTCTTCCAGGTAATGTGTCGTATAGAGGACCGTGGTTCCAGCGGCGGCGATCTCGCGCACAACATCGAGAATATTGATCCGCGCTTGGGGATCGATCCCGACCGTCGGTTCATCGAGCAAAACGATAGACGGCTTGTGAATCAGGCCGATGGCCATGTTCAGCCGCCGTTTCATCCCACCGGAGAACTTTTTGACCTTATCTTTGGCTCGATCCGCGAGACCGACACGCTCCAGGATCTCGTCGGTCGCCTTCTGCAAATCCGCTCCTGTGAGTCCGTACAGGTTTCCCCAGAAGCGCAGGTTCTCACGGCAGGAGAGTTCCTCGTAAACTGCGACTTCCTGGGGGACGACGCCCATCTGCTGACGAACTTGGATCGGAGATTCCTGAATATCCAAGCCGTTGAGAATCACCGTACCGGCATCGGGCTTGAGTAAGCCGCAAATCATTGCGATTGTTGTGGTTTTGCCCGCGCCGTTGGGGCCGAGTAGGCCGAACAACTCGCCCTTCCGGACCTCAAATGAGCTCTCATCAACCGCCCGCAGGGGGCCGTAGCTCTTTGATAGGGTTTCGACATGGATCATCGGAGGCAGCCTTTCCTGCGGGATTATCTAAACAGAGCTCTCCTCTGTCTACGGTACGACACATACAAATATTCATTGCGATTATGTGAGAATCGCGCATACCTTCTGGTTAACGGCGGATCGAGTTTAGAATCAGGAAGAACGTATCCTTGGAAGGAGGATCCGATGAAGATTGGCATTTTGACATTCACCGACGGCCGCAAACGGGTCGCGGAAGCAACCAAAGACGATTGCATGCGATTCCAGAAAGAGATCGCTGATTGGTTTCAAATCGAAGGGCACGAAGTGGTTGCCTTTGGAAACACCGTCTGGAATTATGAATCCGCGCGGGGTGGTGCGCGATATCTTCAAAGCGAGGGGTGTGACATCGCCGTCTTCAACTTCTGTGTTTGGTCTTTCCCGGATCTGACCATGCAAGCGGCGATTCTGGTCAACTGTCCGATACTCTGTGTCGGCAATATCAACCCGTCTCATCCGGGTTGGGTTGCTTTTTTTGCCTCAGCGGGAGCGTTGAACGAAACGGGTGTACCGTTCGGGCGAGTGCTCGGCGATATTTCAAATACAGAGGTCCAGAACAAAATCGGTCGTTTCCTTGTAGAACACGAACCGGAGGCCCGAGAACGCGGCAGACATGTGGCCGCGAATCTTCCCTCGATGCGTTACGGCGAATTCGACGGCCCTTCGATGGGTATGTATACGGGCCATGTCGACCCCAGCCAATGGATGTCTCAGTTCGGTGTCCATGTCTATCACCGTGGGCAGCTCCATCTCTGGCAGATGGCGAAACAGATTGACGACGAACGAACAAAAGCGGGACTCGATTGGCTGGAAGAGCATTGCGGTGAGATTCAATATGACGACAAAATTCTCACATCGGGACTCGACGGCACACTCGCGCGTCAGGTTCGGCTGTACCTCGCAATCAAAGATTTCTGTAAAGAGGAAGGCATCGATTTTTGCGGATTGACAGGACAGCTCGATATGACCGAGTGGCCGAACCTTTGCATTACGGATCTTCCGGAAGCACTTCTGAACGACACCGCCGACTGGGAAGAGGAAAACAAAAAGATCACGGTCTGTGCCACCGAATGTGACAGCAACGGTGCGCTGACCATGCAGATTCTTCACATGCTTTCGAATCAACCAGTGTTGTTTGCAGACTTGCGGCATTACCACGCGGACCGGGATCTTTTTGACCTGGTGAACTCGGGACAGCACGCCCCATGGCTTGCGGAACGCAGCGACGATTTTCGGGAAAACTGGAAGAAGGTTCGCCTGATGCCCGCCTCGGATTTCTACTTCCTGGGGGGCGGCGCCTCCGTTCAGTTCTACGCCAAGCCGGCCGGTATTGTTACGTTTGCGCGGATTATCCGCGTTCGCGGAGAGTTCGTAATGCACATCTTCTCCGGCAGCTTCGAGACGTTGAGCCCGGAAGAGGAGGAGGAACTTGCAAAACAGACTACGTACACATGGCCGCACGCATTCGCACGGTTTAATTGCGACCTGGATCGCTTTTGTGAGACCTTCTCCTCCAATCATATCCACGCGGCGATTGGCAACTATGTTCCGGACTTGATCGCCGTTTGTGAAGCGTTGGATATTGAGCCGGTTGTTTTGCGTTGAAGAACACGAGATTGGACAGTGCGACAAGAAGTCGAAAGTTGTCATCGGAAGTCCCCTCTCCCAGAGGGAGAGGGAGAAGATCTCTCCCGACTTTTTGCGACGGCACCAATCTTGGGGGAGAAAACGCTGCAGGCACGCTCGTTTCTTTTTCCTCCCCCGAAGATCGGGGGAGGTTAGGAGGGGGTTGAAATCCGTATCCCCGACTTTTTGCGACGGCATCAAATCATGACGCTGGGGTTGGAGTGGAGTTTGAAACGGAGAGCCAATTTCATACAGATCTGTCAACTTTACATTTGAGGAAAACCACCGTGTATACACCGATTGAAAAAGTCACTCTCAAAACAAACGAAGAACTCGACATTGCAATCATCACCGGTCCCGAACCGGAGTGGAAGAACCGGATTTGTTCGCTTTTGTGGCACAAGGGATATCCCTGGACGTATCACATAGAAAAGGCGCTGAATGGAACCATTCCCGACTTGGATACTCGCTTCTATATCGGCGTAGTGGACAGCCAGGCGGTAGCGAATATTTGTTTGTTCGAACACGAGCAGGTTGCATTGCTCGCCCATGTGTACACCCGGCCCGAGTTTCGCCAACGCGGAATCGCACGCCATCTCAACCGTGTGGTGATGGACGATTTCCGTAATCGTGGTGGGAAAGCCATGACACTCGGGACGGATTACGATACGCACCCGTTCCGTCTGTATGAATCGTTCGGGTTCAAGGAGATCCTACCGGAAGCGGGGAACATGACCTGCGAAATCGAACCGGGAAGCCAGGAGAACGCGTTTTCGCCGGGGCGGTCGGTTTCGGTCCACGATCAGCGCTGGTCCGATTGGCCTCACCTCAACCTTCTTTATCACCAAACCGGAGGCGATTGGTTTCGCTCGGTGCGTCACAAATTGTTCAAACCCGTCAGTTACGAAGGCCCTTTCTTGGCTGAACACGTGGAGGTTGAAAAATCGATGGTTCTTGCCAAGACGATGGTTACAGATGAGGGGACCGCTGTCGGCAATCTTGTTTGCGGCTCTGATCCGCTTTGGGGAAACGACATTTGTCTACTCGACTTTCATCTGCATGAGAACTACGTCAATCAATCAACGGCGCTCCTGAAGGAGTTTTCCTGTACGAGAAAGAAGGTCCTCTCTTATGCACGGTCCGACACATACAAGGAAGAATCTCTCCGGGAGGCCGGATTCAATCGGGAAGGCGCTTTCTCTCAGCTCGTCGAAGACGGCAGAACGGGCGAGCGATATGACGTTGTCATTCTTTCGAGAGTGCCTTAGTTGCAGGGGAAACTGTGGCAGCCGAAATCTCGGAAGAAGCCGATAGTATCGTACTTGCATTAGGAATGTCCGCCAGTCGGTCTCCGCGAGCGGAGAGTGAGAAAGAGATAACAATTTGGGGACTGATCCGCGCCAGGTAGCGGCGCGGGACGTCCATGCCAAAATCGCTGATGTTGTCGATTACAAATTCACCATTGACCGACAGGCGCGCGTTGGTATTGCGCAGGAAATGCGGAGGCAGATAGCAAAGTTCCGCCGCGATTGTATAATCCTGACGCATCCCGCGAAGCTCCAGTGTTCCCTGGGCGACAACATCGGTTATCTTCGAGACACTCAAAATGCTGTCATCTGCGATGAGCCGATTTACATAGAATCGAGCAACCGGAAAACTTGCTGAATGAAGCCATTCGGGTGACCGTATGGTTTCATCTCGAAGCGATACGCCCGACAGAAACGATCCGGTCTCGACAGTCACGACACCGCTGGCACTCCCAATCTGTTCGTCAACGAGAATGAGATGTCCCTCAACCGCGTGGCTTTTGGCGATCAAGAGTTCGGCGGGTGCGCGGGACTCGAACGCGATTGTATTGTCGGAAGGGTCCCATTTGTTGAAAACAATCGTATCTGCATTCAATGGCATAGCCATCGCGAACAGGATTAGGAGAAAGGCTCGTACAAAGTCCGAAAATAATTGACTCATATATATTCGTTCCGTGGGTACCTCGACCGGAAGTCGTTTCTCGATGTCAACCGCACTCTCTCCCTCCCCAGTCTTGACGGCATCGCAAAAAGTCGTCGGGATGCGGAAAGTGAGGTGTCAACCCCCTCTGAATCTCCCCCAGGCTTGGGGGAGAATACGCAGACACGCTCGTTTCCTTTTCCTCCCCCGAAGATCGGGGGAGGTTAGGAGGGGGTTGAAATCCGTTTTTCCGACTTTTTGCGACGGCGTCAAGATTGACGAGCCGGCACAACGTGAGCACTGTTCCCACCCCCAAGCGGAATTGGGGGTGGCACCCGATACACATTATTCCACGGGTTGCTCCGATTGCTTGTCAAGCGGAGTGGCAAAGCCACAAGAGGCCAGCGAGATACATTTTGCTTTGGTCCTCACAACCTTCTCTCCTACTCCGTTGACTTTTTGCCGCTCCGTCGATCTTTGGACGAGGAACAGACCGATGTGCCCGGTCGCTCAAGACTTTGTATCTCCCTCAACATGGGCACGCTTGCGCGGCCAAAGGAAGGGGAGATACAGAGGGGGTTGAAAGCTCATCCCTAGTAACAACCTATGCCCCCTCCGCAAACTCGTCCGCCGGATCGAAAGGCGGAATGACAACGTTGACGATTTTGAGATCGCCGACCGCGCGATGAACCGTACCGGGACGAATGACAACGAGGACACCCGGACGAAGCGGCAAAGTCTCCTGGTCGAGTTCGATCCGCCCCTCTCCTTCCAGGCAGAAATACACCTCGGTCATCTTGCGGTGATAGTGACGTTCGGAATCTTTCTTGATTTTCACCACGTGGAAACTGACGGGCGTGTCATCTTGCGCACCGATAACCCGAAACGCCTCGCCGCATGGACACTGCGTTCCCTGAATTTCCTCGAGATCTCGATAGATATATTGCTGTGTCATTGCTTTTCTTCGCTCCCCTCGTCTTCTTCGTCAAGCACTTGCCGCACGACACGTGCCAACTCAATCGGCCTGTATGGTTTCGGTATGTAAGCCGCAATTCCGAACTCGGCGAGATCGCTTGAATGATCCTCTTTGGCATATCCACTGCTGATAATCACCCTGAGATCGGGATTGGTCGAGGCCAGTTCCTCCAGCACTTCCCGGCCCGACAAGTACGGCATCGATAGATCCAGCACAACAAGATCGATTCGTTCTTTCTCTTTTTCGTATGTCTGGAGGGCCTCTTCTCCGTCCGTTGCCAAGAGAATCGTATACCCTAGATCCTCGAGTATCGAACGGCCGAGATTCCGGACCAAGGGCTCATCATCCACAAGCAGGATTGTCTCATTACCGCCCGAGATCTCTTTGTGAGCGGGTTGGCTGAGGTCCGCCTTCTCGCGTCCACTTACCGGTAGATAGACCCGAAATGTGCTTCCCTGTCCCTCTTCGCTGGACAGAGTGATCCAACCGTTGTGCTGTTTGACGATCCCGTACGCGCTTGCCAAACCGAGTCCCGTACCTTTCCCGACTTCTTTTGTTGAGAAAAATGGTTCGAAAACATGCCGCTGCGTTTGTGCGTCCATACCGACCCCGTTGTCGCGTATACTAAGCACGACGAATTTCCCGGGACGGGCATAGGGAATCGATTCGCAGTATTCGCCGTTGATATGGACGCTCTCGGTTTTGATCAAGATTACAAAATGTTCTTTGCGTCGGTCGGTGTCCGGCTCACCCTGCATCACCTCTTCAATCGCATCGCGAGAATTCAAACACAGATTCATCAATACAGAATTGATTTGTGCAGGGTCCGCTAGAGTCGTCGGCAGATCGTCCTGCTTCTGAGCGACGATATCGATTCGCCGGTCGATTGTCTCTCTAGCGATGTTGTAAACATCATCCACAATGTCGTTCAAGTTTACCGGTTTGAACTCGAGGCGGGATTTGCGGCTGAACGCTAATAGTTGCTGAACGAGTTTGGCTGCGCGATCCGCGGCACTTTGCGCGTATTGAATATACTCGCGCATGGTGTCTGTGGCTTCCGCTTCGAGCAAGCTCAGGTTTCCGATGATTCCGGTCAGCAGATTGTTGAAATCGTGTGCCACTCCGCCCGCAAGCTGACCGACCGCCTCCATCTTATGCGCCTGACGCAGCTGTTGCTCGAGTTTCCCCCGTTCATCCTGTGCGCGCATGAGCGAACAGAGATAGCCCACCGTTGTGGCATACAACCCCAGAATCTCACACTGTTTCCGAGTGATCGATTCGCCACGCAGCAGGTTGTCCACGTAGATTACTCCAATACACCTCCGCGCGTCCCACATCGCACCCGCCGCCAGGCTGCCCTGCTTCAATTCGTTTCCCTCGCCGTCGCGTAACGGAATGTCTTCGTACAAGACAGTATTCCGATCCGATGAGCATAGTGTGTGGAACGGGCCGTGCTCGGAAGCTTTTGCACGCCATTCTCTCTCGTCTCGCACTTGGCCGGTTTCGCCGATCCCGAAAGAACCTCTCAATAGATCCGAATCGCTATCGTCCACTAACCAGATTCCCAAGCGGTCCATTCCCAGTCGGTCATATCCCAGTTCCACCGCACGTCGGCAGAGTTCATCCAAACAGTCCGCTGTCGATAGTTCATTGCCGATCCGGTTGAGTTCCTTGAGTTGTTGCTGAAATAGATGTTCTTCGTCTTCCGCTCGTTTTCGCTCCCAATATATCATGATCATTTCGGCGACCATTCGGAGCGCTTGTACATCCTCGTCGGGCCACTCGCGTGTATTTTGAAGATCGCTGAACCCCATTGCTCCCCAGAAATCACCGGAGGGCTGGCACATGGGGACAATCAGTAACGCCCGGCTGCCGCGTTCTTTCAGAAAGCGTTTCAACCCGGCCGCTTCCGACGGAATCCGGTCGACGTCGGGAATGACGACGTTCTCTCCAGCCGTGAGCTGTGAGAAAACCCAGGGGAAATCCCCAGTTTTGACGCCCTGGATGTACTCCATCTGAGACGGAACACCCGGGCCGCGATATTCGTGAGTGCAAGTGATGCTGTCTTCTTGCTTGCGGGACTCGATAATGTAGGCGCGACTGACATCGACCAGTTCACTCAACCGTTTTAGCAGAACATACAGGTCGGGCTCATCTACGGAAATAAACATCTTCGAGATGTCAGTGATCGCCTCATCCATGGCCAGGCGATGATGAAGCCGATCCTCCATCAACTTCCGCTGCGTATAATCTTCGTGAACAGTGACGATATGCTGGATGTTTCCCTTCTCGTCAAGAATCGGGAAAAGACTCCCGTTCACACAAACCCTTTTGCCCGGCAAATCCGGGTACAACTCTTTCGGGTCGTACCAAATCGCTCCCAGTTTTTGAGTCGCTTTCCCCTTTTTCAGGTCGAGAAACGCTTGATCCTTCCCCTCCCGTTTCAGTATCGGATCTTCAAAGAGGGAATACTCGGGGGGCGGTGTACAGCCAAATAGGTTGTGGAACGCCTGGTTTCCACTGACGAAATGACCCTCGGAATCATAAAGCCCGATACTGAACGGATTATGTTCGATGACGTTATCGAGCGTCCGTTTCTCCTTTTGGACCGCGGCTTCCACCCGCTTTCGTTCCACAACTTCTTCTTCCAATTGCTGATTCATATCGCGAGCGTTTTCTAAGGCTTCCTCGGCGCGGTCATGCTCCTTCTTCATTAGCCGAATCATCTCCGAGGTGAAAATCGTAACCAGTGTAAGGACGACCATTGTACGGATGGAACTGGACAACACATCGGTGAGCAAATTGACGGCCCAGAGGCTTGCACACCAGCAGATCGCAATCGCAACAAAGTAGTTCCAGCGCGGATATCGATAGGCGGAATAAAAAATCGGAAGAATCAATAAGACAAGGATCTCATCCAGAAATCTCGGTCCTCCGTAATATCCCCACACAATGAGCCCGGCGCTGTATCCGAAACTCAGCAGTGTATACAAAACAAGAAATACGATTCCTTTTGGCGATCTCGACGTATTCATATCCATAAAACCTATACGTATTTCTGAAGAGGCGGTACAGAGTCGATCTTCCGGCCCCATTCCCATTACTTCTCCAGATGCCTATCCAGCCACTGGTACGCTCTTTCACGAACCTGAGGCGGAAAACCGTGCCCCTCACCGTGCATGATATTTTGAACGTGCTCCCCGGCATCATAGATCTTCTCATAGACTCCATGTACGCGCTCCATACAGGGTACGATACTTCTTGAATTCGGGAAGATTCGGTCATTCCAGGCGGAGCAGTTCAGGAAGGCTCGCGGAGCGATGAGTGCCATCACGTCGTCGAAATCGAACGGCAGACGGCCGCTTGCGATGTACGGTCGAAGCTTCGGCAAAAACACGAACCATTCCTTCCGAGCCCACCGATACGGGTTCGGGTCCTCGCGGATCGGCAGAACCCCACAACTCGATACCACGCATTTCACGCGGCTGTCGTACGCTCCTAGGAAGATACTCCCGTAACCTCCATGCGAATGCCCGATAGCCCCAATTCGGGATGCATCGCATTCGGGGCGCCCAGCCAGGTAATCCACCGCACGGATCGATTCCCACACCATTATCCCCAGGGCGTTCCAATTCGGATAGCGCTGATAGATGTCCGCCGTATCGTAGGGCTCGAGTTCCGGTGTCACACGTTCTCCTGCCGCGATACCGTCCGGTGCCAGAACCACATAACCGCGCTCGACGAGGTGAAGCGCGATAGCCATCCCAGGCCGTCCGGAGATCCCAACGACTTCATCTTTGCCTTGCGGCACGGTTTGGTGAAGAACAACGATACCGGGACGTGGTCCCGAGGCGTCGCCGGGAATCAAAAGGTAAGCCGGCACCCGCTCAGAGGGAAGCGTGTTGTACGTTACTTTCAGACGCCTGCACGAACCAACGTCTTCCTCGCTTTCCACTTCGGAATCGAGCAAACACGCTTGGAGAGGGAACGGTCCCAGGAAATCATCCAGAATTGCTTTGATCCCATTCCGCTTCTCCGTCCATTGCTCTACAGACGTTATGGTCTCAGACGCACCCGGCGGTCCCAACTGGAGAAGCGGATTGAGCGATTGGTCGGCATTCGTAATAACGAATAACGCGGAGATGAAACCTAACACTGTCATGGAAATTCCCCTGTGTGATTCGATCCCCTGCCGTATCGGTACAACAGTCCAGTAAAACTTCCTACTCGACCGACTGAACCCTGACTGTAGGTGAAATGTCCTCGATCAGCCAGGTACTTATCTCGGAGGCACTATTCTGGCTCACGATAGCAACCGGAGACTGATCGATTGTGACTGTCGCCGCCCGAATCGGATTGCCGACGATATCCTGGAACACGACCCCCGTGTCGTCACTGGTGCGGAGAGTCGCCTGTACGTCCCGGTCTGTCCATGAGAATCCTGCGGTTCCGGCGGACGACTCGAATAGAAAGAACTCCAGTCGACCGTTCGAACCGATTTTCACTTTCGACCGAAAAACAGTATCCGGCGGTAGTACGTTCGCAAAGGCGGCCTGTGCGGGAAAGATCTTTCGAGGTGCGCCGTTCCATTCGAAAAACATCTCATCGCCGCCATCGCAGTTCGGGATCCCCGCCAGTCCCCCCGCGACGTGATAGAAGGTCTTCTGAACGCCATGAGCTGCAGCGACAACATTGTATTGGACGGTCAGCTCGGCCGCACGCCGTTCGTTCTTCACCGAGTGGGAGGCCGCCCAGCTGTGGGTCCGTGCGCGGGGAAAGACATCCAGATCGTTGTTGTCATCTGCGTAGTAGCCAAATTCTGTGAGCCAAATTGGGACTTGTGTTCCAGCACGCTGTTCCAGTTCTTCGGAAAGACGAGCCAGGGCCGGTTCGCTGATTCTTGCATCCAACTCGGGGGGATAATCGTGAATCGAAAAGATGTCGAGGTTCTGGACGGCGTCCGTTTTGAATAATTCCTCGTGAAGCCGGATATGTTCTCTAGGCAGTCCTGAAAGACCTCCGATCACATTCGCTCCAGGCGCTGCTTTACTGAAGGTCTGGTAGGCTGCACCGAGCATCTCTGCATAATCCTCAACCTCGTATCCACCTTCCGGACGCAGAGCGTACTCAGTCCACAGAGGTTCGTTGAGAACCTCGAACACAGAGACTCTTCCGCGTAGATGACGGGCGATCTCATCGACATAAGATTTCCAGTGCTGTATGGACACGGGATGATATCCAACCCGTTCCCGAGAATACTCCGGCGGTTCATACGGCTTGGCATCCGGGGGCGCGGTGCTGGACCAGTTCGATGCAGAATGGGGAAGCAATGCCAGAAAACGCATCCCCGTCTGGAGTGTGTACGCAAGGTGACGGTCGGGATCGCCGAAATTCCAGACGCCTTGTTCGGGCTCGACTACGGGCCACGAGTACGCCCATGAACGGCCCCAGCCGATTCCGGCTTGGAGTGCTCGTTTTTGCCACGCCGGATAGGTGTATACGTGGTTCAGTCCGAAACGGAATTCCGACTTGTCGTACTGTTTGATTCGTGCCAGCCGCACTGTATGCAAGTCATCGAATTCACCGTTCAGTCCATATTGAAATCGGAAAAACCCCCGGCCGAGTGACCCTGGAATCTCAACCAGCTCTTCGCGTCGCCCACTCGGCCCCAGAGTCAGGTGACGGTCTTCTCGAAACACCTCTCGGTCGAAGAAATCGGTGATTCTGAGACTCAGATCACCGATCCACGCGGCGTTCATTGAATTAACGGCACGAATCCGGATTCGTAGAGGTTCGCTCTCCGTGGCGATGCCGTCTGCAGGGAAGGGACTGGCTCCGAGTTGGATCACTGAACGCGTTTGAAAGGCTGTTGGTTCCGATCCTCGCTCTACCTGGACGGCATCTACCCAGAGCGTCAGTTCCTCCGTGAGCGGTTCACTGGAAATCGGTTGAATGTACACAAAACCATACGGTTTCCCCGGCGTGACGGTCACAGATCTACGTGTCCACTCGTTCGATACATCGACGACTTCATAGACTCTGTGAGACCGCGTGCTTGCTATGCCAAGCAAAGCGCGAACGTTCGGTTTGTCTGTCTTCAGGTACGCGGACACGGTGTACTGTCGATCGGGGTCGAAAGGAATGAGGCCAACGCTGACCAGAGTCACCGGTGCGGGACTGACCGTCACCTGGACATCGTCATACAGCAGTGGGGTCGATGTTGTTCTTGCGACCAGGTGCGCACATTGCTGTCCGGAAGCGGCTGTCGAGGTTTCTTCCCTCGCCAGAATTCGGCCTCCGTTCCAGGAGCCCCACCCCGTCATCTCGGCCTCAAAGTCGGGATTCAGAAGAGGATTCACGATGTTCTCGGGCCATGAGACAATCCGGGTGGTTGGTGGGGGTGGAGATGCGGAACTCATTTCGACGTTGTCGAGCCAGAGTGTACCGATTTCACTGAAGTAGACCTGGAACCGACTCGTTTCCGATACCGTTTTTCGCGACTGCACCAGCAATTCGACACGTTCCCACTGTGGACCGACTTCAACGGCCTGCGACTCGATCGCCGCTCGCCAGTCGCTGGAATCCTGGACGCCGACTTGGACGACGCGGCTGCCGATCCCTTCCGCTCGAACCTGAAAACGAATTCGATACCACTCGCCGGTCTCCAGCGAAACCGTACCATACTGCGCGAGCATCGCGTGGCAGCGTCCGGGCTTTTCGCCCCGGTATTCCGTACAGCGAACCATCTGGCATGGGGTTCCGTCCGGCCCCTCCGCCAGAGCCAATTCCACCTCCAGTTCACCGGTACCGGATTCAAACATCCAGTCGTCTGCAACACCGTCGCCGTCGGAGTCCTTGCTAAATGAGCCGTTAACAAGGAAATTGCCGTTCTCCTGATTCGCGAATAGCCGATCGGTCGGCAGGATAAGCATCAAAGCAATTCCCACCAGGATATGAAGCCGTTTGTGCCTGTAACGCCTGATCCTCATAAACCGTTCGCTTCCTTTCGTGACAGCGACGTTTTATTGTACGTCGAAAGAGGGAAACTGTGACGTGAGGGTAGGATGGGGACTTTGGCCGGAGAGAAACAAACGTACCGACATGAATGAGAACGAGAAGCCATGTGAGGATCTTTTCAAGGGAGTGGGCGTCCCGGATTACGAGACGATTCTCAACTGTATGCGATGTGGGATGTGCCTTTCCCATTGCCCGACCTATTCGATCGCAAGAATCGAGCGATCGTCGCCCCGGGGCCGGGTCGCTTTGATTCGTGCTGTTGCCGACGGTCAGCTGGATCTCAGCGACGGTTTCGCCGGGGAAGTATTTTACTGTCTCGACTGCCGGGCATGCGAGACCGCCTGCCCGGCAAGTGTACCGGTCGGTACGTTGATCGAGGCCGCACGGAGCCAGGTGGAACAACGGGAAGGACGGGGATTGCTGCGACGTCTGCGCGAGCGTCTCTTCAGCTATCTGTTCAATTACACGCCTCGGCTGGAACGCGTGGCTTTTGCTCTCAGGCTCTATCAAAAGACCGGCATACGGCGTGTTGTAGAGGAATCGGGCGTATTGAATATGCTGCCGCCGACGCTCCAGTTCATGGAGGAAATCCTGCCCGACAGACTGCAGCGCCCCCTGATTCGGACCATCCCGGAAGAGATACCGGCTGAAGGTGAACAACACAGCCGGGTCGGTTTTTTTCTTGGCTGCATGATGAGCATTCTTTTTTCCCGAGCCAGTCGTTCCACAGTACGCCTGCTCTCTGAGAGCGGCTGCCGTGTGATCACCCCCAAAGAACAGCGCTGCTGCGGAGCTCCACTCGCATCGGAGGGATATAAACACACTGTCTCCGATCTGGCTCGGTTCAACATCGACCTATTTGAGAAGTACGATGTGGACTACATCGTAACCGATTGCGCCGCGTGCGGGTGTGTCCTGAAAGAGTATGCAGATCTTTTGGAAGACGATCCGCAATACGCCGAGCGCGCGCGAAAATTCAGCGGGAAGGTGAGGGATATTTCAGAATTCCTGGCCCATTGGCCGCATTACCGCAAACCTAAGAACGATTCCTATACGTTGCGGCGTTTGTGCGGACGGGAAAGTGCGGGATCTGCAGAAGCAAAGAAGAAAGCCGTCCGGATTGCATACGATCAGCCGTGCCACCTCCAGCATGGGCAGGGAATCTCAAAAGAGCCGCAAAACCTGCTGAAAGAGATTCCGGGTGTCGAGTATGTCAATCTGCCGGAATCCGACTGGTGTTGCGGCAGCGCCGGGCTGTATAACATCACCCACCACGCCGCCTCGATGCAAATACTTGACCGCAAAATGCGGCACATCAAAGATGTCTCGCCGGATGTGCTTGTGACGGGGAACCCGGGCTGTCTGCTGCAATTGGCCTATGGTGTAAAGAAAGACGGACTGCCGGTTCGCGTTTGCCACCCCTCGGAATTGCTCTCCGCGTCTCACGATTTCTGATTCCGACTATTTCCACGAAGCGCAGAAGACGGGCTATCGCACTAACCATCTTTCCTTTAGAATAGGGCCACATCTCAGTTGGGATTGACAAGCTGTCGGGTTGCGACAGACCTCACGGGGCGGGCGTCGGTCATCTTGCTAAGGACGTAACCCGGCACGCACTTCTGACCGGAGGATAGGATGATGCGAACAAAGCACTCGCGGGCTTTCACCTTGATCGAACTTTTGATAGTGGTTGCGATCATCGGAATTCTTGCCGCAATCGCGGTTCCCAATTTTCTAAACGCACAGGTGCGAGCGAAAGTCTCTCGCTCTCAAGCGGACATGCGAAACCTCTCGAATGCACTGGAGACCTATCGAATTGACAACAACATGTATCCTCCCACCCCGAGTACCGCGGGCAACCTTCGTTATGCGCGTCTGTGCCGGCTTACCTCACCGGTTGCGTATATGAGCGCTGTGCCGCTCGATCCGTTCCGGCAAGGACTGGATGTCAGTGCAAACAACATGTTTCAGCCGGAAGACAGCGCCTATCCTCTGTGGGACGCGGATTACGCCAACCCGCGCCGAAAAGACGGGACAACATTCAGTATGATTCCCGATCAGCAGGGGCGTGAAGGCGGTTATGTCCTTCATGGCGCCATGCCGGATACGGATTACGAGGCGGCTGAAGGCATGCCGCTTCATTTCTACGACGGCACTAACGGAGTTATTAGCAGCGGAGATTGGTACCGATTCGGTTCGTAGGACTTTCTTCTTTACCAGAAACTGTGATTGTATATGCTGGTCCAGGAGTTGAACTCCTGGACCAGCACCATTAGACCAGCAAAGTCAACGCGGTGTTACTCTCGGCCAGGCGATTTCGACACCTTGGGAGCGTAATTTTCCCTGGAAATCGTCAAGGAGATTCTTTGTATTCCGCACTCCGCTCGGTCTTTCCTTCTTCTCGATGCAGTAAGCAACGAGCGCTCCGGCGGACTCTCCAATGTTCCATTCCACCGGGTGAAGGCGATAACAGCCGTTCGTAATGTGCGTGACACCGAGGTTTTTACACCCCGCTAAGAGATTCTCGACCCTCTGCGGAATCAACGACCCGAGCGGAATCTGAAAAGGCAATGAACTGACATCGATGTAGTTGTCTCCTCCCGTGCTCGGATGAAGATCGATCCGATAACTTCCTACTCCGACCGAGTCGGCGAAGGACTCCGCCGTAACCTCGTCGCGCGGTTTGCCGGTGCGTTCCATCCGGGCCTCTGTGCCGACGTGATGCTCCAGCACAGTGAATTCCGCCTTGATACGTCTTGATTCGCGAATATACGGATACTTCGCCAGACCGTGTTCCGTTCCACAGATATCGCCTCGAAGTCGTAGGCCCGGCCATCCGGTCCCGCCGTCAGGACGGGGGGCTTCCGTCTGCATCCAATACAGGAGGGAGAGGCTGAGTTGTCTGGCCTCCGAGAGATGCTTTTCGATCCGATCCTCTGGGATGTCGTACAGATTCCCCAGGAGATAATCGTTTTGCGGCCAGTTCACGAGTGTGATACTGCTCGGGTATGTTCCCGGTATGAAGTTGCCGTGATCGGCGATTCGTCGGTAGTGCCAAAAACCGCTTTCCTCGACGGGATCGCAATACCGGGTGATCGGTTTGAGTGTGATCGGGTGAGTATACGTCCAGCTGAGTTGTTTCCCCGGCCAGGGCGGAGTCAGTTCCGGTACGTAATCTCTCCAGAAATCATACATCTCCGGCTTTTCGATTGTGTGGTCCCCGCCTTGGATATAGTCCATTGCGAAACACCAGGTGCATGCCTGCATGTTTTCCGGTTGGACGGACGAGGGGGCATGCAATTCACCGGTCTGGTCCTGCGACTCGAAACCTGTGACATACTCGGTGTCGGTCAGTGGAAGCAACTCGCCGAGTTCCGTCGCGTCGATGAAATACGGAGCCCACAAAACAGTCTCGTTGCCGGTTTCTAGACTCCGAACCGTTACGGAATTGACCCTGTCTCCGTCCGTTTCCGCCGATACGGGTTTGTGGTCGATCAGCAGCGTCAGTCTTGCTCCGCTGATGTAAGGGGCGAGCATTTCGTAGAGCACAGCCAGAGCGACACGAGGCTCGTGACACAGCCGGGAGACGCCGCCATTGCCGGGATTGAGGTGAACGACCTCTTGCGCGGAGCCGGTAAGCGGGTAATTCCGCCGATAATACTCGCGTATTCGATTTCGCAATTCGCGGTAGATTTGAGTTGTGCCAAAAGACTCCACCCAGGGGTGTTCGTCCGGCGGCACGGCCTGCTGAGTCATCTGACCGCCGATCCAGTCGGTTTCCTCCGTCAGAATCACCTGAAGTCCATTGCGCAGCGCCCCGAGCGCAGCAGCGCAACCGCCCAGTCCTCCTCCGACCACGACAAGATCGGCTCGCAGCTCGGATGGTCGCTGGGAGCGGGCGCCCAAAGCGTTTGGTGTTGTGATAGACATGATTGACGGGACAGCGATCGAGGTGCTTGTGAGAAATGTTCGACGATCCATAATGCTCCTGCCTTTGGGTAACGGTTACTACCAATGTACAAAACACCTCGTCAACCTTCCAGCAACGTCGTGTATTTAGGAACACTTCCCACTACTCAACGCTGAGGCCGATGCGCGGATCGCACGGGACTGAACTTGAGGAAAGTGTTAATGTATTAGCAACCGTGAGAAGATAGCAAAAACGACAAAAACAAGGACAAACGTGAGATTCGAGACTTTATGCGGCGTATCTTGCTGAAGAAGAGAGCGTAGAATTGACCCTATGGTTGCAAAAACGAGAAGAGGCCGGCCGGAAGCGCGGTTGGAAAGCCTCATGGATAAAGGCCAGAAGAGATGTTTATGAATATTTTGAGGACCTGAGGAGAAA
>CAZTDD010000100.1:0-27221 GCA_964612675.1 uncultured bacterium
AGAGGGGGTTGACACCTCACTTCCCGCATCCCGACGACTTTTTGCGACGGCATCACCTCTTCAAGGAGTGACGGGCTGCTCAAAACGAGTGCGAGCTGCTCAAAATCGCACGATGTAGACCGTCTCGATGTAGACCGTAAAAACGATTGAGAAATCGAGATGTAGACCCAGAATCTCCCTCTCCCTCTGGGAGAGGGTTGGGGTGAGGGGCGAATGCGAAAGACCGGTATTCCTCTGCTCTTGCTTGTTTGCGCGATGGGTGCGTTCCTCGCCCACCCCATCGTCCATAGCGACGAAGCCGAACATCCGCTCTGTCCGCTCTGCGTATCGCGCCATGTCGGCGTCCCGATTCCCGACCCGGGGCCGCCGATTGCGTGGCTCATTCTCTGTCCATTTCAGCTGGTCTTCTTACACAGACTCTGCATACCAAAACAGGAATTCCTGGTTCCTTCGAGAATCCCTCGAAGTCCCCCTCCGTGTTCTACGTAGTTGATCTCTCATAGACCCCTTTTTTGTTTTTCCCCTTCCGACCGCCGATAGCGATGTCGGTATAGCTGTGTTTGTGGAGCACAGGAGGACAATAGTGATGTATTCCATTACGTGCTTTCAGAAACGCCGTGTCTGTCGATTCAGAGGAAGAGACGCGTTTACTCTCATCGAGCTGCTAATCGTTGTAGCAATAATTGGGATTCTGGCTGCCATTGCCGTCCCGAATTTTTTGAACGCGCAAATCCGGGCAAAAGTCGCGCGGGTCGAAGCCGAGCTGAAAACCTGCTCGACCGCCATCGAAACGTACCGGCTCGACAATGGGTACTACCCGACTTACAGGAATCCACGCGACCTCAGTCCGGCACCGCATTTTCTTCCTATAAGCCTAACAACGCCGGTCGCGTATCTTTCGTCGCTGTTCGACGAGGTTTTTCCGGCGAGAAACGCGCCGGAGTCGATTCCGAGTGAACATGAGTTTCATTATTTCAATCGAAAACAAAGCCCGGATTTTGTGACGACGCGGGAAGAAGCGTATTTTCAAAAAAGCCCGGGGAGTGGGACAACAAAGGAGTGGTTCTCCTTCAGTCACGGACCGGATACCTGGGGCGATGGGGCCATGATCGCGTACGCCGCCTCGAACGGCCTCATCAGCTCGGGCGACATCGCACGCTTCGGGCCGTAGAAGATGAAAGAGGGGATGCTGGAGGAGTAACAGTATCCCCTCTTTGAGCAACAATGATTTCGGTACAATGATCCGTAGCGATATCGATAGAACGAGATATGTAGCATGTCACCGAAGACGACAGAAGACGTTCGGCAAATCATCCAAGACATGGTTGACAAGCTCGTCGCCGAGTATCAACCCGAGAAGATCATTCTGTTCGGATCCCATGCGCACGGCGAGCCGGATTCAGGCAGCGATATCGATCTCCTGATCGTAAAAGACACATCGGAACGATACATTGATCGGTGCTGTACCGTACGGGGAATCTTGAGCGACAGGAAACGGAAGATAGGGATCGACACAATTGTCGTAACACCGGATGAGTTGTCCGGCAGGATAGCCATAGGTGATCAATTCGTCAATCAGATTCTCACAAAAGGATGTGTGCTCCATGAGAAAACTGGAGATATGCCTTGATCGCTTGATCGAACTGCTTCGAGAAAAAACCAAGGAATAAGAAAACGACTCACCACAATCCCCATACGGCGAAGGCCGATTTAGAACCGACGTTGACCGGCCGGCATATTCTCGTCGCCTCCGGTCCGACTCGGGCCCCGATAGACGCAGTGCGCTATATCGGCAACCGCTCCACCGGCCGCCTCGGCAGCACGATCGCCACCGGACTGCTCCAGAGAGGTGCGAAGGTTACTTTCCTGCATGGGGTCGGGAGTATAGTCCCGGATGCCTCTACAGAGAACCTTGTGCTCGACCCCATCGAAACCATCGACGAAGCCCGGAAACATCTCCACCATCACTTGAAGAATGAAAGAATCTTCGCGGTCATCATGGCGATGGCCGTTCTCGATTATCGGCCGAAAGATCCTACGGTTCATAAACTGTCCTCTGAGCCTGAGGAAATCACACTTACGCTCGTCCAATGCCCAAAACTGATCGATGAAATCAAACCCCTCTCGCCCAACAGTCTTCTGGTTGGTTTCAAACTGGAGGCTGGAATTCCGGAAGAAGAATTGTTCAATCGAGCGGAGAACTTGGCCAGGCGCGCGCAATGCGACCTGGTCGTCGCCAACCGGGTTGACGATATACGGCCGGACAAGCACACCGCCTGGTTGGTCGGGCTCGATGAAACAGGTCGCATAATCGCCGGACCGTATGAGACTCCCCAGGAAATCGCAGTGGCGCTCGCCGACCGTCTCGCGGCGCTGTGAACTTACCCAAAGCATCCTTTTGTCCTACAGTAGACTGGATCATGGAACTGAGAGACCAAAACGTTTTGTTGGGGATCACAGGCGGTATCGCCGCGTACAAAAGTGCCTCGCTGTGCCGATTAATGGTCAAGGAAGGTGCGCGGGTCCGCGTGGCCATGACGAAAAGCGCGACGGAATTCGTTCAACCGTTGACTTTCGAAACACTATCCGCCCATCCGGTCGGCCTGGACATGTTCGCTCCACATCGCGCCGACGAGATTATCCACATTCATTGGGCGGAGTGGTCCGACCTTTTTGTTATTGCGCCCGCGACCGCCAACATCATCGCGAAAGCGGCTTCCGGCATCGCCGACGATCTCGTTTCCTGTCTCCTAGTTTCGGTTCAGTCGCCGATTGTCTTTGTCCCGGCCATGCATCATCAGATGTGGGAGAATCCGATCGTTCAACGCAATCTGAAGTCCCTGAGCGATGTAGGTCACAGTATAATGCCGCCGGAAAGCGGGGAATTGGCCTCGGGCGGGAAAGGTACCGGGCGAATGCCGGAACCGGAACAGATTCTCGAATTTCTGAAAAAACTCGATTGATAAGGAGTCCATTTATGTTCGGATTGTTTGCCAATATCGCGTACGCGCAGGGAGAGGGCGGCGCACCGGGCGGGGATGTATTCATGAGTCAGATCATGCTGCTGATCGTCATCTTCGGCATCTTCTACTTTCTTCTGATTCGCCCTCAACAGCAGCAGCGCAAGCGCCATCAGCAACGTCTCGCTCAACTCAAGAAAGGCGACAAAGTAATCACCGCAGGCGGTATCCACGGCACAATTGTCGGCACCAAAGATGCCATCGCTGTGGTCAAGATCGCTGAAAACGTCAAGATCGAAGTCCAGAAAGCCACGATCTCGGCGGTACTCGACCAGGAAGGCAAAGCGGAATCGACGGGGTGATTTCTCCATATCGAGTTTTCGAAAGGATAACGGTTGGGGGCTTTTATCCTTTCACAATAAACAATCAGGGGGTGCTCTGATGACTCTTCACATCGGAATCGTCGGATGCAGTTCGGAGGGCGCGGCGCTTTGTTATCGAACGATCTGCACGGAAGCCGGGGATGTTCTTGGTAAGCATTCCCACCCGGAAGTATCGATGCACACGCCGGATTTCAAGCGCTACATGCTGTGTTTCGAAAAGGACGATTGGGACGGCGTGGGCGACCTGATGGCGGAGTCCGCCGAAAAGCTCGCGCGGATCGGTGCGGATTTTGTGATGTCTCCCGACAACACAATCCACAAATCGTTCGACCGGGCCGCTGAGAAATCGTCCCTGCCGTGGCTCCATATCGCTGAGGAAGTGGCGAGCGTGGCAACAGAACGCGGATTTCACCGTCTCGCGGTTCTCGGTACGCGGTTCCTAATGGAAGGGCCGGTCTATCCGGTCAAATTGGATGCGGCCGGAGTCGAACACCGCATTCCACCGGAAGAGGATCGATCTCGAATCCACAACATCATTTTCGATGAGTTGGTGTGTGGCCGGTTTACTGTCGAAGCGCGCGATTATTTCGCGGAAGTAATTGGCAGAATGCAGAAGACAGAGGGCTGCGACGCCGCGGTATTGGGTTGTACCGAAATCCCTCTTCTCATTTCGGACGAACATTCCCCGTTGCCGACACTTGACTCCACACGGATCCTCGCGAGGGCGGCTTTGCGAAGGGCAATCCAGCCTCAAGAGTCATAGAGCGTGGCGATTACCGGATCTCAAATCACCGTGTCGACGGGGACAATGTAGCAAAATAGGTTGTTGACAGATCAATACTATCTGGAGGTAGTTATTCGTATGTACGTGTTCACCGGTAGACTAGTTTCGTGCTTCTGCTTCCTTTTTCTCGTTCTCACGGCCGGCGCTTCATCGGATGAAGTTCGAATCCGTATCGCAGCAGATGAGGCTGCTGATGCGGGCGGCATTACAGGAAAATTGCATGTGCCCGTCGACCTAGCCGGCGTCTTGGATCTGAAACCCGAAGAACTATCGAGCAAAGCCTTATCCTGCCTGGCGGCACGCGTAGAGAAACCAATCCCGCTACAGTACGTCAACGGCCATGTGTGGGCGCTCATTCCCGTCGCCGATCTCGGCAAGGATTTCATTCTCAAAGAGGTTCCGGAAAGTCCCGGAGCCCCATTCAAGTTCTGGGAAGGCTTCGAAGGAAGGTTGCAGCTGTGCGAACACGGACAGATGGCGGTGGGATACGTTTACGGTGACATATTGAAACCCGGTATCGCGGAGGACCGGCGACGCGCGAGCTACTTCAGCCCGATCCCCGATTTGGACGGGCAGATTATCTCCGACGATTTCCCGAAAGACCATCCACACCACCGAGGCCTCTTTTCGGCGTGGCCAAAAGTCACGGTCGGAGAAAAACAGCTCGATATGTGGCATTTGCAAGGTGTATGGATTCGATTTGAGAAGTGGATAACCCGCGAGGTAGGCCCCGTTTGCGCGGTGTTGGGCGTGGATAACGGATGGTTTCTCGCAGACGGCACAGAGATAGTAGACGAGAAATTGACCGCCACGGTTTTCCGCAGCGGACCGGTCGGTCGAATAATGGACGTCGAACTGAAACTCCGAGCGGTAGACAAGCCGGTCCGAATCGCGGGGGCGAACGAAAAAGGATACGGCGGATTCAGCTTCCGGCCCGCCCCGCGCCGAGAGGAAGTGATTACCACCGCAAACGGTCCCCAGGAAGACAGTGATTTGATTCCATCGCCATGGGGCGATTTCTCAGCGAAATTCGGCAAAGGGGATTCGTATTCTGGTCTCGCGATCTTTCAGCATCCCGAAAACCCCAAATTCCCTTGCGGCTGGTGTCTACGGCATTACGGTTTCCTTGGAGTTGACTTTCCGGGTACCGAGCCGTTCGAACTGCGTCCCGACAAGCCGGTGGTTTTGAAGTTCCGGGTCTGGGTACATCGCGGAAACGCAGAGGACGGAAACGTGAAGGAGGTTTTCGCGTTGTACCACGAAAGTCCGCAGGTCCATTCGCCTTCCGAATCGAGCAAGTGACCCCTGCGGCGGACTGCAGTTGACTCCAATCTGAGCCATAAACGCTGTAGGATTTTCCTGTTGATTTCTCTAGGGAAGAAATGACCTATGCTGCGGAGGGATACGCTGTGGAAATTTCCGATTTAGCGCTTAGATTGATTCTTTTGCTTTTTCCGGGAATTATCTGTGCTTATATCCTAGAAGTCCTTACAGTCCGCCCCACCATCGACCGTTTCTTTTTCGTCGTACAGGTAGTTCTTTGCGGTGTCATGTCGTATTTCCTCTATTGGTCAATGCTCTATATCATCGACATAATCTGCGACTCGAACCTGGCCTTGAATGTTGTTTTTCACAAGGCGCTCCTTAAAGAGAAGGCCAGACTTTCCTATCTGGAAATAGTCCATGTATGCGCTGTCGCAGTTGTATTAGGGTTGCTGTTGACTGTATTATCTACATACAAATGGCATCTGCGATTTCTGAGGTTTTTGAGAATAACAAAAAAGACCGGACCCCTTGATGTATGGGATTATACGTTCAATTCCCCGGAAATACGTTGGGTCACGGTACGCGACCAGGGAAACGATCTTGTTTACGACGGTTGGGTCAGAGCGTTTTCGGACGAGTCTCAAAATGCTGAATTGCTGTTACGAGATGTGAATGTTTGTAGGAACTCGACAGGAGAGAGTCTGTACAAGGTCGGAGCCATGTACTTGACACTCGCACGCGACGCGATCGCTATCGAGTTTCGGGATATTCCGCTCGATGAAGAACTGAAATCGACGGAGAAACAAGACAATGGCACAGAATGAAACACGTCCAGTCAAGAATGACTTATTATCCGGAGGCGAAGTCAGAAAAGGAAATGTGAATAGAAAGCCAACGACAAAACGACCTCCTCCCCCAAAAGGCCAAGGAGGGAAAACTGTGCCGCAAAAAGCCGAAAGTAGTTGATCTGCCTGTAGGTTTGTGCTTTCTGGCAGGTTATATTCCGCTTCCAGATTAGTCTACTCGTTTGATGATCTGCTCTTCTGTGGCCTTGGCGTGCGAACTGCGGGTACATCGCTCCGTTCTGCCTCCGTATCCCGCACGTACTTCCAGACATCGTCGAGAACTATCCATAGCAGAATCGCGGGACCCTACCGGTCAGGATGCATGTACAGGAAACAGAGATTTGGGTATCCTAATAAACTGTATGTTTGCCGGAGATTGTGTTGCCGGGAAATGAATAATTGAGTACCTTTCACCGTCTCAAGCAGTAAAAGTTGACGGCAAAAAGTTGCTTCGTATTTCTGGAAGACTATTCCATAAGTCCAATAAGACAAAGGAGTTCGGTATGGTTAGATCGGTAGGAATTCTGTGTAGTGCAAGTCTGATTGTGCTGTTGAGTTTGCCGGTTGCAGCGGAGAAACCGACGCTCTCCGAGGAGGAGAAGGCGGCGGGGTTCGAGTTGCTTTTTAACGGAGAGAACCTGGACGGATGGATCATCCAGGGACTGGAAGGCGAAAGACCCAAGATTGAAGACGGCGTCATGAAGATGCACGGTTGGGACTGGTGGGCGATCATCAGCAAAAAGCAGTTCAAGGATTTCATTCTTCGCTGCGATGTGCTGATCGAGCCCAAAGGCAACACCGGCATCCTGTTCCATACACCCGAGAAAGAAGTGTTCATCTCCAGCCCGGAAATCACGTTCCGTGACGACGCAGGCGAGCCTCCGTCCAAGGAATCCTCGGGCGCCATCTATAACGTCCGTGCCCCGAAGGTGAACCCCATTAAGCCCGCCGGCGAATGGAATCAGGTCGAGATCACTGTAAAACATAACCACCTGAAAGCCGTTCTGAACGGCGAGGTGATTCACGATGTGGATCTTGGCTCGGTTGAAGGTCTCATCCACAAGCAGCAGGAAGGCGGGATCGCCCTCCAACACAAGAGCTTCAAGCACAAGGCTCAGTTCAAGAACGTCCGAATTAAGAAACTCTAATCCGGTTCATTCGGGCGACTCTCGGATTCCACGGCCTCGGAGAATTCCCTCTCCGGGGCCGTTTGCATTTCGCTGGAGCCGTGAGCATGACGTCGCAGGCGTTGTTGCGAATAGAGAAGCAGACCGCACCCAACGAGCATAATCGTCCCCGAAACCCATTGCCCGAAAGTAAGGATCTCCCGAAAGATATAGTACGAACCCACGGCGGTTACAAACGGCGACAGCAACTGCGCGCCTGTGCTGATCGCGACGCCAATCCGCTCGATGGATTTGTAGAAGAATACATGAGCCACGGCGATTCCGATCACAGCCGAAAGCGCAAGCAACAAGAGCCGGTGCGCCTGCATGTCGAGGAGCCGCGACGGTTCGCCGAAGAGCAGCATAAGAAACAGAGTCCCCACCGAGGTGTACACACAAATGATCGGAAAAGAGACCAATACATGCACCCCCTGCATCGCCCACCGGACGGTCACCCCGTAGTAGCCCCAGAAAACCCCGCATATGGTAATCAGAATCACGCCTGTCAGTGTCGAGCCGTGGGGAGTCTCTTTGCCGAGAAACGTCAAACCAAGAAAACCAACGAGACATGCCGCCAGCCCTGTCCAGAAGACAGCAGATCGCAATAGGCCCGCCTCGTCGCGAAAAAGCACAAAAGTCCCCAAGATGGCCGAAAGACTGGAGATACGAACAAGAAACGTCATCATCGCCGGTTCCAAGTAGTAAGGCGACCACGCCCAGAGACTCTGGCCGATAATGTTGATCGCCGCCGGCAATAACGCCCGTTTTAGATAAACCGGCCGAACAAATCCTTTGCGATGGAAATAAAGGAGGGGGCCGAGCCAAATTAATGCGGAGAGCGGGTAGCGAACGCCGTTCGCGGTCCAGCCGTCGATCTCGTGGATGAAAGATCGCAGGAAAAGCGGTACGGTTGCCCAGCATAGCAGCGATGCCAAAAGACTCAGCGACCCGAGGAGATCGAATCCTTTTCGCATAATCCCCTTTCATGACCGGGAGAGATGAAGCAGACAAGATTCGATTGTGGGGGAATCGCCATCTGGAAACAATGGGACATACAGAATATAAAATCTCTGGAGCTCGCGCGAGTTCTGCATGTTTGATATCCTATTCACTCCAGTGCTCGTGGTGGAGAGAATTTCTTGATGGTCCGTTCTTGTCATAGAGATGTTACTGTCCGTCGGCTATTGGGTCGCCTTCTGGCGGGGGCACTTGTGCTCGTTTCAGTCGGTCCCGCACTGGGCGACGAATTGGACGATCTTCCCGAATTCAAATTGGAGAACGCCCGAGAGTACGCGCTCGAAGCGGCTCAAGCCGTACTAAAAAGCGCGTCCGGCGAAGCGCAGCCCCATTTCAATCTCGGGATGGCGTTGTCCCAGCTTGGGAGATACGAAGAAGCCGAAAAACACCTCCGACTCGGCCTGCAGATCGAACCAAACAGGGCGGATATGTACAGGGCCCTCGGTGAGATTAGGATCAGACAGAGCCGGTTCGAAGACGCAATCGAGTTTTTTCGCAAAGCCCTTGAGATCGAACCGCACTCGGAAGGCGTTCACCGACGAATAGGGATGGCCCTCGCCCATAGCGGCGATCATGACAACGCCCAAAAAGAATACGAACTGGAACTGGAACATTACCCCAACGATTCCCTGTGTCGGTTCCTCCTCGGACAGACCCTTCTCCAGAAGAAAGAATTCGAAGCAGCGGAGAAACACCTTCTCGAAGCCTGTCGTCTCGATCCGCAGTCGGTCAACGCGTTCTATGCCTTGACGCAAGTCCAAACCCGTCTGGGAAAACGAGATGAAGCGAAAAAGACTCTCACGAAGTTCCGGGAGCTAAAAAAAGACGACAAAGCGGAGATGGCCCGCGAAATCCTGACACGGGATGACGAGCAAAAACTGCGCAGACTATGCAGCTCGATCCATCATGACGCCGCGATCTTCTATGCCTCGGAGGAACAATGGCCGTTGGCCGAAAAACACCTCCGCAAGGCGATTCGGATCGATCCGAAAGCGGTCAAGAGCCGCGAAAACCTCGCTTCGTTTCTATTCGGCGCCGGACGGTTACAGGAAGCTGCCGAAATTTACGAAGAGTTGGCAAAACTCAAACCCAAGAACGCGGATATCTTGCTGGATTTGGGCACGATGTACGCTCAAATCGGGGATTTCAAGCTCGCGTCGGCTCGAATGGAAAAGGCAATGGAACTGAATCCGCATATGCCGGAAGCGATGAACAACCTCGCACGAATGCATTTGGCAAACGGCCACGATAGGAAGCGCGCGCTCGAATTGGCTCAGCGCCTGGCAACCCATTATCCATCCCCGAGGAACTACGACCTCCTCGCCTGGGCTTACTATGCAAACGGCCGTGTAGACATGGCGCTGGAAGCATGCGCCTCGGCTATCGAACTCGATCCGGACAACCCTCGTCTTCGTGAACGCTACAACAAACTCCGAAACGCTCGATGAAATCGCTAATTTGGTTTGCCGCGGTTCTGCATATTCTATCCCTCGGCTCCGCAGCCGGCGCTGACATCCAGCTGCGGGATGCGTCCGCCGACTCCGGAATCGCCTTCCAACACACGGACGGTAGCTGCGGTAATCATTACATCATGGAAACCATCGCCTCCGGCATGGGCATGATCGATTACAATAATGACGGCCTGCTCGATCTCTATTTCCTGAACGCCGCGCCGCTCAAAGGAACTCCGCAGCCGCCAACGCCGCCGAAGAACGCCCTCTACCGGAACAACGGCGACAACACGTTCACCGACGTCACAGAGGAAAGCCGCAGCGGCGACACCGGGTACGCACTCGGCTGCGCCGTCGCGGATTATGACAATGACGGCGACGAAGATATCTATATTACGAACGACGGCCCCAATGTCCTACTCCGCAACAACGGCGACGGTACATTCACCGATGTCACAAAAGAGGCCGGACTTGGCGATCCGTCGTTCGGTGCCGGGTGCTCGTTCCTGGATTACAACCGTGACGGATACGTGGACATCTACTCGAACAATTATCTCGAGTTTGATTATGCGAAGTTCAAGCCCTGCACACGCTCGGGGGTTGAGGTCTATTGCGACCCGCTCCATTACCCCGCCGTCCCCGATCTGCTGTATCGCAATAACGGCGACGGCACATTCACCGATGTCAGCGAAGAGAGCGGGATCGGTGAGTACAGCGGTTACGGTATGGGCATGGTCTGCTCGGATTTCGATCTCGACGGGTGGACGGATGTCTATGTCGGGAACGATGTTCAGGAGAGCTATCTCTTCCACAACAACGGTGACGGTACGTTCGAGGAGATCGGACTCATTGCGGGCGTCGCCTATGATTTGAACGGAGACGAACAGGGCACGATGGGCACAAACGCCGGCGATTATGACGGTGACGGGTTATTCGATATCATCGCAACGAATTACCAAAACCAGCTGGCCACCTTATACCGAAACCTCGGCGACCTGCAGTTTCAGGATGTCACTTTAATTACGGGTGCAGGTGCCGGGACACTCCCGTTGGTCACCTGGGGATGCGGATTTCCGGATTTTGACAATGACGGAACGCGGGAGCTGTTCATCGCAGCGGGACACTTGCAGGACACAGTCGAACAGTACGATCAGAGCAGCACGTATAAAGAACGCAACCTCCTTTACAGGCTGAAAGAGGACGGGACCTACGAAGACATCACCGAACAGAGCGGCGACGGCATGCTCGTCGTAAAAAGCAGCCGGGCGGCGGTGTTCGGCGATTTGGATAATGATGGAGACATCGATGTGGTAATCCAGAATCCGCGCGATACGCCGACCGTCGTACTAAACGAAACAAAAACGGACAACCACTGGATCCTCCTCAAACTCATCGGCACAAAAAGTAACCGATCCGCAATTGGCGCGTTGGTGTTTGTAACAGCCGGGGGGAAAACACAGATCGATGAAGTACGCAGCGGACGTGGATATCAGAGCGCTGAGGATCTGCGCCTCCATTTCGGTTTGGGAAAACAGGAAGTCATCGAACGAATTGAAATCCGTTGGCCCAGCGGCTCGGTAAATACACTGACGACTGTTCCCGCCGACCAAATCCTGACTGTCACAGAAGGTTCCTCGACCGGGAAATGAGTCTTGGTTCAGTTTCAAAGCTCACGTAGAGTATGAGAAAGAACTTGTCTGAGGGGAAGAATCTACCCCCTCAGTATCTCCCCTACCTTTGGCCACGAAAGCGTGTCCCTCTTGGGGGAGAAATCAGAACCGACGTGCTTGTTTCTTTTCCTCCCCCGATTATCGGGGGAGGTTAGGAGCAATGTCATTAAGTTAAGCCCTTTGCAACGGGACGCTGGGAGGGCGAAGCTCCTGCTGAGCCGGGGGTCCCTTCCTGTGCACGGCTCACCGGGAGGTCCGCCCTCCCGCGAAAGGTCCGTCATCTTCTTGACCTTAATGACGTTGAGGTTAGGAGGGGGTTGAGATCTGTATCGTGGACTTTTTGCCGAGCCGTCAATCTTGGTGAAGCAAAAGAAACAGACTTCTTAGACGGTCTCGGGAACCACGCTGCTTGGGGAACGAGAAAGGACGAAACCCATGATGGAAAAGCCCGCAGTAACGGACAGCCCGATTCACGATCTCATCCGTCGACGATGGAGCCCTCGTGCGCTTTCCAAACAACCCGTCGAACCCGAGAAAGTCCGAACCCTTCTAGAAGCGGCCCGATGGGCTCCGTCCTGCTACAACTTCCAGCCGTGGGCGTTTCTCATAGCAACGCGAGACAACCCCGAGGAATTCGAACGCATGTTCGACTGCCTTGTGGATCAAAACAAGGTGTGGGCCGAGTCCGCTTGGGTCCTCATGATTGCAATTGCCCGGATCAATTCATGGACGGAAGGAAAAGAGAATCCATACGCCGTTCACGACGTTGGTTTGGCGATAGAGAACTTACTGCTCCAGGCAATTGATCTCGGCTTGTATGCTCACCCCATGGCCGGATTCAAAAAGAAGAAAACTCGGCAGGAATACAATATCCCCGATGACTGCAATCCAATGACAGCCGTGGCTGTCGGTTATCCAGGCGATCCACAGGATCTGCCGGAGGATCTCAGAGAAATGGAACTCGGCCCCCGCTCACGCCGACCCCTCGAGGAGTATATTTTTACCGGAGAATGGGGTAAAACCGCACCGATTATTCAGAATAAAGAATAGGGTTACGCCGTGGACGATACCAGCACGAAATTCGTTATCTCCTTGGTTTCACGGGACCGGACAGGAATTATCCGCTCCATCGCTACCGCGATCAATGAGCGAAACGGCAACATTGAAGGCATGAGTCAAACCGTCTTTCAAGGGTATTTCACCGTCATCCTCACCGCTGAATTCAAAGAAACCTACCACCGAATCGAAATCCGAGAACTGATAGAAAACTCCTTTTCGCGCGATGAGACCTCCGTGATCGTACGCCCCTTCGAAGAGGTTCGGCCACGGTTGGGCGACATTCTCAACGATCGCTATATCCTGACCCTGACCGGCAAAGACCGACCCGGGATTCTAAAAACCCTGACCACCTATCTGGCCGAAAGCAATATCAACATCGAGGACTATTATTTTACCGTCAAAGGCGACCAGGTGGTTCATATCGGCGAAGTCACCATTCCAAAAGAAGTGGACATCAAACAGCTGCAAGGTGAACTCCAGGCTCTGCTGTCGTCCAGCGAGTTTGTCGTGGCTTTGCAGCACGAAAACCTTTTCCGGGCGACGAACGACGTCTTTTCCGTCTGGCAACTATTGAAAGTGGCGAAATGCGAAGAGTAGACGATATTCTCAATACGGTCCGAATGCTGGAAGAGGAGAACCTCGATGTCCGGACGGTCACCATGGGCATCAACCTGGACGACTGCGCGAGTCGCGACATCTCCAAAGTCTCGGTGGCTGTCTATAAGAAAATCCAGTCCTGTGCCGGGGACTTGGTTTCGGTTTGCGATCAGCTGACCACCAAATACGGCCTACCGATCATCAATAAGCGTCTCGCGATCTCTCCGGCCAGCCGCCTGCTTGAAGGACACACCGAAACCGAAGCGCTTCAACTCGCCCGCGCGTTGGATCGCGCGGCGGCGGATGTCCATGTCGACCTGATCGGCGGCTATACCGCCCTGGTGCATTACGGAATGACCGACGGCGAGCGGACGTTGATTCGTACTCTACCGGATGTTCTGAGCAAAACGGATCGCCTTTGTTCCTCAGTCAACGTCGGCACAACCCAGGCCGGGATGAATGTCGATGCCATCCGGTTTGTGAGCGACACCATCCTACGAATTGCCGATGCCACAAAAGACAAAAAGGGATTCGGCTGTGCGAAATTCGTCGTGTTCGCCAACATCCCCGAGAATAATCCGTTCATGGCGGGAGCGTATCTGGGCACGGGAGAAGCATCCTGCGTGATCAATGTCGGTGTCAGTGGCCCCGGTGTCGTCAAAAGAGCGGTACAGAGTGTGCTGAAAGAATATCCGGACGCGTCACTTGACGTTATCGCCGAAGAAATCAAACACACGGCGTTTCGGGTTACACGCACCGGTGAGTTGATCGGCCGGGAAGTCGCCGAGAGACTGTGCGTCCGGTTCGGGGTTCTCGATCTCTCGCTCGCACCGACTCCCAAAGTCGGTGACAGTGTCGGCGAGATCTATCAGGCGATGGGTATCGAAAAAATCGGTGCACCCGGTTCGACCGCCGCGGTGGCGATGCTCAATGACGCGGTCAAAAAAGGCGGCATCTTCGCGTCCTCTTCGGTGGGCGGTTTATCGGGCGCGTTCCTGCCGGTCATGGAGGATCATGCGCTGGCAGAAGCAGTGAAAGAAGGAACCCTGACCCTGGAGAAACTGGAAGCAATGACCGCGGTCTGTTCGGTAGGACTGGACATGATCCTTCTCCCGGGCGATATCAGCGCCGCCGCAATCTCCGGGATGATCATGGACGAAGCGGCAATCGGCATTTTCAATAATAAAACTACGGCCGTACGAATTATTCCAGTACCCGGAAAAGGACCGGGGGAATACGTGGATTTCGGTGGACTCTTCGGAGCGGGGACAATCGCGAATGTCGCCTGTCCGAACGGTGGCGAAGCGTTCGTCGCACACGGCGGCCATATCCCGGCCCCAATCAATAGCCTGAAAAACTGACGGAACGGCATAAAGTCGACCATGCACATAAAAAGAATGTCAACCCCCTCCTACACCTCCCCCGGTCTCGGGGGAGGAATGGGTTTGTTTTCTCCCCCAAGTTTGATGGCGTCGCAAAAAGTCGAATAGTTGGCATCGGAAGTTCCCTCTCCCCCCGGGAGAGGGTTAGGGTGAGGGGTTATCATTGCACTGGATTAGGGTATTATTATTCGCTTGTGTATTGGCTAGAGACAGCAAAGCAGGGAGAACAAGAGACGTAAAAGAAGTCCGAGAACGATACGGATTGCCGAAATAGGCATAAACAATAGACAGCCACCATTCAATAATTATTGTCACAATAACCCCAAAGGAGCAAATAGAATGACAACAAAACAATCACCCTCCCCGCAGAGTTTTTCGGCAATCGGCACACTTTTGATGTGTATCTGCATTCTCTCAACAAGCGCGTTATATGCGCTGGGACAAAGCGCTACCAAGAGCGATGAGAACTGGATCAGCCTGTTCAACGGAAAAAACCTCGACGGATGGAAAGTCAAAATCAGAGGCTACGAACTCGGCGAAAACTTCGGCAATACATTCCGAGTCGAGCATGGCGTCATGAAGGTCCGTTACGATCGGTACGAGAAATTCGACGGACGATTCGGCCACATTTTCTATGAAGATAAATTCTCCCATTACAAAATCCGCCTGGAATACCGATTTGTCGGGAAACAGTGCCCTGGAGGACCCGGATGGGCCTTGCGAAACAGTGGGATCATGCTCCATTGCCAACCGCCTGAGACGATGGAGAAAGACCAGGAATTTCCGGTGTGTATCGAGGTCCAGCTGCTCGGCGGCAACGGCCAGGACAAACGACCGACCGCCAATGTCTGCACACCCGGAAGCAACGTCGTGATGGATGACAAACTGGTCACGCAACATTGTAACTCATCGAGTTCAAAAACGTTTCACGGCGATCAATGGGTTCAGGTTGAGGTGGAGGTACACGGCAGCTCGAAAATCATCCACCGTGTGAACGGCGAAGTGGTGTTCGAATACGAAAAACCACAACTCGACGACGACCATGAGAATCTGCAGGAGATTTACGGAAACGACAAAATGATGAGTGAAGGTTATATCTCGCTGCAATCCGAGAGTCACCCGGTCGAGTTTCGAAAGATTGAGCTGTTGCCGTTGGAAGAATAGGGATCGCTCGTGCGATCATGGGCTATGCGCCCTCAGTTCATAACAGGCACGAGACGTCCCTCTTCAAGCGGCCGTTCCTCATCGGCGAACCAAAAACAAAACCGGTTCGCGTCCGACATACCGCCCCGTTTCACATCCCACGCCTTCTGCGGAAAGTCGGATTCAAACCCCACCAGCTCGGAGGATGGTTGACTACCGGCACATGAAACTAGAAGAAGGAGAACTAGAGGTAGAATATAGATTTTCTTCATTGTGATTACAAATCCCTTTGAGACATCTCGTTCTATTTCTCTCGCAGACTTGAGAACACGAAATCTCCGTCAATGCTCGGTCTGCTGTTGATGCCTTCCATGAGCAGTGCCTTGAGGTGTTCTTTCGGTTTCTTTGTCTGTCCGCTGGAGAGAGATTCTTGAATTTCTTCGGTCATGGTGACTTAACGCCTCTGCGGAGCTGATATGTGTGGAGACAGTGTATCGGGCGGAAATGAAGACTGTCAAACGGTAGGGGCATGGCGCGGCAAGTTCCCGGTGTTCTATGATGTGGAGGAAACCGAACAAACGGCCACAGTCCGGGCCGTTCGCCACAAACCACCTCATGCTAGTACGGAGGAAATCCTGTGAAAACGTTTGGAATCGAACAGGCAACGCTCGACATCTGTATTCGTGAGGCGCAAAGCGACCGCGTGCTCGTCACCCGTGATGGCCGTCCAGTCGCCATGGTGGTGGGCCTTGGAAGGGTTGGACGAAGATCAACTCCAACTCGGGGCGAGCGACAGGTTCTGGGAGCTGATCACAGCGCGTCGGAAGCAGCGTACCGTGACTCGTGAGGAATTGGAGCAAATGACAGCGGACGGCCAACTGACATAAGAACCTGCCCGAAGCAAGTAATAAGCCGTGCGTGGCAGGGATTGCTCTTCAATTGATCCGACGTCGCCACAGGAGGAAGAAACGAGCACGTCACACGGAATCATTCTCTGTAGACTCTCCACCAATCTCACCTTCCATAATTGCCTCGAGATCCCGCGCGGCATGGAGAACCCGAATCACTGTGATCTGCTCTTCAGCGACCCTATAGAACACTTTGTATTTCTCAAAGCCGAAGACTGACCAGACACGAAGTTGCGAAAGATGCGGGTTAACAAATGCACATGACCTGCCGATCTTTGGCATCCGTCCAATATCGTCAAACGTTTTCTCTGCTGCTGTCAAGAAACGAGTCGCGACGCTGTAACTATCTGCGGCAATATAATCTGCAATTTCATACAGATCTCTTCGGGCCTGCGGAGTTCTCTCAACTGGTAATCTCATCGGGCCGGTTCGTGGGACGCCCACTTCCGCCGCAGGCGTTCTCGTATATCTCTCCAATCCTCATCCGTCATCTCTTCAGCCGGCCCGCTGTTAATCCCCTCCATCAGCAGCGCCTCGAGACGTTCTTTGGCCTTCTTCCTTTGTTCATCTTGAATCAGCTTTTGAATGTATTCTTCGACATTTGCATACTGACCCGCTTCCACTTCGTCGCGGAGGAACTCCTGCATCTCTTCGGTGAGCGTGACATTAACCGTGTCCATGGCTGGTCTCCTTGCAGACAGTGTATCGGCAGATAACGCAGGCTGTCAATTTGGCGGTCAGGTCACCCCAACTCCCTCAACACCCGCTCCGCACATTGCTACAACTGTTGGGGTGTCTTCCCACTCTCGGCCAATAGGTTCACTTCATCGAACGCTGTCTGCTTGTAGAAGAAGCTGTGCCGCGTCATGTCGCAGGCGAAGATTCGAGTTTCCACCGGGAGATTGGTATCCCGCATGTTCGACAGATGATACCCCAGCGCCATACGGTCCAGCGCAGCCGTATAGAGAATCACTGCGAACAGAATCAAGACGAACGCCATCGGTCGATTGGAAAACACCTGCGTAAGACACAAGGCCGCAATCAGCAGAATAACCGCAGCCAGACCAATCTGACCGGCAAGCGTGAATCCCGCGCCTGAAAGCCCCGCGACAATGGGATGAATGGGAGGACGTTTCGGTGTCTCCGATTCTTGGATACTCGCCGCCAACTTCTCCTGCCGCGCATCCACGAATTCTCGGGCGGAAATGTCTTGAAGAGGATCGTCTTCCGCAAGCCGTGTGATCAGCTGAAAGCCGAGCACATGCGGGTAGGGAGACGGCACAATGGAAAAAACAGGATTGGATCGCACACCCCATTCAAAATGCCCCAAGTAATCCCGATTGAGACTGCAGAACCTCACCGCGTGAATGTTATGTCGCTCCCATTGGAAATAAAGGCTTTTCTGCGCCCAAAACGGGACGCCCCCGGCTATCTCAGCCATGTTCGGCAGTGGGCGAAGATCTTGCATGCTGTACTTGATTTCCATGTCGAGGACTTCGAAGGAGCCTTTGAACTCCTTGTCTATATCCTCCGGCCAATTCACCACGAATTCATCGACATGCACGGGCAGAAAGCCGGTATGCTCCGATGTGGTGATCAGGATATGAACGAGAAACCGTCCCTCAGCGGAGTCATCGGAGGGGGCTTCCTCTGTCGGCACACGCGTCGTCACCGACCGGATGTCGGTCGGTTCGGGATAACAGTCGCGTGTCGCTGCCCACGTTCCAAACCCGACTGCGACGAGCAGCAGCACACCCAGTGTGCCGCAAACGATCCGGGTGATCCGATGCCGAGGCTGCGGACGATGAGGGGAAACCGAACGTTTCAGACCGCGCCGACTACGAGAGATAGCCATCCAGATAAACAGAATAATCGCAACGACTATCAGAATTTCCAGCCATGACGCTACAAACATGATTGGTCTTTTTCCTTTCGTTTATAGACGCGGGTCTCTAGAACCGGTCCGTTTTCCGTCATCGCGAGGAGCGAAGCGACGTGGCGATCTCGTAATTCGATGAGATTGCTTCGCTTCGCTCGCAATGACGCTTAGTCACGCTGGTCCTCCCACCACGCCCTACTGCAACCGCCGAGCGAGATCGAACACGACCCCCATAATCAGCGCCACCAGAAGAATCGCGATCATCGTCAGCAGCAATTGTGTCCAAGGGCTTTGAGAGCCTTCCGGATCGTCAATGGCCTCTTTTCTGCAATAAACAGAATGGCCGCCTATCAACGCTCCTACCGAAGCGATGACCAAAACGGGAATCGTCAGATACCCGTTGAGCGTTTCCCACATCACATATTCAGCCCAGCAACTTGTCAGTAAGAGTGTAGCCGCCGACAACGCCCCGAGAGCGCGTGCATAGCCTTTGGGCGAACGCACATGGGCGACTGAGGCAAGGGGAAACGAAAATGCAAATACGCTTACTGGAATGAGAATGTCGATTCCCATTGCCATTACTGTCCTCAAGCCCTCGATCTTAAACGGTTCCGTGAAACCTGACTCGACAAACAGACCCCATACCGTCTGCGGCAGGTTCCACCGAATCGCGAAACGGTTGACCATGGCGAAGAAGAGCACACTTCCGCCACCAAGCAGCAACCGTGCGAGATAACGTTGGCTCCGCGTCGGCGGAAGCGAAAGTAAAAACTCCTCCGTCTGTTCTGTGCTTTCCGTCCCGCCAAATGCGGCACCCGCCCAAAGCGCATAAACTGCGCCGAAAACAACAATCAAGCCGGCTGGCTGAAGAAGCAGTATCCAGAACGCGAGTATCCAAAACGCCAGACAAAAAGTGACAAACCTCCCATGCGTGAGCCATTCTTTTGCAACCAGGGTTTTGTAGACATCGAACTGCGAGATTTCGTCTTCGCGAGTGTAAGAAATCATCTCTTCTGCGGCTGTATTCATTCCGATTTCTCCGTCAGTTCTCTTTGTGCCTTCTCTCCGAACAAGTGAATGAAGATCTCTTCGAGTCCAAGCGAAAACTCATCGACACGGACACCGGACATCTGTTTGAGATAATCGAGTTGCTTCTCGTGGTCAATTTTCACAACCGCATTCACAACAGGCCCCGAAATCTGCGTGTGAAGCGCACCCGGAATGGTGAAATCGGGCGGCGGTCCGTCGCCGTCGAACACGACCTGAACCCGCTTTGTCTTCTTCTGGAGATCCTCCAGCGGCGTGGACATCACGATCTGTCCCTTCTCCATAATGCCCACGTATTCCGCGATACGTTCGATGTCGGAGATGATATGGGTACTGAACAAGATGGTGTGATCCTCGTCATTCGACACGAGCTCCACGATTTCGTCAACCAGCTGACGCCGCGCGACCGGATCGAGCCCACCGGCAGGTTCGTCAAGGATCAGCACACTGGGTCGTGCCGCAAACGCCAACAGGATCGCGGCCTTCCGCTGCTCGCCGCCGGACAGAATCCGGATCTCTCGGTCCCAGGGAAGCTCAAATCGGCTCGCTAGTTTCTCCGCATAGGAGCGATCCCATGTCGGGTACATACTCCCCACATATCGAGAGATCTCCCGAAGCGTCATCCAGTTGTGGAGCCGTTGAACCTGAGACACATACCCAACCTGCGCGCGTACCGAGTGCGGAGCGGTCATCAACTCCGCCCCGAGCACCTTCGCCACCCCGGTCGTCGGCCGTAACAGGCCCATCAACAGCCGCAGCAGCGTTGTCTTCCCTGCTCCGTTCCGGCCGATCAAGCCGTACACTGTCCCGCGGTTGACCTTGAGATTCAGGTCCTTGACGGCCGTCACGCCGCCGCGAAAGGTCTTGCTCAAATCCTGCGCTTCAATCGCAAATTCACTCATGCTTCACTCTCAGGCATTCCGACGGATGTTTCGCCGACTTTTTCGATTTCTTCCCGCACCACACGGAGAGTCAGTTCCTCGGGTGCCCCCATCTGTTTCGCCTCGACCGCCAACTGTCTCGCCACGCGTCGAAGTGATTCCGCGCGTTCTTCGTCGGTCATTCCCGGCGCAGTCTCCGTAATAAACACACCTTTGCCGTGTTTACGCTCAATGACACCTTCGTGTTGGAGTTCGTTATACGCTTTGACCACAGTGGTGGGATTCACAGCGAGTGCGCGGGCGAGTTCACGGATCGACGGCAGCTGGTCGCCTGCTTTCAGCACACCGGACGCCACATAATATTTGACCTGATCCATCATTTGACGGTATACCGGAATGCCGGAATGAGGGTCGATCTGAAAATGCAGCATCCCGTGGCCTCCTTAACTCTATGACTGTATGATATCACTAATACAGTATTTGTGAAGAGCTCTCGTTATAGAATATCGCCGGAGAATCAGCCGCTTTTGCTAAGTGCGAGCGGAGTCCTGAGCACCGCCTGGTGGTAAGAGCAGGGGAGGTCAGCGAAGCCTCCGCGTGTGACGCCCCAAGGTAGCCTTCCACTTGCAAGGCTGAGTGTACAATAGGACTGCGGCGGCAAGAAGAAGAATACCCCGTCCAACGTGTTGCCACCCAATGGGGTCGACAGTCCCGCCGAAGCAGCCGCAGGAGATGTCAAGACCGCGCCACATCGCTGAAGCTAGTGCAACAAGAAAGACGGTGGAGCATCCTGCCAGACAGAGAGCCACGGTGTCGAGCCAGATCCCAAGGAGAAGGCAAAGCCCCAAGCAAACCTCAAATGAAGAAACGAGGTGTGCCGCTGGCAAAACGACTCCGTGGGGAAGAATGCGAAAATTGTCGACAGCAATGGCAAAAGTGATGGGTTCTCTCAGCTTGACGATTCCAGAGGCCAAGAATGTGAGGCCCACGAGCAGCCGGATGATGTACATCCCAAGCCTGACGAATCTAGTCGCATTCATGACCCTTTCTCCACCGGGAGACCCTTACGATTCCAGAGGTCCCATCCGCCAGCGAATACCCGGACTTGGCAATTAACACACCTTCTCAGGCTTTTCAAAACTTGCCGACTTGACTCGCAATTAGCACCGTTGCAATAAACAATGACAGCGATTCCTTCCGGCAGGTTAGGCATGAGCTTGGCAAGGGCCTCGGCGCTTTTGTCTGGGGGGACAGAGAGAGCTGCTGGGATGTGTCCCGCCCTATACTGTTCAGGCGTACGGGCATCAATGAACAGAGTTTCCCCCTCCTCGAAGAGTTGCCACGTTTCTCGCATACTCACAATGAGACGCAACGGCAAGGCATTGCCGTGCAGTTTTTCGGCGACACAAGCGATCGGGATCTCTCGCAAGCCTGCGTTGATTGCGGTGATCCCAACAGAGCCAACGATCAACGCCATGGAACGCAAGATATGTCTCCTCGTTACCTGTACATCAATCATCTGCTACTCGCACCTCAAGGTGTCCGTGTCCTCGGAGCGATGGATCTGCGTAATGGAGAATAGGCAATCCTTGAGAAAAAACTCAGCTCTTACCAGATGTCTTGTTTGCATCATGTCGCACCTCGGACTCCAATGTTCCTTCCCCGTATATTTCGCGTATTCTGCCGCAGCTTAATTTCGCCAGAAAATTATGTTCGTTCTTCGACAAATAGCGAATTAGTCCTTTATTGGACAGCATCGTGTACTCTCGACGACTCAGGTTAGCTGGCATGATAATAAACTGTGTACCGCACTTGCTTAATTCTCCGAGATGCCGAGCAGGCATAATTGTAGCGCGCCATGAAAGCTGGATCTGCCGCCGGGAGAAGGGTTCAATGCGAGTGTCGACAAACACTTGGGCCTTCCTGTCCGATCTCCACGTGATATAACCACCCCATTGCCAAGGTGCGAAAACATTCCCTTGAAGACCTTCCTCAACAAAGTAGTCCATCGATTCCTTTGGCAAACGGCGGAAACCAGTTTGCAGGACGGGATCTTGCTGGATGAACATGACGATGAACAACAAGAGGATTGGCGCCCAGTGGATGTGTTGACTCGGGTGGACAAGCTTACGAAAGCGTTCACAAGATGCCAACATAGGAATCACGAGCATCCAAAGAAACCGGATATGACGTGCGGCAAGAATGAAACAAGCGAGTTCCAAAAGGAACCGGGCTGAAAGCCAATTGCCAGACCTTGAATCTCCTCTCCATAACGCATAGCCCCACACGCCGAACGCCGCCAGATAAATCAGTAGGTTGCCCCATGTGTCTGCGGGATTCGCTCTAAACCACCAAAGCAAAGAGTACCAATCGGATGTTGGATCGTTTCTGATATGATACACCCGATTAAGTAATTCAAGCGGAGCGGGGTTGATACACGTAGCGACGACGCCCATGAGTGATAAGATGAGCCACTTTCGTGAGTGATATCGGTCGTACGGTAAGAGCGAGACCAAGGCGTGAAGAATCACAGTAGATAGCATCAAAACGCTGGCGAGGACGAATCCGCCATGCAAGTTCGCCCATAGAAGCATGGCCACCGGAAGAAAATACCAATCCGCGGTGGAAGGATTCCGTCGGCCGAAGAATGAATACATGTACAGCATAAAAAGAGGTGTGAAGAGAAAGGGGCGGATCTCTCGAATCCAGCTCAGCGATGCTGCGCATAGCGCAACGGTTATCGCGACGGTTTCGTTACGCGTATGGCGTCTCGCGACGAAGTATGCACAGAGAGTGAAAGCGCTCAGCAAGATCAGCCGTGTTCCCTTCAACGCAGTCTCGCCCAGCCCATGGTGTACTTGCTCCAGAGCAGTCCAAACAATATAAAAAAAACAGCCGGCCAGCCATGAGTGAATCACCCAGACTTTGTCGGTGGCGTAGCTGTAAAGGTCGGGGCTAGGCCAGATCCCGTCTCGGCAGATATCCCGTCCGACCTGCGAATGCCACCAAACGTCGTAATCGGGTGAGCTCGCAATAAAAAGGCCGATGCCAAAGAACAGCACGGCCATAACATTAACGACAACGGTTCTATTCAGGGAAATCACGGCAATCTCAACACGTTTGCACTGAGGTTCCGTTACATGTCGCCCAGAGTACCCAGATACCATCCGTGGTCTCACATTCCTCACCATCCCAATAGTCCGCCTTCTGCAATCCCCACTCAGTTCCTACGGTGTCACACTCGTTGTGAGATTTGCCAGGCTCGCGCAATCTGTTGATATTACAGTAACTTCCCTCGATTGAAGGATACCATTTATCTGTGCATCGAGTTTCACACGTGTTCGGCACAGGGAGGATGTACACATTCACGTAGTAGGGGTAGTCGACATCCGTAGCGCACGTATAGTCATTACAGCAGTAGGCCGGTGGGTCGGAGAACGACAAACGATGTCCCGTAGTTGCGGTGACCACGAGACCAACCACCAAGAAGCCAAGAATCAAATTGGCCGTGCCAGATATGCCCAAGTGGAATAACCTTTTCATGGCAACCTCCGTTCGTTAGTTTCGTCCAATCTCTTCCTCTACTCGTTTTCCTCGTCCACGTCGGGAATGGTCAGAACATCCTCACCCCGTTCGGGGGCAAGTGTTTGGGGAACACCGAGACTGCACACTACCAAGCGGTCTCGCCTCTTGGTTTCGTAGACGGAGGGTAGCCGGAAAGGGAAGGACGTGCTGTCGGGGAAAACGAACCGGGCTGCATATTCGGGCGATTCCGGCTCCCCAAAGATCATGAGAACGGATCTTCCGTCGTCCGATTCTGTTAGCTGCAGCCCCCCATAAAGGTCGTACTCGGATACGGTTCCCGTAGTGGTTGTAAGGGAAGAGATAGGGGATTCGTCTCGTATCTTCCTGTAGCGGGCTAGGGCCGGAATCCAGGATTCGGGTTGCTTCACTGCAAATCCAGATATGTCATGAATCCATTGTACTTCAGGACCTCCATCAACGGGATCTTGCTGCTCGTAACGGTTTTTCGCGTTGACGATGACGGTCACCCGGTACATGTAACTTATTGCAGGCTTGGATGGTTTGAAGGCGGGATCGTCTGGCCGAATCACCGGCTCAAAATAATCGACCCGATAACGATTGATATCACCCTCAGTGTCGATATCTAACGTGAATTTAACCGGGTACGAATACTGAAATCCCTCGCTTGCAGCCATCTCGTAGTTCGCCATAAAAGTCGCTGTGGCCGTCCCATCTGCAATTCCCTGTTTTGCCATTTTCCGATAGATTCTGGTGTAGTGCTTCATCCTCTCGTTCCCAGGAAACGAGGTGACGCTTATCGTGGCATCAAGCTCAACGACTTTCGCCTCAACGGAAACGTAAGCCGGACATAACCCAATCAACACCGACAAAGCTATCAGAACATTTTTCATTGCCTTTCCTCCTTATGTTCAGTATTCGCAACAACCGTTATCGCCTTTCGCATTGTTGCGCCATTTGAGAAAGAGAACTCCACCGTTCCGAATAGAAAATCCGCGGGAAGACCGTTATCCGCGGGATGCACACGCGCTAAGACCGTCGTTCCAAGGGGCCCAAAGTCGAACACCTCCTTTCGGAGCCGGAGTTCTTGGGAAATCGAGGAAATCTCTGCCCTGTCAAGGCGAACCTCGTGGCGCATTTCGATCCTAATAAGACTTGGTTCAATACGCGAAAATTGGATCAGATCCGGAGACACAATTATGTCCTGGAAGGCAATCTTGAAAGGCAAATCCATATTGTACTGTTTTGTGGAGCTCTCCGCCTTAATCTCGATAATTCCGACAAACGGGTCTTGCACCCTGAGGGGGGACGTGGGACAGCGAAAGATTCCGAGGATTGTACGCTTCGAGGCATCCATTTGCAACCGGATGTCCACCAGGGTCGAGGCGTTCTCTGCGGCGCTCATGCGAATGTCCTGGACTCTTGCCGAACGCCAAACCGCGTCGTCAAGGAGTTGGACAACAAAGTGTGCACTCACATATTCAACACACTTTGGCACAAAAGATATGATACTGCGCGGCGTGAGAAGAGCGGTCGCTCTTGATATGCCAGTCACTATTACGTCGCGCTTCGCCTTGAGCGGTTGTCCCTCGAATGCGGCTTTGATGTAGATTCTCTCCGCGAATTTCCCCTCACGAACGGGGTAGTTGAAAGGCACATCAACCGTCACGGTTTCACCGGGGCCGACGGGCTCTGTAACGTTGGCAATAACAGCACATGCACAGGAAGGCTGAAAGTAAATCTTGCTCGTTGGCTGCTGGCCGTTATTGGTGACGGAGAGTTGAAGCGTAACTTCGGCTCCTGGCTCATTTGGTTCCAGGAGAACAGTGCTGGGGGAGACAGAAATCTGGGGGACTTTACTGCAACCCGAGAGAAAAAGAAGACAACATACGACAATGCATGTATGAAAGAGTTTTTTCTGATTTGTGTCAGTCAAAAAAGAAGACGCCATACGCGATCTTTCTGTCCTTTTGCAGTCTCGAAATTCACTAACGCGAGTCCCGCGAGAAACGCCTGCTTTCAGCACACCGGACGCCACATAATATTTGACCTGATCCATCATTTGACGGTATACCGGAATGCCGGAATGAGGGTCGATCTGAAAATGCAGCATCCCGTGGCCTCCTTAACTCTATGACTGTATGATATCACCCATACAGTTGATCGTCAAGTAGTCCTGTTGAAAAAAGTCCTGCCTGATCTAAATCATTGACGCCGGGGTTACCTGTCTTATACTCTTAGTGAGGCTTGATTTAGCGAGGAGGAGCCACGATGCGCATTTTTTATTCACTTCTCTTGATACCAATCGCCGCATTCGCAACAGCGGCACCGGACCAGGTAACAACCCCCACAGGCGTGCTTCCCTGCAAGATTCTCGAGGACGCGGGCACGCTCCTGGTCGTCGAAACCGTTCCCGGCGACATTGTCGCCCTGCGCAAATCGAATATTATTCGGGTCACGGAAGGCGATGACAACGACTTCTACCTGATGCGTGGCACTCATCTTGAAAAGAAAAAAGCGGACGAGCGGGCTGTTCTCGAATATCTGCAGGTCCTCAAACGCGATCCCGATAACAGCGAAGCCGGCGAGCGGATCGATTCCATCACACGTCGTCACAAGCGAAAACGATGGGAAGAGGGGATGCTCTCCGCCCGCCAGCTGCTGGCGGAACAGGAATACAAGAAAGCTTTGGAAGCGTTCCAGGATGTTCTGGCTGAAAACCCGGACGACGATCTCGCCAAACAGATTGTCGACCAGATGTGCCAAACCTACGCGAAGATCGCGTATCACTATTACAACCATTGCTACGATGAAGGCGCGATCCGTCACCTCGCCAAGGCGGAGGAATTGAACCCCCAGAGCGCCGAGATCTACTATGTTCTGGGTCTGATCCACCATGACAACCATCAGTTTGAACTGGCGCGGCAGGAGTATGAACGGGCGCTCGAGCTCGACCCGACCCACGTACAAGCGCGTTCACGGCTCCTGGCCCTGATCGAGCGGCAGCGCGCGTTCGGCCCCCTCCGCAGGGTCTATTGATGGGTTCTAATCGATCAACCCCCTCTGTATCTCCTCTACTCGGCCATGCAAGCGTGGCCCGCTTGGGGGAGAAAACGCTGCAGACACGCTCGTTTTTTTCTCCCCCAGACTTTGGGGGAGACAACCGAAACCAGGCGCAGATTCGACTCGGTTTAGCTTTTTTCCGGTTCCTCCCCCGAAGATCGGGGGAGGTTAGGAGGG